>DATBBG010000061.1:0-18304 GCA_036271095.1 Solirubrobacteraceae bacterium
CGGGCAGCGCTACCGCGAGCTGACCGAGCTGATCCGCTCGGAGAACCTGCACACCGTCTGCCAGGAGGCCGCCTGCCCGAACGTCGGCGAGTGCTGGGAGCGCGGCACGGCGACGTTCATGATCCTCGGCGACACCTGCACTCGCCGCTGCGGCTTCTGCAACGTCAAGACCGGCAAGCCGACCTGGAACGACCCGCTCGAGCCGGCGCGCGTCGCGCGCTCGATCGCGCGCATGGGACTCCGCCACGCCGTGATCACCTCCGTCGACCGCGACGACCTGCCCGACAAGGGCGCCTCGGCGTTCGTCGGCGTGATCCGCCAAGTCCGCCGCCAAGCGCCCGACTGCCAGATCGAGGTGCTCACGCCCGACTTCCAAGGCCAGGAGATGCCGCTCGCGAAGGTCATCGCCGAGCGTCCTGACGTGTTCAACCACAACGTCGAGGTCGTCCCGCGGCTCTACTCGATCGCGCGTCGCGGCTCTGAATTCACGCGCTCCTGCCGCGTGCTCCAGCTTGCCGGCGAGATGGGCGAAGGCGAGGTCGTGACGAAGTCCGGTCTGATGGTCGGACTCGGCGAGTCCCACGACGAGCTCGTCGAGACATTCGCCGTGCTGCGCGAGCACGGCGTCGGCGTGCTCACCGTCGGGCAGTACCTGCGCCCGTCCGAGCGCCACCTGCCGGTCGTGCGCTACTGGCACCCCGACGAGTTCGCCGCGCTGGAGGCAGCCGCCTACGAGCTCGGCTTCGACCACGTCGCCGCCGGCCCGCTCGTGCGCTCCTCGTATCACGCCGACCAGCACGTGCCCCAGCCGCGCGCCGGCGTCGGGCCGCTCGCCGCGAGCGGCTAGCAGCGATCGAGTCGCAGCAACGACGTCGCGCGGCGGTCACGTAAAGCGGGCTTAGCAACTCTCGTCCGTGCACAGGGTTTGACTGGTGCCATGCTCAGAATCTCGGCGGTCACACGTGCAATCGCAGCGATCGCGCTCTTCTCGCTCGTTCTCGGCATCCCGGCCGCGGCCAATGCACGTGCAGCTTCCGGCACTTGGTCGGCACCGCAGAACCTCGGCGGGGAAAGCTACTTCGATCCCGGCAGCAGCACCGCGCCGGACCTCGTGAGCAATGCAGCAGGCGACGAGGCTCTCGTCTGGACGTCCCCGGCGGGACTTCGTCTGTCGATCGCGCGCCGCGGTGGCCCGTTCGCCCCCAGTCGACCGGTCGCTTCGGGCGAACCGGGAGATTCGATCGTCGCGATCGACGACCGTGGGGACGTGGCCGTCGCATGGTCGTTGAACGACCACTCCATCACCATTCCCGTCCCTGGAGACTTCGATTACGCCGAATATTGCTGCGAACATCTCGTCGTCGCGACCCTCGCCGCCGGCGCCCACCGGTTTCGCTACCAGCAGATGACGACGCCGCGAAGGTCGCTACAGCCGAGCTCGCTCGCGCTCGCCGCGAACGGATCGACGCTCGCGGTCCTCTACTACGACTCACCCCCGGTGAACAGCGCTCGTCCACGGGAGCTGTTCGCCCGTCTCGGACGGTTCGGGCATCGGCTCGGACGCGCGGTCGTCCTTGGATCGGAACTCAACGTCTTCTCGATGCGAGCATCGACCGGGCACGCGAGCCTGCTGCTCGACAGCGCCGTCGAAGGCGACGGCCTGCGCGACGCGCTCGTCACGCAAGGTGCACGCCTGGCGGCCGAGCGCCGCGTGCCCGGTTTCTTCGGATACCCCCTCGAAGGGCAGTCTGAGGGCTACGACGCTCGCGGCGATTTCGCGATGCTCGCCAGCGCGAGCATTCCGACAGGAATCGCCTGGAACTTCGGAACCCGACGAGCGGGAGGCCGGTTTCGCGTGCAGCGCCTCGCGAGCGACAAGTCGCTCAGCGAAAGCGAACGGATCCTGAACCCCGCGATCGCAGTGTCCGCCGGCGGCGAGACTCTGGCGAGCTGGATCGGACCGGGGCTCGGAACCGAAGTGCCACACTCGCTGATCGTCGCCTCCGCCCGGCTTCCGCGCGGAAGACTCGTGCAGCAGGCCAAGATCGTTCCGACCCCTTTCGGCCTCGGATATCGCACGACGGCTGCCGCGATCGACGACCGCGGACAGGGCGTGATCGTCGCGGATCAAGCAGACCCCGCGGCCGCCTACCAGGAAGGCGGGCCGCTCGTAGCGCTGTTTCGCTCACCCGCCGGACGCCTGTCCCAGCCCGCGTTGATCGGACGGATCGAAGATGTCGCGCAGAGCCAAGCTCCAGCCGTCGTGATCGACGCACATGGGCGAGGTGTCGCGGTCTGGCAGGATGGTCGCGGCGAGCTCCTCGCGCGTCGCTTCCGTTCGTCGCGAGCGCCGACATAGGTCGCTCGCCGTGCAGGCCCAGCGCGAGGTCCGCCGCTCGCAGCGAGCGCGGATAGTCTCGCGCGATCGTTCCCGTCAAAGACAACGTCAGGCTGCTGCGCTTGCCAGTCGTCTCGATCGCGCTCGTGCTCGCGAACGTCGTCGTCTACGTCGTCGCGATCGTGCATGGCGGCAGCTTCGTCTCGGGACCGTCCCGCACGGTCGCGATCGACTACGGCGCCGAGCCGGCGAAGCTCGACTGGGGCGCCGCGTTCAGCTCGATCTTCATCGCCGGCAGCCTGCTGCAGCTGCTCGCCAACACGATCGCGCTGGCGCTGTTCGGTCTCAACGTCGAGGACGCGCTCGGGCGCTTGCGCTTCCTCGCCTTCTACCTGCTCGGCGCGCTCGTCTCGCTCGGCCTGAGCGTGTTGCTGGCGCCGAACTCGCGCGTGCCCGTGCTCGGCGCCTCCGGCGCGATCGCCGCCGTGCTCGGCGCCTATCTCTCGCTCTACCCGCGCGCGCGTGTGATCGGCGTCGCGCTGATCCCGTTCCTCGCGACGATCGTCGAGGTTCCCGCGGCGCTGCTGATCGCCGTCTGGCTGCTCGTGCAGCTGTGGGTCGGCCTCGCCGGTCTGGCCGGCCCGATCGACGGCGCCTGGGGCGTCGCCTACGCGGCCCAGCTTGCCGTCCTACTGCTCGGCGCGAGCGTCGTCCGGCCGCTTGCCGACCCCGAGCGGCGCGCGGCGAAACGGCGCCCCCCGCCGCCGCAGCCGGTGTACTGAGCCGATGGCGAGCAACCGAACAGCAGTGGAGCGCAGCGTCGCGCGCGCATGAGACGCAACGTCGTCCTCTTCGCCGTACTCGTGTTCATCGCCGGCTTCGCCTTCCTGACCGTCGCCTCGATCGTCGAACAGGGGCTGACGATCGCCGGTGTGCTCTCGATCCTGATCCTGCTGCTGCTGTCGATCGGAATCGTCGGCGCTCTGCGCAATCCTCCCCGCTGATCTTGCGCGCGCTTTCTCGCAGCTCCGAGCCTGTCACCGCGCGCGCGGGATGGACGGTCGCATGAGCACCTCGCCGTTCATGACCTCCGACCAGAGCCGCCGACGGCGCGAGCTGGCGCGCCGCCGTCGTCGTCGTCGTCGCGCGATTGGAGCCGGCGTCTTCGCGCTCGTGATCGCCGCAGTCGTCGCCGTCGTAGTGCTCGCGAAACCGGCAGCGCACGGCGGCTCCACGACGCCCGCAGCTACGGTGCAGCGCGCTCGCGCCAAAGCGCCGCCGGTGCCGAAGCTGTCGGCGAGCGGGCTGCCGCTCGGCAAGCCGCCGCTCGTGCTCAAAGGCATCGGCCAGCCCGCGCACGACGCCGTCCAGATCGCCTTTCACCACCCGCCGCGCGCAGGCATCCTGTTCAACGTCGCGACCGGTCAGGTGCTGTGGCAGCACGACCCCGACACGCGCCTGCGGATCGCCAGCATCACGAAGATGATGACCGCGCTGCTGACCGTCCAGTCGCAGCCGCCCGACGCTCGCGTGCTCGTGACGAAAGCCGCCGTGCAGGCCGCCGGCTCGAAGGTCGGCGTGCTGCCGCTCGGCAAGCACGTGCGGCTGGAAACGATGCTCTACGGCCTACTGCTGCCGTCCGGCAACGACGCGGCGATCGCGCTCGCGCAGCACGACGCCGGCAGCATCAAGCGATTCGTCGCCGAGATGAACGAACAGGCCGCGAAGCTCGGCATGAGCTGCACGCGCTACTCCTCGCCGTCCGGCTACGTCGACGCCGGCAACTTCTCCTGCGCCGCCGACCTCGCCGTGCTCGCGCACGTCGATCTTCAGCAGCCGCGGCTGGCGAAGATCGTGCGCACCTACAGCGCCCAGCTGCCGCTCCCGATCAAGGGCGGCAAGGTCTACCTCTACAACAACAACCCGCTGCTGATCTACCACTACCCGGGCACGACCGGGCTGAAGACCGGCTTCACCGACGCCGCCGGACGCTGCCTCGTCGCGACCGCCGAGCGCGGCGGCGTACAGCTCGGCGCAATCGTGCTCAACTCGCGCGATCCCGGCACGCAGGCGCGCCAGCTGCTCAATCGCGGCTTCGAGGACGTCTACCACCAGGCGCCAGTGGCCGAACAGCCGCTGCCCGCCGGCGCCTGAGCGCTCACATCGTGCGCCACCGATCCCGGAGGAGTACCGTTGACGCGATAGATTGACTGGTCAGTCAGCCAAAGGAGAACGCCGTGGATCTCGACGACACACAGGAGCAGGCCGCCTACCGCGCGCAGGTGCGTAGCTGGCTCGACGAGCACAAGGCCGAGGCTCCCGTCCTCGAGGGGCCCGACGCGATCAAGGACGAGGCCGAGGTGCTCGCCGCACGGCGTACGTGGCAGGGCAAGCTCGCCGAGGGCGGCCTTGCCGGCGTGACTTGGCCGAAGGACTTCGGCGGCCAGGGGCTCGGCCCGATCGAGCAGGTCATCGCCAACCAGGAGATCGCCAAGGCGAAAGTTCCTGGCATCCTCGACGCGATCGGCGTCGGCATGCTCGGCCCGACGATCATCGCGCACGGCACCGACGAGCAGAAGACGCGCTACCTCGGCACGATGCTGCACGGCGACGAGGTCTGGTGCCAGCTGTTCTCCGAGCCCGCCGCCGGCTCCGACCTCGCGGCGGTGCAGACGCGCGCGCGCCTGCAGGACGACGGCAGCTGGCGGATCAGCGGCCAGAAGGTCTGGACGACGAACGCGCAGTTCGCCTCCTACGGGCTGCTGCTCGCGCGCACCGACGCTGACGTGCCGAAGCACAAGGGCCTGACGATGTTCATCGTCCCGATCGACGCTCCCGGCGTGACCGTGCGCGGGCTGCGCCAGATCTCCGGCGAGGCCGAGTTCAACGAGGTCTTCTTCGACGACCTCGCAGTCGACGGCGACGCGGTCGTCGGCGGCGTCGGCAACGGCTGGGGCACGGCGCTGACGACGCTGATGTTCGAGCGCGTCACGATCGGACTCGGCAGCGAGGGGCTCGGCTACAACTCGACGCGCTTCGCGCAGGCGATCGCCAGCGACGCGGCCGCGCGACGCGACCCCGAGGTGCGCCACGAGCTCGGCGAGATCGCCAGCGAAATGCTCGCCGTGCGCTTCACCGGCTATCGCACGCTGACGGCTCTGCAGAAGGGCCAGGTTCCCGGACCGGAGTCGGGCCTCGCGAAGATCACGATCGTCAGCGGCGCGATCAAAGCCGGCGACCTGATCGCCGACGTGCTCGGCCCGGACGCGCTCGACCAGGACAGCCAGTGGGCCTACATGATCTCCTTCCTGCCGGGGCTGAAGTCGGCCGGCGGCACCGAAGAGATCCTGCGCAACACGATCGGCGAGCGCGTGCTTGGGCTGCCGCCCGCGCCGCGCCTGGACAAGGGCATCCCGTTCTCGGAGCTGCGCTCCAAGGAAAAGACCGCCGCCTAGCCGGCCGCACAGCCCGACGAACTTCAGACCAAGGAGCCTTCAGTGAACCTCTCCCTCTCAGACGAGCAGGAATTCCTGCGCGAGGCGGCGCGCGGAGCGCTCTCGCGCCACAAGACCTTCGAGGCTTCGCGCGAAGCGCTCGACGGCAAGCCCGACGCGCTGCCCGACCTCTGGCCGACGGCCAAGGAGGCCGGCTGGCCTGGGCTGCTGATCGACGAGCAGCACGGCGGCGCCGGGCTCGACGCGTTCGACGCGATGCTCGTGCTCGGCGAGTGCGGTCGTGTGCTCGCGCCGATCGCGCTGCTCGGCCACCTGCCGGCGACGGCGATCCTCAACGATGCGCCCGCCGGCGCTTCGCTGCTCGCGGATCTCGCTACCGGCGAGCGCCGCGCCGCGTATCTGCCCGTGAGCCCGCCCGACGACATCGCCGACGCCTGGAGCGTCGACCCACGCAGCGGCCTGCAGCGCGGCGACGCGCCGACGGCTACCGCCGACGGTGAGAAGGCGCGCGTCAGCGGCGAGCTCGCGTTTGTCCCCGACGCGCCCGGCGCAGACGTGCTCGTCGGCGTCGCGCTGCTCGAGGGGGGCAAGCCCGTCGGCGTCGCGATCGAGGCGAGCGCCGACGGCGTCAGCATCGAGGCGACGACGCGCTATGACGCAACGCGCTCACTCGGGCACGTGAAGCTCTCAGACGCGCCCGCGACGCTGCTCGACGCGCCTGAGGAGTCGCTGGCCTCGGCCTGGCTGCTCGCACAGGCGCTGATCGCCGCCGAGTCGCTCGGCAGCGTCGAAACGGCGCTCGACGTCTCCGTCGAGTACGCCAAGGAGCGCCACACGTTCGGGCGCGCGATCGGCTCCTACCAGGCCGTCAAGCACTCGCTCACCGAGGTGCTGCGCCAGCTCGACAACGGCCGCTCGCTGCTCTACTACGCCGGCTGGGCGCGACGTGGCGGTCCCGACGAGTTCGCGCTCGCCGCCAGCGCCGCGCGCTCGGTCGCCGGCCGCGCGCTCGACAACGCCGCGCGCACGATGATCTCCGTGCACGGCGGCATCGGCGCGACCTGGGAGCACGACGCGCCGCTGTACTTCCGCCGCGCGCAGCTCTCGCGGCGGCTGCTCGGCGGTACCGGTCACGCGACCGATCGCGTCGCCGGCGAGCTGCTGGCGCAGGCCGACGCGGCGTAGCCGAAGCACGCGCCAGGCACCTCCGAAGCGTCACGTAGGCTGACGCGCGAGAACGCGCGCAGCTCGCGTGGCGAGCTCGATTCAGTCGATCCGGAGGTCTCAGTTGGCGGGCAGCCGCAGGATCAGAGCCGCAGTCGCAATCCTGCTCGGCGCGGCGCTCGCGCTCGTGGCCGGTGGCGCCTGCGCCTTTGCCAGCGCCGCGCCTGACAGCCTCCGCGTCGGCCACGCGCCGGCGCTGCCACGCGGCGCGCGAACGCTCGCGCCACTCGCTGCCGGGCGGCAGCTGCAGCTCACCGTCGCGCTGAAGTCGCAGGATCCGGCCGGCCTGGACGGTTTCGCCGAAGCCGTTTCGACGCCTGCCTCGCCGCTGTTTCGCCGATACGTCGGCGTCGCCGAATTCGCGCAGCGCTTCGGCGCGACCGACCAACAGATCGCGCTAGTTCGCTCGCAGCTCGGTGCACAGGGACTTGCGGTCGGCCAGCCGGCCGCAAACGGCCTCTCGCTGCCGATCCGCGCGAGCGCCGCACAGGTCGAGCACGCCTTCTCGCTCTCGCTCGCGCAAGTCGAGCTCGCCAACGGCCGCAGCGCGTACGCGAACGCGCAGGCGCCGTCGATCGCCGCGGCGATCGCGCCGTACGTGCAGGGCGTGATCGGGCTCGACGACGTCGCGCTCGATCAGCCGCAGGGCCTCGAAGGCCCACTCCGGGCGACGGCCTCGCCGGCAAGGCCGGCGGCGAGCAGCGCCGAGCCCAGTGCCGCGCCGCTCGCCAGCGATGGTCCCGAACCGTGCCCGGCCGCGCGCAAAGTCACCGAAGAACTCGGTGGCGAGACCGCCGACGAGATTGCGACCGCTTACCAGCTGCAGGGCCTCTACCAGGCCGGCGACCTCGGCGCGGGTCAGACGATCGCCCTGTTCGAGCAGGAGGCCTACGAACCCTTCGACGTCGAAACCTACCAAGCGTGCTACGGCACGCACACGTCGATTACGAACGTCAACGTCGACGGCGGGCCGCCGCCATCCGAAGGCAGCGACCTCGAGTCCGCGCTGGACATCGAGCAGATCATCGGCCTTGCGCCGCAGGCGCATCTGCTCGTCTACCAGGGGCCGATCGAACAGAAGGTCGCGCCGATCGACATCCTCTCGCGGATCGTCTCCGACGACAGCGCAAAGGTGATCTCGAGCTCCTACGGCCTCTGCGAGGCGTTCACGTTCGCCGCCGGCGCGGGGGTGATCCAGTTCGAGAACACGCTGCTGCAGGAGGCCGCCGCCCAGGGGCAGTCGTTCTTCGCGGCCTCCGGCGACAGCGGCTCTGAGCAGTGCGAACAGGACGAACCGGAAGACACCGAACTGTCGGTCAACAACCCCGCGAGCCAACCCTTCGCCACCGGCGTCGGCGGCACCAGCCTGTTCTCGCGCGACGGAGCCGAAGAACTCCGCTATGACGGCACGCTGCCGCCGGTCGAAGGCGTCTGGAACGACGGCAAGCACTCCGAAGGCCTCGGCGGCAGTGGCGGCGGGCTCTCCGAGGTCTGGACGATGCCCGGCTACCAGTCGGGCTCGGGCATGCTCGGTGTGCTCGGCCCCGAATCCTCCGCCGACCCTTGCGGTCGCAGCGCGCTGTGCCGCGAGGCTCCCGACGTCGCCGCGAGCGCCGACCCCAACAAAGGCTACGTCGTGCACGTCGGCGGCGAAGAACACGGGAGCTGGACGCTGGTCGGCGGCACCAGCGCCGCCGCGCCGCTGTGGGCCGCGTTGACCGGGCTGGCCGACGCTTCCTCCGCGTGCGCCGGCGTGCCGATCGGCTTCGCCAACCCCGCGCTGTACGAGATCGCCGCGAGCAACTACGCCGGCAACTTCCGTGACGTCGTCGAACCGAGCCCTGCGACGGGCCGTGCGAACAACGACACCACGTTCGGCGTCGGCCCCTTCGCCGTATCGATCGGCTACGACATGGCGACCGGCCTCGGCGCTCCCCTCGGGTCGGCGCTCGCCGCCTCGCTGTGCGCCATCGCGACGCGGCCGGCGAGCGCGCCGCCGGCCGTCACGCCGGCGACGCCGCTGCCCGCGATACCGCCGGCCACCCCGAGTCCCGCCCCCGTGGCGACGATCAGCTCGGCGCAGATCAGAGCGCGACTGCTCGCCGAGATCATCCCCTCGCTCAAAGCCGCGAGAATCGCCTCGTTGCTGAAGCGCGCCGGCTTCTCGCTCTCGTTCGCCGCACCGGAGCCCGGCACACTCGCGATCGGCTGGTACGCAGTTCCGCGCGGCGCCAAGCTCGCGAGAGCTGGTAAGCCGAAGCCGGTGCTCGTCGCCTCAGGACGCGTCAGCTTTACGGCAGCCGGGCGGCGCACGATCCGGCTGTCGCCGACGCGCGCCGGTCGAGTGCTGCTGCGGCGCGCCAAGCAGCTGCGCCTGACCGCCAAGGGAACGTTCACGCCGCGCGGCAAGTCGCCGATCAGCGCGACGAGGTCGTTCCTGCTCAGACGCTAGCCGCCGGCTTTCTTGCGCTTGCGTGGTTTCGCCGCGCCGGCCGGTTTGGGCGCTTCGGCCGCTTCCAGCGTCGCCAGCACCGGAGCGCCGTAGGCGGCATGCACCGCTTCGACGATCGACTGATCGACGCCGCAGTTGATGCAGAAGCCGTGCTGCGACCAGCCGATCGCGCGCGCGAGCACCTGATCGGCGTACGTCACGCCGGTCGCGTCGTGCCCGTAGTAGTCATACGCCGCGTCCCAGGCGCTGCCGTCGAGCGCGTAGCCGGCGCCGTCGGCCGAGAGCAGGTGCGCAGCGCCCATGATCGCGTCGAAATCGTCGTAGATCGACGGGTGCTTCACCGTCTCGTGGTCATAGGACGCCGGACGCCTGCCATAGCTGTAGGAGTCGCTGACCAGCGCCCATGTCGTGACCGGGCCGTTCGTCACGTTGAACTGCATCGGCCCGCCGCAGCAGTGCGCGAAGTTGAGGCCTTCGTAGGTGCCCGGCGCGGTCGAGAAGGCCGACTCCTGGCGATGGACCGACGCGAGCAGCAGCCAGTCGACGGCGAACGTGCGCTGCGCGGTCGCGTAGATCGGGTAGAAGCCTTCCATCCACCGTCGCGCGATGTGCGTCTGCGTCGGATCGACGAAGCGCGATGCATCGAGCTGCTGCTGCGCCGACGACGGCTGCGCGACGATCGCGCCCGCCGCCCGCTTCGTGCGTGCAGCTGCGCTCGATGCTGACGCGCCCGCGAGCGCGCTCGCCGAGGAGGCGGCGCCGGCAACCGGGGTGCTCGCGACTGTCACGACCGCCGGCGGCGGCGCCGAGCGCTGAGCTGCGTCGCCACCGCCGCGCAGCACGAGCGCCGCCACGAGCACGCCGACGCCGATGAGGCCGAGCGCGAGCGCTAGCAGCCAGACTCCGCGCTCGGACGGCGGCTCGGGCACGTTCGCCTCGTGGACCTCTGCGATCAGCTCGTCTGCCGGCATCGACGCCTAACGGTAGCCGCGCGGACACTCGTCCTACGCGGTTGCCAGGCGCCGCGACAATCTCCCTATCGTCGGGTTGTAGCTCGGATGAACAAGCTGATCCCGACGCTCGTCGCACTGGCCTTCGCGACCGCGCCCACCGCGACGGCGCTCGCGGCGCCCGCGCGCGCTGCCAGGGCGAGCGATGCCGGGCCGAGCGCAACTCGCGCGCGCGCGGCCGCGTCAGCACCGCTGACGAGCGCGCAGCAGCACTACCTGCAGCTCGCCGAAAGCGGCGTCGCGCGGGCGAAACAGCGCTGGCGCGACTCGCGCCTGGGCTGGTATGACGAGCTGCTGCACGACCGCGCGCGCTATCCGCTCGCGACGATCTGGGACATCGTGCCGCTGTTCGAGTCGCTCGACGCGATCGCAATCGCGTCGCCGACGCCGGTCAACCGAGCCGCGCTGACGCAGTTCGCGAAGGGCGCCGAGCGCTATCTCAATCGCGGGCTGCGGCCGGTCGCGGGCTACTCGCCCTATTCCGGCGACCGCACGGCGAGCACCGAGACATGGTTCGACGACAACGGCTGGTGGGGGCTTGCGTTCGTCAACGCCTACCGCGCGACCGGCGCCAAGCGCTGGCTGACCGACGCGCAGCGCGCACTGAACTACGTCGCCGCCGCCGGCTGGGACGCGCAGTCGGGCGGGATCTGGTGGAACACGACGCACCCGTACAAGTCCGGGCCGGCGCTCGCATCCGACACGCTGCTGGCGACGCTGCTGTATCAGCAGAGCGGCTCGGCCTTCGACCTCGCCGAGGCGCGCAAATTCCTCGCTTGGGCGAACACGTCGGGCTTCAGCACGCCCGATCAGCTCTATGCCGACAGCAACGTCAACTCGACGCCGATCGACTACGTCGAGGCGCCGCTGATCTACGCGCAGGCGCTGCTCTGCCGACTGACCTCGACGCCCGCCGAATGCCAGCGCGCCGAGCAGCTGAAGGCGACTGCGCTGCACCGCTTCGGCTACCTGCTCGACTTCTCGCCGCAGTACGACGCGATCTACCTGCAGTGGATGCTCGCCCTGTCGGCGCTCGACGGCGATCACACGCTGTACACGCTCGCGACCGACAACGCGCGCAACGCCGAAACGCGCGCGCTCAACAGCGAAGGGCTCTACCTGCTCTCCTGGAACGGCGAAACGCTGCCCGCCAACGACGCTAAACCGGGGATGCTGCAAACGCAGGCCGCGACGACGAGCGTGTTCGCGTGGCTGGCGACCTACCCGCCGCCGGGGTGAGCAGCCGCCGCAGCTGCAGGCTCAGCAGGCCGCGGCGGCGACTCGGCTAGACGCCGAGCGCGCGGCGTGCAACGCGGTCGAAGACGTGATCCGGCAGCAGCCGCCGGATCGCGACCATCGCGCGTGCATCCCTGCCGACCAGATAGCGCGACTTCATCTTCGGCGAGGTCAGCGCGCGCTCGATCGTCTCGGCGACCTGCTCTGGCGGCACGCCGCGCTTGGCCGTGTCCTGCAGAACCTTGTCCATCGCCTGCGGCACGTGCCCGTATGCGGACTGCAGGCTGTCGGGGATCGTGACGCCGTCGGCGAGCTCGCGGCTCTTGTCCCAGATCGGCGTCGCGACCGAGCCCGGCTCGACGAGCGCGACCTGTACGTGCGAGGTGCGCAGCTCGACGCGCAGCGCGTCGCCGATCGCCTCGATCGCGTGCTTGGACGCTGCATAGGGAGCGGTGAACGCCATCGCGACGCGGCCACCGACGGAGGAGACGAACACGATCCGTCCACTCGCGGCGCGCAGGGCCGGCAGCAGTGCCTGCGTGACGCTGATCTGCCCGAGCACGTTGACGTCGAACTGCTTGCGCAAGTCGTCCGGGTGGATCAGCTCCAGCGGACCGCCGAAGCCGATGCCGGCGTTGTTGACGAGCGCGTCGAGGCGTCCCGGCGAGGACTCGCCTTCGCCGCCGAGCTCGCTGACGCGCGCGGCCGCCAAGCGGATCTGCTCGAGGTCGGTCACGTCGAGCGCCAGCGGCTCGATCGTCCCGGACGGGGCTTCGCCGGCGAGGCGCTCTCCGTCGGCCGTGCTGCGGACTCCCGCGAGCACCGTCCAGCCGGAGCGCGCCAGGCGCAGCGCGGTCGCTTGGCCGATTCCGGTCGAAGCGCCGGTGATCAGCACTGTCGGCATCCGTGAAAGCTACCTCACGGGGTAATTAACCACGGCTTAGGATCCTGACCGATGGTTCCGTTCGTGCGCAGCCGCCGCCCCCGTCGCCGCCGGTCGGTCCTCGCGCGGGCGAGGCTCGCGCTGCTCGCGCTGGGCGCGCTCGCCGGACTGCTCGTCGCGCTGAGCGGCTGCGGCGCGACGCTCAGGCACGCAGCCGACGACGACGCGAGCGCCGACGTCGACTCGGCGTCGACCGGATCGTGCGCCGCGACGGCGCTCGAAGCGCTCGGCCACGTCGCCGCGCGCGTCTACCGCGAGGGCGTCTCCAGCGAACGCACACTCAGCGCGACGCGAATGATCGAAAGCTCAAAGGCGCTGCGCAGCGCCGTCGAAGCAGAAGACGCCGGCGGCGTGCGCGCAGCGGCGCGCGCGCTCGTCGCAACACGGCACTTGACGAACCTGCGCGTCGTGCGCGGCGGCAAGGTGCTCGCCGAAATCGGCGGTCCCGCGCTGGCTCCGATCAGCGGCGCGATCACAGACGCGACCGGCCGGCAGCTCGCGAGCTACGTGACGAGCGTCTGGGCCGACGGCGGCCTGATCGCCGAGACGAACGGGATCGCCGAAGCGTCGACTGTGCTGCGCAGCGATCCGCCCTCAGGCGAAGGCCAGACTCTCGCTGGCGCCTTCGAGTTGCCCGAAGGCAAGCTGCCGACCTCCGGCACGTTCACGCACGACGACAAGGCCTACGAGTTCACGTCGTTCGCGGTGAGCTCCTATCCGAACGACGAACCGCTGCGCGTGTTCGTGCTGCGTACGACTGAATCGCTGCAGCCGCTGTGCGGCGCGAGCGCAGATGACACGACGTTCAACACGCTGACGCGCATCGCGCGGTTGATCTACGAGGGCGAGGCCGGCGCGCGAACCGAGCCGCAGATCCGTCGCGTGCAGAGCAACCAAGCGCTGCTGCACGCCGTCGCGCAGCGCGATCCACAGGCCACGCGCGTCGCCGTCGAAGCGCTGCTGCACGAGCACATCGTGCGCCTGCGCATCAGCGCCGGCGGACACGTGCTCGTCGACGACGGCGGCCCGTACGTGCTCGCTCCCGTGCGCGCGCCGCTGCGCCTGCACGGCAAGACGATCGGCAGCCTGCTGCTCTCGATCCAGGACGACGAGGGCTACAAGCGCCTCGCCAACCGCCTCGCCGGGCTCGACGTGCTGATGTACATGAAAGGCCAGCTGGTCAAGAGCACGATCGGCTACTCGCCTGGGCCGGTCCCGACGAGCGGGCCGTTCGCCTATCGCGGCAAGGCCTATCGCGCCTACACGTTCGACGCCGAAGCGTTCCCGTCGGGGCCGCTGCGCATCACCACGCTGATCCCGCTGCCGTACTCCTGAGCGCGAGCCGCGCGCCAGGCGCGGCGCGGCGTGTCCGCGACAGATCGCTCGGCAGCGGCGCTCAGGCCGGCACGAGCGCCGAGCGCTTCTGCTCGAGCGACTGCAGCAGTTCGTCGAACGACGCGGCGAATTTTTCGACGCCCTCGCGCTCGAGCGTGTCGGTCAGATCCTCGTAGTCGACGCCGGCAGCGGCGAGCTCGTCGAGCAGGTTGCGCGCCTCCTCGAGGTTCGACTCGAGCGTCGCGCGCGACTCGCCGTGATCCTGGAAGTCGTGGATCGTCTCCTCGGGCATCGTGTCGACGGTGTCCGAGCCGATCAGCTCCTCAACGTACATCGTGTCGCGGTAGTCCGGGTTCTTGACCGAAGTCGACGCCCACAGCACGCGCTGCGGCGTGGCGCCCTTTGACTCGAGGTACTCCCAGCGCGGACCGGAGAAGATCTTCTTGTAGCTCTGATATGCCAGGCGCGCGTTGGCGATCGCCAGCTTGCCCTTGAGCTCGTCGTGGCCGCCAATCTGATCGAGCCGTTTGTCGGCCTCGGTGTCGATTCGCGAGACGAAGAAGCTCGCGACCGAAGCGACCTTGCGCGGGTCGCCGCCCTCGGCGACGAGCCGCTCCAGACCGCGCACGTAGGACTCGGCGACGTGCTCGTAGCGTTCGAGCGAGAAGATCAGCGTGACGTTGATCGACTTGCCCTTGGAGATCACGTCCTCGATCGCCGCGAGGCCGGGCTTCGTCGCCGGGATCTTGACCATCAGGTTCGGGCGCTCGACAGACTCGTGAATCCGCATCGCTTCGCGGAACGTCGACAGCGTGTCGTAGGCGAGACCTGGGTCGACCTCGAGCGAGACGTAGCCGTCGCGCCCGCCGCCGCCGTCCCAGATCGGACGGAACAGATCGCACGCGTCGCGGATGTCGTCTTCGGCGAGCGTCCAGAAGACGTCCTTGATCGCCAGCTCGGCGTCGAGCTCGCGCAGCTGCTCGTCGTAGGCCTCGCCGGCCGTCATCGCCTTCTCGAAGATCGTCGGGTTCGACGTCGCGCCGACGACCGAGTCCTCGTCGATCAACTGCTGCAGGTGACCGTTGCGATTCGTCTCGCGCGAGAGGTTGTCAACCCACACGCTTTGTCCGAGCGCGGAGAGCAGTCGCAGCGGTGTGAGGTTCTCAGAGGCGGACACGGTGCGGTCTCCTTTTCCCTTGAAGTCGTTCAGCTCGTTGTCGCCGGCGCGCGCTCGAGCAGCGCGCGTGCGCGCTTGGCGATGTTCTCGTCGGTGAAGCCGTAATGCTCGAGTACCTGCGTGCCCGGCGCCGAAGCGCCGAAGCGATCGACTCCGAGCACGTCGCCGTCGAGCCCGACCCACTTCCACCAGCTCATCGTCGCGCCCGGCTCAACGGCCAGGCGTGCGCTGACCGACGCCGGCAGCACCTCGTCGCGGTACTCCTGTGACTGCGCTTCGAACAGCTCCATGCACGGCATCGAGACGACGCGGACCTTGACGCGCTCGCCTGCGAGCGTCTGCGCGGCGTGCAGCGTCGTCGGCACCTCGGCGCCGGTCGAGATCAGGATCAGCTCGGGCGTCGCGCCCTCGTCGGAGTCCCACAAGACGTAGCCACCGTGCTCGACGCCGTCGGCGCTTGCGACCTCGTCGCGGTCGAGCGTCGGGATGTTCTGACGCGACAGCAGCAACGCGACCGGGCCGTCGTCGCGCTCGAGCGCGACGCGCCAGGCGACGACCGTCTCGTTAGCGTCGCCTGGGCGGATCACCCACAGGTGCGGGATCGCGCGCAGCGAGGCGTAGTGCTCGACCGGCTGGTGCGTCGGGCCGTCCTCGCCGAGCCCGATCGAGTCGTGCGTCCAGACCCAGACCAGCGGCAGGCCCATCAGCGCCGACAACCGGATCGCGCCGCGCATGTAGTCGGAGAACATCAGGAACGTCGAGCCGTACGGCTTGACGATGCCGCCGTGCGCGCACGCGCCGTTGACGATCGCGCCCATCCCATGCTCGCGGATTCCGAACGGCACGTTGCGCCCGGCGTGGACGCGCGAGAACTGCCCGGCGCCGTCGAACACCGTCTTCGTCGACTCGACCAAGTCGGCGGCGCCGCCGATCATCGTCGGGCCGAACTCGGCGAACGCGGCCATCGTCTTCTGCCCGGCCGAGCGCGATGCGATCTCCTCGCCTGCCGCGAACGTCGGCAGCGCCTCGCGCCAGCCCTCGCGCAGCTCGCCGCGCCAAGCGAGATCCCAGTCCTTCGCCATCTCCGGGAAGCGCTCGCGCCACGGCGCGAGTTTCTCCCGCTCCCACTCGTCTTGCACGCGAACCCCGCTGTCGATGAGCGACATGTGCTCGTAGACGCGCTCGTCGACCCAGAACTTCTTGTCCGGATCGAAGCCCATCACTTCCTTCGTCGCGCGAACCTCGTCTTCGCCGAGCGCCGCGCCGTGCGATTTCGCCGTGTCGATCGCGTGCGGCGCCGGGTAGGCGATGTGGGAGCGGATCGAGATGAACGACGGCTGCGCTTCGTTGTCGCGCGCCGACGCAATCGCGTGCTCTAGCGCGTCGAGATCCTCGGAGTCCTCGACTCGCTGCACGTGCCAGCCCTCGGCGGCGAAGCGCTGCAGGTGACTCTCAGAGTCGAACGAGAGCGCCGTCGTGCCGTCGATCGTGATGCGGTTGTCGTCGTAGCAGAGGACCAGCTTGCCGAGCCCGAAGTGCCCGGCGATCGACGCCGCTTCCTGGCTGATGCCCTCCATCAGATCGCCGTCGGAGCAGATCGCGTATGTGTGGTGGTCGACGAGCTCATGTCCCGGGCGGTTGAAGCGCTCGGCGAGGAAGCGCTCGGCGAGCGCCATCCCGACGGCATTGCCGATGCCCTGTCCGAGCGGGCCGGTCGTGATCTCGATGCCGGGCGTGTCGCCGCGCTCGGGATGACCCGGCGTGCGCGAACCCCACTGGCGGAACTGCTTGAGGTCGTCGAGGCCGAGGTCGTAGCCGCAGAGGTGCAGCAACGAGTACTGCAGCACGCAGGCGTGGCCTGAGCTCAGCACGAAGCGGTCGCGGTCGACCCACTCGCCGTCCCTCGGGTTGGCGTGCAGGAAGCGCTTGAAGATCGTGTAGCCGAGCGGCGCGAGCGCCATCGCCGTTCCCGGGTGCCCCGCGTTGGCCTTCTGCACGGAGTCCATCGCCAGCCCGCGGATCGTGTCGATCGACAACTTCTGGATCTCGTGGTCGTCCATCACAGCCGATCCTAGCGACGATCGCTCGCTAGAGTCCGGGGATCATGGATGAGCAGTTCTGCGACGTCGGCAGAGGCATCACGCTCTGCTACGAGACCTTCGGCAAGCCGTCCGATCCGACGGCGCTGCTGATCATGGGGCTGGGCACGCAGATGGTCGCCTGGCACGAGGATTTCTGCCGCCAGCTGGCCGAGCGCGACTTCCACGTCGTACGCTTCGACAACC
Organism: Solirubrobacteraceae bacterium; assembly: GCA_036271095.1. Classification (GTDB taxonomy): domain Bacteria; phylum Actinomycetota; class Thermoleophilia; order Solirubrobacterales; family Solirubrobacteraceae; genus Palsa-744. The sequence goes on from DATBBG010000061.1 coordinate 17,456, forward strand.
GCGACATCGGCCACTCGACGCACCTCAACGGGCCGCCTCCGACGATCAAGCAGCTGCTGCTGCGCTCGCGCCGCGCCGCGCAGTACACGCTCGCCGACATGGCCGAGGACGCGGCGCAACTGCTCGAGCGCCTCGAGCTTGCGCCGGCGCACGTGATCGGCGCCTCGATGGGCGGGATGATCGCGCAGACGCTCGCCGCGCGACACCCCGAGCGCGTGCGCTCGCTCGTCTCGATCATGTCGAACACAGGCGCCCTCTCCAACGGCCAGCCGGCATTGCGCCTGTATCCGTTCTTCCTGCGCCGTCCGGTGGGCGGCCGCGAGCAGTACCTTGCACACTTCGAGCGTCTGTTCACGGCGATCGGCTCGACCGGACTGCCGCGTGACCCGGCCGAGATCCGCGAGCTGGCCGCGCTGAGCTACGACCGCGATCACGACCCTGCCGGCAGCGGGCGTCAGTTGGCGGCGATCATCGCCTCCGGCGACCGCACGCGCGAGCTGCGCGACGTGCGTGCGCCGACGCTCGTCGTGCACGGCAGCGCCGACCCGCTCGTCCGTCCGTCAGGAGGCCGCGCGACGGCACGCGCGATCAAGGGGTCGAAGCTGATGCGCGTCGAGGGCATGGGGCACGACCTGCCGCGCGTAGTCTGGCCGCGGCTGATCGACGCAATCGTCGAGAACGCTGCGAGGGCGGGTGGCCGCCCGGACCGCCACCCGCCCCTGCTCGCCTCTCGCTCGCCCCTCGCGGGCCTTTCCGGTTAACCGCGGCGTCCCTCAATCGCCGTGCGGCCGCCGGCGGTTGGCCGGCAATCCCGCCATCGAATGCGCACGCCCGGTCGAGCAGGCGCTC
>DATBBG010000062.1:0-22250 GCA_036271095.1 Solirubrobacteraceae bacterium
CGACGGCGAATGGACGGACGTGCAGGCCGGCGCGCCCGGCAGCGTGCGCGTCTCGATCGGCTTCTCGCTGGCGCGCGTGTTCGAGCACGGCGCGCGCTGCACCTGAGGCGTCGTCTAGGCTTCACAGCGATGCTCGCTCGCGCTCGTCTCCTGCAGGCGCGCGTCTTGCCGCACGGCTGGCTCGACGCGTTGCGGCAGATCTCGCTGTTCGCCGCCGTTTGGTTCGCGTACAAGTTCGCACGGGGACTCGCCGAGGGCGACGCGAACGCGGCGTTCGCGCATGCGCGAGACGTGATCACGCTCGAGACGAAGCTGCACCTGTTCGTCGAGCCGTCGGTCCAAGCATGGGCGTCGGGCAGTCACCTGCTGATGGTCTGCGCGAGCTGGCTGTACGTCAACGCGCAGACGACGATCACGCTCGGGGCGCTGCTGTACCTGTACCTGCGCCGCAACAGCTCGTTCTACTTCGTGCGCAACATGTTCATGATCACGATGGCGATCGCGCTCGTCGGCTACATCGTGTTCCCGACGGCGCCGCCGCGCTTCATGCCGGAGTACGGCTTCATCGACACCGTCTCGGATCTGACCGGCGTGCACGTCTCGCACACGAGCGGGCTGATGACGACGCTGGTCAATCCCTACGCGGCGGTGCCGTCCGTGCACGTCGCGTTCGCGCTGATGGTCGGCTGGCCGCTGGCGAAGCTGTCGAAGCACAGCATCGTGCGGATCCTCTGGCTGGTCTATCCGTTCCTGATCGCGTTCGTGATCATCGCGACGGCGAACCACTTCATCTTCGACGCGCTGCTCGGCGCGCTGACGGCCGGCGCTTCGGCTTACGGCGCGCGCTGGCTGGCGCGCGCGCGGCCGACCGTCTGGCGCTTCTCGACCGTACCGGCGCCGCACGTGCCGGTGGGCGGATAGCGAGCAAGCGCGGTGGCGCCAAGGCAACACGCCTCGCCGCGGCGCGCGCGGCGAGGCGGCTACCGCGCGGGCCGCAGCGCCGGCGAGCGTCGTGCACGCGCGCCGATCGGCTCGGGCGAGCGGCGCGAGCTGATGCGCAACCGGCTGATCGAGTCGCGGCTGACGCCGAACGCGATCTCGCTGACGGGATTCGTGCTGAACGTCGTCGCGGCGGTGCTGATCTGGGAGCGGCTGTTCTTCCTCGGCGGCATCGCGTTCATCGTCGGCTCGATCATGGACACGCTCGACGGGCGCTACTCGCGGATGTCGGGCAAGGGCACGCCGTTCGGCGCCTTCCTCGACTCGACGCTCGACCGCGTCGAGGAGGGCATCGTGCTGACGGCAGTCGCCGGCTATTTCGCGCTGAACGGCCACCGCTTCGCGGCGGCTGCCGTCGTCGTCGCGGTGCTCGCTTCGCTGATGGTCAGCTACACGCGAGCGCGCGCCGAGGCGCTCGGCGTCGAGTGCAAGGTCGGCATCGCGACGCGGCCGGTGCGCGTCGTGATCCTCTCGATCGGGCTGATCTTCGCGCGCGGCGCGTCGCTCGGCAACTTCGAGCTGCTCGCGCCGGCCGTGTACGTGCTCGCGGCGCTCAGCCTTGTCACGGTCGGGCAGCGCATCTGGCACGTGCGGCGCGAGCTCGTCGGTGTGACCTAGCGGCGACTGCGGAGTAGTCTGCGAAAAGCCCACGGGCTTCGTGAACCGCGCCTCGGCCACGTGCGCCGAGCCCTCAGCAAAGGACATTCTTTCGTGATCAAGCAGCACTCAAACGGCAACGGCCGCGCTACGAGCAACGGCGCCGCCTCCAGCAACGGCGCGGCGCGCTACCAGCAGGACAAGGTGCGCGTGGCGATCGTCGGCGTCGGCAACTGCGCTTCGGCGTTCGTGCAGGGCGTGCAGTACTACCGCGACGCTGACCCGAACGAGCAGGTGCCGGGTCTGATGCACGTCGACCTCGGCGGCTACCACGTCAGCGACATCGAATTCACGGCGGCGTTCGACATCGACTCGAAGAAGGTCGGCAAAGACCTCGGCGAAGCGATCTGGGCGGGCCAGAACAACACGATGAAGTTCGCGAAAGTGCCGCGCAAGCTCGGCGTTCCGGTGCACCGCGGGATGACGCTCGACGGCCTCGGCAAGTACCTCAAGCAGAAGATCACGAAGGCGCCGGGCGAGACCTCGGACGTCGTGCAGATCCTCAAGGACACGCACACCGACGTAGTCGTGTCATACCTTCCGGTCGGCTCCGAGGACGCGACCAAGTGGTACGTCGAGCAGGTGCTCGAGGCCGGCTGCGGCTTCGTCAACTGCATTCCGGTGTTCATCGCGCGCGAGAACTACTGGGACAAGCGCTTCAAGTCGGCCGGGCTGCCGATCGTCGGCGACGACATCAAGTCGCAGGTCGGCGCGACGATCGTGCACCGCACGCTCGCGCGGCTGTTTGCCGATCGCGGCGTGAAGATGCTGCGCACGTCGCAGCTGAACGTCGGCGGCAACATGGACTTCTACAACATGCTCGAGCGCGAGCGGCTGGAGTCGAAGAAGATCTCCAAGACGAACGCGGTCACGTCGATCATGGACCACAAGCTGCCGGCCGACGACGTCTACATCGGCCCTTCGGACTACGTGCCGTGGCTGACCGACCGCAAGTGGGCGCACATCCGCGTCGAGGGGCAGGCGTTCGGCGACGTGCCGCTGAACGTCGAGATGAAGCTCGAGGTGTGGGACTCGCCGAACTCGGCGGGCATCGTGATCGACGCCGTGCGCTGCTGCAAGCTGGCGCTCAACCACGGCGTCGGCGGCCAGCTCGACGGGCCGTCGTCGTACTTGATGAAGTCGCCGCACAACCAGCGTCCGGACGATCAGGCGCGCACGGACACGGAGAAGTTCATCGCGAAGTACGCCGGACGGCCGGGAACGCCGGCGAAACGCTCCGCGCGCGCGAAAGCTCCGGCGAAAGCGAAAGCGAAAGCGGCGGCGCGAGCCAAAGCCGGCGCGGCGAAGTAGGCCGGAAGCCGATGCAAAGCGGCGCGTCGAGACGGCGCGTCGCCCGTCGCCGAGCACTCGTGCAGCGGGCATAATCGAGCAGCCGATGGACGCGCGCTTCTCGATCGCTCACGTCAGCCCGTATCCGTGGGAGGCGCACGAGAACGAGGTCAATGCGCACATCGCGCAGGTCTGCGCGGAGCTGTCGCGGCGCGGGCACCGCGTGCTCGTGCTGGCGCCGTCGCAGTCGCAGGAGCGTGTGCGCGACTCGCGTCGCGAGCTGCGCGCTGCGCGCGGGCGCCCGCAGACGCTGCTCGACGGCGCCGACGGCGGCGCGCCGCACGTGATTGCAGTCGGCGAGGTGCTCGACGTCGCGGCCGGAGCGCGCCGGCGCAGCTCGGCGCTTTCGATCGACGTCGCGCGCACGATCGAGGAACTGCTGAGCACGGTCGAGCTCGACTTCGTGCACGTGCACGAGCCGTTCGCGCCGAGCACGTCGAGCGCGGCGCTGCGCCACTCGCGCGCGCTCAACGTCGGCTCGTTTCACTCCTCCAGCGAGCGCCTGCTCTCGACGCTGCTCGCGCGGCGCTTCGTCGAGAGCTTCTTCGGTCGCCTCGACGCGCGCACGGCGAGCACGGCGGAGACGGCAGCGCTGATGGAGCGCCACTTCCCGGGCGACTACGAGCTGGTCGCCGACGACGCCGGCGCGGCGGATCGCTTCGAGCGGATCTACGCGAGACTCGCGGCGCGACGGCACTCGCGCGAGGGCGACGAGCGATTGCGCAGCAAGCTCGCCGCACGGCCGCTGATCGACGTCGACCTGCACATGCACACCGACCACTCGGGCGACTGCGCGACGCCGGTCGAGGTGCTGCTTGCGACGGCGCGCGCGCAAGGTCTCGGCGCGATTGCGGTGACCGATCACAACGAGATCTCGGGCGCGCTGCAGGCGCGCGCGCAGGCGGCCGAATCGGATTCCGAGCCGCGCGTCAAGGTGATCGTCGGCGAGGAGGTCAAGACGGCCGATCAGGGCGAGGTGATCGGGCTGTTCATCGAGGAGAAGATCGCGCGCGGGATGACGCTCGAGCAGACGGTCGCTGAGATCAAGCGCCAGGGCGGCGTCGTCTACGTGCCGCATCCATTCGACCGGATGCACTCGGTGCCGGACTACGAGAACCTGCTGAAGATCCTCGACGACGTCGACGCGATCGAGGTCTTCAACCCGCGCGTGGCGATCCCGTCGTTCAACGACGAGGCGATGCGCTTTGCGGCGAAGTACCGGATCCTCGCCGGCGCCGGCTCGGACTCGCACGTCGCGCAGGGGCTCGGCTCGGCGCGCATTCGCATGCACGACTTCGATGGGCCGGTCGAGTTCGTGCAGTCGCTGCGCGACGCCGAGATCGTCACCGGCCGCTCCTCGCTGTTGTACGTGCAGGCACTGAAGTTCCTGCAGACGCGCGCGACGCCGGCAGCAGCGCAGCGCGCGAGCCGCGCGCGGCGCGTCAAGCGCGTGCGGCGCTCGGCAGGAGGACGCGGGCGCAGCTGAGGCGCGGCGGAGCTTCGGCGATCGTGAGCGCGAGCGGCTAGAACGAGAGCGATGAGCGAGGCGAGCGAGCGTGAGTGAGAAGCGCAAGAACAGCGAGCGCGCGCAAGGACTGGTGCACGGTCAAGGACAACCGCCGGCCCCGTCAAATCTCTCGAAGCCGATGCCCGTTACCGACGACGAGATTCGCGAGAAGTACCTCGAGCGCGCGATTCGCGAGCTGAACACGCTCACGCGCGAGCTGCAGTCGTGCCCGCACTGCCCGCGCGGCAACCTGATGCCGGTGCTCGGCTCAGGGCATCCGCAGGCGGACATCATGCTGCTGAAGTACGCCGCGCTGCCGTCGGAGATCGAGGAGGGCGTCGCCTTCTACGGGCGTGCCGGCGGCGCGCTGATGAAGTCGCTCAAGCGCCTGCAGATCGACCCGCTGGCGGTCTACGGCACGCTCTGCGTGAAGTGCCCGCTGAGCGACTCTTCGCTGGCCGACCCGGAGTGCATCGCGCGCGTCGTGCACGAGATGGCGATCGTGCAGCCGAAGATCGTCGTCGTGATGGGTGAAGAGGCGCTCGCTGCGCTCAACGAGATGGAGATCCCGCTGGCGCATCCGCTCGCGCCGCGACTCGGCGAGATCCAGCAGCTGACGCCGATGATCGACGCGCTGTACGTGCCTAACATCGACGACTCGCTGGACGAGCAGGACGCCAAGCGCGACTTCTGGGCCTCGTTTCGCGCACTCGGCGAGTGGTACGCGGCGCTGCCGCCTTACTGATCCGCGACCGATGATCGCCAGCGCCAGCCACACCAGCTCGACAGCGCTCGTCACCGGCGCCAGCGGCGGCATCGGCAAGGAGATCGCGCGGCAGCTCGCCGCCGCCGGGCTTGCCGTCCTCGTCGGCTGCCGCACGGTCGAGCGCGGGGAGCAGGCGGTCGAGGAGATCGGCGAGAACGCGCGACTGCTGGTGCTCGACGTCACCGACTCCACTTCGATCGACGATGCCGCGGCGCAGGTCGGACAGCTGGACGTTCTCGTCAACAACGCCGGCATGATGGTCGACGGAGAGAGCGCGCCGGACGCGAGCGTCGAGAGCTTTCGCCGCACGTACGAGACGAATGTGTTCGGCGTCCTTGCTGTGACCAACGCGCTGCTGCCGCTCCTGCGCCGATCGGCGCATCCACGCATCGTCAACGTCTCCAGCGGGACGGGATCGTTGGGATGGAGCAGTGGCCCAAATCCGCAATTCCCCTTCGAGACCGGAGGAACCGCCGCGGCGTACCGGTCGTCGAAGACGGCGCTGAACGCGTTGACGCTGTTCTATGCACAGGCGCTTGCGTCTGACGGGTTCAAGGTCAACGCGCTCGCTCCGGGCCTGCGAGCAACCAACCTGAACGCGCGTGCAGCTGCCAGCGGCGGCGACCCAGCTGAGGCTGCAGCGGGCGCCGTGCGGCTGGCGCTGCTGCCCGATGATGGGCCGACTGGTCAGTTCTTCTCGTGGGACGGCACCGGCGTGCCGTGGTGAGCCGCGCGTGTCTCGCAGGCACGTGGCAGTGCGAGACGCTCGCCGCGGAGCGCCATCTCACTCGCCGATCGTGATCACGACCTTGCCGAGCTTGCCGCCGGCGGCGAAGCGCTCGTAGGCGGCAGCGGCTTCGTCGAGCGCGAACGTGTCTGCGATCGGCACGCGCAGCTCGCCGGTCGCAAACAGCGGCAGCACCTCGCGTTCGAGCAGGCGCGCGACGAGCGCTTTGTCCTCGAGCGTGCGCGCTCGCAGCGTCGAGCCGTGGATGCGCGCGCGCTTGCCCATCAGCGCGAGCAGGTTGAGCTCGCTCTTGGCGCCGGCGCTGACGCCGATCACGGTGATCCGGCCGCCGGTCGCAAGCGCGTTCAGGTTCTCGGGCATGTTCGGCGCGCCGACGAGCTCGAGGATCACGTCGAACGGACCGCGCTCGGCGAAGCCGTCGGGCGCGATCACGCTCGCGCCCAGCTGCGCGACCTCCTCGCGATGCGCCTCGTTGCGAACGGTCGCAGTGACGCGCGCGCCTGCTGCATGGCCGAGCTGCACGGCGGCCGTGCCGACGCCGCCGGCGCCGCCGTGCACGAGCAGGTGCTCGCCGGTGCGCAGTTCGCCCTGCGTGAAGATCGCATCGTGCGCCGTCGCGAAGACCTCCGGCAGGCCGCCGGCGGAGACCCAGTCGAGCGCGTCGGGAACGGGCATCAGCTGGCGCTCGTGCACCAGGCACAGCTCAGCCTGTGCGCCGCCGCCGACGATCGCCATCACGCGCGCGCCGACCTCGAAGCGTTCGACGCCCGGCCCGAGCGCGGCGACTTCGCCGGCGAGCTCCATGCCGGGGATGTCGACGGGCGAGCCGGGCGGCGCCGGATAGAGCCCGCGACGCTGCATCATGTCGGCGCCGTTCAGCCCGGCGGCGCGCACGCGCACGAGCACCTCACCCTTGCCCGGCTCCGGGTCGGGGTGCTGCTCGATCACGATCTCCTTCTCGCGAATCGTCGCGGCTAGCATCGCGCCAGCCTATCTCGCCCGCCGAGCGGGTCGAGGGTCAAGCAGAGCAAGGACGAGGGGAGCGTGGCGTGCTACGGCACGCGAGCGACCGAGGACGCCGAGCTGCGCCGGCCGTCGGCCCGGTCGAACAACGCGACGCACTCGATGTGGTGAGTCTGCGGGAACATGTCGACCGGACGCACCTGCTTCAGCTTCCAGCCCGACTCGACCAGTTCGGCCGCGTTGGGCGCGAGCGTCGTCGGGTTGCAGGAGACGTAGACGATGCGCTTCGGCGAAGCATCGATGATGCGATGCACGACCTTCTTCGAGAGCCCGGCGCGCGGCGGGTCGACGACGAGCACGTCCGGGCGCCCGGCGCGCGCCAGCAGCTCTGGCAGCGCCAGGCGCGTGTCGCCGGCGAAGAAGCTCGCCTTCGTGATCTCGTTGCGCTTGGCGCCGGCGATCGCGTCGGCGACGGCCGCTTCGATCAGCTCGATGCCCCACAGCTCGCCGGCGCGCGGCGCGAGCGTCAGCGCGATCGTGCCGATGCCGCAGTAGAGGTCATAGACGCGCTCCCAGCCCTCGAGCGCCGCAAGCTCGACGACTTCGCCGTAGAGCCGCTCGGCCATCTCGGTGTTCGTCTGAAAGAACGCCTCGGGCGAGATCCGCAGGTCGAGGTCGCCAAGGCGCTCGGGCAGCTGCTCGTCACCCCAGACGAGCTCGGTCTCGCCGCCGGCAGTCGTCTCGGCAACGCTGGAGGAGCGCGTCCAGAGCACGCCGGAGAGCTCATCGCCGAGGCCCTGCGCGAGCGCCTGCGCGAGCGCTCCGACCTCCAGCTCGCCGCCGGTCGTCACGAGACGGACCTGCAGCTTGCCGCTGCGCCGCCCTTCGCGCACGACGAGGTTGCGCAGCCGCGCGCGTCCGTCGGGCGCCGGCGCGATGCGCTCGTCGGGCGGGCCGCCGCCGCGCCTGCCGCGCCGGTTGCCGCCGCGTCCGCGCTCGACGCGCGCGCTGTGACCGGCCGGGCCCTCGCCCGAGGCCCTGCCGCGATCCCACGCGCTGAGCCCTTCGGCGCGGCACCAGCCGAGCGCCAGCTCACGCGCGCGGTTGCCACGCTCGGAGGCCAGCAGGCAGTCGTCGATCGGCGTCACGCGATTGCCGCCTGCAGGCGCGTGAAAGCCGCAGATCAGCTCGCCGGGCGCGCCGTCGCCGTCGCCGACGGCCTCACCGAAGGAGTACTCGAGCTTGTTGCGATAGCGCCACTGTTCGACGGCCGGAACGATCTCGTGCAGCTCGAAGCCGTCGAGATGGCCGATCCGGCGCAGCGCCTCGTCGACCTGCTGCTGCTTGATCTGCAGCTGGCGCTCGTAGGGCAGCACCTGCCAGGGGACGCCGGGGTGGTTGGCGACCGGAGCGATCCGCTCGGCGCTCGGCTCGAGCACCTCGACCGTGCGCGCATGCGCGTAGCTGCGCTTGCGCTTGTGCACGACCGCGCGCACGCGATCGCCTGGAATCGCGCCGGCGACGAAGACGACGTAGCCCTCGTCGCCAATTCGCGCGACGCCCTCGCCGCCGAACGCAAGCGACTCGATCGTCAGCTCGAGCTCGTCGCCGCGCTGCGGGCGCTTGAACTCGTCGCCGCCGGCCTCGCTCGCGCCGCTCGTCTCGGTGATGTCGGCTGACGCGCTCACGGCGCCTCGCCGGCGAGCAGCTCGAGCAGCGCCTTCTGCGCATGGCGACGGTTCTCGGCCTGGTCCCAGATGCGCTGGCGCGAGCCGTAGAGAACCTCAGCGGTGATCTCCTCGCCGGGATGCGCCGGCAGGTCGTGCAGCGCGAACGCACCAGGCGCGGCGGCGTCGAGCAGAGCGTCGTCGACGCGATAGTCGGCGAGCGCCGCGCGGCGCTGCTCGGCGGTCTGCTCGTCGCCCATGCTGACCCAGACGTCGGTGTAGACGGCGCACGCTCCGGCGACGGCCTCGCGCGGGTCGCTGTAGAGCGACAGCGATCCGCTCGCTTCGGCCGGCAGCTCGAGGTCGTGCTCGAGCGCGTAGCCGGGCGGCGAGGCGACGGCGACGTCGAGTCCGGCGAGCGTTCCGAGGATCGCAAGCGAGCGCGCGATGTTGTTGCCGTCGCCGACGTATGCGAGGCGCAGGCCGGCGAGCGAGTCGTGCGCCTCGCGCAGCGTCATCAGGTCGGCGAGCGCCTGACATGGATGGTGATCGGCCGTGAGCATGTTGACGACGGGGATCGAGCCGTGCTCGGCGAGCCCTTCGAGCATCGACTGCGGGCCCGTGCGCACGCCGACGATCGCGACGTGGCGCGAGAGCACGAGCGCCGTGTCGCGCAGCGCCTCGCCGCGCGAGAGCTGCAGTTCGTCGGAGCGCAGCACGAGCGGATGGCCGCCGAGCTCGTCGATGCCGACGTCGAACGACAGCCGCGTGCGCGTCGAGGGCTTCTCGAAGATCAGCGCGACGCTGCGGCCCTCGAGCGCGCGCGAGGACAGCGGCGCGGCCTTCAGCGCCAGCGCGCGCGTCAGCAGCGCGTCGAGCTCCTGCGCCGAAAGCTCGGCGCCAGTCAAAAATGAGCGTCGCATCGACGAGCCAGTCTAGGCTAGGGTCCGAGCGCAGATGAGCAGATGCCTTCCAGCGGCGGCTGCATGCGCCGCGCTGATCGCGCTCAGCGGCTGCGGTTCTTCGAGCAGCTCGTCGTCGAGCACGAGCGCTTCGAGCGCGTCGAGCGGCTCGACCTCGACGCAAGCGACGGGCAGCCTGAAAGTGACGACGACGCCGAAGTACGCGCCGGCGAGCGGGCCGATTCAGAGCGGCGTCGTGCCGATCGCCTATCGCAACATCGCGATCGCGCCGGATACGGTCAAGGTCAAGGTCGGCAGCACGATCAAGTGGACGAACTTCGACAACATCGACCACAACGTGACGAGCGAGGGCGGCCCGCAGAAGTTCGCATCGAAGGACTTCGGCGAAAAGGGCACGTTCGAAGTCAAGGCGCTGAAGCCGGGCGTGATCCACTACGAGTGCACGATCCACCCGGCCTCGATGAACGGAACGATCGAAGTAGTCAAGTAGCCAACCGTGCATGCACGGTTGGCCAGGTCGGCGCATGCGCCGACCTGCGGGGGCGCGCATGCGCGCCCCACGAACAGCGACAGCGACGCTCCCAGCAGCTCAGGGCGCGCCGAAGTCGGGTAGGCCGGCGTCGGGCGTCGAGGCGGTTGCATAGAGGCGACGCGGAATCCGGCCGGCGCCGCGCGCGAGACGACCGGCCAGCACGCCAGCGCGCATCGCGCTAGCCATCCGCGCCGGATCTTGCGCGCGCGAGATCGCCGAGGCGGCGAGCACGGCGTCGCAGCCGAGCTCCATCGCCAGCGCTGCGTCGGAGGCGGTGCCGATGCCGGCGTCGAGCACGAGCGGCACGTCGACGGCTTCGCGAATCAGCGCGATGTTGTACGGATTGCGAATGCCCATGCCGCTGCCGATCGGCGAGCCGAGCGGCATCACGGCGGCGCAGCCGACGTCGACGAGACGCTTCGCGAGCACCGGGTCGTCGGTCGTGTACGGCAGCACGACGAAGCCTTCGTCGACGAGCTGCTCGGCCGCGCGCAGCAGCTCGGGCGCGTCCGGCAGCAGCGTGTCCTCGTCGCCGATCACCTCGAGCTTGACCCAGTCGGTCTGAAACGCCTCGCGCGCGAGCTGCGCCGTCAGCACGGCGTCGCGCGCGGTGTGGCAGCCGGCCGTGTTCGGCAGCAGCTGCACGCCGGCGTCGGCGAGCACGTCGATCAGCGAGCCGCGCGACTGCGGATCGACGCGGCGCAGCGCGACCGTGACCAGCTCCGCGCCGCTTGCAGCGATCGCCTCGGCGAGCACCGCCAGCGACGGAAAGCCGCCGGTGCCGAGCAGCAGTCGCGAGCGAAACGTGCGCCCGGCGATCGTCAGCTCGTCAAGCGCCTGCGGCGCGGCGGCGTTCGGCGTCTGCGCGTCGTCGGGCGTCGCCCCGTTCGCCGTTGCCGTCGCGAGTCGTGTCTCGCTCATCGCCAGATCATCCTCCTTGCATCGCCGTCAGCACCTCGACGCGCGCGTGCTCGGCCAGCGCAAACGACTGCCACTGCGCGCGCGGCACGACCTCGCCGTCGACGGCTACGGCGACGCCGCGCGCGTCGAGCGCGAAGTCGAGACGCGCGAGCACGGCTGCGACGGTCTCGCCGGCGCGAACGTCCGAGTCCTCGCCATTGAGCCGGATCACGCGCGCACCGCTGCGAAGCGCTCGGGCGCACACGCGCTCAGCAGCTCGGTCTCGACATGCTCGCCGCTCAGCAGCGCGACGACGATCTCGGCCGTCAGCGGTGCGAGCAGGATTCCATTGCGGTAGTGGCCGGTCGCCCAGACGAGACCGTCCGGCTCGCCGAAGCCGATCGCCGGCGCGTTGTCGGGCGTGCCCGGCCGCAGGCCGACGCAGAGCTCGTCGATCTTCAGCTCGCTGACGCCCGGCACGAGCTCGTGTGCGTCGCGCAGCAGCTCGTAGACGCCGCCGACGTCCGGCTGCACGTCGAAGCCGCGCTCCTCGACGGTCGCGCCGAGCACGTAGCGACCGTCGGCGCGCGGCACGAGGTAGCCGCCGCCGAAGCGCACGACCGTGCTCAGCAGACCCGGCCCGGCAGGATCGCGCAGGCGCAGCAGCTGGCCTCTGACCGGGCGAACCGGAACGCTTGCGCCGGCCGGCAGGCCGCCGATCTGACCGCTCCAGGCGCCGCACGCGAGCACGACGCGCTCGGCCGCGACGAGCTCGCCGCCCGCCGCGCGCGCATCACTACCGGCGCGGTCGCCGCTCGCCAACCACGCGCCCTCCGCGCGACCGCGCTCGGCAGCGCTCGCGAGCACGACTCCCGTCACGCGCCCTCCGTCCTCGTCGCATTCGATTCGCGTTACGTGCGCGCGCTCGCGAATCTGCACGCCTGCCGCGAGGCAGGCGGCACGCAGCGCTGCGAGCACGCAGCGCGGGTCGACCGAGTGGTCGTCGGGTGCTTCCAGCGCGAGGCGCATCGCCGGCGCGAGCGCTGCCTCGCGCTCGCGCGCCTCGCTCGCGCGCAGCCGCCTGGTCGTGAGGCCGAGCGAGTCGCGAAAGGCGATCTGGCGGTCGAGCTCGCGCGCCTCGTCCTCGTCGCGCGCGAGCAGCAGCGTGCCGCTGCGCAGATAGCCGACGTCCAGCTCGCCGGCCGCCTGCAGCTGCTCGGCAAACGCCGGCCACAGCTCTGCCGAGCGCAGGCCGAGCGCGAGCACGCGCCTGCCCTCCTCGCCGAACTCGGCCTCCGTTACCGGCGCCAGCATTCCGGCGGCGACGCGCGAGGCGCCGGCGCCGGTCTGCTCGCGCTCGAGCAGCGTCACGCTGATCCCGCGCTCGCGTGCGCGCCAGGCGATCGCGAGGCCGATCACGCCGCCGCCGATCACGAGCAGATCGGGCGATCCGTGCGATTCGGGCATGGCGTTGATGCTAGCCCGCAGGCCTCAAGCGCACTCGGCGCACGCCGAGCCCTGCGAGACTTGATCCGATGAACGACCTTGGCTCTGAGCGGCGCGCGCGCCTGGCCGCTGCGCGGCTGTATCTGGTGTGCGACAGCAAACCGGGCGGGCGCGAGCTGCCTGACGTGATCCGCGCGGCCGTAGCCGGCGGCGTCGAGGTCGTGCAACTGCGCGAGAAGCAGCTCGGAGACGACGAGCTCGTCGCCGTCGCAAACGCCGCGCGCGCGCTCTGCGAGCGCCTCGGAGCGCTGCTGATCGTCAACGACCGACCGCTCGTCGCGCGCGAGGCCGGCGCCGACGGCACGCACGTAGGCCAGGACGACATGCCGGTCGCAGACGTGCGCGCGCTGCTCGGCGAGGAGATGCTGATCGGCCTCTCGACGCACGCCGAGTCGGAGATCGACGCGGCGGCGCCGAGCGACGACGAGGGCGCGCCGCTGGTCGACTACATCGGCGTCGGACCCGTGCACGAGACGCCGACGAAGCTCGGCCGCGCGGCCGTCGGCGTCGAGCTGGTGCGCTACGCCGCCGCGCACGCGCGCGTCCCGTTCTTCGCGATCGGCGGGCTGCACGAGCAGAACGTCGGCGCCGTGCTCGAGGCCGGCGCGCGTCGAATCGTCGTGCTGCGAGCGATCGCCGACGCCGACGATCCCGAGGCGGCCGCCTCGGCGCTGTACGCGCGCCTGGACGAGCGCTCGGAGGGGGGTCGGCTTGCCGACGCGCGAGCGTAGCCGCAAGCCCGCGCCCTCGCCGAGACCGCGCGGCGAGGAGCGCGAAGCGCTCGTGCGCGCGACGCTGCGCCCGCTCGGCGAGGACGAGCGCCCGCCGGCGCTGCTGGTCGCGATCGGCGTCTGCATCGTGCTTGCGATCGCCGTCATCGCCGGCGCCGCGAGCGTTCACAACCTCAGCCGTCACGGCGGCTCGCTGCCGGGCGCTGCGCTGCTCGCCGTCGTGCTCGCGCTGCTCGCGCAAGGCATGTACCGGCGGCGCTACTGGGCCGTGCTCTCGTTCGAGGCGCTGCTCACGTTTCAGATCATCGTCACCTCGCTCGCGCTCGTCGTCGCCTCGACGTGGCTAGCCGCCGCGATCTGCCTGCTCAGCGTCGGCCTCGGCGGCTGGCTGTTCTGGAAGCTCGTGCGCGTGATGGGAAGGATCCAAGCGTCCGAGCTGCCGCGAGCGGAGGAGCGCTAGCCGCGTGGAGATCGAGCGCGCAGCGCTGCAGCTGGTCGGCGACGTCTACGGGCTGCTCGAGATCGACGAGTTCCGCAGCGGCCTGCTCGGCGCGCTGCGCGAAGCCGTGCCGTCCAACTGGGTCTCGCTGAACGAAGTCGGCAGCCGCCCCGAGGAGATCGTCTCGATCGTCGATCCGCCGCTGGAGGCGCGCTGGCACGAAGTGTGGGCGCAGTACGGGCCGCAGAATCCGCTCGTCGAGCGGATCGAACGTACGCGCGACGGCCGCGTGTTTCGCTTCTCCGACGTCGTCACGGCGGCGGAGCTGCACGCGCTGGAGCTCTACCGCGAGTTCTACGGCCCGATCGGGCTCGAGCACCAGATCGCCTTCACGCTGCCTTCGCCGTCGCAGATGATCCTCGGCGTCGCGCTGAGCCGGCGTGAGAACGACTTCTCTGACGCCGAGCGCGATCTGCTCGAACTCGTCAGGCCGCATCTGATCCAGGCGTACAACAACGCGACGCTCTACTCGCGGCTGCTGCGCACGCGCGAGCAGGAGTCGCTGCAAGTCGACGCGAGCCAGGTCGAGCTGCTCGGGCGCGGCCTGACGCGCCGCGAGGCGCAGGTGGTGCGGCTGGTCGCGAGCGGCTGCAGCGACCGCGAAGTCGCTGCGATCCTCGAGATCAGCCATCGCACCGTGCAGAAGCACCTGCAGCGCTGCTACGCCAAGCTCGGCGTGCACGACCGCGCGCAGGCCGCCGTCGTAGCGCTCACGCTCGCCGACGCCGACGCGGCCGCCGAGAAGATCGGGCACGCAGTTGACGGAAGTAGACGCCTCGTGACCGAGGAATCGAACGGGTCGGGTTCGGCCGCGCGGCTTCGATAGGCTCAGCGCGCGATGGCAAACGAGACCTATGACTGCATCGTTATCGGCTCCGGACCGGGCGGCTACGTCGCCGCAATCCGCGCTGCGCAGCTCGGCAAGAAGACTGCTGTAGTCGAGCGCGACAAGCTCGGCGGGCGCTGCCTGAACTACGCCTGCATCCCGGCCAAGGCCGTGCTGCGCTCGGCCGATCTGCTCGCCGAGATCAACGAGGCCGACGAGTACGGGCTGAAGGTCGCCGGCGTCGAAGTCGACTTCGCCGGCGTGATGGCGCGCCGCGAGAAAGTCGTCACGACGCTGACCTCCGGCGTCGGCAGCCTGTTCAAGAAAAACGGCATCGACGTGATCGAGGGCGACGCGGCGCTGACCGCCGACGGGCACGTCAGCGTCGGCGAGGAGACCTACTCCGCTGCGACCGTCGTGCTCGCGACAGGCTCGACGCCGCGCGCGATCCCAGGCATCGACTTCAGCGCGCGGGTGATCGGCACCGAGCAGGCGTGGGCGCTGTCGGAGCTGCCGGCGCGCCTCGCCGTGATCGGCGCCGGCGCTTCCGGCGCCGAGATCGCCTCCGGCTACGCGCGACTCGGCAGCGAGGTTCATCTGATCGAGGCGCTCGACCGCCTGCTGCCGAGCGAGGACGCTGACGTCTCTCGCCTCGTCGAGCGCGGCTTCAAGCGCCAAGGCATCGATGTGCGCACAGGCGAGCCGATCGCCGACGTGCTCAGCAGCGACTCGGGCGTCACGTTTTCGCACGGCGAGGAGAAGGGGCTCGAGGTCGACTACCTCGTCGTCTGCGCCGGCCGCAGCGCTGACGTCGTCGGGCTCGGACTCGACGAGGCCGGCGTCGAGCTGGACGAACGCGGGCTGATCAAAGTCGACGGCGCGATGCGCACGAGCCGCGCCGGCGTCTATGCGATCGGCGACCTCGTCGCCGGTCCGGCGCTCGCGCACAAGGCCTCCGACGAGGGCATCATCGCCGTCGAGGACGCCGCCGGCCTTGCGACGCATCCGATCGCCTACATCGACATCCCGCGCTCGACCTTCTGCACGCCGAACGTCGGCTCGTTCGGCCTGACCGAGCAGCAGGCGCGCGACGAGGGCTACGACGTCGTCGTCGGCAAGGTTCCCTACGGCGCCGTCGGCGGCGGCATCGTCTACGGCGACCGCAGCGGCATGATCAAGCTCGTCGGCGAGTCGAAGTACGGCGAGCTGCTCGGCGGGCACATCGTCGGCACGCGCGCGACCGAGCTGATCCAAGAGCTCGTCAACGTGCGCGCGCTCGAGGGCGGCTACGCCGAGGTCGGGCGCATCATCCACGGCCACCCGACGCTGTCGGAGGCTGTGATGGAGGCCGGCCGCGCGGCCGACGGCTGGCTGATTCACGGCTGAGCCGTGATCGTTTCTGCCAGTTTCTACTTCGATCTGCAAAGCCCGCTCGCGTACCTCGCGGCAGAGCGCGTGCTGCACGAGCTGCCCGCTGCGGCCGAGTGGCAGCCGGTGCTCGCGCGCGAGCTGAGCGGCAGTGCGAGTGAGCCGAGCGGCGGCGCCGGCGACCTCGCCGCGAGCTCCGGCTTGCCCGGCGCCGGCACGCAAGCGAGCGCCCTCGCCGGCGACTCGGATGCCTTCCGCGCCGAGATCGCCGGCCGCGCGCAGCAGCTCGGCTTGCAGCCGCTGCGCTGGCCCCAGCCGTTCCCGTTCGACAGCGAGCTGGCAATGCTCGCGGCGACGTATGCCAAGTCGATCGGCCGTGTCGTCCCGTTCGCACAGGCCGCCTTCCGCCAGGCGTTCGCCGGCGGTCGCGACCTCGAGCAGCCGGACAACGTCGTGATCGCTGCCGC
The DNA here is from genome assembly GCA_036271095.1 of Solirubrobacteraceae bacterium. Classification (GTDB taxonomy): domain Bacteria; phylum Actinomycetota; class Thermoleophilia; order Solirubrobacterales; family Solirubrobacteraceae; genus Palsa-744. The sequence continues at coordinate 16,410 of DATBBG010000062.1, forward strand.
TGCATGCGAGATGCACCCTTCAGCGGTGCTGCGCGGCACCGAGCTGCGCTCGGTCGCTTCGCAACTGCGCGCAGCCACGAACGCCGCGATTCAGGCGCAGGTCAAAAGCGTGCCTGCGATCGTGATCGACGGCGTCGTCTTCGACGGCGAGCGCGCGATCGAGCGCGCCGCCGCGGAGATGCACGCGCTCGCAGAAGCGCTGGCGCGATGAAGGCGAAGGCCGCTTACTGCCTGATCGTCACGCGCGGCGGGCGCGCGCCGGCGCTGCTCGCCGACGTCGCGCGCGTCGACCACATCGAGCTCGTCGAGATCGACAGCGGCGAAGTCGTGCTGTTCTGGGATCTGCCGCCGCAGGAGGCCTCGCGTCGCGCGCGCGCCCTGCGCGAGGAGCTTTCGCGCCTGGACGCGGCCGAGTTCCTCGCGCGCTGGAGTACCGTGGAGGGCTGATGGCAGACACGCCGCAGCCCGACGTCGCACACGGCCTTCCCGAGCCCGACGTCGCGCGCGAGTGGCTTTCGACGATGACGCTGATCCGGCGCTTCGAGGAGCGCGCCGGCGAGATGTACGCGCGTGCCAAAGTCGGCGGCTTCCTGCACCTCTCGATCGGCGAGGAGGCGACGATCCTCGGCAGCGCGCGCGCACTGCGCGAGCACGACTACCTGATCTCGACCTACCGCTCGCACGGGCACGCGCTCGTTCGCGGCACGCCGCCCGAGAACGTCATGGCCGAGCTGTTCGGGCGCGCCGACGGCTGCTCCGGCGGACGCGGCGGCTCGATGCACATGTTCGACATCGCGCGCCGCTTCATGGGCGGCTACGGCATCGTCGGCGGCAACCTGCCGATCGCCGCCGGGCTGGCGCTCGCGTCCGACTACGAAGGCGCCGACGACGTCACGCTGTGCACGTTCGGCGACGGCGCATCCAACCAGGGCACGTTCGGCGAGACGCTCAACATCGCCGCGCTGTGGAAGCTGCCGGTCGTCTTCATGGTCACGAACAACCAGTTCGGCATGGGCACGGCGCTCGGGCGCCACTCGGCCGTGACCGACCTGCAGCGCAAGGGCGAGAGCCTCGGCGTGCCCGGCATGCGCTGCGACGGCATGGACGTGCTCGACACCTACGCCGTGCTCAGCGAGGCGATCGAGCGCGTGCGCGAGCAGCGCCGCCCGCTGCTCGTCGAGGCCGTCACCTATCGCTTCCGCGGGCACTCGATGGCCGACCCCGAGCAGTACCGCTCGAAAGAGGAGGTCGCGCAGTGGCGCGAGCGCGACCCGATCCCGGCGTTCGGCGACCGGCTGATCGCCGAGGGCGTGATCGACGAGGCCGAGCGCGAGCGGATCGACGCCGAGGCGATCGCGCGCGTCGACGCTGCCGTCGAGTTCGCCGAGGCCTCGCCGTTCCCGACGCCCGAGTCGCTCTACGACGACGTCTACGTGCTCGACGACGCTTCGCGCGGCTGGTACTCCGTGCGCACGACCGACCCGCGCAAGGACGCCGCCGATTCGACCGAGCCGCTCGCCTTCTCGGGCACGCGCGACGGCGAGGAGATCCAGCAGCAGCTGACCGACGCGCTCGCGCGCGAGGAACGAGCCTGATGGCCGAGCTGCGCTATCGCGACGCGCTCAACGCGGCGCTGCGCGAGGAGCTCGCGCGCGACGAGCGCGTGATGCTGATGGGCGAGGACATCGGCGTCTTCGGCGGCGCCTTCAAGGTCACGGCCGGCCTGCTCGAGGAGTTCGGCGAGAAGCGCGTGCGCGACACGCCGATCTCCGAGAACACGATCGTCGGCGTCGGCGTCGGCGCCGCGATGGCCGGCCTGCGCCCGGTCGTCGAGCTGATGACGATCAACTTCGCTCTGCTCGCGTTCGACCAGATCGTCAACCACGCTGCGCACATCCACTACATGTTCGCCGGCCAGGCGACCGTGCCGCTCGTCGTGCGCATGCCGCAAGGCGCCGGCCACCAGCTCGGGCCGACGCACTCGCACTGCTTCGAGGCGCTGTTCCTGCACATCCCCGGCCTGCTCGTCGCCACACCTGCGACCGCAGCCGACGCGAAGGGGCTGCTCAAGAGCGCGATCCGCGACGAGAACCCGGTCATCTTCATCGAGCACGAGTCGCTCTACGGCGTCCGCGGCGACGTGCCCGACGGCGACGACGTCCTCGTCGACTTCGGCAAGGCGCGCGTCGCGCGCGAGGGCTCAGACGTGACGATCGTCGGCGTCTCGCGGATGGCGCTGACCGCCGAACGCGCCGCCGCGACGCTCGCCGAGGAGCACGACGTGCAGGCCGAGGTGATCGACCCGCGCACGCTGCGCCCGCTCGACCTCGACACGATTCTCGCTTCGGTGCAGAAGACCAACCGCTGCGTGATCGTCGAGGAGGGCTGGCCGCACGGCGGCGTCGGCGCGAACCTCGCCGCGCTGATCTCCGAGCAGGCGTTCGACGACCTCGACGCGCCCGTCCGCCGCGTCTCCGGCGCCGACGTGCCGATGCCCTACTCCAAGCCGCTCGAGGACATCGCCTATCCGCACGAGCCGCAGATCGTCAGCGCCGTGCTCGAGACGCTCGGGCTCGCGCCCGCCGCAGCCGGCGCCGGCGCCGGCGTCGGCGCTCGTGGAGGCGCCGCCTGATGGCAGAGATCGTGATGCCGCGCCTGTCCGACACGATGGAAGAGGGCACGATCCTGCGCTGGCTGAAGGCCGACGGCGAGGAGCTCAAGCGCGGCGAGGAGCTCGTCGAGATCGAGACCGACAAGGCGACGATGATCTACGAGTCCGACCAGAGCGGCACGCTTCAGACGGTCGCGCGCGAGGGCGACACATTGCCCGTCGGCGAGCTGATCGCTCGGGTCGGCGTTCCCGGCGACGGCGCCGCAGCAGGCGGCGGCCCGGCGGCCGTCGAGGCCGAGGCCGAGGAGGCGTACGGACGCGCCGAGCCCGACCGGCCTGTCGCGAGCCCCGGCGGCGACGCGAACGGCGTCGTCGCGCCCGCACCCGATCCTGGTGTCGCGGCGAGCGCGGCAGCGAAAGCCGGAGCCGCGCCGGCGCCGAGCGCGTCCTCACCCGGCGGGCGCGTCAAGGCCTCGCCGCTGGCGCGGCGTGTAGCACGCGAGGCCGGCGTCGACATCGCTTCGCTCAGCGGCAGCGGTCCGGGCGGGCGGATCGTCAGAGCGGACGTGCAGGCGGCAGCGAGCGCCGGCGCGACCGGCCTCTCGCAGAGCCCGACCGCTGCTGCGGCCGCTCCTGCGCCGGCGGCGCTTCCCGGCTCGGACGCCGCGCCCGCCGCGAGCCCGGCGTCATCTGCGCGCGACGACGTGACCAAAGCGAAGGGCGAGACGACGACCGAGTCGCTGACGCGCATGCAGCAGACGATCGCGCGCCGGATGGCCGAGTCGAAGGCGACGATCCCCGACTTCACGCTGCAGATGGACGTCGACATGGACGAGTGCGTGCGCTTGCGCGCCGAGCTCAAGCGGATCTCCTCAAGCGACGCGCCGACGTACAACGACATGGTCGTAAAGGCCTGTGCGCTGGCGCTGCGCGAGCACCCGCGCGCGAACGGCAGCTACAAGGACGGCGCGCTGCAGCTGCACTCGCGCATCAACGTCGGCGTCGCCGTCGCCGCAAACGACGCGCTCGTCGTGCCGACGGTGTTCGACGCCGACACGAAGGCGCTCGGCGAGATCGCGCGCGAGACGCGCGCGCTCGCCACGCGCGTGCGCGAGCAGAGCATCACGCCGCCGGAGCTCGGCGGCGGCACGTTCACCGTCTCGAACCTCGGCATGTACGGCGTGCGCGCGTTCAACGCGATCATCAACCCGCCGCAGGCCGCAATCCTCTCGGTCGGCTCCGTCGAGCAGCGCGCCGTCGTGCGCGACGAGCAGATCGTCGCGCGCCAGACGATGACGCTGACGCTCGTCTGCGACCACCGCATCCTCTACGGCGCCGACGCCGCAGAGCTCCTCGCGCGAATCCGCGAGCTGCTGCAGGCGCCGGCGTCGTTGACGCTTTGAGCGATCCGGGCTGCTTCAGCCGCGCAGCGGATCTTCCCAGCGCAGCCCGGCGAAGCGAGAGAAGTCGTTGTCGTGCGAGCACAGCGTCGCGCCGTGCTCGATCGCCAGCGCCGCCAGGTGAGCGTCGCTCGTCAGGTTGCCGCCCGCGCCGAGCGGAACGAGCAGGTCGCGCAGAACCGCCGCATGGCGGTTCGTCGGATGGACAACCGTTGCGACCGGCTGAGCGAGCCAGCCGTCGATCACCTCTAGGGCGCGCTCGACGGACCACGGGTCGCGCGTGTCCCGCCCCCGTGTGGTGATGCGCAAGAAGCCGAGCAGCGTGTGCCACGTGAACGCGACGGTCTCCGTTCCCGAGAGGGCTGCCTCGACCCAGCCCACTGCCTGCTCGTGCTGAGCAGCGTCCTCGTCTGCCGCGTAGAGGAGCAAGTTGATGTCGGGCAGCTTCACTTGCCTTCTTCCATCTTGCGGAGGACTTCCTCGTCCTCCCATTCCCCGACGATCCTCGAGGCCTTGTCGATGTGGATGCGAACGCCGAGCGGAGCCGTCGGCATCTTGTATGGCCGCGAGACTGGCGCAGACACGTCGAGCCCCGCCCGCACGGCGTCGTTGAGCGCGGCCTTGAACGAGATGCCGCGCTCGCGCATTGTCGCTTTCAGCTTCGCCTCGACGTCCGGATCCAGCGTGACGGTCGTGCGCATGTAGGCATCATATCATCAGAGGTATTGCTGTCATGATGCATGAGCTCTCCAGCGCTACGCTGAGTGCAGCGATGCGCAACGCGGACATGCCCTCCGACGAGATCTTGGTTTGCCACCTGGGCCACATTCCCTACTCCGACGGCGTTGCCATCCAGGAGACGATTCGCGCGCGGCGCCAGGCCGGTGAGCTGCCCGACACGCTGCTGCTGCTCGAGCACCCGCCCACGTACACGCTCGGAAGGCGCTCGGGCGCCGACGACCTCCCTCTTGGCGAGAGCTTCTATCGCGCCAATGGGTTCGACGTGGTCGCGACCAACCGCGGCGGCAAGCTGACCTACCACGGCCCAGGCCAGCTCGTCGGCTATCCGATCATGGGAATCGACGACGTCGGGCGCTACCTGCGCACGATCGAAGACGCGATCGTCGCCGCGCTCGCCGAGCAGCGCATCGCCGCGCGCTCGCGCGCGGCCGAGGGCATCGACTACACCGGCGTCTGGGTCGGCGAGCGCAAGATCGCCTCGATCGGCGTGCACGTCTCGCGCGGCGTCACCACGCACGGCTTCGCCGTCAACGTCGACAACGACCTCGACCCGTTCTCGTCGGTTATCGCCTGCGGCCTGCCCGACGTGCAGATGACGTCGCTCGCCGTCGAGCTGGGCGCGGCCGAGGCACCCGGCGTGCCGTGCTTTCGCAAGGAGATGGCGTACCGCTTCTGCGAGGTTCACGCCCGCCGCCAGCGACTCGTCTCCCCGCAACGCCTCGGCATCGCCACGGCCGGCACCGGTGGCGGAGCCCCGTCAGGGGTGGAGCCGATCGACTCCAGGCCGTTCACGCCGACAGAAGCCGTGCTCGCGTACCCCATGGCGGGGCACGAGTGAGCGCCACACGCTCCCGCGCCAACCCCGGCGGCGCGAACGTGCTCGACGTGCTCGGGCCCGACGTTCGCCCGCTGCGAGAGCGCAAGCCGCCGTGGTTCAAGGTGCCGGCGCCCGGCGGGCAGCGCTACCGCGAGCTGACCGAGCTGATCCGCTCGGAGAACCTGCACACCGTCTGCCAGGAGGCCGCCTGCCCGAACGTCGGCGAGTGCTGGGAGCGCGGCACGGCGACGTTCATGATCCTCGGCGACACC
>DATBBG010000063.1:0-47504 GCA_036271095.1 Solirubrobacteraceae bacterium
CCGAACGCGCCGAGGTTCTTCGACGGGAAGAACGAGAACGTCGCTGCCGTCCCCAGCGCGCCCGGGCGGCCGCCGTCGGAGAGCGACCCGGCCGCCTGCGCGGCGTCCTCGAGCACCGGCACGCCGAGCTCTTCGATCGCGGCGACCGGCGCGACGTTGCCGAACAGGTGCACCGCGATCACCGCCTTCGTGCGCGGCGTCAGCGCCGCGCGCACGGTCTCCGGCGTGACGCAGTAGGTCTGCGGGTCGATGTCGCAGAAGACAGGCGTCGCGCCCGTCGCCGGGATCGCCTCGGCTGACGCCCAGAACGTAAATGACGGGACGACGACCTCGTCACCGGGCCCGACGCCCATCGCTCGCAGCGCGATCGTGATCGCCTCGGTGCCGTTGGCGACGCCGACGGCATGCGCGGCGCCGCAGTAGGCAGCGAACTCCTGCTCGAATGCGCTCACCTCGGGGCCGAGGATGTAGCGGCCGGAGTCGAGCACGCCGGTGACCGCCGCGCGCAGCTCGGCATCGAGCGGAAGCAGCGTCGAGGAGGTGTCGAACAGGCCTACCGCCATGCGCTCAGTCCGTCTTCAGCAGCTCGAGGTCGGCGCGCGTCATCAGCCGGATCAACTGCTCGAACGAAGTCTGCGGCGTCCAGCCGAGCTTCTCGCCGGCCTTCGTCGGATCGCCGATCAGATGGTCGACCTCGGCCGGCCTGACGAACGCCGGGTCGATCGTCACGTAGCGCTCGAAGTCGCCGAGCCCCGCCTCGTCGAAGGCGATCTCGCAGCATTCGCGCACCGAGTTGGCCTTGCCCGTCGAGATCACGAAGTCTTCGGGCTCGTCCTGCTGGAGCATCAGCCACATCGCCTCGACGTAGTCCTTCGCGTAGCCCCAGTCGCGTTCGGCGTCGAGGTTGCCCAAGCGCAGCTCCTGGGTCAGGCCGTTCTTGATCGCGGCCGCGTGCCAGGTGATCTTGCGCGTGACGAACTCCAGCCCGCGGCGCGGGCTCTCGTGGTTGAAGAGGATCCCCGAGGTCGCGTGCAGGTCGTAGGACTCGCGGTAGTTGACCGTGATGAAGTGCCCGTAGACCTTTGCCACGCCATACGGCGAGCGCGGGTAGAACGGCGTCGTCTCGGTCTGCGGCACCTCGAGCACCTTGCCGAACATCTCGCTCGAGGACGCCTGGTAGAAGCGCGCCTCGGGGCAGACTTCGCGCATCGCCTCGAGCATCCGCGTGACGCCGACACCGGTGAACTCGGCCGTCAGCGTCGGCTGGATCCAAGAGACGGCGACGAACGACATCGCCGCGAGGTTGTAGATCTCAGAAGGCTTCGACGCGCGCAGCGCATCGACGAGCGAGCGCTGGTCGAGCAGGTCGCCCTGGTGCAGCGTGATGCGGTCGCGGATGTGCTCGATCCGGTCGAACTTCTCGGTCGAGGCGCGGCGGACCATGCCGTGCACCTCATAGCCCTTCTCGAGCAGCAGCTCCGCCAGATAGGAGCCGTCTTGGCCGGTCACGCCGGTGATCAGTGCTTTGCGTAGGTCGGACATGAGCGGCAGCCTATAGAGCTTCGCCGATGCTTCAGCCGCCGCCGGGTCAGGCGACGGCGGTGCTTGGCGACGCGGCGAGGGCGCGGCGCGCGCTTGCCGCAAGCCCCTCCTGCGCCTGCACGTCGGCGCTCCAGCCCAGCAGTCGCCGGGCCTTCTGCGACGACGGCGCGCTGCGCTCGGGGCCCGGCTGCAGGGCGCGCGGTGGCTTCAGCGAAAGCGCCTCGGGCGGCCCGTCGCAGGCCTCCCACGCGATCCGCGCGATCTCGGCCAGCGCCAGCTCATGCGCGCCGCCGAGATTGAAGTCCTCGCCGACCGCCTTCGGCGAGCCGAGCGCGAGCGCCAGCCCCGCGGCGACGTCCTGTACGTGCGTCGGCGTGCGCGTGCGCTCGCCCGCGGCGATCGGCTCGAACGTGCCGCCGGCCGCGGCCGCGGCCGCGCTCGCGCCGCGCGCGAGCTCGCCGAGCAGCGCGTCGAGCTCGCTCTCGGACTCGACGCCGCCGTCCTCGGTCGCAGTCGGCACGTCGCTGTAGACGTCGAACGGCCGGCAGATCGTGAAGCGAAAGCCCTGCTCGGCGTATGCCGCGCGGCAGGCGCGCTCGCCGCTCAAAGCCGCCGCGCCGGTCGGCGAGACGGCGACGGGGCACTGCAGCAGGTAGTCCTCCGGCGTCGGAAATGTCTCGGCGCGCTCGAACACGCGAGCCGAGGAGGCGTAGACGAAGCGCTCGACCTCGAGGTCGAGCGCGGCGCGGATCAGCGCGAGCGTGCTCAGCGCGTCGTGCTCGATCGCCGTGAACGGGAGACCGTCCAGTTCGACGTTCGCGTGCTCGGCCGACGCGAGATGGACGACGTGCGAGCAGCCGTCCATCGCCGCGCGCGCCTCGCCGGGAGCGCGCAGGTCGCCGCTGCGCAGCTCGCAGCTCTCGCGCATCCACTGCGGCGCCGGACGGTCGTCGGCGACTCTGACCTCGAACGCAGGGTCTCGCAGCAGCCGCCTGGCCAGCGCTGCGCCGATCGCGCCGGTGCCGCCGGCGATCAGCACGCGGCTCATCGACTTCCACCGGACGCGCGTCGCGCAGAGCGGTGAGCGAGGTACTGGCGCGTGAAGCCGGCGACGAAACGCGGGTTGTAGCGCGCGTAGCGCCGCCACAGCCGCCGCGGCTCGCGCGAGAGCCGGTAGCTCCACTCGAGGCCGTTGCGCTGCATCCACGGCGGCGCCTGCGAGATCAGGCCCGCGTGGAAGTCGAATGCGGCGCCGACGCCGACGAGCAGCGGCGGCGACAGGCGCTCGCGCATCGCGTGCATCCACTGCTCCTGCTTCGGCTGGCCGGTGCCGACCCAGACGACGGCTGCGCCGGAGGAGTTGATCAGCTCGATCTCGCGCTCGTCCTCGGCTGCCGTCAGCGGGCGGAAGGGGGGAGAGGAGGCGCCGACGATGCGCAGGCCCGAGAAGCGCTCCTGCAGCCGCCTGACGAGCAGCTCGCGCGCGCCGTCGTCGTGGCGCCCGCCGTAGAGATAGATCGGCGTTCCGTCGCGCGCTGCACGCGCGCAGTAGCTGGCCATCAGGTCCGGGCCGTAGATCCGCGTCGCGCGCCGATGCCCAAGCGCATGCAGCGCCCACACGAGCGGCTGCCCGTCGGGCACTGCCAGCGTCGCTGCGAGGACCGCCGCGAGCGTCGCCGGCTGCTCTCGCGCGGACATCACGAGGTTGACGGCAGCTGCCGTCAGGTAGCCGCGCGCGCCGGCCGCGATCATCGCGTCCATCCAGTCCATCACCTGCTCGTAGTCGGAGATCGCGAGCGGGATGCCGAGCACCTCCGCGGTCGGCGGCTTGCGCGGAGGCGGCGTCGGGGTGGCTGCGGCAGATCTCGCGATTGCGTGAAGATACCGGCGGCCGTGGAGATCGATCGCCAGTTTTGGGCACAGCGCCGCGTCCTGATCACCGGCCACACCGGCTTCAAGGGCGCGTGGCTGTCGCTCTGGCTGCAATCTCTGGGCGCCGAGCTGTTCGGGATCTCGGCGGGGCCGCCGAGCGAGCCCTCGCTGTACGCGCTGGCGCGCGTCGGCGAGCGGATGCGCGAGCTGACGGTCGACGTGCGCGACGCCGCCGCCGTGCGCGAGGCGCTGCGCCAGGCGCGCCCGGAGGTCGTGCTGCATCTCGCCGCGCAGCCGATGGTCCGGCGCTCGCTGCGCGAGCCGGCACTGACATACGAGGTCAACGTGCTCGGCACGGTCAACGTGCTCGAGGCCGTGCGCAGCGACGGCGAGGACGTAGCTGCGGTCGTCGTCGTGACGTCGGACAAGTGCTACGAGAACCTCGGCGGCTCGCGCCCGTTCGTCGAGGGCGATCCGCTCGGCGGCGCCGACCCGTATTCGAGCTCGAAGGCCTGCGCGGAGCTCGTCACGGCCGCCTATCGCAGCTCGTTCTTCGCATCCGGCAGCGGCGCTCGCGTCGCGACGGCGCGTGCCGGCAACGTGATCGGCGGCGGCGACTGGGGCGAAGACCGCCTGCTCGGCGATGTGATCCGCGCGGTCGAACGCAGCGAGCCGCTGCGCGTTCGCAACCCTCAGGCCGTGCGCCCGTGGCAGCACGTGCTCAACCCGCTCGGCGGGTACCTGCTGCTCGCCGAGCTGCTCGCCGGCGGTCGCGACGTGGCGCGCGCGTGGAACTTCGGGCCGCCGTCGCAGGACGTGCGCAGCGTCGGCTGGGTCGTGCAGCGGCTCGACGCGCTCTGGCGCGGCGAGCTGGAGTCGCAGCTCGACGAACGCGAGAACCCGCCCGAGGCGGGCTACCTGTCGCTCGATTCGAGCGCCGCCGAGCAGAGCCTCGGCTGGACTGCACGCTGCGAGCTGGAACAGGCGCTCGCGAGCATCGTGCAGTGGCACGAGGCTGCGCGCGCCGGCGAGGACATGCGCGCGGTCAGCCTCGCGCAGATCGCTCAGCTCGCCGTCTGAGCGGTTCTGCGCGAGCCAGGAGCGCGCCGTGCCGACGGCGCCGGGCCGAGAGCGCTGACCATCGGCGCTCTCGGCCCGCCACGGCGGCTACACGACCGAGTTGACCTCGATCTTTTCTTCGTTCGTCTGGATTACGTTCATCGTCTCGCCGGCCTGTTCGAGCGGTCCTGTCGGGCCGATCTTCGTGAGCAGCACGTCGACCGGTTCGCCGACGAAGCTTTCCGGGCGCTGTTTGCCTTTTGCCGCTTTGAATTTGATCGGCGTACTCGGCTTCATCGTGTTGCTCGGGATCGGCGCGATCAGCGAGCCGGTGATCGTCACCGACAGCCCCGAGCAGCTGAATTCGGCGATTGCGCCCGATCGCCCGACCGGGTAGAGATCCTCGGCGATCGCGTTTTCGACCGGCGTCGCGCCGAGTTCTTCGACGCCGAGCGTGCCTTCGAGCGTGCGCGTGACGATCGTTCCGGCCGGTGAGCCGGAGCTCGCGCAGGACGCTTCGAACGCGGAGCATTTCGTGAACGTCACGACGACGTTGCCGATCGTTTTGTTGCCCGTGTATTCGCCGGCGCTGGTCACGTCTTCGCAGACCATCTGCGTTTTCGTGACCGTTTCCAGCGTCGAGAGCGTGCCTTCTTTGATTGCGATCGAGAACGAGCCTTTTTCAAGCGGCGCGCTGCCGCCGAAGGCCGAGTGCCATTCGTAGGAGCCGGAGCCGATGGCCGCTTTGGTGCATCCGGAGTCTTCGAATTCGCCGCCGACCGTTTTGATGCAGCGCCCGAATTCCGGAGGGCTGCCGACGTTTGGCGTCAAGCCCAGCGGCTGGACGTTGTGCTCGACCAGCGTCGCCGCCTGCGCCGACGCAGCGCCGGCGGCGAGCGCGAGCGCGGCGAGCGAAAGCGTCAGCCAACAGCGCAGCTTCTGCATGCAGCCCCCTCCTCAATGTTGGACGAATGCGTACAGCTAAATACTAAACGGCCAGCCAGATAACAGAATTCGTCTGGTTCGCAATATCCGTAGTCTTCGCTCATGAGTCCCCTTCCCCTGCGCCGCTACCGTGCCGAGCGGCTGCTGCGGGAGCAGTTCGAGCGGCTGCGCAGGAGCGTCATCGGCGGCGTCGCGGCGCGCCTGCGAGCAGTCGGCGTGCATCTCGACCAGGGAGACCTCGAGGCGGCCTACGGGCAAGCGTGGCAGGGTCTCTATGCCTCCGTGCTCGACGGCGCCGAGGTCATCGATCCGGAGGCGTGGCTGGCGCTCGTGACCTATCGCCGCGCGCTCGACGAGCATCGAGCGCGCGTACGTGTCAAGCGTCTTCCGGTCGATCCGGCCGGCGACGGCGCCGCTGCGCTCGCCGTCGCCGCACGCGCTGCTGAGCGCGATCTTGCCGGCGACCTCGACGATCGCGTGCGGCTGCGCCACCTGTTCGAGGGCCTGCGCGCCCGCTTTAGCGAGCGCGAGCAGCAGGCTGCGACGCTCTGCTACCTGCAGGGCCTCTCTCGCGCCGAGGCAGCCACGCGAATGGGCGTCAGCGAGACGCGCATGCGCAAGCTGATGGAGGGGCGCGGCGCCGGAGCGCCGGGCGTCGCGCGCAAGCTCGGCATGCTCGTCGAGACGATCGGCGCCGGGCGCTGGTGTGAGGAGCAGGGCTCGCTGATGCGCGGCTTCGCCTACGGCGTGCTCGACCCGGCGGGCGAGCGCTACGAGCTTGCAGAGCTGCACCACAGCGAGTGCTCCGCCTGCCGCGCCTATGTGCTTTCGCTGCGCGGGATCGCCGCCGTGCTGCCGCCGATCCCGTCGCTGCTGGCGCCGCTGCTCGGTTCGAGCGCCGTCGGAGCGCTTGCTGCGAGCGGCTCGGTCGGCGCCGGTGGCGCGGCCGGCTCGGCGGCGAGCGCCGGCCCAATCGCGCCGGCCGGCTCGGCAGTCGGTGCGAGCGCGCTGTCGGCGTCGAGCGCAGTCGGAGCCGGCGCCGCCGGTGGCAGCTGGTGGCTCGCCGGTCCGCTCGGCGCCAAGCTCGCCGCAGGCTGCCTGCTCGCGCTCGGCCTCGGCGCGGGCTGCGCCGCGCTCGGCGGCGGCTCCGGCGGGCATCGCGCGAGCGGCCATCGACACAAGAACTCCTCGACTCTGGCCCGGGTGGCCGAGCCGGGGCGCACGAGCGACGGCACGGCGAGCGCAGCCGTGAGCGGGCCAGTCGCACGCGAGTCGAGCGCCGCCGCGACAACGGCCGTGCCGCGCACTTCAGTTGCGCCGTCGGCACAGGCAGCGCGAGAGTTCGGCCCCGAGCAGAGCGCTCGTGCGAGCGCCGCCGCCGCGAGCAGCGCATCGGCCGCGAGCCGCACGAGCGCGCATACGGCCACGAGCAGCCGCTCGAGCGTTGCCGAGGAAGCCGGCGACGCGAGCACTGCGCCCTCCGGCGACGACGTCTCAGCGCGCGCGGCGGCGAGCGGCGTGCCGGCGGCGCAGCGCGAGTTCGCGCCCGGTTAGCCGCGCGGGAAGACTTTCGTCAGCTTCGCCAGCGCGAGCGGGTTGCCGCGCGGGCGCAGCCGGCCGGTCGCGATCGCGCGCAGCGGATCGAGGCGCTCGCCGATGATGTCGACCCAGTCCTGGTAGGAGACGCGCATCCGCAGATCGGCCTTGGGTGCGTCGCCCTGCGCGACCGAGCTGGAGCCGTTGTCGACCGTCAGATGCCACGGCGCGAGGTCGGCGTCCGTGAACTCCCACTGGAACGTCGTCGGCCGCGTCAGGCCGTGGCGCGGGTTGACCTGTCGCCGAACCGTGTCGAACAGCAGCGCAAGCGTCTCCGGATCGCGTCGCGAGGGCCCCTCGCGCACGCCGATGATGCCGGCCTTCGCCAGTGCGCGGCCGCGCTGCGTGAGCTCGAGCGGCTCGAGGCCGGCCGGCAGGATCGGCGGGCCGGGCAGCGTCTCGATCGGCATCCCGGCCGAGCGCAGCTTCGTCGTCATCGACATCAGCCCCTCGACGCCGACCTCGTCGAGCGATGAGTTGAAGATCGTCACGTAGCGTTCGTCCCAGCCCGGCGGCATCAGCACCTGCGAGCTGTACGGCGTCACCTCGCGCAGCAGGCTCGCGACGGCCTTCGGCACGCCGACGGGGTCTTCGCGGTTCAGATCGGCGAGCAGCTTGACGCCGAAGCCGATGTGGCGCTGCTCGTCGGCGGCGATGTTCTCCATGCCCTCGCGAAACGCCGGCAGCTGGTCGCGTTCCTCCAGGTAGCTGCAGATGAAGTGCTGGCCCGGCTGCGCCAGCGTCGCCTCGACGACGACGTGATAGAGCGTTACGGCCGCCGCCAGCTTCGCCGGCGAACGGTCGGCGCGCAGCTCGTCGGCCATCGTGTCGAGGCGGTCGAAGATCTTGCGAAAGCCGAGCGTCAGCTGTGGCTTGATCGCGGCCAGGCCGCTCGCCATCGAGCCGTCGCCGATCCCGCAGACCTCGTGCATGAAGCGCTTGAAGAAGACCGCGTGGCGGGCCTCGTCGACCTGCTGCGTCGCGAGGAAGTACTTCTGCTCCTCGCGCGGCGCCGCGTCGATGTAGGGAGACAGGTTGTCGGCGACCGCGTCCTCGCCCCAGAAGAACAGGCAGTAGTTCCACAGCGCCGCCTGGCGCTCGAACTCGCTGAAGTCCTCGCGCCACTGGCGCGCGTCCTCGGTGAAGTCGAGCTCGGTCGCCTTCCAGTTGCCGCGCTCCCAGCGCGCGTACAGGTCGGTGTAGGAGATCGCGTCGGTCGGCAGGCTGCCGAGCGCGCTGTCGGGCACGGTCGACGTGGGGGTGGCGCTCGCCATCACAGTGCTCCTGTCAGGTCGTTTGGTCGCTGCGTTCGGCGAGCTTCGCGTCGTGCTCGTCGCGCGCCAGATCGTTCAGTCCGGCTCGGCAAAATCATCATATTTAAATCGATAATAGACGCTATCGCAATAGTGATCGCTCTGTCACGTAGGATGTGCCGATGAGAGCCACGGAAACGGCTGAGGATGCGACGGCGAGCGCATCGCCGCAGGTCACGCGTCTGACGCGCGAGCAGAGCAAGGCGAACACACGCGAGCGGCTGCTGGCGGCCGCTCGCAGCGCGTTCGCCAGCAGCGGCTTCAACGGCGCCTCAGTCGAGGAGATCGCTTCGCGCGCCGGCTTCTCGACCGGCGCGCTGTACTCGAACTTCGACGGCAAGGAGGATCTGTTCCTCGTGCTGATGGAGCGTGAGATCGACGAGCATGCGCGCGAGATCGCCGAGGCCGTGCGCGAGCGCGCATCGGTCGCCGAGCGTGCGACCGGCGGCGCGCGCCAGTGGATGACGATGATCGAGCGCGAGCCCGAGCTGCTGCTGCTGTTCACCGAGTTCTGGGCCTATGGCGTGCGCGACGCCGACGTTCGCCCGAAGGTCGCCGCGCGCTTCGCGCAGATCCGGCGGCTGTTGACGAAGCTGATCGAAGACGGCGTGCGCGAGTTCGAGCTCGAGCTGGCATTGCCGGCCGAGCAGCTGGCGATCGCCGTCGACGCGCTCGCCGACGGCATCGCGCGTCAGCGTCTCGCCGACCCCAGCGCCGTGCCCGACGAGCTGATGGGCAACGTGCTCTCGCTGCTGTTCGCCGCTGCTACGCGGCCAGCCGGCTCGTAGCAGCGCGTGCCGGCCCGTCGGGTGGGCGCTCCCGGGTCTGCCGTTCGGGCGTTTAGGCGCTTTGGGCGTTCGGGCCGTTCGGCGCCGGGCGTAAGGAGCGGCGATGGTGTGCTCGCTTTTTCGCCGCGATAGCAGGTGTATATACGTCGTATGTACGTCCGCTATCGGACGTCGTTACGGAACGCCGACGTCGCCTCCGACGCTTGTCGCGTCGCTCCCGACGCTTGTCGGCATGACGCACAAGCACGCGTAGTGCACCGTGAACAGCCGTCGCGCCAGCGCCGGCGCGACGTGATGAAGCGACGAGCGAACGGCCCACTTGACCGTGCCCTGAGCGCGCGCTCGCCGGCTCGTCGCAAAGAAGCGGTGCACGCTCAGCGGCAGCGCGTCCTCGAGCTCGCACGCGATCTGCAGCCCTGCTCGCTCGACGAGCTGCCGCGCGTCGGCGCGGTCGAGCCGCTGCAGATGGCCGACCTCGACAGCGTGCTCGCGCTTGCCCGAGCGCCGCGCCGAGACGTTCGCCTCCAACGGCACCTCGACGACGACCGCGCGGCACACGCGCGCGACCTCGGCGAGCAGCGCCGGCGGGTC
Source organism: Solirubrobacteraceae bacterium (assembly GCA_036271095.1). Classification (GTDB taxonomy): domain Bacteria; phylum Actinomycetota; class Thermoleophilia; order Solirubrobacterales; family Solirubrobacteraceae; genus Palsa-744. Next base: position 9,707 of record DATBBG010000063.1, read on the forward strand.
GGGCACGTGCTCGAGCACGTGCGAGAGGATGCCGAGCTCGTAGGAGCCGTCGGCGTCCGGCAGGTGCTCGCCGTCGTAGCGCGCGACCGACTCGATCTGCGTGCGCTCGCGCGCGATCGCGACTGCCGCGTCGGTGATCTCGACGCCTGACAGCGCCCCGCCGAAGCCGCGCGCGTGCAGCTCGCAGAGCAGCGCGCCGTCGCCGCAGCCGACCTCGAGCGTCCGCCGCGGATGCACGCCGGCTCGCGCGCACAACGCGATCACGTGCTCGGCCTTGCCGCGCGCGCCGAGCGCGCGCCAGCGCCCTCCCGCGGCCGCTTGCGCGGGATCGGCCGTGTACGCCTCATCGTAGAAGCGGATCAAGTCGATGGTCTCCGACATGACGGTGATTATTGTGCGCTCGATGACGAGTCGGCTGACGGCGCCCCTGCGCGAGGCGCCCGCGACGGTGCCAGCGTTCGTCGCGATCGCGCTGTTCGTGATCGGCGCGACCGATCAGGCTGGCTTTCCGATGACGCACTGGGCGCCCGCTGCGATCACGATCCTGGCGCTGCTCGCGATCACCTCGGCGGCGCTGCGCGTGCGCTTCCGGTCGATCTCGTCGGCGCTCAAGGTCGCGCTCGGCTGCCTCGCCGCTTACACGGCGCTGAGCTTCCTCTCGATCGCCTGGGCCGACGTGCCCGGCGTCGCCTGGGAAGGCGCCAACCGCACGCTGCTGTACCTGCTCGTCTTCGCGCTGTTCGCCGGCTGGCGCCAGCGCGGCGCGAGCGCCGCGCTGCTGCTGTCGGTCTGGACGCTCTCGATCATCGGCTTGGCGCTGTTCGTGCTGCTGCACATCGGCGGTCTGTCCGCGTCCGGCCTGCACGCCGACCTGCCCGAAGGACGCCTGACATTCCCGAGCGGCTACGCCAACGCCAACGCCGCGCTGTGGCTGATGGCGTTCTGGCCGGCGCTGCTGCTCGCGCGCAGCGCGCGGCTGCCGTCGGTGCTGCGCGGCGTGCTCGCCGGCGGCGCCGTGCTGCTTGCGCTCGTCGCGCTGCTGAGCCAGAGCCGCGGCTCGCTGTACGCGATGCCGGTCATGCTCGTGCTCGTCTTCGCGCTGCTGCCCGACCGCGTGCGCACGCTCCTGCTCGGCCTTCCCGTCGCAGCCGGCATCGCGCTCGCGGCGCGCCCGGTGCTGCACGTCGGCGACAATCTGACCGCGCGAGGAGCAGTCGATCCGAGCACGCTGCACAGCGCACGCAGCGCCGTGCTGCTCGCGGCCGTCGTCGTCGGCCTGCTCGTCGCCATCGCGGCCGTGCTGGAGCAGCGCAGCCGCCTGGGCGAGCCCGTGCGCCGGCGTCTGCATCGCGCCGCTGCCGCTGCCGCGCTGGTCACATTGGTCGCCGTCGTCGCCGGCGGGCTGGTCGCCGCCGGCAATCCGGTCACGCGCCTCGAACACGCATGGCACAGCTTCAAGGGCGGCTACTCCGGCGACGAATCGCACGGCAGCAGGCTGACGAGCGGTCTCGGCAGCAACCGCTACGACTTCTATCGCGTCGCGCTCGACGAATTCGCCGCCCATCCGCTGCTCGGCATCGGCGCTGACAACTTCCAGCAGCAGTACCTCGCGCACGGGCACAGCGAAGAGACGCCGCACTACCCGCACAGCGTCGAGTTGCGCACGCTGACGCAGACAGGCGTGATCGGCGCGCTGCTCGCACTCGTCGGACTCGCCGCTGCGCTGCTCGCCGCCGCGCGCGCAATCTACGCGCGCGGCCGCGCGGCCGATCCGCTCGGCGCGAGCGTCGCAGCCGCCGCGCTGGCCGCGTTCGGCTACTGGATCGTGCACGGCTCGTTCGACTGGTTCTGGGAGTTCGCCGGACTCGGCGCGCCGGCGTTCGCGCTGCTCGGCCTCGCCTGCTCGCTCGGCCCTGCTCGCCCGCAGCCGCAGCCGCAGCCGCAGCCGCAGCCGTCAGCCGAGCCGCCGCTGCCGGACGTCGAGGCGGTAGACCCGGTCGCGGCGCAGCCGAGCGCGACGGCCGAGGTCGATCGTGGCGGCGCGCACGCCCCGCGCAGTCGCCGCACGCTCGCGCCGCGCCTCGCGCTCGCCACGGCCGTAGTCGTCGGCCTCGCCGCTGCCGTCTCGCTCGGCGCTCCTTGGCTCGGCCAGCTGGAACTGCAGAGCGCCGCGAAGATCTGGCCGCAGGCGCCGCGCAAGGCCTACTCGCGGCTGCAGCAGGCCGCCGACTTGAACCCGCTCAGCGACGAACCGTATTTGCTGGCCGGCACGATCGCGCTTCGCTTCGGCGACCTCGCGCGCGCCGATCACGACTTCGCGCAGGCGCTCGAACGCACCCCCGGCGACGCCTACGCGACGCTCGAGCGCGGTGCGATCGCGTCGAGCAGAGGAGAGCGACGCGTCGCGCTCGCGCTGCTTGCGCGAACCGTCTCGCTGACGCCGCGCGAACCGCTCGCGCGCGAAGCGCTCGCCGTCGTTCGCGACGGGCGCCGGATCGATCTCGCCGAACTGAATCGCGCAATCCTGATCAAAGCTCAGCAGCTCTCGTGACCGGGCTGCTGCGATTTCGCCAGCTCGAAGCGTTTTCCTCGACAGTGACCGATCTCTCGGGTAACGTTTCGCCTGATTCCGTAGTCGCTTCGGGCTCGTGCTGAAGCGGAGCAGGTTGCTGGCGCAAGATGCGGAGAGGGGGCCCAGCAGGATCGCTCGTGTCCGGCAGGTGAGCGAAAGCAAGGAAGCGTGAAACGGCATCCCACAATCATTCTGACGACGGTTCTGGTGGCATTGATCTGTGCTGCCGTGCCTCAGGTCGCGCTGGCCGGCTCGCTGCTGAGCGGTTACGGTGGCCCCGGCGAGGGCAGTCAGGCGCTGATCGGAGCGACGCTCGTGAACGGCTCTCGTGGTGGAGGCGGAGGCAGTGGTGGCGGCGGTTCCGCCGGCGGCGGGCGGCCAAATCTCGCAGAGCCGGCGACACCGCCGGCTTCGACGCGCGCTGACGGCACCGGCGAGAGCAAAGCGAGCTCGTCTTCGCGTGGCGGCTCCTCACGGCAGACGAAACGATCGAGCTCGCAAGGCGCGAATGGCTCGAACGCCGCCGGCTCAGGCGCGAGCGCTGCAAGCGCGCAGGCCACCGACCGCGCCGGCTTCGCCTCCTATCCGCGCTCCGAACACATCGTCGATCAGCCCTCGTCGTTTGCGCTCGGCATCAGCGGCGCCGACTTCGCCTACGCGCTGATCGCGCTGCTCTGCCTGCTGCTGACGGCGTTCGCGACCTCGCGCCTGGCGCGACGTAGCGCCACCGGCGGTGTTGGGAGCTAAAGGGATGTCGCCAACTATCCGAGGACATCACTAGCGACTCAGCGCGACGCTTCCTTTTCGCAATGCCCCGCACGCCGATAACCCAACAGACGACGACGACGCTGAACCTTCACGGCGAGCTTTCGCGCGCCGCGCCGCAGCCGCATGCGCTCGCCAGCGGCGTCTTCGGCGGTCCGCTGCAGTGGGCGCTCGACGGCGTCGGCTGGCGGATCATCCGCCCGGCAGTCGACCTGCTGCTGCTGTACGCCGCAGTGATCGCCGCGCTCGGCGGCTTGCACGCGACGTTGCACGTCGGCTCCGGCGCCGCTCCGCTCTTGATCTTCCCGCTGTTCGTGATGCTGCTGTTCGCGCTGCGCGGCCTCTACCGCACACGGCTTCGCGCGCTGATCCTCGACAACGTCATCCCGGTGATCAGCGCCGTCTCGATCGGCGCGATGTCCTCGTCGATGTTCGGCGTCTTCGTCAACGGTTACCCGACGACGAAAGCCGTGCGCACGTGGCTGTACGCGCTCGTCGCCGTCGGCATCGGGCGAATGATCCTGTCCTCTGCACAGCGCTGGGCGCGCGCGCACCGCCTCGTCGGCAAGCCCGTGTTGATCCTTGGCGCCGGCGTCGTCGGCGCGCAGGTCGCGCGCCGGCTGGAAGCGCATCCCGAGTACGGGCTCGCGCCGGTCGGCTTTCTCGATGAGGATCCGCGCTCGGTCGCCGAGGTCGGCGGTCGCGTGCTGCCGGTGCTCGGCACCGCCGAGGATCTCGACGAGACGGTCGCGCGCACCGGCGTGCGCAATCTGATCGTCGCCTTCTCATCGGTCGCCGACGAGCACGTCAGCCGGCTGATCCAGCGCTGCCAGGAGCTCGGCATCGAGGTGTCCGTCGTGCCGCGCATGTTCGACACGATCAACAACCGCGTCGGCTACGACACCGTCGGCGGGCTGCCGCTGATGTCGTTCACACAGGTCGACCCGCGCGGCGTGCAATTCGCCGTCAAGCACGCGCTCGACCGCATCTTCGCGCTGATCTTCCTGATCCTGTTCTCGCCCGTGCTCGTGCTCTGCGCGCTCGTCGTGCGCCTGACCTCGAGCGGACCGATCCTGTTCCGCCAGCGCCGCGTCGGGCGCGACGGCAAGGCCTTCGACCTCTACAAGTTCCGTTCGATGCGCATGACGCCGGGGCCCGGTGGTGCGCGCAAGGACGCAAACGGCCTCGAGCACCTGCTCGGCGGCGACACGGCGCCGGGCGGCGTCGAGGGCGAGGATCGGCGCACGCCGATCGGCCGTTTCCTGCGGCGCACGTCCTTCGACGAGCTGCCGCAGCTGCTGAACGTGCTGCGCGGCGAGATGAGCTTGATCGGCCCCCGTCCCGAGCGCCCGGAGTTCGTCGAGCTGTTCAACCAGGACATCGTCCGCTACGACGACCGCCACCGCGTCAAGTCGGGCATCACCGGCTGGGCGCAAGTGCACGGGCTGCGCGGACAGACTTCGCTCGCCGAACGCGTCGAGTGGGACAACTATTACATCGCGAACTGGTCGCTCGGGCTAGACCTGAAGATCCTCGCGCTGACGTTCGTCGCGCTGCTGCGCAGCGCCGAATAGACACGCCGCAAGGGGCTTGCCGGCAAACCGCGCGGGGCTCGCGCGGTTTGCCTGCTGAGCGCCGCCGGACCGGCAGCGCTCAGATGCGCTTCTGCGCCGCCTTGCTCGGGCCCGTCCACAGCTGGTAGACGCGGACGCGCAGGCCCTTGCTGCCGAGCACGCTCGGCAGCGTCAGCGAATATTGGTTGGAGCGGTTGAGTTCGAATAGCGCGCGATAGCGCAGCGTGCGGCCCTTGAACGCTTCCAGCTGCACGTAGTCGCCGACCGGGCCGGCGACGTTCGCGACGACTCGCCCCGACTTGCGGCGCAGCTCCAGCGCCATCGGGCTGACCCGCCCGAACGGCGAGCTGAACACGCTGGAGAGCGCCTTGAACGCCGGCTTGCGCGCGCCGCTGCTGGTGACGGCGCCGAAGTCTTCTTCGCGGCTGTCCTGCAGCTTGTAGACAAGCTCGGCAGCGACGTAGCTGGTGTGCGACAGCGAGCGGAACATGTTCGTCAGGTTGAGCGCCTGCGTCGCCTGCGTCACGCAGCCCTGTTCCTGCTGAATCTTCTGTGCCGGCCAGCAGCTGCTCCAGCCGAACTCCGACAGCCACAACGGCGTGTGGTCGCCGTTGGCGAGCTGCACTTCGCGGATCGCGCGCAGCGCGGCGAGCGTCAGCGTGTAGAAGTGGACCGCGAGGCCGTCGTAGTAGCCCTTCGCGCCCGCTGCGTAGAGCGCGCGCAGGAAGTTCCCGTTGGAGCCGACGAACGAGCCGCCGAGCACCGCCACCGCCGGGTCGGCGGCCTTGATCGCCGGATAGGCCGCGCGCAGCAGCGCCGTGTAGCGTTCCGCCTTGTTCGGGCCGCCGAAATACTGTTCGTTGGACTGGTCCGGCTCGTTCCAGATCTCGATCGCGGCCAGCGCTGAGCCGTAGCGTTGGGCGAGATAGCCGACGAAGCGCGCATACGCCGACGGATCGACCGGCGGCCAGCCGCTCGCGGCGCTGCCCTGTCCGGGAACGCAGCTCGCCAGCAGCAGCGCCGGCGCCGCGGAGGCCCAGCACGGCGAGAAGTCGACGGTCGCGATCACGCGAATACCGGCTGCCTCGGCGTCGTTCATCAAGCGGTCGGTGAATGCCTGCGCGGCGGGATTGATCTGGCCGGGCCCGTTCGGTTCGAAGACCGCCCACGGCAGCTCCGTGCGCACGACGTGAGCGTGCATCGTGTGCGCGAGCGAGATCGCCCGATCGGCTTCGGCGGAGGTCGAGCCACGCCGCAGGTCGACGATGTTGATGCCGCCGAGCGGCGGCGTGCTCGCCGCCTGCGCCTGTGGTGGGCTCGCGCTCGCTGCGAGCGCAGTCGAGGAGGACGCGGCGGGGAGAATTGCCGCGAGCGCGAGCGCCGCGACGGTCGTGGCCCGCGCAAGCACCTTCGGTCTGGAGCCGAGCATCGCTACACGATAGACGTGCACGCTGACATGGCTCGCCGGTAGCTCGCCGGGCGCGCAGTATCTTCTGGCGCTGTGTCACCGACCTGGATCTGGATGCAGGTGGCGATCGTCGTGTTCGTCTTGATCGGCATGGTCATCGCGATCACGAAGCTCGCTTGAGCGGCCGACCGCTCCCTCGCCGTCAGCGGCGCAGTCGCCAGCGCCCGCGCGCGCGCCTGGAGCCGTCGCTCGGGCGCGCCGGCAGCGCCTCGTCGGTCAGGATCGCGCGCGGCACTTCGACGGCGAGCCACTCGCTCATCGCTCCGTAGCCGGCGCGCTCGAGCTGAGCGGCGATGCCGGGCGGGCGGTTGACGTGATCGTGCGCGTCCGAGGTCACGTTGTGGACCAGTTCCTGATCGAACATCGCCAGCGCGAACCGGCGCACGGTCGAGCCGAAACGGCCCGCCAGCGAGTCGGCCGTGACCGACGTGCGCACGCCGCTGGAGACCAGGCGCGAGACGAGCGCCGGATCGCGGTGAAACGCCTGGCAGCGCTCCGGATGGGCGAGCAGGACGTGATGGCCTTGTTGCTGCAGCTCGGCGACGATCGAGTCGAGCCCCGTCGCGACCGAGCCGAACGGCGGCTCGAGCAGCAGCCAGCTGCCGCCGCCCAGGCCGAGCAGCGAGAGCTCGCCGGCGCGCAGCTCGGCGACGCGCGTCATCGCCACCTCCGCGCCCGCGAGCACGCGCACGGCGACGCCGTCGTCGACGAGCGCCGCGTTGACCTGTGCGACCAGCGGAGCGATCGTCGCGGCGTCGTTGTGGTAGCGAGCGCTGACGTGCGGCGTCGCGACGAGCGTCTCGATCCCGGCGGCCGCGGCGGCGCGCGCCAAGGCGAGCGATCCGTCGAGCGAAGCCGGCCCGTCGTCGATGCCGGGCAGCACGTGGCAGTGCAAATCGATCACGCACGAACAGTACGCCGCCCCGGAGATGACGGCGATTATGATCTGGTCGCTGCTTACGGTCCGCTGGGTGACAAGGGAGGATCATGTTCAAGTCGATCGTGGTTGGAACGGACGGATCGGACACGGCGACGCAGGCCGTGCGCCAGGCGATCGAGCTGGCGCGTGCCGTCAACGGCAGGCTCGATCTCGTCAGCGCATACGAGCCGGTGCCGGCGCAGCGGCTGAATGAGGAACGTCGAAACGCGCCGGAGGATCTGCAGTGGGCGATCAGCCCGCGCGAGGACGTCGATGCGACGCTCCAGGCGGCCGCCGTTCCGGCGCAGGAGGCGGGCGTGCCGGTCGAGCTGTTTGCGCGTCAGGGCGACCCGGCCGACGCGATCCTCGACGTCGCCGAGGAGCGCGAGGCCGATCTGATCGTCGTCGGCAACAAGGGCATGACCGGCGCCAAGCGCTTCCTGCTCGGCTCGGTGCCGAACAAGGTCTCCCACCACGCGCCCTGCTCGGTGCTGATCGTCCGCACGACCTAGCCCACGTCTCGCGCGCCGTGGCCGTCGCGCATACCGCGCCGGGCCGTCCTCGGCGCCGGATCCTCAGCGCCCCTGGGCCGTCGCTCGCTCCGTCAGGCCGCGAGCCGGCGGACACGTTGGGCGACGATCCAGCCGTCGTCGCGCAGCTGGCGCAGCGCGCTCGTGCCTTCGACGTTGAAGCGCCGCGCGGTTCTGGCCGGATCGGCCAGATCGCGCTTCAGGGCGCGCGTGCGGCCGCGGCGGACCTGTTCGGCCGTCCGGCGCAGGCTCAGCCCCTTCTCCGACGGCAGGTGCCAGAAGCCGAGCGACCGCGGTTGCTCGACCGGCGCCGCGCTGGTGCGACTGCCGGTAGGCATCCTGCGGGCAATGTGTGAAAGGTCTCTGAACTCGACTCGCCCGACGGCTCCCGCGAGCGAGAGGATCTGCTCCTCGTTCGGCAGCGTCTTGCCTTCCGACTCGAGCTGCGCGTCGAGCTGCTCGCACACCGCCACGAGGTCGCGCAGCGGCTGCGGCCTGCCGGTCAGGAGCTCGCCGCCGACCCACGGCGGCGCCGCTTCGCTGCCGCCCATCGCCTGCGCGAGCTCGCCGATGCCCAGGCGTGTGCGGCCGTAGCGCTCGAAGCCGACCGTGTCCCAGTCCGGCGGGTACTCGATGTAGATGCAGCCGATCTGCGGCGGTTCGGGCGCGCTCGCGAAGACCTTCGCCGGATCGGCCCAGACGCAGTCGAGATCGGTGAACCAGAGCTGGCGCTCGGCCGGCTCGCCCGCGCTCGCCGCGAGCATCGCGTCGAGCACGTAGCGCGAGGAGACGTAGTGTTCGGTGCCCGGCCTCGGCCGGTGCACGTACTCGGTCACGAGGATGCGCGTGCCCAGCGACTCGATCTTCTCGATCAATTCGGCGCCGACGCGACCGAGGCGACGGCGGTCGGTGACGTTGGTCGCGAGCACGAGCTCGCAGTCGACGTCGCGGAAGGCGAGCGACGTGGCTTGCGTCAGCGCGCACTCGAGATAGCGGCGCGCGACTTCCGCGGCCGATCCTCCGGCGCGCGCGGTCGGGTAGTCGAAACCCTCTTCAGGGTCGTGCACGTACAGGTACTGGACGACGATCGGTGTCGCGGGCGTGCTCATTGCCGGGGTTTGTTTCGTCGCATCGTTAGTAAAACTTTAGGAGCGCGCGGCGCCGCTGCGATCGACGTCGGCGAGCAGCTGATCCCAGCTGACGGCGTAGGGCGCGATCCGCTCGGCCAGCCGCGCGAGCGCACGAAAGTCGTCGTCCTGCTCCCACGAGGTGTGCAGGACGATTGGGATCCACGTTCCCGGCGCCGCGTCGATCATCCGCTCGGCCACCGGCAGGACGGTGCGAGCATCGGCGTAGAGCGGCGCGTAGCAGGGCAGGTACACGGCGCCTTCGCGCCACAGCGGGCCACCGTGGAAGCCGAGCAGCGCGACGCTCTCCGGTCCGCCGCAGATCACGTCGAAGCGCTCGGCCAGGATCGGATACTGCTCGGCGTCGAAGCGGTTGAACGGCGGCACGAAGACGCGCGTCTCGCCGACGCCGGCCGCGAGCAGCCTGTCGCGGCCGTCGTCGAGCAGCGTGCGCAGCTCCGCCGGCGAGAGTCCGCACAGCTCCGAGCGCCGCCGCGGGTCGGCAAAGCGCGTCCGGTGCGTGTCGCCGTGCTGGGCGAACGTGACGCCGTCGCTGCGCATCCGCTCGAACACCGCGATCTCCTGCTCGCCGAGCGGCCTGCCGCCGCTCGATCCGACCGTCAGCGGAGCGTGTGTCAGCTGCGGCAGCGCCGACATCAGGTGCAGCAGCCCGGCGCTCGCCATCACCTCGTGAAAGCGGCGCGACATCTCGATGTCCTGCGGGCGGTCGAATGAGGTGTAGTAGGGGAACTCGTCGACCCTGACGAGAAACCGCGGCGGCCCGGCGGCGGCCTCTGCGCCAAGCACGCGCCGGCGCGCGGCGATCAGGCGTGCAAGCCACGCGCGGTCCCACTCCAGGCGCCCCAGCTTCATCGCGATCCGCTGTGCCGTGCGCAGCGGCGCCGGCGGCAGCGCGCGCGGCCCGAACAAGCGGCGGACGGAGCGCGGCAGCTCGCCGGCCTCGACGTCGCCGAGGTGCAGCCTTACGTTGCGCGCAAGATCCGAGCGGTCATCCACTGTCCCGCCCAATGCCGACGCGCGCGGCCGCGCGCTGGATCATCTCGGGCAGGTAGAAGCGCAGTGTCGGGCTCAGGTCTCCGCGCGCGAACATGCTGTGCGCGCTGCGCGGCGCCAGCGCGAGCGCGCCGGCCATGCCTTTCAGCCCGTCCGCGTGGCGCGAGGCGGCGAGGTCGCGGTTGAGCCACTGAAAGCGCGCTCCGACGCGCTGCGCCGGAGCAGGCGCGACCTGGCGGTCGGTCGCCAGCCGCGCCCACGTCGCCGCGACGTTGACGCCGGCGTGAGCCGCCAGCGCGATGCCGCCGTAGAAGCGGCCGTTGAAGTCGGTGAAGCGCGGCACGCCGTCATCGTCGAGCAAGTACTCGATCTCCGCAAGCCCGAACCATCCGAGCTGGCGCACCAGCTCGCGAATGCGTTCGGAGAGCTCGGCGTCGGGAGCGATCGTGCGCGCCCTAGCCGTCACGCCGGCTCCGTCCGGCCAGGAGCGATCGCAGCGCTGCTGCACTTCGGCGACGACCTCGCCGGCGTGGTCGACGACGACGACGACGGCGCCGAGCTGGCCGCTGATGCGCTCCTGCAAGAGCGGTTGAGCTCCTTCCTCGCGCAGCTCGGTGACGAATGGCGCTGCCTCGGCGGCGCTGTCGAACGGCCGCGTCTCGTAGCGCGTCGGCGCGTGCAAGCGCGCCTTGACGACGACCGGCCCCTGCCAGGACGCGAGCGCCTGCGCCGTCGCCTCTTCGGTTCGCGGTACAGCCAAGCCCACGGCCCTAGCGGCGTTCGTGAACGCCAGCTTGTCGAACGAGCGCTCGACGATCTCGTGCGCGGGGTAGGGAACGATCGCCGGCGCGACCTCGGCGCGGCGGCGCGAAAGCACGAGCAGGCCGACGTCGTAGATGCAGAAGACGACCTCGTAGCCCCGTTCCTGCACGGCCGCGGCGATGTCCGCGATGAAGCGGTCCTCGTCGGTCTCGGCCTCCTCGATCCGGTGGTGCATGTTCGTAGCAGTCGATTTGGAGGCGATGCTCGGACGCCAGGAGCCGGTCCCGACCTCCCAGCCGTCGGCGTGCAGCATCCGTGCGGCCGCGAGCGCCGAGCGATCGCGCGACTGATCGACGATCAGCGCGCGCTTGGTCCGCTGGCGCAGCTCGCGTGGCGCCGACTGCTCTGCAGCCGGGGCGGGCGCGAGCCCGACGCTAGTTGTGTCCGCTCGGTCCAACACGAGGCTTTCTGTATCGGCCGAAGTCGCTCGCGGGATTAGTCGGCGTCGGAAGTGTTCGTTGGCTGTCGTCCATGACTAGGCGCTGCGTCGCGGCGCCGGCGCCGGCAACCGCTGCGGGTGGAAAATACAGAACAGAGTGTGGCAACTCGGCAAGCCGCGCGCGTAGGTCGCGACGGCGGACGGAGGTCTGACAGCGGTGTCCCAGCGCTTCAGCCCTCGTCCTCGCCGGCCGAGATAATCGTCACGTGAAGATCGTCAGCGTAATGACCACCGACTCCAGCGGCGGAGCCGAGTTCGCCGCGGCGGAGATGCTGCAGGCGCTGCACCAGCGCGGCCACGAGACCGTGATGCTGACGGACATGCTCGGCATCGGGCGCGACACCGACGTCGAGATCGTCCCGATCGAGATCGGCCCGAAGCTCTCGACGACGAGCTGGGTCTCGCTGATGCTGCGCTGGCCCTCGCTCGTCGCGCGCCTGCGTGACGCCTTGCGCGCGCAAGCTCCATATGACGTGCTGATGGTCCACTACAAGAAGGAGCAGCTGCTCGCGCGGATGCTGCCGGCCGACCTGCGCAAGACGGTCGTCTGGGCAGAGTGGGGTCCGGTGCCGTTTCCGCTGCGCAAGGGCCTGCCGCAGAAGGCCTACCTCGCGGCCGCGAAGCAGGCCTCGCTGGTGATGGCGATCTCCGAGGGCACGCGACGCTCGGTAACCGAAGTAGGCGTCGATCCGAGCAAGGTGATCGTCGTGCCGAACGTGCTGCGCACAGAGGAGATCCGCTTCAGCGAGCCGGGCCGCGCGCGTGTGCGCGAGGAGCTGGCGATCCCGCAGGACGCCGTCGTCGTCGGCTGCATCTCCCGCTTTCATCCGAAGAAGCGCAACGACGTCGTCGTCAACGCCGTTCGCGAGCTTCAGAACGAGCGCGTCCACCTGATCCTCGCCGGCAGCGGTGAGACCGAAGCGGAACTGCGCGAGCTCGCAGCGCCGCTCGGCGAGCGCGCCCACTTCATCGACACGCCCGGCGCCGACGTTCCGGACGTGCTCTCGGCGTTCGACGTCTCGGTCTTCTGCCCGAGCCCGACCGAGGGCGCTCCGCGCGCGGTGATCCTCGGCATGCTCGCGTCGCGCCCGTGCCTGTCGACGGGAGCCGAGGGAGTCTCGGACATGATCACGCCGGAGATCGGCGGAATCGCCTCGCCCGAGAACGACCCCGCGTCGCTGCGCGTACTGCTCGAGCGCTACCTCGACGATCCCGGTCGCGCCGCGCGCGAGGGCGCCGCGGCTCGCACCTACGCCGAGCAGACCTACGCCGCGCCGGTCGTCGCCGCTCGGATCGAGCAGCTGTTCGAGGACGCCATCGGCGCGCGCCCTCCGCAGGCGCGCGTACCGGCATGAGCGCTGCGCCGCGCAGGCGCCTGCTGATGATCGAGCAGGGCGGCCGCGGCGGCGTGACCGACTACACGGCCGACCTCGTCGCGGCGCTCGCCGCCGAGGGTTGGGCCGTCACGTTGGCGACGGCAGCCGACCATCGCTACCCGTCGATCGACGGCGTCGTGATCGCGCCTGTCTTCCACTACACGCGCGGCGACTCGCGCCTCGCGCGCGAGCTGCGCGCGCGCGGTCTCGGCAAGCTGATCAACGGCGCGCGCTTCCTCGCCGCGCTTCCGCGCGTGGCGGCGCTCGCCGCGCGCGCCGACATCGTGCACTCGCAGGGTTGGGAGGTGCCGCAGCTCGGCCCCGTCGCGCTGGCCAGCCTGCGGATCAGCGGCACGCGCGTCGTGCAGACCGAACACGGCACGTTCGACCGCGTCCAGGACAGGCTGATGGGCACGGCTTCGATCGCACGCCGGCTGAGCGGCCGCCTGACGGCGCGCACGATCGTCCACACGCAGGCCGACCTCGACCGCGTCCGGCCGCTGCTGGGCGAGCGCGCCGTCGTGATCCCGCACGGCGAGTACGGAGGCCTCGCGCGCAGCGGCGGCGTCGCCGAGCGCGAGAGCGCTCGCGCAGCGCTCGGCCTCGCGCCGGACACGCCGGTGACGCTGATGTTCGGGCAGCTGCGCACGGACAAGGGCCTCGACGACCTCGTCGAGGCGGTCGCACGCGTGCCGCTGCTGCACCTGTTGATCGGCGGCCAGGACATCGGCGGCCTGTCGGCCGTGCGCGATCGCCTCGGCGTGCTCGACGGCCGCGTGACCGTGCGCGAGGGCTTCCTCGACATGCGCGAGACCGCAGCGCTGTTCGCCGCGACCGACACGGTCGCGCTGCCCTACCGCGAGTCGAGCCAGAGCGGCGTGCTGCTGCTCGCCTACGGTTTTCGCCGGCCCGTCGTCGTCTACCCGTCCGGCGGCATGGTCGAGGCGGTGCTCGACGGCGAGACCGGCTGGATCTGCGAGCGCGCCGACGTCGAGTCGCTTGCCGCCGCGCTCGCCGCCAGCGTCAGCGCAGGGCCGCAGGAGTGCCTGCGCCGCGGCGCAGCCGGCGAGAAGCTCGCCGAGGAACGGTTCGCCTGGCCGGCGATCGCGCGCCGCACGGCAGCGCTGTACGAGCAGGTGCTCGCGCGATGACCGACGCGATGACCGTCCTCGGCCGACCATATCCTTGCGCCGTGATCGAGATGACTGACTGCGTGGAGCGCACCGGATGAGGCGCGTCGTGATTCTCGCGGGCGGCGAAGGCACGCGCCTGCGCCCATATACGACGGTGCTGCCGAAGCCGCTGATGCCGATCGGCGACCGGCCCGTGCTCGACATCGTCGTGCGCCAGTTGAAGGCGCACGCATTCGAGCGGATCACGATCGCGACCGGCTACCTGGCCGAGCTGATCGAGGCGTTCTTCCGCGACGGCGAGACCTACGGCATTCCGATCGACTACTTCCGCGAGCACGAGCCGCTCGGCACCGTCGGCGCGCTGGCGCTGATCGACGGGCTCGCCGACGATGACATCCTCGTGATGAACGGCGACGTGCTGACCGACATCGACTACGCAGCACTGCTCGAGAAGCACAAGGCGAGCGGTGCCGCGGCGACGATCGCGACGAAGACGCGCGACATCCAGATCTCGCTCGGCGTGCTGCGCTTCGGCGAGGAGGGCGACCCGACGAAGCTGACCGGCTACGACGAGAAGCCCTCGATCGAGTACACGGCGAGCATGGGCGTCTATTGCTTCGCCCCGCGCGCGCTCGCGCACATCGAGCCGGGCAAGCGCTTGGACTTTCCCGACCTGATCCTGCGGCTGATCGCCGCCGGCGAGACGGTCCGCGCATGGCCGAGCGACGACTACTGGCTCGACATCGGACGCCACGACGACTACGAGCAGGCCCAAGAAGAGTTCGAGTCGGTCCGCGACCGGCTGATCCCGCCGGACTGAACGGGCGCACGCTTCGGCGGAGTGACAGCGATAAGGGCCGGCGCCGCTAAGCCGGCTGTCCGACGAACGCGCGAACGACCTCGACGACGGTGTCGACTTCGTCGAGCGACATCGTCGCGCTGAGCGGCAGCGCGCAGTGGCGGTCGGCCGCCTCGCTGGCGTTCGGCAGGCCCTCGGGTGGGGCATAGCCGCGGTACTCGGTGAAGCTGTGCAGCGCCGGGTACCAGGTCGTCTGGATCCCGCCGGCTTTGAGCTCGTCGCGGAAGCGATCGCGCGTCTCGCGGTCGGACAGCAGCACGGGGAAGGCGAAGTGCGATGAGCGCTCAACGGCGTCGTCGTCGAAGCACAGCTCGATGCCGTCGACGTCGGCGAGCCGCTCGCGGTAGGCGCGCACGGTCGCGCGCCGCGCCTCGATGCTCTCGGCCAGGCGCGCGAGGCGGCTCAGCCCGAAGGCCGCGCGCGGCTCGTCGAGGCGGTAGTTGAAGCCGACGTCGACGACGTCGTAAGCGGGGTCGTGACCGCGGTGGCGGTCCCACGTGCTGCTCGTCATCGCGTGCGAGCGCAGCAGCCGCACCCGGTCCGCAAGCGCCTCGTCGGCGCTCGTGACCATGCCGCCCTCGCCGACGCACAGCTGCTTCTTCGAGAAGAAGCTGAAAGCGCCGAGCTCGCCGACGGTTCCGACCTGGCGGCCGGCATCGTCGATCGTCGCACCGATCGCCTGCGCGCAGTCCTCGATCAGGATCAGCCCGTGCTCGTCGCAGAGCTTGCGCAGTGTCGCGATCGCCGCTGGATAGCCGCAGAAATGCACCGCGATGACGGCGCGCGTGCGTGATGTGATCCGCCGCGCGACGTCCTCGGGATCGATGTTGAACTCGTGCGCGCTGGATACGTCGCAGAGCACCGGCTCGGCGCCGGCGTAGCGCGGCGCGCTGGCGCTCGCGACGAACGTGAACGCCGGCACGATCACCTCGTCGCCGGGGCCGATGCCGGCGGCCAAGCAGGAGAGGTGAAGCGCCGCCGTGCCGCTGGAGACCGTGACCGCTTGTGGCGTGCCGACGAAGCTCGACAGCGCCTGCTCGAAGGCCTTCGTGCGCGGACCCATCGTCAGCCAGCCGGACTGCAGGCAGTCGAGCACCGCCTGCACGTCCTGCTCGGGCACGGAGATGTCGGTCAGCGGTACGCGCCAGTCGCTCATCGCGCGACCGCCTCGGCGAGCGCCGTGACGACGCGGTCCTGGTCGTCGTCGCTCATGTGCGGATAGAACGGCAGCGTCAACTCGGTCCGCGAGGCGAGCTCGGTGATCGGCAGCGAGACGTCCGGGTAGCGCTCGCGGTAGGCCGTGAAGCGGTGGATCGACGGATAGAAGATGCTCGTCTGGATGCCGCGTGCGCGCATCGCCGAGCTGACTTCGGCCTGGCGGCCGTCCTCGTCGATCATGATCGGGATCACGTACGCCGAGGAGCCGGCGACGTCGGCGTCGTCGAACGGCAGGATGATCCCCTCGACGTCCTTCAACAGCGAGCGGTAGCGCAGCGTCAGCTCTCGCCGCCGCTCGATTTCGGCCTCCAGTCGCTGCATGCGCGAGAGCAACAGCGCTGAGCGCGGCTCGTCGAGGCGGTAGTTGAAGCCGAGCGCAACGACGTCATAGGTGTCGGTGCGGCCGCTGTGGCGGTCCCACGTGCCGCTTGTCATCGCATGCGAGCGGCGCGAGCGCACGAATGCCGCGACGTCGTCGTCGTCGGTGCTGAGCAGGCCGCCCTCGCCGACCGAGAGAACCTTGTTGGAGAAGAAGCTGAACGCTCCGGCGAGGCCCCAGGCGCCGAGCTTGCGATCGCCGAGCGTCGCGCTCGGCGCGTGCGCGACGTCCTCGATCAGCGCGATGCCGCGCGCGTCGCAGAGCTCCTTGAGGCGATCGGCGGCGGCTGCGTAGCCGGCGTAGTGAACGACGCAGACGGCCTTCGTCCGCGGCGTGATCTTGCGCTCGACGTCCGCTGGGTCGAGACTCGGACGCTCGCGTGAGACGATCTCGGCAAAGACCGGCGTCGCGCCGCAGTACAGCGCCGCTGCGGCCGTCGCCGCGAACGTGAACGACGGCACGATCACCTCGTCGCCCGGACCGACGCCGGCGGCGAGATAGGCCAGGTGCAGCGCGGCCGTGCAGCTGGAGACGGCGATCGCGTGACGCACGCCGAGGTGCTCGGCGAACGCCTCCTCGAATGCCGCCGTGCGCGGGCCCAGCGTGAGCCAGCCCGAGCGCAGCGTCTCCGCTACCGCCTCGAGATCCTGCGGCTCCAGCCGCAGGTCGAACAGCGGCAGCTCCGGAAATGTCTCGGTGCTCGACATCTAGTTCGCGGCTCGACTCTCGCGGACGCTCAAGGGACGTTCTTGTAGCGGCTCTGGAACGGGTCGCCGAACTCGCCGGCGTCGAGCCCGGCGATGATCTCGCCGATCCCATCCGGAACGGTCATCAGCGTCTCGAACCCGAGCACGGCCTTGATCTTGTCGAAGCTGACCTTGTAGTCGCGCGGATCCTCGTTCTTTTTCACGTACGAGACATTGCCGCGATCGGTCTGTTTTTTGATCTCTTCGACGAGATCGAGCTTGCGGTAGTTCTCGCCCGAGCGCCCGGCGTTGAAGACTTCGCCCGTGACCTTCTCCTCGGGAGCTTCGAGCACCGTGCGCACAGCGCGCCCGGCGTCACGCACGTGGACGTAGGGGCGCCAGAACTGCTCGCCGAAGACTTCCAGCTCGCGGTCGGACCACAGTTCGCGCGTGAACTCGTTGACAGTCAGGTCGAAGCGCATCCGCCGTCCGACGCCGTAGACCGTCGCGAAGCGCAGGCAGGTCGGTTTGACGCCGTTCTCAGAGCCGAGAATCAGCTGCTCCATGCCGACCTTCTGCTCGGCGTAGAGCGAGACCGGTCGCAGCTCGCCGTCCTCGGTGATCGGCACCGTCGGGTCGGTCATGCGGCCGTAGTTCGAGCACGTCGATGCGAACACGAGGCGCTGGACGCCGGCCTCGCCGGCGTCGGCGACGAGCGCCTTCGTCGCCTGCACGTTGACCTCGTCGGAGACCGCTGGGTCCAGTGCGCAGGCGGGGTCGCCGACGATCGCGGCAAGGTGCACGACGGCCTCGGCGCCGTCGAGCGCGCGCTTGCGAGCGTCGCCGTCGCGGATGTCGGCGCGGATCACTTCGATGCCGGCCTGCTCCTGCTCGTCGGCGATGTCGCTCTGGCCGTGCAGCAGAGAGTCGAGCACGCGTACGTCGCGTCCGGCCTCGCGCAGCTCGCGGGCGAGCAGCGCTCCGATGTAGCCGCTGCCCCCGGTGATCAAGGTCGTGTTGCCCACAGTCGTGCTTCCTCTCTGGTAGTTCGAAGGTCTCGTCGGCGGGGGCCCGGAAACGGCGTCATACACGCCGCCACGCGGAGCCTCGCCATGGTATAGCCGCTATCGGCAGGGCCAACCGCAGGCTTGAGAGCTGGATTCGCGATCGATCGCAACGGGCCGGCAAGCGGCTCGAACAGGCGACGAGTGGCGCGCGGCGCGGGGAAGGGTACTGTGGAGCGGCTCCGAAACCGATCGTGCGATGCCGTCTATAGCCCGCCACGCCACGCGGCAACGCGCCGCTTCGGACATCCTCATGCAGGTCGTCGTGCGCGTCGGCAACCTTGGCGTGGGCGTAGTCGTGACCGCGCTCGTCGTGCGCACGCTCGGCGGCACCGGCTACGGACAGTGGTCGACCGTGCTCGTCGTGCTGGGGCTGATCGCCTACTTCGCGAACTTCGGCATGGAGGAACTGGCGCTGCGCGAAGCGGCGCGCGCACCCGAGCACGAGTTCGAGTGGCTCGGCGCGGTGATGCTGCTGCGGCTGCTCGTGATGGGGCCGATCATCCTCGTCTCGCTCGCGGCGATCTTGATCCTGCACGAGAGCCGCGAGATGCTGATCGCCGGGCTGATCCTGGTCATCGCCGAGCCGTTCGGCGGGATCAGTGCGCTCGGCCTGATGTTCCAGCTGCGCGTCGACAACCGCGTGCCGATGCTCGTGCTGACGCTGCGCAGCGTGCTCTGGGGGGTCGCCGTGCTGATCATCCACGTGCAGCACGGCGGCATGATCGCGCTCGCGGTCGCGATGGTCGCGACGAACGGCGTCGGCTCGATCGTGCAGGCGCTGTTCGCGCTGAAGCTCGTCGGACGCTGGCCGCGCCCGTCGCGCGGGCGGCTGCGCGAACTCGTCAGGCTCGGGCTGCCGGTCGGGATCGCCGGCGCGCTGATCGTCTCCTACGCGCGCATCGACCAAGTGATCGTATTCGCCGTCTCCGGCAGCCACGACGCCGGTCTCTACGGCGCCGTCTACAACATCCTCGACCAGTCGCACTTCGTGCCGATCTCGATCCTGACGACGCTCTCGCCGGTGCTCGCCGCGGCGTGGCCGCACGATCGCGCGCGCCTGCTGCGCACGGCGCGGCTGACCGGCGAGCTGCTGGCGGTCGGCTCGTTCGGCGCACTCGCGTTCTCGCTCGTCGCGGCAGGCCCGATCGTGCGGCTGATCTTCGGCGCCGAATTCTCCGCAGCCGCGCCGGCGCTGCCGGTGCTCGGCGGCGCGTTCGTGCTGATCTGCTTCGGCTATCTCAACGGCAACCTCGTCGTCGTCCTCGGCATGCAGCGGCGGATGCTCGACATCAGCCTGTTGGCGCTCGTCGCCAACCTCGCCGGCAACGCGATCCTCGTGCCGCTGTTCGGCTTCATGGGCGCCGCCTCGATGACGGTCGTCACCGAGGTCGTCGTGCTCGCCTTGACGTGGAGGCTGATCGAGCGCAAGCTCGAACTCGGGCGCCCGCGCCTCGGCCGGATCGGCAGGACGGGGATCGCCGCGGCGCTGCTGACGGCGGCGCTGTTCGCCGTCAAGCTCGCCGGCGGTCCGCTCGGCGCGCTCGTCGCTGTCGCCGTCGTCGGCTACCCGGCGCTGCTGTTCGGCCTTCGCGCGGTCGAACCGGGCGACCTGCGCGTGCTGCTCAAGCGCGGCGCGGCGGCGTGAGCCCGTCGCCGTTCAGCTCGCGCAGCAGCTCGGCCAGACGCGGAACCTGCCGACGCGCGTCATAGCGCTGCTCACAGCGCTCGCGCGCAAGGCCGGCTAGATCGGCGCGCCGCTGCGGGTCATCGAGCAGCTGCTCGAGCGCCGCGCGCAGGCCGCGGCGGTCGCCGTGATCGACCAACGATCCGGCGTCGCCGTCGTCGAGCAGGTCGGGAATGCCGCCGACGCGCGTCGCGAGCACCGGCGTGCCGCAGGCCATCGCCTCGAGCACGGCCCAGGGAACGGCGTCGCCGTACGTCGGCAGGCAGAACAGGTCGGCCTGCTGCTGCAAGTCGAGCAGCTGCGGGTCGGACGGGCCGAGGCGGTGGACGTTGACGCCTGGGCGCGGCTCGACTTCGGCCGGCGTGACGAGATCGAGCTCGACCGTCTGGCCGAGGCGATCGGCCAGCACCGCGAGCAGATCCTCGCCGCCCTTCTCGGCGAAGCGGCCTCCGACGAACAGCACTTTCAGCCGCTCTCGCGGACGACGTGCGGCCGGGCGATAGCGCTCGAGGTCGAGTCCCGGATGGTGCTCGACGACGTGCGCGCGCGGCGCCGCCTGTTCAGCCGAGCGGCGCGTCCAACCGGTCCACGCGAGCGCGAGCGAGCAGCGCTGGAGCGCTCGGCGCTCGAGCGCGCGACTCGGAGCGAGCGCGACGGCCGCCTGCTCGCTCGAGCTCCAAGCCGGCATCGAACGCCAATCCGCGACGGTCGTGTCCAGCGACAGGGCGACCGGCGCACGAGCGCTGTGCTCGCTCAGCGCGAAGGCGATCGATTGGCTGTGCACGTGCACGACGTCGGCCGGCCACAGGCGCAGCTCGCCGGCGATCGCGGCGCGTGCGCGCAGCGACTGGACGGCGTGCCAGCGCAACGTGCGCAGCGCGAAGTCGTAGTGCGCGAGCGGCTCGATCGGGCGCGTCGCGATCGCTCGCTCGACGCGGCCCATCGGCGTCAGCCCGGCGAAGCGCGCCTGCATGTCGGGCGCGTACGGCAGGCCTGTGCTGAGCGCTTGGGCCAGCTGACCCTGCCCCATCACGTGCGCGCCGAGGTTGCCCTCGTTGAAGAAAAGGACGCGCACTCAGCCGCGGCGCTCGGCGCCGGCCGCCGAGGTCGAGCCGCCGGCAAGCGCCACCTGTGACGCCGCCTGCTGGCCGTCGCCGTCGTTCAGCTGCACTCGAGCCGCCTCCGGCGCGCTCGCGTCGGCGGCCTTGGCGGCGCTCGTCGGCCTTGCCCATTCGCGCTCGTTCGCGCCGCCTTCCCAGGCGCCTGGCCGGTTCGGCTCCTCGAGCGTCTCGGGCAGTTCGAGGATCGAGCGCTCGTGCACGGCGGCGAGCGCATCGTGCAGCTCCTCGGCGGTCGCGAAGTCGCGTGCGTCGATCGGCGCACTCACGTCGGTCCATGCGCGGTGCCCGTCGCGGCGAGCGCGCAGCGGAAGCACGACCGCGCCGGTCTGGAAGGCCAGCTGCGAGCTGCCGCTGCCGAGCATCACCGGCTTGCCGAGGAACTGCGTGCGGCGGCTGCCCGGCATGTCGAAGTAGATCAGCAGCGACTCATTGCGTTCGAGCAGCGCCTTGTACAGCGGGAACCCGCCTTCGGAGGAGATCACGCGCTCTTCGCGCGGGTAGATCCCGCGCCACCAGCGCGCGATCCGCCGGCCCCAGTAGTCGGGTGTCGGCGGCGCGAAGAACCACGGCGCGGCGACGGCGACCTCGTGGTGTCCCAGCGATGTGAGCGCCGACATCGCGAGGAAGTTCGGCCCGAGATGGCAGAGGCTGATCAGCACCGGCCGCGGCGAGGCGTAGGCGGCTTCGAGGTTGCGCGTCGAAGCCGCGTCGAGCTTCGACGTACTCCACGGCTGCCAGAACAGCGCGCGGTTGACCTCGTCCTCGACCAGGCGCCGGCGCGCGAGCTGCTCGGCGTCGCCGGCCCTGCTCGTGCCGCCGACGATCGCGTTCGTCGCCGCAAGCGCGTCGCGGCGCGCGTCGGCGTCCTCCCAGCGCGCGCGACCCTTCGCGGCGGCGCGCGAGACGGCCAGGCGCGTCGGCAAAAGGCGGCGCAACGCGGGCGACGTCTTCAGCCGCAAGCGCAGCTCGGCGGAAGGCATCGCCGGCCGCGGGGAGCGTTGCTGGGCGGCCGCGAGCGCAGCGTCGAGATCGAATGCTTCGTTCGACACCTGACCAGTATCGGCGTTGACGCGATTTTCTGAAGCCGGCACGCGCCGTGCCGACGGCCTGCCGGCCGAGCGCCGGCGAGCGACGTGTCTCCAAACGCAAGCGCGCCGCCGGTCGGCGTCGTGCCGTGTGGCTACCGTACGACGCCCGTGCGTATCCTCGTCGTCTCGACTCTCTACCCACCTGTCGCGTTCGGCGGCTACGAGGTCGAGTGCTCGGGCGTCGTCGAGCGTCTGCGCGAGCGCCACGAGGTGCAGGTACTGACGAGCTCGCGCGATCGCTCGCAGGTCGGCGCCGAGCGCGGCGTCGCTCGCACGCTGGAGCTGCTGAGCCCCGATTGGCGCGGCGCGCTGCGCGCCCCGCGCGCGGCGCTGCATGCGGCCGCGGCCGCGCGCGCAGCGCTGGAGTTCGATCCGGAGCTGATCTACGTCTGGAACGCCTCCTCGATTCCACAGGCGGCAGTGCGTGTGCTCGCCGACAGCGGCACGCCGCTTGCGTTTCGCGTCTGCGAGCACTGGTTCGGAGGCCTGTTCAGCAACGACCAGTTCATGCGCGAGCTGTTGCCGGCGCAGCGCAGTCTGAGCAGGCGCGCGTGGTCGCTGGCGTGTCGCACCCTCAATTGCGCTCCGTCGCTGCGTCTGCAGGCGACCGCGCCGCTGCGCGCGGCGATCTCGTGGAACTCGCAGGCGATCGAGCGGATGGTGCAAACGCCGTCGTTCGTAGAGGTCACGCTCGAGCGCGTGACGCACTCGGTGCCGCGCTACGGGAGCCTCTACGAGGAGCTCGCGCGCGAGCCCGCGCCGACGCCGGAGATCGTGTTCCTCGGCAGGGTCACGCCCTACAAGGGGATCGCGGTCGCCGTCGAAGCGCTGGCGCTGCTGCGATCCGAGCACGGTATCGAGGCGAAGCTCGAGGTGATCGGCCCCGAGGACGTCGACTACGGTCGAGAGATGCGGAGCCTGAGCGAGCGCCTTGGCGTCGCCGGGGCCGTCAACTGGCACGGGCAGCAAGCTCCCGAGCAGGCCGCTGCCGTGCTTGCTCGCGCGCACGCGCTGATCGTGCCGTCGGTCTGGGACGAGCCGTTTCCGCTCGTGACGATCGAGGGCGCGTTCGCGCGCGTGCCGCTCGTCGCGGCCGACGTCGGCGGCATCTCCGAGGGCATGCACGACCGCGAGCACGCGCTGCTGTTCGCACGCGGCGACGCTGCCGCGGCCGCTGCTGCGCTGGCGCAAACGCTCAGCGATCCTGGCGCGACGGCCGCACGCGTCGAGCGTGCGCTGGAGCGTGCCCGGCAGTTCCGGCTGGCGCCGTATCTCGACGCGCAGGAACGCTTCGTCGAGGATGCCGCGGCGAGCCTCGCCGCGGCCGCCGGCGAGCAGCCCACCGTGGCTCGCTGAGCGGCTACGGCGCGGTTAAAGTAGTGCGCAGCTCACGCCGATGGAGCCGTATCATGGGCTCGGTGCAACGCAGCAACGTCGCAGGCGCATAGCCGTGCCCCCGATCGACCCGATGCTCGAGGGCGCCACGGAGCCCAGTGTCTCGCCATTCGAGCTGCTGCTGGTGCTGTGGCGCCGCCGGCTCGTCCTGATCGCGACGATCTTCGCCTGCGTCGTCGTCGCGGCCGTGCTCTCGCTGCGCTCTGCGAAGAGCTACAGCGCCTCCTCGCAGCTGCTGTTCCGCGACCCCGGATTCGCGCAGACAGTCGGCGGCGGCGGCGAACTCTTCTCCAACGGCCAGGAGGAACCGCAGCGCACGACGCAGACCAGCATCGACGTCGTCACCTCGGCCAACGTCGCCTCGGAGGCCGAGAGCCTGCTGCTGCTGAAGGAACCGGTCGGCGACCTGATCGGCTCGATCTCGGTGACGCCGAACTCCAACGCCGACATCGCGACGATCACCGCGACTCGCTCCTCGCCGCGCGAAGCCGCGAACGTCGCGAACGCGTTCGCCGAAGGCTACATAATCTACCGTCGCCGGACCGATCGCGAGACGATCACGCAGGCCGAAGAACTCGTCAAACAATCGTTGACGACCGCCTCTTCGGGCGAGCAGGTCAAACTCGAAGAAAGCCTCCGCCAGCTCGGCGTGCTGCGCGCGCTGCAGACAGGCGACGCCGAGGTGATCGCGCGCGCCCAGCCGAACGACACGCCGGTCTCGCCGAAGCCGAAACGCGACATCATCCTCGGGCTCGTCGTCGGCATCGTGCTCGGCTGCGGCGCGGCGCTGCTGACCGATCGCCTCGATCGTCGCCTCAGCGACCTCGAGGACTTCGAACGCGCGTTCCCGGAGCTGTCGATCATCGCCAGCGTCCCGCACAAGCCGGCGCACGCGAGCATGGAGCAGCTGCTCGCGGGGCCCACCGGCGAGTCCTACCGGATGCTGCGCGAGAGCCTGCGCTTCCTCGACCCGACCGGCCTGGCGCAGTGTTTCGTCGTGACCAGCGCGATCGAGAGCGAGGGCAAGAGCACGGTCGCCGTCAACCTCGCTTCGAGCCTCGCAGCCGTCGGGCGCAAGGTGATCTTGGTCGAGAGCGACATGCGCCGCCCGACCGCCGCGATGCAGCTCGAACTGCCGGCGGGCGTGCGCGGGCTCTCCGACCTGCTCGTCTCCGGCGCGCGCGCCGAGGAGTTCCTCGTCACGCCCGACCGCGAGCCTGGGCTGCTGGTGCTGCCGAGCGGCACGATCCCGCCGAACTCGGCCGATCTGCTGAGCGCCGGGAGGATGGGCGAGGTGCTGCAGGAGCTGCGCGAAGCGGCCGACATCGTGATCGTCGACTGCCCGCCGCTGCTGCCGGTCGCCGACACGCGCGTGCTGCTGCGCTTGGCCGAGGTCGACGGCGTGATTCTCGTCGCCCGCGCTGGGCTCAGCCGTCGCGATCGCGTGACCGACTCGCTGCGCGTCCTGCGCCAGAGCAACAAGCGCGTCTTCGGGCTCGTCATAACCGACGTCAAAACGCAGCCGACGAGCAGCTACTACTACGACGAGCCGCCGTCGCCGCCGTCGCGACCCCAGCGCGCCAACCGGCAAGGAAAAATCAGACTGAACGCCTGAGCGTCAGCCTCGCCATGCGAGGCTGACGGCCGGCAATCGCCGCCGCGTCATCGGCGGCGGCTGTGCGCGCGAGGCTGGCCAGGCGGACCGAGAGGACGCCGCCCATCGCACCGAGCAGCAGGTCGATCTGCGCCCAGTAGAAGCTGTCGTAGAAGACCGTGACGACGGACATGCCGAGGATCCCGAGCGCCAGCGCGAGCTCGTAGCGTGGCGTGACGCCGAGGCGCAGGCAGCGCGCGATCACGCGGATCGCGACGCCGAGCGGGACGATCGCCGCGAGCAGGCCGACGAGGCCGAGGTCGACGGAGATCGAGAGGTAGCCGTTGTCGAGCGCGCCGATGTTCGTTTCGTTGGCCGATTCGAGCGCCGCCGAGCCCGGTGCGCCGGCGCCGAACAGCGGTTCGCGCCCGATCGCTTTGAACGCGTAGCCGTAGCTGTACTCGCGATGCGTGACCGACTGGGTTTTCGTGATGTTCGAGCTCAGCTTCTGTTCGACGATCCCGCTCAACGAGCCGGTGCCGGCGACGAGCACGCCCAGCGCGACGACGATGCTGACGATCGCGACGATCCCGCGCACGTTGCCGGCGCGCACCTGCAGCGCCAGGATCACGATCAGCATCACCGTCGCCGCGACCCACGAGCTGCGCGATTCGCTGAGGATCAGCAGTGCGGCGGCGGCCGCCGTGATCCCGCCCGCCAGTAGTCGCGAGCGCTGCAGCGCATAGATCACGGCCGCCGGCAGCAGCCCGACCACCAGCGCGCCGTAGGTGATCGGATAGCCGACGAAGTAGCCGACGCGCCCGCCGGGAGCGCGCACGGCGGCATCGGCTCCCATCAGCAGCAGCAGCACGAGGCCGAAGAAGGCCGCCGAGAGCCAGCCGCGCCCGTCGCCGAAGCGCCGTGCGCAGAGGAACGTGACGCCGAGGAAGAGGAAGCCGACGATTTTCGAGTTGATCAGCGCCGAGACGCTGCCGAGCGTGTCGAAGATGAGCACCGTCAGGCCGGCATAGAGGATGCCCATCAGCAGCGCCGCGCGGCTCGGACGCGCGCGTCGGCCGGAGATCGCCAGCGACCACAGCCACGGCGCGAGCGGGGCCGCGGCGAGCGCTGCGCAGAGCACCTTCTGCTTGACGATCGGGCTTTCCGCGCCTTCGCTGATGAACGGATACCAAGGAGCTACGGCAACGACCGTGACGGCGAGCGGAAACGCGCGTTCGCCGCTCATCGCGAGTGCGACGATCCCGATCGCGACGACGCACAGGATCACGGCGTCGCTTGGTTTGCGGCTGACGAGCGCACCGCCGAGCAGGCCGAGCGCGAGCGAGGCGATCAGCAGCACCTGCCAGCGCGAGAAGGCGCTCGTGAGCAGGTCTCGTGGCGCGTTGCGATGTCTGGAGGACATGGAGAGCTATCGGCGCGTCGAGCGATGCCGCTTGGCCGATCGGTTGCGCGGCGTAGCGGCGACGCTGGACATGATCACCGATTGCACGGTTATTCCACGCGGTCCTTGCAGCGCCTGCGCCGGTTCGGCGACGATCGCAGCCCGGACGGCGCGCCGTCGGCACGAGACGCTTCGCACCGGCTGGCGCATCACGTCTCGTGCGGCGGCTGCAAGCGTCAGCTGCGCAGGGCTGCGAGCGCGCTGTAGGACTGCTTGTGGGCGCCGGATGCGCTCTCGATCCCGTACCAGTCGTTGCTGCCGTAGTCGCGGTAGTTGAAGATCGTCACGTCGGCGATGTAGCCGGTGCTCTTCGCCCAGTTGACGAAGCTCGTGATGTTCGAGGCCTGTTCGGCTTCGCTCCACTGCAGCGAGTCGCCCGTCGGCGCCTGCCCGACTGCCGTCGGCCAGCCGATCTCGGTGATGTAGATCGGGATGCCAGGGTGCTGGCTGTGCGCTTCTTCGATGTGGTAGCGCGAGCCGAGCGCGGAAGCGGTGCGCGAGCTGGTGCCGCCGTAGGAGTGCATCGTGATGCCGTTGATGTAGCTGCCGACGTTCGGGTCGGCTGCCCACATCTCTTCGCCCCACGTCGTCGGGCCCTCGCCACCGTCGTAGGAGGCGAGCAGCGGCGGGTAGGAGGAGCCGAAGTTCGCGACGAACTTTTCATGCACGACTTTCAGCAGGTTGTCGTAGGCGGCGGCATTGGCCGCGCTGCCGGCGTTCGCGCCCCAGCCGATGTACTGGTTGCCGGGCTCGTTGAGGATCTCAATCGCGGCGGCCTGCGGGTTGGCGCGGTACCAGGCAACTGCATTTTCGGCCCATTCGTTGGCGTTGATCGCGCTGACGCCGCCGCTGTTGTAGGGGCCGGACCTGTCGTCGATCACGCGCAGGCCGGCTGCGGTCCAAGGCGAGATGTTGCCCGGCGAGTCGAGGCGGACCGTCGAGGCGGCGCCGGCGATGTCGCTCGCTGAAGAGGAGCCCCAGCCGCCTGCGTCGAGACCGACCCACATCGAAGAGACCGACACGGCCGATTCTTTGCTCGTCGGCGCTTTCGGTTCGGTCGGCGCCGGCGTCGATTTGTGCGTCGTCGGGGCAGCCGGGTAGGTGATCGACACTTCCGGCGACCAGGCGCTGCCGTCGACGGCGGTGCGGACGCTGTAGTGCGCAGTCGCTCCGGGCACGGCCGCCGGTGTCACCGAGGTGCCGTTGACGACCGTGTACTGGTCGGCGCTGCCCGCGACCTTGCGCGCCAGCACGTACGCGCTGACGCCGCCGATCGCGCTCCAGCTCAGCGTCTGTCCGGAAGCGGTCAGCAGAGGAGCCGACTGCGAGCTGGTGGACGCAGCTTCGTGGGTTGTGTGCGAGCCGCTCGGCGTGCCCGTCGGCGCCGGCGCGCTGCCGGCGGTTTTGCCGGTCACGGGCGCGGTCACGGTCGGGTAGGTGATCGTCTTCGGCTTCGACCAGCTGGAGAGGCTTGCGCTCGTGCGAACGCTGTAGGTCACGGTTGTGCCCGGCACGGCCGGCGGCGTGAACGAGGTGCCGCTGCGAAGTTCCTCGCGGTCGGCGAGGCCGGGCGTCTTGCTGAGCACGATGTAGGTGTGCATGCCGTGGACCTTCGTCCACTTCAGCTTCTCGCCGGAGATCGTGACGACGGGAGCGACGCGAGCCGCTGCGGCGCGTGCGCGGCTGCTCGAGCCGGCAAGCGAGACGAGGCGACGCTGCGCCGTGGCAAGCGCGGTGCCGGCGCTCTGGACGAGCGCTCGTGCCGGAGCACATGCCGTCGGCGCCGCCGCGTTGGCGGCGAGGCATCGCTTCAGGCCCTGTGCGTTGGCGACCAGCTGGCGGTCGGCCTGCGCTGCGCGAGAGGCGGCGCCGAGCAGCTGCGGTGAGGGTGTGCTGGCAGCGCGCAACGCTGCGGCCTGGGCGACCGCGCGATTGCGCGGCGCGGCGGAAGCGGTCGCGCTGAGCCCGGCGACCACCAGGCAGCCGGCGATCAGCGCGGCGAGGAAAGTGCGAGGCAGTGCCCAAACGGGGCGAGCTGTATGTGGCATGAGTGTCACTCCTTCGGCAGCTGGGCGGTCTGCTGGAGACCCCTGGCTTTGCGTAACCGCCTCGCGACGGTGTTGCTCTTATCGGGTGCTACGTGACTGAATGGGGACACTTGGCCCCGTGCGGCCTACTACCCCTCTCGCGCAGTACAGCCGCTGGCGCGAGCGTGTGAGACACGATTGGACGCGTGTTCTAAACAGTCGAAACGACGGCTGCCGACGCGTCCACTGCTCACCCCGGCGCAATGCGCAGCGCTGCCGGCCCCACAGCGCTGCTACGCGAGCAGCCTGCTGAGCGTCTCGATCGAGTAGCGCTCGGCCGCGAGCCGGCGCCCGCGCGCGCCCAGCTCGGCGTCTCCCTCGCCGAGCAGCCGCACGAGCGCCGCCGCGAACGCCTCGGCGCCGTCTGCGATCAGGCAGTCCACGCCGTCGCGCACGTCCAGGCCCGCGGCTGCGCGCGGCGTGGCGAGGACCGGCAGGCCGTAGGCGAGCGCCTCGACGAACTTCAACGGCGTGCCGCCGCCCTGCAGCAGCGGCACGACGGCGCACGACGATCTCGCGTACGCCGTGCGCAGGTCATCGACGAAGCCGAGCGTCTCGACGCGCGGATCGCTCGACGGCGGTTGTGCCAGGCCCGCTCCGACGAGCGCGAGCTTCGCCTGTGGCAGCTTCTCCCATACGCGCGGCAGCACCTGCTCGAGCAGGAACTCGAGCCCTCTGCGGTTGGGCTCGTAGGAGAAGCTCGCGACGAAGATCGCGCGCTGCTCCTGCACTTGTGCAACGACCGGCTCGATTGCCGCGACGTCGACGACGTTCGGCACGTAGCGAAGGCTCGCGTCCGGGCACAGCTCGTGCGCCGCGCGCAGGTCGGCCTCGCTGACCATCCACGACTCGGCCGCGCGCGCGAGCAGTCCGCGCTCGAAGCGGCGCAGCGCGCGGACGCTCGTCGAGCGCCCCGACTCGAACTCGTGGCGGAAGCCCGACTCGAAGTTGTGCGCGTTGTAGATGACCGGGCGCGCGCGTGCCAGCGCTGCGAGCGCCGCCGCTGCGATCGGTCCGTCGGCGACGACGCGATCTGCGCGCAGCTCGGACGCGGCGCGCGCCGCGTCCGTCGCGAGCTCGGCCGAGATGCCGCGCGCGAAGTCGCTCGGCACGCCTCGGCCCAGCGCGCCGGCGTAGGCGCGCAGCCGGCGCAGGCCGCGAGACGGCAGCGTCTCGCGGAGCTCGATGCCCGGTATCGCCGCGAACGTGGCGTCCGGCTGCTCCTCGCCGAAGCGCGCGTACAGCAGCGTCAGCGGGCCGCGCGCCGCCAGTGCGCGCGCGATCCCGTACGTGCGCACGGCCTGCCCGGAGCGAAGCACGGGCGTGTGCGTGCAGACGAGCAGTTCGCTCATAGACGCGCGATCGCCGTCGCGATCTCTTCGAGTCGCCGATCCCACGAATGCGCTGCGGCCGCGCGCGAGCGCTCGGCGCGCAGCTCGCCGGAGTCGCCTGCCAGCGCTGCGTCGAGCAGCGCCGCGATCCCGCTTGCGTCGGGCGCGCTCTGCACCTGCTCGACCTCCGCCAGCGCCGGCAGCGGCGTCGCGACGACAGGCAGCCCCGCGGCGAGGTACTCGTACACCTTCATCGGGAAGATGCTCGTCGTCAGCTCGTTGATCGAGTAGGGAATCAAGCCGGCGTCGGCGCCGCGCAGCACGGACGGCAGCTCGCGATAGGCGCGCGCGCCGAGCAGGTGCACGTTCGGCTCGGCCTCCAGCGCGGACACGTCCGCGCGCGGTTCGCCTGGGCCGACCGGGCCGACGAGCGCGAACGACCAGTCCGGCCGCAGCCGCGCGACCGCGCCGAGCAGCGCGAAGTCGAGCTTCGTCGCGACGATCGCGCCGGTGAAGACGATCCGCGGCGCCGGCAGCGCCGCGAGCGCCTGATCGACCGGCCCCAGCTCCAGCGCGCTCGCGAACAGCTCCGTATCGGCGACGTTCGGCGCGTCGAGCACGTTCGCGGAGATCTCGCGCAGTCGCTGCGCGAGCGTCGGCGCGCTTGCCAGCACGAGGTCCGCGCGCGCCGCAAAGCTGCGCTCGGCTGCGCGAAAGCTCGCTCCATCGATGCCCGCCTGTGCGGCGATGTCATCGACGCAGTGGTAGACGATCAGCTCCGGCTGGAGCGCGTCGATCAGCGATTCGGCCTGCGGCACATAGGCCCACAGGATCGGTCGCTGCAGTCCGAGCTTGCGGTTGGCTCGGCGCACGAGCGCTGGCAGCAGCCGGCGGTTGACTGCGCGCACGACGCGTGAGGCGTGCAGCGGCAGGACCAGCGGCGAGAGCACGTGCAGCCCGTCGACTTCGCGCGGCGCGGCGAGGCCTCGGCGCAGTCGTCGCCAGATGCGCGAGAGATCGCGCCCGGCGAGCTGCGGCCGGCGCAGGCCGAGCGACTCGATGAACAGCACTCGGTTCTCGCGCGCCAGACGCGACATCAGGTGATGCTGGTTGGTCCACAGCTCGGTGTCCCAATCGGCGAAGCCGACGCACACGATGTCGCGCCCGCGCAGCGGCGTGACGGAGGGCATCGCGGCATGATCTCAGCCAGTCAGGCGTGTAGTCTCGCGGTCGATGCCCGCCGCGTCCGAACCGCCCGACGCTGCCGCGGGTGAGCTGCGCGAGCGCTTCAAGCGCGTCGCGATCGTGCACGACTGGCTGACGATTCCGGGCGGCTCCGAGCAAGTCGTGCTCGAGCTGCTGGCGATGTTCCCGCAGGCCGAGCTGTTCACGTCTGTCTATGACCCGAAGCCGTGGCCGCCAGAGATCACCGACAGACCCGTGCACGCGTCGTTTCTCAACCGCATCCCCGGCGCCGTCACGCAGTATCCAAAGCTGCTGCCGCTGATGAACGCGGCGTTCCGCTCGTTCGACCTGTCGCGCTTCGACCTCGTGCTGTCGAGCAGCCATGCGTGCGCGAAGAACGTGCGCACGCCGCCAGGCACGCCGCACGTCTGCTACTGCCACACGCCGATGCGCTATGCCTGGGAAGAGAGCTTCCTCGACGGTGAGGAAGTCTCCTCGGCCGTCCGCGTCGTGCTGCCGCTGCTGCTGAAGCGGCTGCGCCGGCGCGACCTCGAAGGCGCGCGCGGGCCGACCGCGTTCGTCGCCAACTCGCAGTTCGTAGCCGATCGGATCGAGCGCTTCTACGGCCGCTCGGCGACCGTCGTGCACCCGCCCGTCGACATCGAGCACTACCTCTCGCTCGAGCACGAGCCGGCCGACTATTACCTAGTCTTCGGGCGCGTCGTGCCATACAAGCGCGTCGACCTCGCCGTCGCTGCGTGCGCACGCGTCGGGCGTGCGCTGAAGGTCGCCGGCGGCGGGCGTGCGCTGGAGTCCGTGCGAGCTTCCGCCGAAGGCGATGTCGAGTTCCTCGGCAAGGTCTCCGACGGCGAGCGCGACCGCCTGCTGCGTGGCGCGCGCGCGCTGCTGTTTCCCGGCGAGGAGGACTTCGGGATCGTTCCCGTCGAGGCGCAGGCGGCCGGCGTGCCGGTGATCGGCTACGGCGTCGGCGGTCTCGCCGAGTCGGTGATCGACGGTCGCACAGGCGTGCTGTTCGGCGAGCAGAGCGAGACCTCGTTGGCGGACGCGCTCGAGCGCTTCGAGGCGGCGCCGCTGGCCGACGAGCAGCTGCGCGAGAACGCTCGCAGGTTCGGACGCGAGCGTTTCCGCGCCGAGATGGCCGACGTGATTCTCGCCTCGGCGCAGACGCTCGACGCCTGACGCAATTCGCTTGCTCCGAGGCGCCCCCGGCGGTCCGTAAGGCGAGGCCGACGTTTGCCGCAAGTAACACGCGGGCAACAGCCAGGCTAGGAATGCTGAGCTAACGTCAGCTTCCAGCAGCGATGACGAGGCTTGGTCAGCTTTGAGCAGTGATGATCAGGCTTGCGCGGTCATCGATACGCAGGACGCCCGAGGAGCCGTCGCAGTGCTGCAGTCCGGATCGTCGAATCGATGCGCGCGATGGATTTTCGCCGCACTGGTAGCCGTCTTCTGTTGCGGATCGTGCGCTGTCGGCGCTGTCGGCGCTGTCGCCGCTGTCGCCGCGCAGGCGCCGTCTGCCGGCCTGCTCGCGGCCGCGCCCGGCGAATCAGTCCAAGCGACCGCGAAGGCGTTCACCGCCAGCGCCATCAGCAAAGCCGAAAAAGAACAGAAAAAACGGGAAGTCGCGGAGCGGCGCGAACGCAAACAGCGCGAACGCCAGGAACGCAAGGAAGCGAAAAAGCGAGGAGGGTCGGGCGGCGGATCGGGCGGCGCGACGCCGGATGGAACAATCATCGGCACTGACGACGGCTCGGGCTGGGGACCGGCGCCGGCGAAGACGCTGATCGACGCTGGCATCGACTGGAGCCGTGAGGAAGTCGGCTACGACTCGATCTCCGGTTCGGTCAAAGACGGCTTCAAGGTGCTCGGGATCGTCGCCAACACGAACGACGGCACGCCGCTGAGCAAGACCAACGTCAGCCAGTGGGCCGCCGAAGTCGTCTCGCAACTTCGCGCGAACCCAGGCATCAGCATCGCCGAGGCCGGAAACGAGATGTACCTGAAGGGCGGCATCGCCGAACCGGTGCAGTACGGGCGTATGTACCTGGCGGCCGTCAACGCGATGAAGGCCGCCGGCATCACGACGCCGCTGCTGTTCAACAACACCGGCGACTACCCGCACGGGACGTGGTCCTCGCCGACGACTTGGTCGCGCGATTCCAGCGGCGGCGGCTGGCTGCGCGAAGCCGTCAACGCGGTGCCGGGGCTGGCCGGCGCGATCCTCGCCAACGGCGTCGCGATCCACCCGTACGGCACCGTCGGCGAGAACAAGAACGACGACTACGGCGTCAATGCGCCGGCCGCCGAGGAGACGACGGCCAACGCCGTGCTCGGCGCGATCCCGAAGTTCTACATAACCGAGTTCGGCTACGACCTCAGCAGCTGCGGCCGCGACCTCGGCGCCTGCTCGAAGCAGGAACAGGCGAGCAAGCTGACGGCGGCCTACGACGTCTTCACGGCCGACCCGCACATCGCCGGAATCTGGTGGTACCAGTCGCACGACGACAGCACCGGGCAGTTCGGGCTGATGAACAACGACAACAGCATCCGCCCGTCGTTCACGGCGCTGTCGACGATCGCGCGCGAAGAGGACGGCTAGGCGAGCGCGAACGCCTGCGTCGCTTCGTCGGCGACGTGGCGCGCGATCGCAAGCGAGGAGGTAGCGGCGGGGGAGGGAGCGTTGCGCACGTGCAGCGCGCGCTCGGTGCGCGAGAAGACGAAGTCGTCGACGAGCCCGCCATCGCGCGCGAGCGCTTGCGCGCGCACGCCGGCAAATGACGGTTCGACGTCGCCGGGCTGCAGCTCCGGCAGGAAGCGCGCGGCGGCGCGCACGAACGCCGCGCGCTGGGCGGCATGGCGGACTTCGGTCACGCCGGTCGCCCAGAAGCGCCGCAGCATCTTCCACGTGCCCGGCCAGGCGAGCGTGTCGAAGGCATCCTGCGCGCGAATTCGCGTGAGGCTGTAAGCGTCGCGCGCGCCGACCATCAGCGCTGTCGGGCCGATCAGCACGGAGCCGTCGATGTGCTTGGTCAGGTGCACGCCGAGGAACGGCAGCGACGGGTCGGGCACGGGATAGATCAGCGAGCGCACCAGATGCCGACGCTCGGGCACCAACTGCAGGTAGGCGCCGCGGAACGGCACGATCCGCGGGTCGGGGTCGGCGCCGGCGCCGACAGCGAGGCGGTCGGCCCACGCGCCGGCGCAGAAGATCGCGTTGCCTGCCTCGATCACGCCGCGCGCGTGCGTGATCCGCAGCGAGCGGCCGATCACCTCGACGCGCTCGACGCCGGCGCTCGTCGCGACGGTCCCGCCGGCCTCGCGCACGTCATCGACGTATGCGCGTGCGACGGCGGCGAAATCGACGATGCCGGTGTTCGGCGAATACAGCCCGTCGACGCCGCGCGCGTGCGGCTCGAGCCGCTCGATCTCGGCCGCGTCGATCCGTCGTACGCCGGGCACGCCGTTGGCCTGCGCGCGCCGCTCGATCTCGTCGAGGCGGTCGAGCTCGTCGGTCGAGGTCGCGACGATCAGCTTGCCGCAGCGCTCGTTGGCGATGCCGCGCGCCTCGCAGTACTCGTACATGTCGCGCGCGCCTTCGACGCACAGCCGCGCCTTCAGCGAGCCGGGCACGTAGTAGACGCCGGCGTGGATCACGCCCGAGTTGTGGCTGGTCTGATGCGCCGCGACGTCGGCTTCGCGCTCGAGCACGCAGACGGACGCCTGCGGCCGGCGCTGCAGCAGCTCGCGCGCGACGCCGAGGCCGACGATGCCGCCGCCGACGACGACGACGTCGCAGGTCTGCGGAACCTCCTCGATCTGCTGCTCGCGCGCGCTCATGTCCGGCGCACTGTAGTGCGAGCGGCGGCTCGCGCTAAGGCTTTATCGCGCCAGGGCCACCCGGAGCGGTTGCTGCCGCCGCGTCGACGAGGCCGGCCCCGTACAGCGCTTCGTCGCCGCCACCGCCGAGCTTGCGCGCAGTCGCACGCAGCCGCGCGATGAGCTGCGCCGGCGTCGGACGGCGTCCGAGCACGCCGCTGGCGATGATCAGCGCAGCCGTAGCGGCGACGTGCGGCGAGGCCATCGAAGTGCCTTCGTAGCCGTTCGGCATGCCGAAGCGCCGCGGTGAGGAGCCGGTGAACGTGACCTGGAAGACGTCGCGTCCGGCCGGCGCTTCGGGGAAGCAGTTCGGGTCGCCCGGCAGGTTCGCGTCGGCGCCGCCGCCCGGTGCGACGAGCGTCAGCCCGGAGCCGTCGTTGGAGTAGTCGGCGAGGCAGCCGTGTTCGGTGGTCGCGCCGACCGCGACGACGTCGGGCGCACGCGCCGGGTAGGCGATCGCCGTGTGCCCCTCGTTGCCAGCCGCCGCGACGACGAGCACGCCCCTGCGCCGCGCGTAGCGCAACGCTTCGATCAGCTCAGGAATGTCCGACGCGGTCACGTTGCTGGAGAACTCGAGGCTGAGGTTGATCACGCGCGCGCCGTGCTTGACGGCGAAGCGGACTCCTTCGGCGATCGTCGACGCTTCGCCTTCGCCCTGGCTGTTGAGCACGCGCACGGGCATGATCCGCGCGGCGAAGGCCAGCCCGGTCAGCCCGTAGTGGTTGTTCGTCGCCTCGGCGATCGTGCCGGCGACGAACGTTCCGTGACCGTTGCGATCGTTTGGAAAGCGGTTGTGCGCGATGAAGTCGTAGCCGCCGACGAAGCCGTAGCGCGAGAAGTCCGGAGAGCGCGGGAAGCGGCCGTGCGTCGCGTAGGCGACGCCGGTGTCGAGCACTGCGACGATCACGCCTTTGCCGCCCGGCGCTCCGTCGGCGGCGACGTTCGCCCACGCCTGCGGCGCGTTCACGCCGAACGGGCCGGAGAAGTTCCACTGCAACTGCTGCCAATCGCCGGCCTGCGTGCCGTCGCCGACGTCGTTCGGCACGAGCGGCGCCGCTTCGGCGGTGTGAGCCGTGTAGTCCGGCACCGCCCAGGCGACGTCGGCGCGGCCGCGCAGGCGGCGCAGCGCAGCGACGATGCTGACGCCGGGCGCGAGCTTCAGCAGCCGCGTGTGCGGCGCCGTGACGACCGGATCGAGCGCGCCTGCCGAGCTCGCCGTTGCGGCGCGAGCGCGCGCGGGAGTCGCGCTCGCGTACTTGACGAGGATGCGTGCCGGCGCGTATCCAGTCGGGGCGGCGCTCGCCGTGCTCGGCGGCGCGATTGCGAGCACGCCGCTGCAGGCGAGCGCGAGCGCTAGCGCCGCCCGCGTCGGCGAGCGTCGGGCGATGCGGCCGCGCGGCCTTGGTCGCGAAACGCGTTCGCGAGCGTGAAATTTTCGGGCGAGCACTGTCACAGGCGATTTCAGATAATGATGATGCGCTCGAGGTCTGCAGGCGGCAGCACTGTCGCAGAGAACTCGGCGAGATCGATGAGCGAGCGCTTCTTTCCACGCGACGAGTACTTCATGCGCCTCGCGTTGCGCGAGGCCGAACAAGCGCCTGCGCACGAGGATGTCCCGATCGGCGCGATCGTTGTGCACGACGGCGAGCTGCTGGCCGCGACGCGCAACGAGCGCGAGCTGCGCCAAGATCCGACTGCGCACGCCGAGCTGCTGGCACTGCGCGAGGCCGCTCGCGCGGTCGGTCATTGGCGGCTGCTCGAGACGGTTCTCTACGTGACGCTCGAGCCGTGCGCGATGTGCGCCGGAGCGCTCGTGCTGGCGCGCGTCGCTCGCGTCGTCTACGGCGCGAGCGACCCGAAGGCAGGCGCCTGCGGCAGCGTGCTCGACGTCACCGGTGAGCCTCGCTTGAATCATCGTCCGCAGGTCGCAGGCGGGCTGCTGGCGCCCAAGTGCGGCGAGCTGCTGAGCTCGTTCTTCGCCGCGCGGCGCTAGCTCAGCTCGCCGGCGGCGCAGTAGCAGGCGTCGCCCCACAGCACTCGTCCAGCGAAGTGATACGGGACGTTCAGGCCGCACAGCGCAAAGCCCGCGTCCTGCATGAAGGCGTGTAGCTCGCCGAACGTGGCATCGCCGGTGTAGTGAGACTGGAACAGCACCTCGAGCAGGACGGCGCGCGTCTGTGCGAGCGTCCGCGTCGCGCCTTGCAGCGCCGCGATCTCATGCCCCTGGACGTCGAGCTTCAGCAGACTGACGGGCTCGTCGACGAGTTGATCGAGCGACGCCGTCGCGACGTCGACGCGTTCGGTCACGTCGGTGCCGCCGTCGTAGATCGACATCGTGTCCTCACGCGCGGGCAGCAGCGAGGCATGGACGCTTTCGGAGGTGATGTTCAGCGTCGCGCTACCGGCACGGTCGGAGAGGGCGTGACCGTCGACGCTGACGCTGCCGTCGTTCGAGAATCGGCGCTCGAGCCGCTCGCGCTCGCCCGGAATCGGCTCGATCGCGAGAACGCGCGAGCGTGGCTCCAGACGCCGCACGACCGCGGTGAAGTCGCCACAGTTCGCGCCTGCGTCGACGATCAGGCCGTCGAGCGGCGCTGTTGCCGGCAGCAGGTGCAGGCCGAACTCGCGGCCGGCGCGGTATCCGGCGATCTGTTCGCGAAGGCTGCTCGAAAGCCGGTGGTTGCGTCCGTAGCGCATACCCTCGCGAGCGCTCGTCAGGGCACGTGGAGTGAGCTCTCGCAGCGCCTGCTTACTCGCGGTCGCGATCCGCACAGTTCGCAGCGTAACGGCTCGTTGCACAAGAATCGGCGTCGTTCCGTCGCGAGCGATCGCCCGCTCGACGGGCCCGCGGCAACCCGGCAAGCGAGTCGGGCGCGACGAGGTCCGCGGCCGTCACGAGTCACTAAGATCACTGCTCTTCCTCCCGCGCGAGGCAGGGAGGGGTGGCAGAGCGGTTGAATGCGGCGGTCTCGAAAACCGTTGTGCGCCTGATTGGCGTACCGAGAG
>DATBBG010000064.1:0-16182 GCA_036271095.1 Solirubrobacteraceae bacterium
CCGGTAGCGCAAGCGGTCGTGCAGGCGATCGTGGCGCTGCTGCCACAGCTCGATCGTGACCGGCCGCAGGCGAAAGCCGCCCCAGCTCTCCGGCAGCGGCGGCTCGTGACCGTCGTACTGCGCTTCGAGCTCGGCGACGCGCTGCTCGAGCTCCGCGCGGCTGTCGAGGACGTGGCTCTGCGGCGAGGCCAGCGCGCTGAGCTGGCTCTTGCGCGCGCGGCTGTGCACGTAGGCGGCCGTCTCGCTCGCGCTCGTGCGCTCGACCGGCCCGACGACGCGCACCTGACGGCCGAGCGGATCCCAGTGGAACAGCAGCGAGGCGTGCGGATTGGCCGTCAGCTCGCGGCCTTTCTGGCTGTCGTAGTTGGTGAAGAAGACGAAGCCGTGCGCGTCGAAGCTCTTGACCAGCAGCATCCGCACGGACGGCGCGCCGTCGGCCGACGCCGTCGCGAGCGCTGCCGCCTCCGGTTCGCGCACGCCCGCCGCGCGCGCCTCCTGCGACCAGCTCGCGATCTGGCGCAGCGGGTCGGCGTCGACGTCCTGCTCGCGCAGCGGCTTGCCGTAGTCGGGCATCGGCCACATTGTGAGCTTCCGGCGCCGCGCGCGCGGCGCCGCGTCAGTCGCGCTCGGCCAGCAGCTCCTCGAGCGTGCGGCCGCTGAGCACCGAAGCCGGCTGCTCGGCGACGACATCCGAGCCGGGCTGCGCGTCTTCGTCGCGACGCTTGATCAACAGCCATTGCGCCTTCTCGCCGGCTGCGCCCGTGCGCTGCAGCGCGAAGCCGCCGCGCAGCTTCTCGCCGTGCAGCACGAACACCGCGTGACCGCGTTCGAGCGCCTCCGGCCAGGCGACGCGCCCGCCCTGCTCGTAGGCGCCGCGGTCCCAGACGATCACGCCGCCGCGCCCGCTCGCGCCCTCGAACTCGTTGTGCGCGATCGCGTGATCCTCGACCTGCACCGCGAGACGCTTGACCGCCGGATCGAGCGACGGCCCCTTCGGCACGGCCCACGAGCGCATCGCGCCATCGACCTCCAGGCGCACGTCGAAGTGGCGGCTGCTCGCGGCGTGCTGCTGGACGACGAACGCGCCGGCGCTGAGCCCGCGAATCGCGAACTGCTCGTGACCCTCGACGCGCACGTCCTCGACGCCGAGCTCGGCAACGGCCGCGCCCGGCGGTCCCTGGCGCAGAAGCTCGACCAGCGCGTCGAGCGCCGCGCGCCGGCCCTCGGCATGGACCGCGACCGTCCCGTCCTCGCAGTTGCGCACCCAGCCGCTGAGGCCAAGCTCCGCCGCGCGCCGCCGCGTCGCCTCGCGAAAGCCGACGCCTTGGACGGCGCCGCCGACGCTCGC
The DNA here is from genome assembly GCA_036271095.1 of Solirubrobacteraceae bacterium. Lineage (GTDB taxonomy): Bacteria > Actinomycetota > Thermoleophilia > Solirubrobacterales > Solirubrobacteraceae > Palsa-744. Next base: position 1,349 of record DATBBG010000064.1, read on the forward strand.
TCTGATCGCTCGCACCTCCTCTGCATCTGCCACAGCGCAAACCCATAGCAGCCCGACTTCGTGTCCGTAGTCACAGACTCGAGATAGGGCGTCTGCTTAGCTCGAAGGGTGAGTCCCGGCGAGACCGCGCACGAGCCAAACCGCTGGTATGTCCTGGCGCTGCTGGGCGTCGCGCAGCTGATGGTCGTGCTCGACGCGACGATCGTCAACATCGCGCTGCCGTCGGCGCAGACGTCGCTCGGCTTCTCGACCGACAGCCGCCAATGGGTCGTCACCGCCTACGCGCTCGCCTTCGGCAGCCTGCTGCTGCTCGGCGGCAAGCTCGGCGATCTGTTCGGCCGCAAGTGGACGTTCATCGCCGGCCTGATCGGCTTCGGCGCCGTCTCCGCGCTCGGCGGCCTCGCGCAGAGCTTCGCGATGCTCGTCGCCGCGCGTGCGCTGCAAGGCGTCTTCGGCGCGCTGCTTGCGCCCTCCGCGCTGTCGCTGCTGACCGTCACGTTCGCCGGCTCGGATGATCGCGCGAAGGCGTTCGGCATCTTCGGCGCGATCGCCGGCGGTGGCGCGTCGGTCGGGCTGGTGCTCGGTGGAGCGCTGACACAAGCGCTGTCGTGGCGCTGGTGCCTGTACGTGAACCTCGTGATCGCGCTGCCGACGGCGCTCGTCGCGCTGCGGCTGCTGCGCAACGAGGGTCACCCGGCGCGTCCGCGCATCGACCTGCCGGGCGTGCTGATCGCCTCGTGTGGCCTGTTCGGGCTCGTCTACGGCTTCTCCAACGCCGAGACGAGCTCGTGGTCGGATCCGATCACGATCGTCGCGCTCGCGGCGAGCGTCGTGCTGCTCGGCGCGTTCGTGCTCGTCGAGCGGCGCACCGAGCATCCGCTGCTGCCGCTGCACATCGTCTGGGATCGCGCGCGCGGCGGCGCCTACGCGTCGATCGCGCTCGCCGGCTCCGGCGTGTTCGGCGTGTTCCTCTTCCTCACCTATTACATGCAGCAGACGCTCGGCTTCTCACCGCTGACGACCGGCGTCGCGTTCCTGCCGATGACGGCCGTCATCGTCGTCACCTCGACGGTCGTGCAGACGCGCCTGCTCGGCATCGTCGGCGCGAAGCCGCTCGTCAGCGCCGGCATGGCGCTCGGCATCGTCGCGATGGTCCTGTTCACCCGCTTGCATCTGCACGGCGGCTACGCCGTCGACGTGCTTCCCGGCCTGCTCGTGATCGGCCTCGGCATGGGCTGCGTGTTCGCGCCCGGCTTCAGCACGGCGACGCTGAACGTGCCGACGCAGGAGGCCGGCGTCGCCTCGGCGATGGTCAACACCTCCCAGCAGGTCGGCGGCTCGGTCGGCACGGCGCTGCTGAGCACGCTGTTCGCGAGCGCCGTCGCGAGCTACGCCGCGAGTCACGCGCACGCCGCGCACCTGGCCGAGGTCTCGACGATCCACGGCTACACGGTCGCCTTCTGGTGGGCCGCCGGCATCTTCGCCGTCGGGCTCGTCGTCGCGCTCGTCGTGCTGCCGTCCTCGATTCGACCGCAGCCCGCGGACGAGCTCTCCGCGTCCGCGCAAGAGCCTCCGTTCGCTTCGCGCGAGAAGCCCGCGCAGGCGCTCGACGTCGGCTGAGCGCGCGTTCGCGCTCCGCCCGGCCGCGAGGCGCGTAGGCCAGGCGCCGATGACCGGTTACGCCGCGCGTCGTGCGGCGGCGAAGCGCGCGTAGTTCAAGCGCATCAGCTCGATCACGTCGCGCACGTCCTCGTCGCTCTCGATCCGCCGTGCCGCCGGCCCGACCTTCTCGGGGAACACCGGATGCGCGACGATTCGCCCCTGCTCGCGCAGCTCGTGCCACTGCTTCTTCGCGAAGAAGAAGTGCGCCGAGTGGTCGCCGTGCAGGTGGCCGATCTCGTGGCGGCCGAGCTTGAACGCAAGCTCACCGCGCCGCCCCGGTCCTACCTCCACGCCCGGCCAAGAGCCGGCCTGTTCGATGATCTGCTCGCTCGCCGTCTGTGCTGTGGACATGTCGCGCCTCCGTCTGCGTCGCTTCGCCGCTTTCGCCCCACGCTACAAGTTCAAGTAAGCTTGAAGTCAAGATGGCCCGCGCCGCCTCTGAGCTGCTCACGATCACAGACGTCGCCCGGCGCAGCGGCGTCGCCGCTTCGGCGCTGCGGTTCTACGAACAGCAGGGCCTGATCGAGTCCGAGCGCAGCGGGCCCGGACACCGCCGCTTCCGCCGCAGCGTGCTGCGGCGAATCGCGTTCATCGTCTTCGCCCGGCGCATCGGCCTATCGCTGCGCGAGATCGCCGGCGAGCTGTCCAAGCTGCCGCCCGACCGCGTGCCGACGCGGCGCGACTGGGCGCGCCTGTCGCGCACATGGTCGACGCGCATCGACGCGCAGATAGCTGAGCTCGAACGGCTCAAGCTCGGGCTGACCGACTGCATCGGCTGCGGCTGCCTCTCGCTCGACCGCTGCAAGCTCGCCAATGCTGATGACCGGCTCGCCCGGCAGGGGCCGGGTCCGCGCCGCTGGATCGTCTCGCCGGCACAGGCGCCTGCGGCAGCTTCGCCCGTCGCGCCAGCGGATATCTTGTAGTTACAATCTGGTGATCGCCAGAGCGAGGTCAGCCAAGCGCCGGAACGCCGCCAGCGCCGAGATCGGCGGCGACTGCCTGGCCGTCCGCATCAGGCTGCTCAACCGCACGATCACGCGCGTCTACGACGCGACGCTGCGCGAATGCGGCCTGACGATCGCGCAGCTGAACCTGCTCGCGACGATCGGCAACCTGCAGCCGGCGACGTCGCACGACGTCGCCGAGATGCTCTCGATGGAGATCTCGACGCTCAGTCGCAACGCGCGCTTGATGGAGAGCTCCGGCTGGATCGAAGTGCTGGCGGCCCAGCGCGGCAACGGGCGCATTTTGCAGCTCACCGGCGCCGGAGCGGCGAAGCTCGAGGAGGCGCTGCCGGCGTGGCACGAGGCGCAAGCGCAGACACGCGCGCTGCTCGGCGAGGACAGCGCCGCATACCTCGCCAAGCTCGTCGACGCGCTCTGGCGCGAGCAGCTCGCAACGCGCGCCTGACCGGTCTCCTTACGGTATAGTCTTGCATATACAAGACAGTGCTTTGCGGCTGCGGCTCGAAAGCCTGCGCCGCGTGTCGACAGCGATAGTCAGGAGCGAGTCATGCGTCAAGCCGTAGGCAGAGAGGTCGTCATCGTCGAGGCTGCGCGCACGCCGATCGGTCGCGGCAAGTCCGAGACGGGCTACTACGCAGACGTCCACCCGAACGAGCTGCTCGGCGCGAGCTATCGGGCCGTGATCGAGCGCTCCGGGATCGACGCGGCGATCGTCGAGGACGCGATCGCCGGCTGCGTCAGCCAGGTCGGCGAGCAGTCGAACAACGTCGCGCGCAACGCCTGGCTGCAGGCCGGGCTGCCGGTGACGACGCCCGGCACGACGATCGACCGCCAGTGCGGCTCGGCGCAGCAGGCCGTCAACTTCGCCGCGGCGCAGATCGCCGCCGGCGTGCACGACGTCGTCATCGCCGGCGGCGTCGAGCACATGGGCCACGTGCCGATGGGCGCGAACGTCGCGCACGTCGAGGAGACCGGCACGCCGTACCCGCCGGCGCTGCTCGATCGCTACGAGCTGATCCCGCAAGGCCTCAGCGCCGAGCTGATCGCCGATCGCTGGGAGATCGCGCGCCCCGAGCTGGACGCCTTCGGCGTGCGCTCGCAGCAGCTCGCCACGCGCGCGACCGACGAGGGCCGCTTCGAGCGCGAGATCATCCCGATGCGCGTCAACGGCTCGACTTACACGAGCGACCAGGGCATCCGCCCGGAGACGAGCCTGCAGACGCTCGCGAAGCTGAAGCCGGCGTTCAAGCCCGACGGCAAGATCACCGCGGCGACCTCCTCGCAGATCTCCGACGGCGCCGCCGCCGTGCTGCTGATGAGCGCCGAGAAGGCCGCCGAGCTGGGCCTGCGCGCGCGTGCGCGAATCGTCGATCAGGTCACGGCCGGCGTCGACCCGGTGATCATGCTGACCGGTCCGATCCCGGCGACGCAGATGATCCTCGACCGCAACGACCTGAAGATCGGCGACCTCGACCTGATCGAGATCAACGAGGCGTTCGCCTCGGTCGTGCTCGCCTGGAAGCGCGAGCTGCAGCCCGACTTCGACCGCGTCAACGTCAACGGCGGCGCGCTCGCGCTCGGCCACCCGCTCGGCTCCTCCGGAGCGCGCCTGATCACGACGCTGCTGCACGAGCTCGAGCGCTCCGACCGCGAGCTCGGCCTGGTCACGATGTGCACCGCCGGCGGCACCGGACCGGCGACGCTGATCCAGCGGATCTAGCGTCTGGCCTGTCGCGGCTGGGTCGCTCCATCGCCCGGCCGCGGCCGGGCCGCGCCGACGCGCGCCCGCTCCGTCTCAGCCGGTGTTGCGCATGCCCGCCGCGATCCCGTTGACCGTCAGCAGCAGCGGCCCCTCTGCGAGTTCGTCGCCTGAGCGCGTGCGCCGCAGCAGGTCGATCTGCATGTGCGAGAGCGGGTCGATCCAAGGGTTGCGATGCGACAGGCGCGCGTGCAGATTCGGCGCGTTCGCCAGCAGCGCCTCGGCGCCTGCGATCTCGAGCATCGTCTCGACGACGCGCGCGTGCTCCTGGCAGATCGTCTCCCACAGCTCGCGGCTCGGATCGTCGCCGAGCAGCACCAGGTAGCGCTCGGCGACGCCGAGGTCGGTCTTGAACAGCGACATCTCGAGCGTCGAGCAGAGCATCCGGAAGAACGGCCAGCGCTCGAGCATCTCGCGCTGCAGCGCCCGGTCACCCTCGGCCAGCGCCGCACCGGCGCCGTACCACGCAGGCAGCAGCATCCGGTTCTGCATCCACGCGAACACCCACGGGATCGCGCGCAGCTCGCCGACGGTCCGCGAGGACGAGCGCGAGGCCGGGCGCGAGCCGATGTTCAGCCGCGTCAGCGCGTCGAGCGGCGAGATGCCGTTGAGCAGCGCGTCGAAGCGAGCGTCTTCGTAGATCAGCGCGCGGTAGGCCTCGCGCGAGCGGGAAGCGAAGCGCTCGGCCTCCGCGCGGTAGCGCTCCGGCACGTCCTGCTCGCCGGCGAGCGTCGCGAGGATCACCGCCGAGGTCGTCTGCTCGAGCGAGCGCAGCGCGAGCTCCGGATGCGAGTAGCGCTGCGAGATCACCTCGCCCTGCTCGGTGATGCGAATGCGGCCTCGAATCGAGCCCGGCGGCTGCGCCAGGATCGCGCGATAGGACGGCGCGCCGCCGCGCGAGGTCGAGCCGCCGCGGCCGTGAAAGAAGCGCAGCTCGATGCCGCGCTCGTCGGCGTCCGCGAGCAGCCGCTCCTGCGCTCCGAACAGCGCCCACTGGCTCGCGAGGAAGCCGCCGTCCTTGGCCGAGTCGGAATAGCCAAGCATGATCTCCTGGCGGCCTTCGAGCTCGTCCAGCTGCTGCTTGTACAGCGGCTCGTCATACAGCGCCGCCATCGTCGCCTGCGCGTGCGCCAGATCCTCGACCGTCTCGAACAGCGGCACCAGCGCAAGCGTCTCCAGGCCGCCCGCGCCGATCCCGGCGAGGCGCATCAGCAACAGCGCCGCAAGCACGTCCGAGGGCCGCTCGACCATCGAGATCACGACGCTGCCGAGCGCTCGCGCGCCGTGCTCGCGCAGGCCGGCTGCGATCGCCGTAAAGACCTCCGGCACCTCGACCTCGGCGTTCGCATCGGCGCCCGGCAGCTGCGCGAGCGCCACGCAACGCTCGCTCTCGGCCAGCGCGTCGAAGCCGTCGACGAGCGGAGCGACCGCCTTGCGCAGATCCCGCGAGGACAGCCGCACGTCGAGCGCCGCGAGATGGAAGCCGAACACGCGCACCTGCGTCAGCAGCCGCCCAAGCGCGCCGTCGGCGACGCGACGCGAGCTCGTCGAGGCGCGGATCAGCTCGAGGTCGTCGTCGAGCTGCTGTGGCGAGCGGTAACCGTGTGAGCGCTCGCGCAGCGCCCCGTCCAGGCGCGCCGCGATGTAGGACAGCTTGCGCCGGAACGGCTCGTCCTCGTTGCTGCGCCGGCGCGCGACGTCCGGCATCTCCTCGTCGTCTCTCGCGAGCGACGCCTGCAGCGCCGGGGCGACGAGCAGGCGCTCCTCAGCCTGCGAGAACTGCGCCGCGAGCTCGTCGACGCGACGGCGCAGAAGGCGCAGCGCCGTCGCGCGATGCAGCCGCAGCGTCGAGCGCACCGCGGCCGGCGTCACGACCGGATTGCCGTCCATGTCGCCGCCGGCCCAGCTGCCGAAGCGCACGGCCGGGCGCAGCGGCGGCCATTGCGTTGCGAAGCAGCGCGAGATCTCCGCCTCCAGCCGTGGCGCCGCGTCGAACAGCACCGCCTCGAAGAAGAACAGGATCCGGCGCACCTCGTCCTCGACGGCCGGTCGCAGCCGGCGGACCGCTCCCGTCTGCCACCACAACGTCAGCGTCTCGCGCAGCTCGTCTTCGATCAGCCGGCGCTCGGTGCGTCCGATCCGCTCGTCGTCGAGTCGCTCCATCGCAGCCCAGACGGCCTGCTGGTGGTCGAACACCGAGCGTCGCGTCGCGTCCGTCGGATGCGCCGTCATCACGAGCCGGATGTCGAGTCGCCCCAGCGCCTCGCCGACCTGCGCGTCCGAGCGCAGCGCCGCGGCCGCGCGCGTCGCCGCCAGCGACTCGCGCTGCGGCGCGCTCGTATCCGAGTCGTACTGGCGCCGGCGGCGCAGACGCTCGAGCTCCTCGGCGATGTTCGCGAGCTGCAGCTGCATCGAGCAGGCTCTGACGTATGGCTCGAGCGCCGCCGAGCTGAGCCGCGAGATGAAGCCGACGAGGCGTTCGCCGGCATCGTCTGCGCCGTCGCGCAGCTGCGCCGCCGTCTCACGCAGCCAGAACACGCGATCGCGAAACGCGCGTCCTTCCTGCTCCTCGAGCACGTCGCCGAGAAGCGCTTCGAGCAGCGCGGTGTCGAGGTTCAATGTCTCCACGGCGAAGCTGCATTGTGACGCTCGCTCCCGCTCTGAGAGGATTCGGCGAGATGTTCGACCACGTCTCGATTCGCACGCGCGATCTCGCCGCCTCGCGAGGCCTGTTCGCGACCGTCCTCGCCGTGCTGGAGATCGAGCCGACAAGCGACGGCGAGTCGCTCGTGATCTGGCACGACTTCGTGCTCGCCGGTGCGAGCGAGCAGCGTCCGCCGACGAGCGGAGCGCACATCGCTTTCGCCGCTCCCTCGCGCGAGCATGTCGACGCCTTCTGGCAGGCCGGCCTCGACGCCGGCATGCGCGACGATGGAGCGCCGGGCGACAGGTCGCAGTACGGCGCCGGCTACTACGGCGCGTTCCTGCTCGACCCCGGCGGCAACAGCATCGAGGCCGTCCACCGCGCTGAGCTTCGGAAAGGCCCCGGCGTGATCGACCACGTCTGGCTGCGCGTCAGCGACCTCGTCGCCGCGAGCGACTTCTATCGGCGCGCCGGCGAGGCCGCCGGCTTCGCCGCGATCTACCACGACGCCGATCGGACGACGTTCACCAACGACGAGTCCGAAGGATCATTCTCACTCGTGCGCGGAACGGCGACGGCCAATCTCCACATCGCCTTTCCCGGCGACGAGCAGGCCGTGCAGCGCTTTCACGAGAGCGCGCTCGCCGCCGGCTACCGCAGCAACGGCGAGCCGGGTGAGCGCGTGCAGTACCACGCCGGCTACTACGCCGCGTTCGTGCTCGACCCCGACGGCAACAACATCGAGGTCGTCGAGCACCATCGGTCCTAGCTGCGCCGATCGACGGCGCAGCGCCAGCGCAGACCTATAATCGAATCGGTTTTCGTATCCGACGAGAGGCTGCCGATGGACGTCGAGATCTGGTCTGACATTGCCTGTCCTTGGTGCTACATCGGCAAGCGCCGCTTCGAAGCCGCGCTCGCGCAGTTCGAGCATCGCGACGCGGTCAACGTGACCTGGCGCAGCTTCGAGCTCGATCCCGATGCGCCGCACGAGCGCGACGGCGACCGCGCCGAGCGGCTCGCGCAGAAGTACGGCATGACCGTCGAGCAGGCGCGCGAGGCCGAGCGCAACTTGACTGCGACGGCCGCCGGCGACGGGCTCGAGTTCCACTTCGAGATCGCGCGCAGCGGCACGACGTTCGACGCGCACAGGATCGTCCACCTCGCCGGCGAGCACGGCTTGCAGGATGCAGTCAAGGAGCGCCTGTTGCGCGCCTACTTCAGCGAAGGCGAGCTCGTCAGCGACCACGCGACTCTGTCGCGCCTGGCCGTCGAAGCCGGGCTGCCCGAAGACGACGTCGCCGCGACGCTCGCAAGCGATCGCTTCGCGGCCGACGTTCGCGACGACGAGCGCACCGCCGGCGCCTTCGGCATCAGCGCCGTGCCGACGTTCGTCCTCGACCGCGCGCTCGGCGCCTCCGGCGCGCAACCGCCGGACGCGCTACTCGAGCTGCTGCGCCAGGGCTGGGCGCGCGAGTCCGAGCGCTCCGTCGCCGCCGGCGAGGGCTGAGCGGTGGCCGACGAAGAGCAACTGCTCGAGCTGGTCGCGAGCACCAATCAGGCGGTCCTCGCAGGCGTCACGAGCGAGGGCTATCCGCATCTGACGAACGTGCTCTACGCATGGAACGCCGAGCAGCGCATCGCCAGCGTCTCGACGACCGCCGATCGCGTCAAAGGCCGGATCATGCAGCGCAACCCGCACGCCGCGCTCTACGTCGCCGGAACGCACTTCTTCACCTACGCCGTCGCCGAGTGCGACGCCGAGACCTCCGCCGTCGCGACGACGCCCGGCGACGACGCCTGCCGCGAGCTGCTCGACGTGCACTCCGCCTTCTATGGCGAGCTCGACGAGTCGGAGTTCTACGAGCAGATGATCGACGCGCAGCGGCTCGTCGTGCGGCTGCGCGTGCGCCGGCTCTACGGACTGCTGATGGACGCGCCGCCCGGCAGCTGACCGCTTCGACGCCGATCCCACGATCCCCATCTACAAAGGAGCTCAATGTCCAGCTTTTCCACAGTCAACCTCACCGAAGTCGAAGACTCGGTCGGCGAGCGCGCGCCCGGCGTCGAGGGCCGCTTCGGGCGCAAGCACCTCGACTCGCGCGATCTCGGCGTCAGCCTGTTTCGCTACGCCGCCAATCTGCGCAGCCCGTTTGCGCACAGCCATCGCGAGCAGGAGGAGGCCTACGTCGTCGTCTCCGGATCGGGGCGTCTGCTGCTCGACGGCGAGATCGTCGAGCTGCGCGAGTGGGACGTCGTGCGCGTCGCGCCCGAGGTCGTGCGCGCGTTCGAGGGCGGCCCCGACGGGCTCGAGCTGATCGCGATCGGCGGGCCCAAGCCCGGCGACGGCGACGGCGTGATGGGCGCCGCCGAGTGGCCCGAGGCGAGCTAGGCGCTGACGGCCGTGCCCGCTGACTGGCCGGCGCTTGCGTTCGAGCAGTGGCGCGCGACGTGCGACACGCTGCACGCGCACACGCAGCTGCTCGGAAAGCTCGCCGCGCACCTGGCGGCGGCAGAGCCGCAGCTGCAGCACGCCGCACTGCGCCTGACCGCGCGCGGCTGGGAGACGGCGCCGCTGCCCCCGCCCGACGGCTCCGGCGCTTTTGTCGTCGCGCTCGACCTGCGCGCGCACACGGCCGTCGTCGAGCACAGCGACGGTCGCGCGCGCGAGGTCGCGCTCGCGCCCGACCGCGCCGTCGCCGACGTCACGCACGGCGTGCTCGCGGCTGTGCGTGAGCTCGCCGGGCCGGTCGAGCTCGATCTGCACCCGCAAGAGGTCGCCTGGAGCGTCCCGCTGGACGAGGATCGCGAGCACGCCAGCTATGACGCCGAGCAGGTGCGCGACTACTTCGCCGTCGTCACGCGCGTCGCGCTCGTGCTCGCCGCGTTTCGCGCGCCCTACCGCGGCCGCTCGACGCCGGTCAACGCCTGGTGGGGCTCGTTCGACCTCGCCGTCAGCCTGTTCTCCGGCCAGCCCGCCGAGCCGCCGTCGCACGACTTCATCATGCGCAACGCGATGGACGCGCAAGAGGTCGCCGTCGGCTGGTGGCCCGGCGACGCGCGCTACCCGAAGCCGGCCTTCTACGCCTACGCCCATCCAGCTCCCGACGGCTTCTCGGCGGCCACGCTCGACCCGCCGGCGGCGCGCTGGGAGGAGGCGCTCGGCGAGTACGTGCTCGACTGGGACGACGTCCGTTCGAGCGCCGACCCGCACGCTGATGCGCTCGCGTTCGCGCGCTCGGCCTTCCGCCATGCCTGCTCGGTCTGCGAATGGGATCCAGCGCTGGCGGTCAGCGCCGACGGGCACCCGCCGCCCGTTGTCTGAGCGACCGCCCGGCGCAGCCGCCGAGCTGAGCCGCCAGCGCGTGAGCACCGGCGAGCATCGCTCCTCCGCGCCGCACCTGACACACAAGGGCAATCGCAAGGACACGCGATACGGCTGGCTGCGCCTGACGCCCGCCTACTCCTTGACGCTGGTCGGCGAGCTGTTGCAAGGCCTGCGAGATGACGACTGCGTGCTCGATCCGTTCTGCGGCACCGGAACGACTGCGCTGCTCTGCGCCGAGCGAGGCATCCGCTCGGTCACGACCGACATCAACCCGTTCCTGATCTGGCTGACGAAGACCAAGACGGCGCGCTACTGCAACTCCGATCTCGCCGAATTCGACCGGCGCAGCCACAACGTCGACGACGCGATCGGCGCGCTCCGGCTGACGAGCGAGTGGCTGCCGCCGCTGCACCAGATCGAGAAGTGGTGGGACCAGATCGCGCTGCACGCCTTGGGGCGCGCGATGGCCTCGATCAGAGCGAGCGACACGACTCGTCCGGCCGACGATCTTCTGCGGATCGTCTTCTGCCGGATCGCGATCGAGACGGCTGCCGTCTCGTTCGCGCACCAGTCGATGTCGTTCAAGCAGCGCCTCGACGAGCAGCAGCAGCTCGCTGCCGGCGAGCGCCTCAGTCGGCTGCGCGAGGAATGGCAGCACGCGGCCGCGTCGGTCAGGAGTGCAGCGGCCGATGTCGAGCCGGTCGCATCGAGCAGCGTGCTGCTGCTCGACGCGCGCAACTTGAGCGAGCAGATCGATCGAGGCTCGATCGCGCGCGTGATCACCTCGCCGCCGTACCCCAACCGCATGAGCTACATCCGCGAGCTGCGCCCGTATCTCTACTGGCTCGGTTACATCGAGGACGCAAAGGCCGCCGCCGAGCTCGACTGGACTGCGATCGGCGGAACCTGGGGCACGGCGACCTCGCGCGTCGGCAAGTGGCAGCCGAGCGAGCGGCGCGTGATCGGCTATGAGCAGTTCGACGAGATCCTCGAGCAGGTCGCCGACAGCGGCAAGAGCGGCCCGCTGTTGAGCCGCTACATCCACAAGTACTTCTTCGACATCGTCGAGCACATCGACCAGCTTCATTCAGTCATGGCGCCCGGCGCTCTCGCTTACTACATCGTCGGCAACTCCAAGTTCTACGGCACGCTGCTGCCGGTTCAGGACGTCTATCGAGCGATCTTCGAGGCGCGCGGCTTCACCGGCGTCAGCGCGCGAGCCTTTCGCAAGCGCTCCTCGAAGAAGGAGCTGTTCGAGTACGTCGTCGAAGCGCAGCGGCCCGGCTAGACGGCGATCATCGGCTCGACTGCAGCCGGCCTGCAGAAGTGGAGCTAGGGGGACTCGAACCCCCGACCTCCTGGGTGCGATCCAGGCGCTCTCCCATCTGAGCTATAGCCCCGAGCGCGCGCCAGCGGCGCGCGAGGTCAGGCAAGTGTAGCCGCCGAACACAGGCGCGATACGCCTCGTCCTCGGCTATGTATGGTTTGGAAGCGCATGGGTCTGCTCGACGACGCCATCCGTGAGCATCTGGAGTTGAAGCGCCGCCGCGGCGCCGACGCCGGCGAGGTCGCGCGCGAGCAGCACGAGGCGCTCGATCCAGTCCCGCGCGAGCCGGATGCGCTCGCCGCGACCGACGCGCCGATCGAAGGCGCCGAGGCGCACGAAGCGCCCGAGGCCGGAGTGATGGCAGCCGGCGTGCCCGAGGACATGCCCGACGACCTCGCCGATGCAGCCGTCGTCGAGACGCCCGCAGCCGCCGTCAGCGGCGAGACGGTCGAGCTCGACATGCGCACCGTTCTCGGCGCCGAGGAGGACGAGTTGGACGGCGCGAACGGAGGCGCTGCCGCGGCGCCGTTGGGCGAGGAGGCCGGCGCTGCGGCTCCTGGCGATGCGGCTGGCGTTGCGGCTGGGCAGGCCGACGAGGACTCGCTCGAATGGGAGATGCCCGCCGAGGCTGCGCACGATGCCGCGCTCGAGCAACAGCAGCCCGACGAGGACGTGCTCGAGGAGACGCCCGAGTTCCTGCGCGACACGCCTGAGCAGGAGCGGTTGTGGTTCGAGCAGAGGCCGCCGCGCGACTTCGACTTCGACAAGTAGGCGCGAGGGCGGGCGCGCGAGCGCGCGAGAGACGAGAGCGCGAGCGGAGAGCGCGGTCGCGCGCGGCGGCTGAGGCGCGCGGCGCCGTTGCGGAGCGGCTTCCGGTGTGCCAGCCGATCGCGAGCTTCGAGGAGGTGCCCGACAGGGCTTATATTTAGAGGCTCAGGGGCCATAGCTCAGCTGGGAGAGCGCCTGCTTTGCAAGCAGGAGGTCACCGGTTCGATCCCGGTTGGCTCCACTTCCCGAACTGCCTGCTATTCAGCGGTTTCTGACGCATCTTCGCCAGGCATTCCAGCATCCTCCCGCTCGTTATTGTCCTCCGACTGCCAGTCGTCTGCCAAAACTCCCTCGACCAGAGCGCGTAGCTGATCGCGCTCCTTCTCGCTGCGTCGCATCGCCTGGCGGTAGACGCGCAGGGCGAGAGCGCGTCGGGAACACGAGCGTGTCCGACGAGGCCTCGGAGGCATGGCTTCGGACGGTCGTCAGCTCGTCTCGAAGCGCGCCTCGGATCTTCACCTTGCGTCGGCCGGCGTTGGTCTTGGCCTCGCCAATTGTGAGCCACGAGCACAGCTCGCTGATCCGCAGGCCGGCGAAGATGAGGTCCGCGAGCATTGCGCGGCGCTCGATGTGCCGATGCAGAGGCCGGCTGACAGGAGTGCCGTGATCTGCCCTGCGGTGTCTAAGTAGGAGCGGCTCGGCATGCGCTGGCTCCGCGCGTGCCGCCTTCGCCCCGGCGATCAGCGCCTTCTGGCACGCGACGGTGATTGCGTCCTGGTCCGCCTTGGAGCTCTTTGTTCTTCAGGCGGTTGTATAGCTCCTGCGTGAGCAGAGGCACCTCGCGGCCGAGGATCACCATAAGGCGGCCTTTCTCGTGCGCTTCCGCATCGCTCATTGCCACAACCTCCGCCAGAACCCTGCTTTGCCAAGCGTCCTACCGACAGCGATGTTCTTCGCGTGGCCCGCGTCCGCGGGCATCAGGCATCACCCTGCGGCCCGTAGCCCTGCGGTTCCACGTCTTCGAGAAGTCTGAGCTTGACCGCTGGGTCCGCGTCCACATCAGCGATGAACGCGTCGATCTCCTCCGTAGTGATGCTGGGCTTGCTGAGCACGACTCGCAGGTCGTGCGGGTGTGAAATGTCGTAAATCATTTCCAGAGCCTCCTCTGTTTGTTGTCCTCTCGCGATCCGCTCCAGCTCCCGCTCGAACGCCGGAAGCTCGGTCTCCAGCTCGTCGAGATGGGCTTCGTAGGCGTTCTGGGCCTCGTCGTTGGTTAGGCGACGTCGCTTGGGAGTTCCTCCAGGCCCTCGTCTAGCTCCACCTCAAGCGAGTTCAACGCGTACGCGAGCATGTGGTAGTGGCCGACGAGCATCGTGATCTCGATCAGGCCCTGCTCGTCGTAGCGCTCGACGAGCTGCGACCAGGTGGGGGTCGAGATCTTCGCCTGCTCGTGCAGCTCGTCGGCGGCGCGCAGCAGCGTGGCGTCGGCCGGCGACCAGCCATCCGCTTCGGGCCCGTCGGCGACGCGCAGGATCTCCTCGCGAGCGAGCCCGAGCGCGCGAGAGATGCGCACGTGCTGACCCCACTCGTAGTCCGAGCTGCAGTTGTAGCCCGTGCGCAGGATCAGTAGCTCCCGCTCGCGCTCGCCGAGCACACCGCTGCCGAGCAGAAATCCGCCGAAGCGCAACCACACGCGAAACAGGCCTTCGTGGCGCGCGAGCGTCGTGAAGATGTTGTGCTCGCGACGACGCGCGCCGAATGCGGCAGGCCTCACGTCGAGCAGCTCGCGCAGCTCGATGCCCCATTGCGACTCTGGCAGCGGCGGGATACGCGGCATTCGGCGTGCAGGTTGCCACAGAACGACCGTGACGTGCCCGTCGAGGCTCGCGGCGTAGGCCTGCTCTCAGGCGTCGCCTTGGCAGTTAGGCGTACGACCGAGATCTGCGGTGGCCCGGGTTCGAGGGTAGCCACGCGCTTTGGCGTCAGCAGAGCGGGTAGACGCGAGGCAGATCATCCTCAGACACGACGCGAAGGAGACAGCGTGGGCGACCGAACGCAGCGAATCGAGGGCAAGGCCAAAGAAATCAAGGGTCGCGCCAAGCGTGAGACGGGGGCCGCCAGTGGGCGCCCCGGCACCGAGACGCGCGGAGGCGGCGAGCAGCTCGCAGGCAAAGCGAAGAACGCAGCCGGCAAAGCTCGAAGCGCGGTCAAGAAGAACACGCGCTAACTGCTTCCCACACACCGGCGCATTGATGGCTAAGCGGACGAGGGAAGTCTGGGGCGCCGGTCAGCCGCGATCGAGCCAGCGCTAGGATCACTGCCGCCGGGTCGCGGCGAGTACAGCCTCCGCCGCCGGCCCCTGTCCCGCAGCGCCAGCCGCC
>DATBBG010000065.1:0-71559 GCA_036271095.1 Solirubrobacteraceae bacterium
CCTCCAGGCGCCCGGCGGAGCGCAGATCCTCGAGCAGCTTGGCCGCCTCGACCCCCTCGCGCTCGGCCGTCGGCTCGATCGCCTCGAGCAGCTCGTCCTCGCTCGGCTCGATCTGCTCGGCCGCGACGATCGCGGTCAGCACCGCCTCGCGACGCAGCGCGCGCTCGGCGTCGGGCTGCATCTCGCTGAGCAGATCCTGCTCATCGCGACCGGAGATCTGCAGATAGGCCTCACGCGAGATGCCGCGGTGCGAGAGCGTGTGGAGCATCCGCTCCCACATCTCTTTCGCGCGCGCCGCGACGAGCTCTGGCGTCAGCGCCACGCTCGCCTGCGCGACGGCGGCGTCGAGCGCCGCCTCGCGGAACTCGCCCTCGACGCGAGGCTCGTCGGCCTCGAGCAGACGGCCGCGAACGTCCTCGCGCAGCTCCTGCACGCTGTCGAAGCCGGCGTCGATCGCGAAGTCCTCGTCGATCTCCGGCAGCTGCTTGAGCTTGACCTCCTTGACGGTCACCGCGAAGGAGGCCTCGCGCCCGGCGAGCTGCTCGGCCGGGTAGTCGGCCGGGAACGTCAGCTCGACCTCGCGCTGCTCACCAGCGCTCGCGCCGACGAGCGCCTCCTCGAAGCCGGGAATCAGGTTGCCGCCGCCCAGCTCGACGAGCTGGTCGCGGCCCTCGCCTCCCTCGAACGGAACGAGCCGGCGCTCGGCCGACTCGCCGCCGTCGCCGTCCTGCTCGCCGGCCTCGACCAGCGAGCCGAGGTAGTCGATCACGACGAAGTCGCCCTCGCCAGCGGGCCGCTCGGCGGTCTCCAGGCGCGCCAGGCGCTCGCGCATCGCCTCGATCTCAGCGTCGATCTGCTGCTCCTCGGCGACCGGCTCGCGGCGCGGCACCTCGAGGCCCTCGTACTCGCCGAGCTCGGCCTTCGGCAGCACGCCGATCTCGATCGAGAAGGCCAGCGGCTGACCGTCCTCGGGCAAGTCTGCGAGGTCGATCTCCGGGTCGCCGACCGGCACGACGCTCGCCTGCTCGATCGCTTTCGCGTACCAGCTGGAAAGCGCCTCGCGCACGGCTTGGTCGAGCACCGCGTCGCGCCCGACTCGCTGGATCACCAGCGGCGCCGGCACCTTGCCGCGACGGAACCCCGGCAGCTTCAGCTCGCGCCCGAGCTGGCGCGCCTTGCGCTCCAGCCGCGCCTGCACCTCGCTCGGCGCGACCTGCACCTCCAAGCGCACACGCGAGTCGGCGAGCTCGGTCAGGTTCGTCTCAAGCACTGCGCTCACGTGCGCCACGATACCGTGCCGAGATGTGAAGCCGCGCTCCTGTGCATCGATCGCGCGACGCCTCGAGACGTGGCTCTGGACCGGCCCGCTCGGGCACCTGCTCGGCGGAGCGCTCGACGTCGCGCAGGCGCTCGGCGGGCACCTGCTGCGCACGCAAAAGGCGGGCGCCCGCCACAGCTCTCGCTGAGGCCGACGCCCGCCTGGGCGCTACCTGTCGGCGCGCTCCCTCTCTACGCGACGACCGGCGCCGTCGTGCGGCCGAATGCCAGCGCGCGAGCGCGCGGCAGCACCAGCACGGGGCAGCGCGCGATCTCGACGACGTGAGCTGCCGACGCGCTGATCGCGACGCGGCCCTGCTCGGCCTCCGGACGCGAGTCGACGACGAGCAGCCCAGCCTCCTCGTTGGCTACCGGCGCGACGCTCGCGCCGAGCGCTGCCGCGAGCGACTCGGCCGTCTGGCGCGCGCCACCTTCGGCGTCGCCGATCGCGACGATCGAGCGCACGCCCGAAGCGGCGCTCTCGGCAAGCCCGACCGGTGCGATCGCGACAGCGACCGAACCGCCCTCGAGCAGCTTCTGCGCCGAGTTGCCGACCGAGATGTGGCCGTTGGCGGTGTGCGAGTCCGAGCAGAACACGATCGCGTCGGCGCCCTCGCGCTCGGCCAGCGCGCTGAGACCGCGAGGCGTCGAGGCGTCGACGACGACGTGGCGCGCGATGCTGGCGTCACCGAACAGGCTCGCGCCGCGCGTGAGCAGCTGCTCGGCCTCGTTCTGTGCGGCCTGCTCGCGCTCGGCGTCGGAGTCGTGCGAGTGGCGAACGTATGCAAGCGCCACCTCGGCGCCCGCACCGGCGAACACGCGGCCGAGAGCGACTGCGTCGTTCTCGTTGGCCGTACCGTCGTAAGAAACGATGATCTTGGTGGACATGGTGATCTCCTTCGGTCTTGCCCGACCGTCGGTGGCCGGGCTTGAAGTTCTTTGCTTTCGTTTGCTTCCACGTCAATATCGCACGTTCCTGCCATCAGCTCCAATGATCTTTGTGATCGCTGCTATAACTATTACTAATGCTTAATGTCGCGCGGCTCAAGATCCTCAAGGAGGTCGCCTACCGCGGCTCGCTGTCCGCTGCGGCACATGCGCTCGACTACACCCAGTCGGCCGTCTCGCAGCAGATCGCAGCGCTCGAGGCCGAAACCGGGATGGCGCTGCTCGAGCGCCATCCGCGCGGCGTCAGCCTGACGGCGGCGGGTCAGACGCTGGTCGGGCACGCCGAGGGCATCCTCGCGCGCCTGGAGATCGCCGAGACCGCGCTCTCGGCGATCGCCGGGCTGCGCGGCGGGCGTCTGCGGATGGCCTCGTTCCCGACCGCCGGCTCGACGCTGATGCCGCTCGCGATCGCCAACTTCCGCGCGTCCTACCCGGACGTCGAGCTGACGCTCGCCGAGGGCGAGCCCGAGGAGATCGCGCCGCGGCTGCGCGCCGGCGAGCTCGACCTCGCGCTGCTGTTCGAGTTCGACGACGAAGAGCCGCTGCTCGCCGACATGTCGCGCTCGCCGCTGCTCGACGATCCGATGTACCTGACGCTGCCGCGAGAGCACCGCCTCGCCGGCAAAGCGAAGCTGCGCCTGTCCGAGCTGCAGTCCGAGGCGTGGGTGCAGACCTCCAGCTCCAGCCCCTGTGCGCGACACGTCGTGCGCTGCTGTCATGCCGCCGGCTTCGAGCCGACCGTCTCCTTCGAGAGCGACGACTACCAGACCGTCCAGGGGCTCGTCGCGGCCGGCGTCGGCGTCGCGCTGATCCCCGAGCTGGCGCTGTCGGTCGTGCGCGAGGACATCGTCATCCGCGCGCTCTCCCCCGCCCCGCCCGTGCGCCAAGTGATCGCCGCGACGCCGGAGGGCGCGCGGCTGGTGCCGGCCGCGTCGGCGATGCTCGCCGTGCTCGGCCACGCCGCCGACGAGCTCAAGCAAACGGGGCGCCTGGCCGCTTAGGCCAGGCGCCCCGAGAGCGCTACTCAGCTACTCGGTTCCCTCGATCAGGGCTTGCCGAGCGATTCGAACAGGATCTTCGCGAGGAGCTTGTAGCCCTTGACGGTCGGGTGAATGTCACCTTCGCATCCAGGAGCTGCGCCCGTCTGGAAGTTCTGCACCGCCGGGTTGCACTCTTCGGTGTACGTCGAGACCGTTTTCTGCTCGAGTTTCGACTTCTGCGGGTTGAACTTCGGGAACGGGTTCGCGTAGACGACGCCCGGGCCGAATTTTTCTTCTCCGGGGATCGCGAACGATTCGCCGGCTTTCGGTTCAACCGTGCACGTGCCCGCTTTCGAGGTGATCGTGCATTCGAGCACTTCGTTCAGTTTTTTCTGAATCGCGTCACTGCCCGGCAGGATGAACGCCTGCGGGTTGTAGAACCCGAGGATCGAGATCACGCCGGTGTAGCCCTCGGCGCGAAGCACGCCAACCACGTCACCCATGTTGGCGGCGATGTGGTGGAACAGGCCTTTTTCGTAGTACACGCCTTCTTCGCCGGCTTCCTTGACGAGGCATTCGTCGAGGCTCGTGTAACCGTGGGCACCGTCGTATTCAGGCGTGGCGCACGCATGCACGACCGCGAGCTCGTCGTTCGAACCGATGTTCAGCGTGACGTACTTCGTCGCGCCAAAGGTACCGGGGTTCGTCACGACGCCGATCGCAGCTTCGAGCTGCGAGGCGGGGCCGATTTCGAAGTGCAGCGGGTAGACGTTGTTGTAGGCGCACGGTTCCGAGTCGCTTTTGCCGTTCGCCGACTGGCCGCCGCCGATTGCCGGGTTCGTCCCGATCAGACCATCGCTGACCTCACCCGGGCAGCCCATGTTGATCAGGCTGAGCGCGTTGCCGTTGGTTTTCTTTTCGAACGACGCCAGTTTCCTGTTCAGGAAGTTCGCGTAGCCTTCTTCGAAAGCCGCCGGCGGCTCGCCGGCTTCTTTCTGTTCGGCGTTTTTCTGCGCCGTGTAGCCGAAGGCAAGCGAGTCGCCGAGAGCCACGTAGTTGGTCGGGGTCAGCGGCGTTTTCGCCGCGCTGGCGCTCGACGCAAACAGCGCCGACACCAGGAGCACGGCTGCCACACAGCAGCCGATGAGTCGTCTCGTCGAACGAGACGAGACTGCGAAGCCATTCATGGCTGGCATCTCACATCCTCCTCGTACGGGGCTCGCCGGCACAGATCCGTTACGAGCGCAGCCCCCTCTGGAATTGTTCCCTCTATGAGCAGATCCCCAAGCCGTAGCTCGGGGATCAAAGGCAAGGATAGTCAGGGTCAGTCCACGTGTCAAGCGTGGTTTATCGCGCTGCGAGCCGCTCTCGGGCGTGTCGCAGACGCCCGCGCGACCGCGCTCGCCGAGCGAGCGGCCGGCGATCGTCACGTCCGATCGGAGTGAGACCTTGCTTGGTTCGATGAGCCTGCTCCTCTTGATCCTCGGACTCCTGGTCGGCGCCACCGTCGCCGCTGTAGTGCTGCGCGCCAACCGCACGCGCGTACGTGACGAGCTGACGGCGATCTCGGCCGACGTGCTCGCGCAGACGGGCGACGCGCTCGCCCAGCGCCTCGCCGATCAGCGCCGGATCGAGCAGGAGCGCACGAGCGGCGAGATGGCCAGGCGCGCGGAGGAGTTCAAGGGCCTCGTGCAGCCCGTCCAGGAGAAGCTGGGCCGGATGGAGAGCGAGATCGGACGACTCGAGCGCGAGCGCCGCCAAGCGCACGGAGAGCTCGCGCAGATGGTGCGCACGCTCGGCGACGGCGTCGGCACCCTGCGCCAGGAGACCGGCAACCTGGTCTCGGCGCTGAAGCGTCCTTCGACGCGCGGGTCGTGGGGCGAGATCCAACTTCGCAACGTCGTCGAGATGGCCGGCATGGTCGCGCACTGCGACTTCCTCGAGCAGAGCACGATCAGCTCCGACGGCGGCGCGCTGCGGCCGGACATGCTCGTGCGCCTGCCGGGCGGCAAGCTGGTCGTGGTCGACTCGAAGGTTCCGCTCGACGCCTACCTCTCGGCGCTGGAGGCGAGCAGCGAGGACGAGCGCGAGCTGCAGATCGCGCGCCACGCGCGCCAGACGCGCGATCACATCTCAAAGCTCGCCGCGAAGGGCTACCACGCGCAGCTCGAGCAGACACCCGAGTTCGTCGTCATGTTCGTGCCGTCGGACGGCATCTACCAGGCCGCCCTCTCCGGCGATCCGGCGCTGATCGAATACGGCGTCCAGCAGCAGATCCTGATGGCGACGCCGACGACCTTGATCGGCTTGCTCTGGGCGACGCACTACGGCTGGCGCGAAGAGCGAATCGCCGAGTCGGCGCGCGAGATCGCCGAGTCGGCGCGCGAGCTGCATCGGCGCCTCGGCCGTTTCGTCGAGCCGCTCGCGAAGGTCGGGCGCCAGCTCGACTCCGCGACTGCCGCCTACAACGAGGCGGTCGGCTCGTTCGACTCGCGTGTCGTGCCGCAGGTGCGACGGATCGAGGAGGCCGGTGCGGCGTCCGATCGCGAGGTGCAGGCGCCGGCGTCGGTCGAGACGACCGCGCGCGCCGTCACGGCGCGGCTGTCCTCGGCGGAACCGGAGGCTCGGCGCCCGCAGCAGGATCTCGATGAGGGCCAGCAGGACGCGAGCCAGCCGCACGAGCTGCAGGCGCTGGAGCTGGCGCCCTCGCCGCGGATCTCCGCCGGCGCAAGGCCAGCACGGCGATCAGCGTGAGCGCCGCCGGCACGGTCGCCGGCAGCTCGTTGACGAAGAAGAAGAGGAAGTCGAGCGCGATCGCGATCGCGGCGACGAGCACGGCGCCGCGTCGCTGCTCCTCGCGGCCAAAGGCGACGGCGAGCAGCGCACCGAGCACGGCTACGACGAAGAGGTCGCCGTAGCCCATCACGGCCGACCCGAACGAGGCGCTCTGCAGACGCGGCAGGCCGGCGGCGGGATGCGCGGCGTTGAGCGCGTTGTTAGGGCGCTGCAGCAGATCGGAGACGACCAACGTGGTGTCCGCGATCGCCATCGCCAAGATGCCAGCGCCGAGCCAGCGCGGCGGCGTTACGGCCGCGAGCAGCACGCCTAGCGTGACGCAGCTCAGCGCCGAGAGCGCCAGCGCCGAGCCCTGCCCGAGCAGATCGCCAGGCAGCGCCCAGGCGAGCGCGAACAGCACCGGCACGAGCACGATCCGCGCGCGGCGCGCTCCCGGCGTCAGCCAACCGAGCGCGACGGCCGCGAGCAGCGGCACGGCGACGAGCGCCAGATAGGTCAGGCCTTTGGCGCTGGCACGTTCGGCGGCGCCGGCGACGAACACGAATCCGATCACCGAGAGCGGTGGGATCAACGCCCAGCGGCGATCGCGCAGACGCCGCAGATCCTCCAGCCAGCGAGCGTGAGGCAGCGCGACGAGCGCTCCCTGTACGAGCGAAAGCGCGCCGATCGAGATCCAGAACGGCAGCATCGCTGCTCAAGATAGATCGGCGCCGGGGCGCCGGCGCGTACGATGTCCCACAGACGATGAGCTCAGCCGAAGCGCCCGCAACCCAGGCGCCGCCGATCTTGCATCTCTCGGCGGTCGTCGGCAATCCCCTCCGCGACGCCGACGGCGAGCGGCTGGGCAAGGTCGAGGATCTGATCGTTCGCCTCGGCGGCTCCGGCTATCCGCCGATCACGGGCTTCCTCGTGCACGTCGCCGGGCGCACCTCCTACCTCGGTTCCGACCGCGTCTCGGAGATCGGCGCATCCGGCGTCGTCCTGCGTAAGGCGAAGCTCGACCTGCGCCGCTTCGAGCGCCGCCCCGAGGAGGTGCTGCTCAAGCGCGACCTGCTCGATCGCCAGCTGATCAACGTCGAGGGCGCGCGCCTGGTCCGTGCGAACGAGATCGAGCTGGCGCTCGTCGCCGGCTCCTGGCGCGTCGTCGGCGTCGACACGGGACCGCGCGGCGGCCTGCGACGGCTGCTGCCGAAGGGACTCGGATCGCACATCGCCACGGGCGAGTTCCTCGACTGGGCCGGCGTCGAGCCGTTCGTCGGGCACGTCCCGACGGTACGGCTGCGCGTGCCGCACCCAAAGCTGGCGAAGCTCCACCCGGCCCAGATCGCCGACCTCGTCGAGGCGGCCTCGCGGCGCGAGGGCGAGGAGATCATCCAGGCCGTCGGTGATGACGACCGCGAGCTCGAGGCCGACGTCTTCGAGGAGCTCGACGACCACCACCAGCAGGAGTTCCTCGAGAACCGCTCCGACGCACAGGTCGCGGCGATCCTCTCGCGGATGGCGCCGGACGACGCCGTCGACGTCGTCGGCGAGCTCGACGAGGACCGGCGCGAGCAGGTTCTCGGGCTGCTGCCGGTCAGCCAGCGCGTCAAGGTGCGCGCGCTGCTCGGCTACGACCCGGCTGAGGCCGGCGGGCTGATGAGTCCCGATTTCGTCCTGCTGGCAGGGCCGACGTCGGCCGGCGACGCGCTCGACGCGGTCCGCCGCAGCCAGATCGAGCCCGAGCTGCTGACGACCGTCTACGTCCGCGCCGGCGACGGCGCGCTCGAAGGCGGCGTGCCGGTGACGGCGCTGCTTCGCGCCGAGCCTGGACAGCGGCTCGAATCGTTCGTCAAACACGAGACTCCATGCCTCTCGCCCGATGCCTCCTTCGAGGAGGTCGCGCGCCAGATGGCGGACTACAACCTGACCTCGATCGCTGTCGCCGAGGACAAGCGCATGGTCGGCGTCGTGACCGTCGACGACGTGCTCGCGGCGATGCTCCCGCGCGGCTGGCGGCGGCGTTTCGGGCTACTCGGCGAGGACTGAATAGACTGCGCCGCGTGAGCGCTGCCCCAGGACAGTTCGATGGCGGTCCGAGTACCGCCCGTCATGCGTCGCATCCGGTCGGCCACGCGTGGCCGACCGCGCCTGCCTGCGCGCCTCAACCCGCGTAGAGCACGACTGTTCGCCTTTCTCGGGCTGCTCGGCCCGGGCCTGATCGCCGCCAACGCCGGCAACGACGCCGGCGGCATCGCGACGTACTCCTCGGTCGGCGCAAAGTACGGCTACACGCTGCTGTGGACGATGGTGCTGATCACGATCTCGCTGGCGATCGTGCAGCGGCTGGCGGCGCGCATGGGCGTCGTCACCGGCAAGGGGCTGGCCGAGCTCGTGCGCGAGGAGTACGGCATCCGCTGGTCGGTCTTCGCAACCAGCGCAGTGCTGATCGCGAACGTCGGCATCTGCATCTCGGACTTCGTCGGCATCGGCGCCGCCGTCGGCTTGACCGGCGTACCGGTGCAGATATCGGTGCCGATCGCAGCCGTCGGCATCTGGCTGATCATCGTGCGCGGCTCCTACCGCTCGGCCGAGCGCATCTTCATCTGGTTCACGATCCCGTTCTTCGCCTATCCGATCGCGGCGATCCTCGCGCATCCGCATTGGGGCAACGTCGGCAAGGCGATCGCCGTGCCGCACCTGCACTCGAGCTCGGCCTTCATCGTCCTGTTGATCGCGCTGGCAGGCACGACGATCACGCCATACATGCAGCTGTACCTGCAGTCGGCCGTCGTCGAGCGCGGCGTGCGCGAGGAGGAGCTGCCGCACGAGGAACGCGAGGCGGTGGCCGGAGCGATCTTCGCGAACCTGATCGCGTCGTTCATCATCATCGCGACCGGCGCGACGCTGTTCACGCACGGCATCCACGAAATCTCCTCGGCCGCCGACGCGGCGCGCGCACTGAAGCCGTTCGCCGGGCACTACGCATCGGCGCTGTTCGGCATCGGCCTGCTCGGCGCCAGCCTGCTCGCAGCGGCGATCCTGCCGATCGCGACGTCCTACGTCGTCTCCGAGTCGCTCGGCTACGAGAAGGGCGTCGGGCGCCGCCGCGAGGAGGCGCCCGTATTCGTCAACATCATCACCGGGATGATCCTGCTCAGCGCGTTCGTCGCGATGATCCCGGGAGTCCCCGTGATCTCGCTGCTCGTCGGCGTTCAGGTCGTCAACGGGCTGCTGCTGCCGATCAACCTGTTCTTCATCTGGCGCCTGTCGCGCTCGCACAGCGTGATGGGCGAGCACCGCAGCCGCGGCGCGCTCGACGCGACCGCCGCCGTGACCGTCGGCGTCACCTCGATGCTCTCGCTCGCGCTCGTCGTGATCACGTTCGCCGGGGTCTGACGCGCGCCGCGCGAGTCGCCGGCCTGTCCCGGCGCATCGCAGACGGCGCCGGGCAGGTCGGGCGCCGGCCGATCGAGGCCGCGGGCCGAGTCAGGCCGCGCGACCATCCTCGAGCAGCAGCGTCGCGCCGATCGCCCCACCGAGGTCGCCGAGCGCGGCGACGTGCACGGCCGGAGGCCGGTAATCGGCGAACAGATGCGGGTGCATCGCCTCGACGAGGCGCTTTGCATATGGCTCGCCCAGGCGCACGCCGAGCCCGCCGCCGACGATCACGGCCTCGACGTCGAGCACGTTGACAACCGAGGCGACGCCGGCGCCGAGCGCGTTCATCGCACGGTCGATCATGTGCGTCGCGAGCTTGTCTTCGTGCTCCAGCGCGCGTGCCCAGATGCCGCTCGTCAGCCGTGTCCGTTCGCGCTCTTTCATCAGCTTGAACAGATCGGTCTCTTTGCCTTTCTCGACGAGCTTCGCCGCGTGCGCTTCCATCGCCGCGCGGCCCGCATAGGCCTCCATGCAGCCGCGTTTTCCGCACGTGCATTTGGCGCCGTCGATCTCGACGACGACGTGGCCGATCTCGCCGGCGCCGCCGCGCCCCTCCCACGGCCGGCCGTCGAGCACGAGCCCGCCGCCGACGCCTGTGCCCCAGAAGACTCCCAGGATCGAGCTGTAGGGCTTTGCGGCGCCGAGCTTGAACTCGGCGTCGGTCGCGACCTGCACGTCATTGCCGAGCGCGACGCGACAGCCGAGCGCAGCTTCGAGCGCCGCCGCCAGCGCGAAGCTGCCTTCCCAGCCCGGCAGGTTGCGCGCGCTCGTCACGCTGCCGGCTTCGATCGTCCCCGGCGAGCCGACGCCGATACCCGCGAGCGTGTCGGGCTCGACGCCCGCTTCGGCCGCTGCTTCGCGCATCGTCACGGCCATCGCCGCCACGACATCGTCCGGGCCGCCGCTCGTCGGCGTCGGCTGACGAGCCGATCCGAGCACCTTGCGCTGATCGTCTACGACCGCCGTCTGGATCTTCGTCCCGCCGAGGTCGATACCGCCGAAGTTGGCCATCGACGGTGATCATCGCAGAGCGCGAGGCGGCTCCAACGCCTGCGCCAGCCGGTCGATTTCGCGAATTTAGGCACGCTTGCAGGTCTTCTTCGCCGCCTCTTACAGCTTGCACGCAGGATCGAGGACGCATGGCACAACGCACGGGAGCATCCTGGTTCGCATACGCGCTGGCGGCGCTCGTCATCGCCGCGATCGTCGTCGCCGTGCTCGTCGTCGGCCCGGCGTCCGGCGGGCAGGCTGCGACCGCGACGCGCACGATCACCGCGCAGCGCGGGATCGTGCAGTCGACGGTCTCCGGCAGCGGCAACGTCCAGGCCGCGAGCGAGCTCGACCTCGGCTTCAAGACGAGCGGAACGGTCACGCAGATCGACGTCACGCAGGGACAGCACGTCGCCGAGGGACAGCTGCTCGCCGCGCTTGATCCGCAGAGCGCCGAAGTCACGCTCGAACAGGCCAAGGCGAGCCTGCAGTCGGCCGAAGCGTCGCTCGCGCGCGAGCAAGAAACCGACGGCGAATCATCCGGTCAGGGCTCGGCGAGCTCGGGCGGCGCTTCGAGCGAGGCCTCGACCGCGTCGATCGCATCCGTGACGAGCGCACGCGCCACGATCGCCGCGACAACTACGACGCCCGCAGCAGCGCCCGCGGCGGCCACCACCACCCCGGCAGCTGCCACTGCGCCTGCCGCGACGACGCCGTCGACGACGAGCACTCCGACAGCAACTGCGACGACGCCCGCGGCGAGCACTCCGACGTCGACCGGCAAGCAGGGCTCCGGCGAAACGAAAAAGCGCGCGACAAGCAAACGCGCAAGCGAACAATCCGGCTCCGGCGCCTCCTCCGGCGCAAGCTCGGGTGCGACGGGCAACGGCTCCTCGTCGAGCTCCTCATCGTCGGGCTCGAGCAGCGGCACGACGATCAGCTCGGCGACGCGCGAAGCGAACATCGCCTCTGCGAAGGCCGCCGTCAAGAGCGACCGGCTGACGGTGAAGAGCGACGAAGAGGCCGTCTCCGACACGCGCCTGCTCGCGCCGGAGAGCGGCACGATCGTCTCGCTCTCCGGCGAAGTCGGTGAAACGGTCTCCGGCGGCGGCACCAGCAGGGCCTCGACGTCCTCGGAAAGCTCCTCCTCCGCCAGCGGCTCGGGGACGGGAGCGGCCTCGCTCGGCGGCAGCAGCGGCTCCTCGAGCAGCTCCTCGAGCTCCGGCTCCGCCGGCTCCTCGAGCACGTCGTTCGCCGTCCTCAGCGATCTCAGCGCGATGAAGCTGGTCGTGCCGCTGAGCGAGTCTGAAGTCGGCAACGTCAAGGTCGGCCAACCGGCGACGGTCACGATCGAAGCGCTCAAAGGCGTCAAGCTCGCGGCGCACGTGAGCGAAGTCGCGGCGCTGCCGACGAGCAACAGCGGCGTCGTCAGCTACGACGTGACGTTCTCGCTCGACCAGCTCGAATCAGGCCTGAAAGCGGGCATGAGCGCGTCCGCCGAAGTCGTCGTCTCGCAGGCCGAAGGCGTGAACGTGCCGACCAGCGCGATCTCGGGCGCCTCGGTCACGGTGATCGCCGGCGGCAAGCAGGAACGGCGCAGCGTCACGACCGGCCTCGCCGGCGACAGCTCGACGATCGTCCTCAGCGGGCTGAAGGCAGGCGAACGGATCGTGCTACCGGTCGCGAGCACGAGCGGCACGAGCAGCCTGCTCTCGCGCCTGGCCGGCAAAAGCACCAGCGGCACGCTCGGTAGCAGCGCCGTTGGCGGCGGCCTCGGCGGCGGCGGCTTCGCCGGAGGCGGCTTCGCTCGCGGCGGCGGCCTGCGCAGCGGAGGACCGGGCGGCTGAGATGAGGCGACCGCAACGCCCGCGCTCTGCGGGCGGCCTCCGCGCGCCCCGCACGCGACCGCTCGTCGCACGCGCCGCGAGCGAGCGCGAGATGGGCGCGAGCACTGCCGCGTCGCGCCGTCCGGTGATCGAGCTGCACGCCGCGACGAAGACGTACGAGCTGGGAGCGATCAGAGTGCGCGCGCTGCGCGAGGTCTCGCTGCGGATCGAGCACGGCGACTTCGTCGCGATCATGGGCAGCTCCGGCAGCGGCAAGAGCACGCTGATGAACATTCTCGGCTGCCTCGACGTGCCCAGCGGCGGGCGCTACCTGCTCGACGGGATCGACGCGGCGCGAATGGACGAGGACGACCTCTCCGACCTGCGCAACCGCAAGATCGGCTTCGTCTTTCAGAGCTTCAACCTCGTCCCGCGCACGAGCGCGCTGGCGAACGTCGAGCTGCCGCTCGCCTACGCCGGCCTGAAGGGCGCCAAGCGACGGCAGCGCGCCGAACAAGCGCTGAAGGCGGTCGGCATGGGCAATCGCATGAACCACCTCCCCTCCGAGCTCTCTGGCGGTCAGCAGCAGCGCGTCGCCGTCGCGCGCGCGATCGTGACGAACCCGTCGCTGATCCTTGCCGACGAGCCGACGGGAAACCTCGACTCGCACTCGACCGACGAGGTGCTGCGGATCTTCTCGCGGCTGAACGAAGAACAGCGGACGGTCGTGCTGATCACGCACGAGCCCGACGTCGCCGAACGCGCCCACCGGATCATCCGCCTCAGCGACGGCGAGATCGCCGAGGACCGCACGCTCGCGACCGCGCCGCTGGAGGCGCACGCATGATCGGTCGCGAGACGCTGCGAATCGCTTGGGGCGGAATCGCTGCGAACAAGCTGCGCTCGAGCCTGACGATCCTCGGCATGACGATCGGCGTCGCGTCGGTGATCGTCCTGATCGCCGTCGGCAACGGCTCCTCGAACGCCGTCAAGTCGCAGATCCAGAGCCTCGGCACGAACGTGTTGATCGTGATGGGCAGCGGCGGCCTTCGCGGCGGCGCGCGCGCCAGCAGCACCGGCAGCGTTTCGCTGACCAAGCAGGACGCCGAAGCACTGCAGAGCCCGACGCTCGACCCGAGCGTGCAGAGCGCCTCGCCCGTCGTCGATGCGAGCAGCGTCAAACTCGTCTACGACAGCTCCAGCTACGAACCATCGACGTTCGTCGGCACGACGCCCTCCTATCTGACCGCGCACAGCTACAAGGTCAGTGAAGGCGCGTCGTTCACGAGCGCCGACGTCTCCCAGCACAAGCGCGTCGCCGTCGTCGGCCAGACGGTCGTCGAAGAACTGTTCGCCGGCGCTAGCGCAGTCGGGCAGACGATCAAGGTCAACGGCTCGAACTTCGAAGTCGTCGGCGTGCTCGCATCGAAGGGCTCCAACGGCGCGACCAACCAGGACGACGTCGTGATGGCGCCGATCTCGACCGTGCAGGACTCGCTGACGGGCTTCGGCGCGATCGACTCGATCACCGTCCAGGCGAAGTCGCAGTCGGCGCTCAACGCCGCCGAAGCCGAGGTCACCCAGACGCTCGAGGAACGGCACAAGATCACGAACACCTCCGAACCTGGCTTCGAGGTGCTCAATCAGGGCTCGCTGCTGGAAACGTCCAACTCGACCAGCAGCGTGTTCACGACGCTGCTCGGCGAGGTCGCCGCGATCTCGCTGCTCGTCGGCGGCATCGGCGTGATGAACATCATGCTCGTAAGCGTCACCGAGCGCACGCGCGAGATCGGCATCCGCAAGGCCGTCGGCGCGCGCCGCAGCGACATCCTCACGCAGTTCCTGACCGAGGCCGTGCTCGTCTCGCTGATCGGCGGTATCGCCGGCGTGCTCGTCGGCGTGCTCGGCAGTCGCTTCACGATCGCCGGCGTGCACCCGGAAGTCGCGACCTACTCGATCTTTCTCGCTTTCGGCGCCGCCGCCCTGTCAGGCCTGTTCTTCGGCACCTACCCGGCCGCGCGCGCTGCGTCGCTGAGGCCGATCGAGGCGCTGCGTTTTGAGTGACGAACTTCCCCCCACCGAGGAGCAAGAGATGACCGACGAGCAGCCGAACACCGACGATCGCCAGGCGAGCGCGGCGAGCCGCGACGCGCCTACCGCCGTCGAGCCGGCCGAGCCGGCCGAGCCGCTCTATCAGCCCGAGGGCGACTGGCTCGATGACGCCGAGGAGCTGCCGCCGCGGCCGCGCCGGCGTCTGCTGACGCCGATTCCGCTGACGCTGCTCGCGATCCTCGCGATCGCATGCGGATTCATCGCCGGCGTGCTCGTCGAGAAGGGTCAAGGAGGCTCCTCCAGCGCAGGCGGCGGCGCTGGCGCGTTCGCCGCTCGCCTGGCCGCAGCGGGCGGCAAATCTGGTGCTAGCTCAGGCT
Source organism: Solirubrobacteraceae bacterium (assembly GCA_036271095.1). Taxonomy (GTDB): domain Bacteria; phylum Actinomycetota; class Thermoleophilia; order Solirubrobacterales; family Solirubrobacteraceae; genus Palsa-744. The sequence continues at coordinate 14,707 of DATBBG010000065.1, forward strand.
CCACCTCAGGCTCAGGCCTGTCGGCCGCCGGCGCCGGCGGGGCCGCGTCGGGCGGCTCTGGCGCGGCCGGCGGCAGCGCCGGCGCAACTGCCGGCGCGAGCGGGCGCGGTGCGAGCGGCGGCGCGACGATCGGACAGGTCGCGTATGTCTCCAAAGGCACGCTGTACGTGACGACGCTCGAAGGCAACACGGTCAAGGTCACGGCTGCGCCTGGCGCGACCGTGACGAAGAGCGTCAAAACCAGCGCCGACGGCATCCACCCCGGCGAAACGGTCGTCGTGACGGGCGCTGCCGACGCCAACGGCGCGATCAGCGCCCAATCGATTCGGGCCGGATCGGCGAGCGGCAGCCTGACCGGCGCGGCCGGCCTGTTCGGAGGCTCCGGTTCGAGGTCGGGTGGCGCGTCGGGCTCCAGCGGCAGCGCGAGCAGCAGCAGCAGCAGCGAACAGCCGCTGTTCGGCAAAGGCTGACGACGCTCGTCGCCACCACGCCACGACGACGCGACGACGACGCGAATCCTCTGACAAACGTTCATCGAAAGCAAAGGAGCTTCATGCCTCGACACGACAGCAATCGACGCAGGGCAGCAGCAGCAGCGCCGCTGGCGATCCTGCTGCTCGGCCTGCTACTCGCGGCCTGTGGCGGCAGCTCGGGGAGCACGTCGAGCACCGCCGGCGCGAAGACGGGCACGAACGCTCGCGGGCAGTTTGGGGCTCGCGGCGCGGCGCTGCGCACGTGCCTGAAGAAAGAAGGCATCACGCTGCCCGAACGCAAACCTGGTACGAGCGGAACGCAGCGGCCCGGAGGACCGTTCGGCGCCGGTGGCGCCGGCGCTCAAGGCGGCGGCTTCCAGCTGCCGAAAGGCGTGACGCGCGAAAAGCTCCAGGCGGCGCTGAAGAAGTGCGGCGGCGGCGCCGGCCTCGGTCGCGGCGGGCGGCGCTTCGGCGGCGCCGGCAACGCCCAACGGCTGACCAAGTTCGCCGCGTGCATGCGCTCCAACGGCATCAAACTGCCGGCGCCGAACACGTCGGGCAAAGGCGCAATCTTCGACACGAAGGGAATCGACACGACGAGCTCGGCCTTCAAGCAGGCCGACGCGAAGTGCGCGAAGGAACTGCGGCCCGCCGGCAGCACAGGCGGCTCGGGCGGCGCTCCGGGCGAGGGCGGTCCGGGCGAGGGCGCGCCGGGCGGCGAAACAGGCGCTCCGGCGGGCGCGCCGGGAAGCGAAGCGGGCTAGCCCGAGCCGAGGATCGGCGGTGGGCGTGTTGGACGGCGCCCACCGCCTGCGGCGCTCACGCGCGACTCACGCCGGCCGCGTCGAGGCGGCGTCGCTCAGTGCCCGGCGGACTTGCCGGGCTTCGCGCTCTGGCTGTCTTTGATCGCCGAGCCGCTGCGCTTGCTCGCGACCTTCGGCACCGGCAGCCCACCGATGCGCGAGTCGAGCTGATTCCACTGTGTGCTGCTGAGGTCGATTCCGGTGACGATCGGCGCCGGCGCCGTCTTGCCCTTGCTCGCCGAGTGCGCCGCCGTGCTCGCTGCCGCCGGGCTGACGCCGACGTCACCGGCGACGGGCCGGAAGCCGATGTGAATGTGGTTCCAGTGTTCGGGCATCGCAAGCGTGTTCGTCGCGCCGGGGTACTGCATCAGGCTGATGATCTGGTGCGGGACGAATTCGCCCTGCAGCGTCAACAGCGCGCGGATCGTAAGGTCGGTGATCGAGCCGGCGCCTTGATGGCCGGCGATCGGGACGCCGTTGATCGCGGAGATGTCGACGGCGTCGCCGGTGTAGTGCTCGGAGACGAAGCCCGAGACGGTCATCTCGCTGTGGCCGGAGCGCAGCGCGCTGACCGTCGGCTTCAGCCCGATGCGCGAGAGGAACTCGAGCACAGCGAGCACGCGCTTGTCGATCGCGCCGGTCGCGATGTCCTGACGTCCGCCCGCGTACACGTCGATGCCCGGGTCCGAGAGCACCGTGCGCTCGAGTTCGCCCTTCGACATCAAGAAGACGCCGCTCGCAGTCGCGCCGAGCAGGTCCGTGTCGCCGCTCGCCCCTTGCGGGTGCAGAGCCGTGCGCAGCTGCGTCCAGTTCTCGAGGATCGGCCGCGGATCGATCGTGCTGCTGTCGCCTCCTGGCCGGATCGCGAAGCGCAGGTGTCCGTCTTTCGCGTGCGGCGGCGTGCGAACGTGACCGAGCACGGTGCCCTTGGAGACGATCGCGCCTATCCGCAGCGGCAGCATCTGCCCTGCCGAGTGCGAGCGCTTTGCCTTGTGCGCCGCCGCCGAGGCGAGCGCATCGGGGTTGCCGGGGTGCGCAAACAGCCGGACCTTGCCGCTGCTCACGGGCGCCGGTTCGCCCGCGTCGGTCGCGCTCGTGGCGGCCGCCGAGCTGTCGCTCTGATGGGACTTGACCTTCAGCGTGACCGGCGGATGCGCGCCGGCGGTCGCCGCCTGCGTCGGCTTGGCTTCGCTGGTGTCGGCGACCGCGGCGAGCGCAGGCGTCGATGAAGCGGCAGCCGCACGCGGCGCCTTCGGCTTGCGGTAGTGCGTCGCGATGCTGCCCATCCCGGCGTAGGTGAACACGTCGCCGTAGACGTCGCGCAGGACGACGTAGTCGCCGAGCTTGTGCGAATGGCCGAGTTTGACGATGCGTCCGTCCTGCGCCGCGACGACGGTTGCGTTCGGCGCGCTCATCAGGTCGATCAGCTGCAGCGGCGCGGCGCTCTTGCCGGCGCTCTTGCCGTCAGCAGCTGCTGCTGCCGGCGTCGGTGCGCTGGCAGCGCTCGCGGACTGCTTGGATGCGCCGCTGACCGCAGCCGCTCCAGCCGTCGCGCTCGAGCTCGACGCCGCGTCGGCCGCCGCCTGCGGCGCCGCGGCCGGCTGGACGGCGAGCGCGCCCCAGGTGACGTGCTTGCTGGAGATCGGCAGCCGGCCGTCGGTCAGGCCGGTCAGCGTCGCGATCACGCTCTTCGGGTAGCTCGAGATCAACTTCGCGCGCAGCAGCACCGACTGGACATATTCTTCGGAGTGGTTGTAGGCGAGGATCGCGGCGTGCAGGTCGGTCGCCGCGCCGGCCGCGCGCAGGTAGCGAGCAGCGGCGAAGATCGCGTCGACCGGGTTGTAAGGATCGGCGTAGCCCGCGTTGAGCGCGTCGACGCCGTACTGGATCCAGGTCGACGGCATGAACTGCATCCAGCCGACCGCTCCGGCCGTCGAGACCGACAGGTCGGTGCCGTAGTCGGTCTCGATTTCGTTGATCGCCGCGAGGATCTGCCACGGCACTCCGTACTGCACCGAAGCAGCCTGATAGATCGGCAGCAGGAACAGCGGGATCCGGTAGAAGGACAGCGCCTGCGTCGAGGCGGCTGAACCAGACAGCTCGGCCGCGAGCGCGCCGATCTGCGCGGCGACGACGTTTGGCGCCGAGGCGACGTTATTCGCGCCGTTTGCTTCGGTCGCGCTCTTCGCCGCTTCGCTCTGCTTCGTCGTGCTCGTCGTCGAGCTTTCTTCGCGCTTGGACGCAGTCGGCTGCTGACCGCGCTGCAGGACGACCGATGGATGCTTGCTCGCAGGCTTCGCGGGCGCGGCGATCTGGGTGTCGCCTTCGGCCGGCGTCGTCGGCGTAGTCGCACTCGCCGTCGGCGTCGTCGCGGTCGTCGTCGGCGCCGGAGTGGGAGCAGGAGTGCTCGTCGGCGTCTGCGTCGCCGTGGACGTGGTCGTCGGTTCGGTCTTCGTCGGTTCGGTCGCAGGCGCTTCGGTCGTCGAGGTCGTCGTCGCCGGACCTTCCGTGACGCCGGCGCCGGCGCCTTCCGCCGCGATTGCGCCTGCCGACAGCGGGCCGAGGCTCGCCGCGGTGATGCCGCCGCCGGCGAGCGCCGAGATCAGCGCGCGCCAAACCCGGCTGCGTCTTGCGCTGCCGGGCGTCATGCGCCGGTCTGAATCATCTGGTGGTCGTCCCATTGGTCGTGGTTCGGCGCAGCTGCCCCACAAACGCGGGATCCGCCCGGCCCCAATTCATATCGGCAGGCAAGCACGAACGAGTAAAGGATTCGTAATCGGGTCCACAACAGTATTTCGGCACGCTCGCACCGGCGAAGCGCCGCGCGAACGCAAGCCTACCCCAGCCCGAGAACGGGAAAACCCCCGCAACTGAGCGCTCATCAGCCTCTTCGCTGGCGTCGGCGACGCTCCTGCCTGCAACGATCCGTTCACAAACCGGGCTTCTGGCGGGCCGCGTCGGGAACACGATCCCCCGCACGACCCGAAATCGCTACGCTGGGGCCGTGGAAACGGTCCTCTCAGTGCTCGAGGTGATCTTCGCGGTCATCGTCGTCTTCCTCGTGCTGATGCACTCAGGCAAGGACGCAGGCCTCTCCGGAGCGTTCGGCGTCGGCAGCGGCACCGGTCCGCTTGGCGGCGGCTCGATGGTCGAGCGCAACCTGAACCGCTGGACGATCTTCTTCTCGGTCCTGTTCGTCGTGAACGCAGTGATCCTGCTGAAGCGACCGTGGGCCTAGCTCCAGCCGCGCTCTCGCTCGTTCTGCGGCACCTCACCTAACCCTCTACTTCAGGGTTACCCTTGTCGTTCGCCTCGGCTTCCGCGCCCGTCATGGCTTCGGTCTTGGCTTCGGCGTCCGTCCCGGCATCGCCGTCGGTAGTCGCTTCCGCAGCTTCCCTCTGCTCGAGCGCCTCTCGCTCCTGCTCGATCGCCTCATCCTCCTCGAACGTCTCCAGCCGATCGAGGATCTCGACGGCCTCGGCCCGCAAAGCGCCATCGGTCGCCGCGTAGTCCTCGTTGGAGAGCTTGCCGGTGCGGAAGTCGAGCTCGGCGTCGCGAATCTCTCGATACTTGGCCTCACGCGCGGCTTCGAGCTCGGCCTGCTCAGGTGACTCGCTTCGGCCGGCGCGCCGGCCGAAGCCTCCTGCGCGCAGCGGCGCGCTGATCACGAACAGCACGACGAACAGCAGCAGGAAGATGGCGAGCGCGACGACGACGTGCACTCAGCGCCTCGCAAGGCGGCATTCGCCGATCGAGCGCGCCATCTGGCCCGGCTCAGGCGCGCGCGAGACCGCGCGTGGAGCGCGAGCGAGCGCGCATCGCGACGCGGCGGCGCACGGCGCTCGGCGCCGGCCAGATCGCGATCAGCGCGCCGCCGAGCACGATCAGCCCGCCGATCCAGATCCACATCACGAGCGGAGAGACGATGAAGTGGAACTGCGCCGCCGGCGGATGCTTGAGATATTCGCGCGCGAGCACGCCGATCGCGACCAACCCGTCTTCGGCCGCCAGCGTGTGGTTTCCGATCGTCACGATCCGCTGCAGCGTCGGCGTCGAGATGTCGGGGGCGATCGCCGTCCAGACGTCGCGCGTGATGCCTGCGCTCATGCTGATGTGGCTGACCGACTGGCCACCGATCAGATGCCCGACGGTCCCCTGCGCTGGTTCGCCCGAGTCGTAGAAGCCCTCGCTCGGGCTCAGCGTCGCGACGTGCTTGCCGTGCTTGCTGACGGCCAGCACCGCGCCGATGTTCAACGTCGAGCCGGTGTGCGCCGAGTCGTTCTTCGGCGTGATCGAGGCGGTCGGTCGCAGGTAGTGGATCGTGTAGGCGCCGACGTGCGCCGTGCCGCCGGGCGAGAGCCGGTCTTCGATGGCGTGCTGGAACGACGAGGACGCGGCGACGCCGACGAACAACACGGCGATGCCGATGTGCACGATGTAGCCGCCGTAGCGGCGGCGGTTGCGCCGCACGAGCGCTAGCAGCGCGACGGGCGCCGGCTCGCCGGCGATCGCTCGCCGCGCACGCGTGCCGCGGACGAACTCCTGCCCGACGCTGCCAAGCACGAACGCGGCGCAGCAGAACATCGCCAGCGCGAACGCGCTCTTGGTCACGCCGGCGATCAACAGCAGCACGAGCACCAGCAACGACAGCGCGATCGGCGCAAGGAAGTTCCTCCGCGCATTGGCAAACGTCGCGCGCCGCCAGGCGATCACCGGGCCGATGCCGCTGAGCAGCACCAGCACGAGCGCGAGCGGCACCGTGTAGCGATCGAACCACGGCGGTCCGACCGACGCTTCGGTGCCTGTCACCGCTTGAGAGATCAAGGGGAAGTAGGTGCCCCAGAAGATCACGAAGCAGAGCGCGACGAGCACGACGTTGTTGGCGAGGAAGATCGATTCGCGCGACAGCATCGAGTCGAGGCGATGTTCGGAGCGCAGGATGTCGCGGCGCGAGACGACGAGATAGATCGACCCGGCGATCAGCACTCCGATCAGCACGACGAACGGGACGCCAAGCGTCGCGCCGCCGAATGCGTGAATCGAGTTGAGCACCCCGCTGCGGACGAGGAAGGTGCCCATGATCGCGAGCGTGCCAGTGGCGAGCACGAGCGAGACGTTCCAGACCTTCAGCATTCCCCGCTTCTCCTGGATCATCAGCGAGTGCAGGAAGGCCGTGCCGGTCAGCCAGGGCATCAGCGACGCGTTCTCGACGGCGTCCCAGCCCCAGTAGCCACCCCAGCCGAGCTCGGAGTAGGACCAGCGCGCGCCGAGCAGGATGCCGATGCCGAGGAACAGCCAGGCGGCGAACGCGAAGCGGCGGATCGCGCGGATCCAGTCGGCGTCTACGCGCCTGGCGAGCAGCGCACCGACGCCGAACGCGAGCGGGATCGTGCACAGCGTGTAACCCGAATACAGCATCGGCGGGTGGATCATCATCGTCGGGAAGCGCAGCAGCGGATCGAGCCCGACGCCTTCGGCCGGCGCCGGGTTGGTCGTCTGAAACGGCGACGCGTAGAAGATCATCAGCGAGATGAAGAAGCCGCCGAAGCCGAGCAGGACGGCAGTCGCGTAGGCGGCGACGTCGCGCATCCGCTTGCGCACGAGGAACAGCGCGAGGCTCGACCAGAGCGACAGCAGCCAGGCCCACAACAGCAGCGAGCCTTCCTGCGAGGACCAGACAGCGGCCGCGCGATAGAACGTCGGCGTCGTGCGGCTGGACGTATCGGCGACGGTGTTGAACGCGAAGTCGTTGCGCAGGAAGGCGATCTCGAGCACCGCGAAGGCAGTCGTCAGGATGATCGCCAGCGCGTAGACGGCGCGGCGCGCCGACTCGGAGTACTCGACGCGACCGGTTCGCACGCCATAGATCGCGGCGAAGATCCCGTACGCGCAGACGGCGAGCGCCAGCAGCAGGCAGATACGCCCGAGGTCGGCCACTCTCAGTAGTTCTGCTTCTCGCCCGACGGAGCGGTCTTGTACTTCGACGGGCACTTCGTGATCAGCGAGTTGCGTTCGCCGACGTAGCGCCCGCCCTGCTTCTCGACCGTGACGATCACCTCACGCCCTTCGCGGAACGGGTCGGGCACCGTCCCTGAGTAGGCGACCGGAATCGCCTTGCCGCCGGCGCGATCGGCGACGCTGAAGTCGAGACTGTTCGGTTCGTGCTTGACCGAGCCGTCGACGACGGTGCCGGTGAGCTGGTAGCTGCGGCCCGGCTGCGCCTGGCGCAGCAGCTGGCTTGGGCTCAGCGCCGGGCTCGCGGCGCTGAAGCTCGTGTAGATCAGCGCGCTCGCGAGCACCACGGCAGCACTCAACGCCACGACCAAGCGGACCGTTCGCTTCCGCGCGGGATTCATCGACACCAGTATCGCAAACGCCTCGCGCGCTCGTGCCACTCCCCTACGGCCCGATCGGGCGCAGCGCCAGGAAAACTCGCCGACAGAGCGAAACCTTTGAGCGTGGGCAGAGTCTTCTCGAGTACAGCAATGAGAGCCGGTCTCCCCCAAAGCCTGCGCCACGCGCGCCGCACGCGCCTCGTTCGGCGCGACCGCGAGTCGATGCGCCTCGCCGTCGAGGCGCCTGCGCGCGTCGCCGACCTCGCGGTCGAGCGCGTTCGCAGCTCCGGCGGCCCGCTCGACGAGGCCTCCTACGCGTGCGCCTGCGGTTGCGTCTTTCGCGCGCCGGTCTCGACGACCGTCGCCTGCCCGCACTGCCGCGCGACACAAGCCTGGTAGCGCGCGTGAACGGTCGCCAGCGCCCCACGTGCAACGTCGTCTTGACTCTTCCCGATAATCTCGATATGGTTGATGAACAATGTCCGCCACGTTCCCTCCCCACACGCACGAGCGCATCCGTGCGAGTGGTACGGCCGGCGCCGTCTCAGCGCCGGCCGGCGTGGCCGGGCGATGTCGAGGCGCCTGACGGCTCCTCGCCCCTCCTCCCGAAGGCAGATCCAGCTTCGGGATCCCCCCTCGCGATCGGGCCGGGCGCACGACCGCGCCCGGCCCGATACGTGCCCGTACCGAACTTCGAGAAGGGAGAAGCAGATGGCAAAGATCTTCGTCACCGCCGAGGACACCCGGCAGGGCGCTCCGGCCGTGCTGCTCGAGGAGAGCGTGTCCGCCGTTCACCTCAGCAGCGACCACGCCGCCATGCAGCTGATCGAGCGGCTCGACTGGGCCGTCAGAGACGCCGAGGAGCTGGAGCGCATCGCACGTCACGGCGACTGATCGCCAGCACTCGTCGCCGGCTGCCGAAGAGGCCTTCGAGTTGCCGCCAATCGTCGGATTTGCAGCGCGCGGAACCGTCGTCGACGCTTTGATTTTGCCGACGTTGTCGATATCTTCACTGAGCATCGCCGGCCTGGAGGGGCCGCGATGGCCGTGGAAAAGGGGCGCGACGTAGTCGTCGCGATAGCTAGCTCGAGGGTTGCGGAAGGGCAGGCATGCACATCGATCCGTACATAGTTCTCGGCAGCGCCGTGATCGGCTTCCTCGTTGGCATGACCGGCGCCGGCGGCGGCGCGCTGATGACGCCGATGCTGATCCTGCTGTTCGGAGTCACGCCGGCGGCGGCGATCTCGAGCGACCTCGTCGCGGCCGTCGTGATGCGCCCGATCGGGGCAGCCGTGCACCTGCGCAAGCGCACCGTCAACCTGCGCCTGGTCGGCTGGATGGTGCTCGGCTCCGTGCCGATGGCGTTCGTCGGCGCGTACCTGCTGAGCCGGCTCGGCGATGCCAAGAGCGCGCAGAAACACATCGAGCTGGCGCTCGGGATCGCGCTGCTGGTCGGGGCGAGCGCGATGGTCCTGCGCTACGTGCTCGACCGCCACTCGGGCACCGACCGCACAGCGGACGTCCATGAGGTCGTCGCCAAGCCGCTGCGAACGATCGCGGTCGGCATGGTCGGCGGCATCGTCGTCGGCATGACCTCTGTCGGCTCGGGCTCGCTGATGATCATCATGATGCTGTTCCTCTACCCGATGCTCGGCGCCAAGCAGCTCGTCGGCACCGACCTGACCCAGGCGGTGCCGTTGACGCTCGCGGCCGCGCTCGGCGCGCTCGCCTTCGGTCACGTCGAATTCGGCGTGACCGTCTCGCTGATCATCGGCAGCGTGCCGGCCGTGCTGATCGGCTCGCTGCTCTCCTCGAGCGCGCCCGACCGCTACATCAGGCCGGTGATCACGTTCGTGATCGCCGCGTCGGGATTGAAGTACGTCGGCATCGAAACGACGGCGCTCGGCTGGATCCTCTGCGCGATGCTGCTGCTCGCCGGAGCGAGCTGGTTCGCGATCAAGCGACCGTGGCAGTCGGCCAGCGAGAGCGAGGCTCCGCAAGCCGGCGAGAACGCACCCGAGCAGCCTGCGCTGCAAGGGGAACCGGCGCTGCTGCGCACCGACGCGCCGGAGATCGAGCAGGTCTGAGCGCAGCGTGACCGTCGAGCGCCGCAACACGCTGCGCTCGAGGCCGAACCGGCGCTACTTGATGTGCATCCCCGAGATCGCACGCGAGATCACGAGCTGCTGGATCTCGGCCGTGCCCTCGAAGATGTCGTAGATCTTCGCGTCGCGGTGCCAGCGCTCGACGGGGAACTCGCGCGTGTAGCCGTTGCCGCCGAGAATCTGGATCGCGCGCTCGGTCACCCACACGGCGACCTCGCCGGCCTTCAGCTTCGACATCGAGCCCTCGGCGTTCTCGAACGGAACCTGGTTGCGGCCCATCCACGAGGCGCGCCAGACGAGCAGGCGAGCGGCGTCGATCTCGAGCTTCATCCGCGCGAGCGTGAACGCGATCGCCTGGTTCTCGATGATCTTGCGGCCGAACTGCTCGCGCTCCTTGGCGTACTCGAGCGCGTACTCGTATGCGGCGCGCGCGATGCCGAGCGCTTGCGAGCCGACCGTCGGGCGCGAGGACTCGAACGTCGCCATCGCCGCCTGCGAGTTGCCCTTCTTGCCCTCGCGCACTCGCGCGAGACGCTCGTCGAGCTTGTCCTTGCCGCCGAGCACGTAGCCGGCCGGCACGCGACAGTCGTCGAGGAAGACGTCTGCCGTGTGCGACGCGCGCAGGCCGTGCTTGGAGACCTTCGTGCCCTGCGAGATGCCCTTGGCTTCGCTCATCGGCACGACGAACGCCGCGTGGCCTTTGGAGCCGAGCTCGCGATCGACGGAGGCGATCACCACGTGTACGTCGGAGATGCCGCCGTTCGTCGCCCACGCCTTCTGCCCGTTGAGCAGCCACTCGCCGGCCGCCTCGTCGAACTTGGCGCTCGTGCGCACGCCCGAGACGTCCGACCCGGCGTTCGGCTCAGAGGCGCAGAAGGCGGCGACTTTGACGTCCTCGGGCGTGCCGAAGCAGCGCGGGATCCATTCGCCGATCTGCTCGCCGGAGCCTTGACCGAAGATCGCAGCGACGGCGAGCGCCGTGCCCATGATCGACATGCCGATGCCGGCGTCGCCCCAGAACAGCTCCTCGTTGACGATCGGCAATCCGAGGCCGCTCGGGTCGGCGAAGAACTGCGCCATCCCTTCGAAGCCGTAGAGGCCGATCTTCGCGGCCTCCTGGATGATCGGCCACGGCGTCTCCTCGCGCTCGTCCCACTCGTGCGCAGCCGGGCGCACGACGTCGGCGGCGAAACCGTGAACCCAATCGCGGATGTCCTTCTGGTCCTGGCTGAGCGCGAGCGAGAAGCTCACGTCTTGGCCGGCAGCGCCGGCAATCGCCTCGACGGCGGCCTCCGCGGCGTCGGTAGTAGGCGGTGCGGCAACTGTCGGCGATGCTGACATCGGCAAGTTCTCCTTGGGCGAGGTCGAAGAGGAAGAAGTCGAGCTGAACGAAACCCGGAACGGGGACCACGCGGGCTCCGGGCAAAATACCCGGTCGGATATTCGCCCAAACAGCTCGGAGCCCCGAGATCACCAGTAAGTGAAGTCCCCAATGGTCCAAACCGCAACGTCTGTCTCCTATTTCCGGGCGCAACGAGCGGCTCTGTGCGATGCGACACAGATGCATCCGGAGCCGAGAACGAAGACCCGTAATCGCCTCCCCGCTGGGCAACTGGCGGCGCCAGAGCAACGGCCGGGGACGCAGGAGCGCGCCGCTAGCGGGTTTCCCAGGCTTCGCTGTGCTTGGTCAGCGTGACGATGTCTTTCGGCAGCTTCCCGTTCGACACGTCGGCGACGGTCACATGCTCGAGCACTTTGCGCAGGTTCGCGCGCAGCGCGATCCAGACCTGCTGCAGCGCTTCGGCCGAGCCGACGTATTCGATCTCCTCAGGACGCTGGCCGCGAACGCCGACGAGCGGACCCTCGACAGCGCGAATGATCTGCGCGAGGCTGACCTCGTCAGCGGGCTTCGCGAGCCAGTAGCCGCCTTCGGGGCCGCGCTGACTGCGCACGATCCCGCTCGAGCGCAGCTGCGTGAGGATGTTCTCGAGGAACGAGACGGGAATGCCCTGCGCCTGGGCGATGTCATCGACCTTGCGAGGCGCATCCTGCTTGCTGTCGGCCAACTCGATCACCGCGCGGACCGCGTAATCGGCCTTCGCTGTCACGTGCATGCGCCGATTCTCCCGGAAACAGCGGCGGACGGTCTCGCGGCGATCTCGCACGACACCCGATCGGGGCGTCGTGCGAGCTCCGATCGCCGCGCTAGGACTTCGGTTTCTTTTCTTTTTTCGGCTTTTTGACCTTCGGTTTGTATTTCGCCGCCCAGACCGCCGCGGTTTCCTCGAGTTCGCCTGTCATCACCGCCGCATTCGTGCCAGCCGGCGACGGGAGTCCGATGCCAGCGTCGACGACTGCGTCGAGCAGCGGTGAGAGCGATCCGCCGCAGCCGGTGGCCCCCGGAACGGCGAAGTCGTTGTCGACGAGCGAGTTACCGCTGACCTTGACGATTTTGCCCTTGCCGGCGCCTTCGAGCGTGCCGCGGCTGCCGGTGATCGGCTGACCGGGGAAAGGCGGCGCCGTCGTTCCAGTCGTCAGGTGCAGCACGATCGGTTCGGCTTCGGTGCCGATGAAGCATTCTTCGCCGAGGTTTTCGTTGTCGAGTTTGACGCGGATCGGCAGCGTCACGGCCGTGCCCGTCTGCCCGAGCAGGTTGCCCTTGTTGACGATCACCGAGCTTGGCGGCCCGACGAGTTCGGCGGTCGCCGTGACAGGCCCGCCGATCGATTCGCTGATCCCCGTGAGACCGCCCGGCACGGGCTGCGCGGTCTTCGAGACCGCTTCGCCGCTGGTCGGCCCGATCAGCGGCTGATCGGCGAACGCGTCCGTCGCGAGACCTCCCTGCAGGATCACCGGATTGACGATCTGCGTCGTCTTCAGGTCGAGCTTGAATTCACCGCTCCTCGTTGTCGCGACCATGCACCACTGCGCCGTTTCGACGGGGCAGTTGGCGAACGGCGCGAATTCTTCTCTGAAGGCGTTTGCGGCCATCGCCGGCGATGCAGCCGCGATTGCGGCGACGGATGTCGCCAGCACGGCGCTGACTGCAAGCGCGCGCTTGCGTGCGCGACTCACTCGGCTGCGCCTGGCACGTCCAAGCGATCGTCTCATCTCCATGCTCCTGTTCCCCTTCGCTCGATTTCCCCAGATCCGCCCGCGCGGCCCGCCGGCCGTCGGGGCATGATCTTCCTCCGCCACCCCGTCTGCCACCAGTCACCCGCGACTACAGAACGCGGTGTACCCCGATGCCCACCCTGCCAAACGGAGATTCGCCACGGCATGCGCGGATCGCGACAGCCCGCGGCTCACGAAGCAGCCGCCACGCACGTTGCGCGCGCTATCTAGCATCCGCCTATGAGCCCGCGCTGGAACTGGGACTTCGAGGACGAGCAGCGCGCGGCCAAGCGCGCGCGCGCGACGAGCCCAAAGCCGCCGCAGCCCGATCCTCAGCCCGATCCTCCCGATGACGGGCGCGCGCGCTTTCGCCGCCGCCGACTCGGCGCGGCGCTGGCGTTCGCCGTCGTCCTGATCGTCGTCGTGATCGTGCTCGTCGGGTCTCATCACGGCGGCAGCGTGTCCACGGCCAGCACGCACGCGGACGCGACGACGGCTGCCTCGCCGCGCGCGGCGCCGCCGGTCGACGCGCTCGAACGCGGCGAGAAAGCGGTCGACTCGGTGCTCGCGTACACGCCGTTCGTGAAAAGCGGCGGCACGCAGGGGCATGACATCGCACTGACGTTCGACGACGGCCCCGGCCCGTACACGCCGGGCGTGCTGAACGTGCTCGAACGCGAGCACGTGCCGGCGACGTTCTTCGTGATCGGCGAGGAGCTGCGCTATTTCAGCGCGTCGACAGTGCGCGAGATCCACGACGGCTTCGTGATCGGCGACCACACCGAGACGCATCCGATGATGGCGCAGCTCTCGAAGCACGACCAGCACGAAGAGCTGTTCGAACAGGCCGCGCGCATCGAACTGCTCGGCGGGCGCCGCCCGCGCCTGTTCCGCCCGCCCTACGGTTCCTTCGACGCGACGACGTTCCACCTACTGCACCAGATGCACATGCTGATGGTGCTGTGGTCGGTCGACACCGACGACTACGAGCGGCCGGGCGTCGCGGCGATCGTCGACAACGCGCTCGAAGGCGCCAAACCGGGCGCGATCATCCTGATGCACGACGCCGGCGGCGATCGCTCCGAGACGATCGAAGCGCTGCCGACGATCATTCGCGAACTGCGCAAGCGCGGCTTTCACCTCGTGACCGTGCCGCAGCTGCTGCTCGACGACCCGCCGCCGGCCGGTCAGCCGCTGCCACAGAACCTCAGCGGCGATTGACGCGAGCGCAGGCCTGCAGCGCAAGCGGCGCCTGGGGCCCGCCCGGCGAGCGCTCAGCTCTCGGCGCAGTCCTCGCAAGCGCCGTGCAGCACGATCTCGTGCTCTGAGACCTGCGCCGGCAGACGCTCGCTGAGCCGCCTGATCGCACGCTCGAGCCCTTCGTCGGTGAACGGCTCCAAGCGCCCGCAGCGATCGCAGACGAGATGATGGTGGTGGCCGTGGCCTTGGCGCACGGGCTCGTAGCGCACGATCCCCTGGCCGATCTCGACGCGCTGCACGAGGCCGATCTCCTCGAGCTCCTCCATCACGCGATAGACGCTTGCACGTGAGACCTCGCGTTGGCGGTCGCTCAGCGCGCGCTCGATCTCGACGGCCGACAGCGCGCAAGCCTGCTCGTCGAGCAGCTCGAGGATCGCGCGCCGCGCGCCGCCGCGACGGTAGCCGGCGTCGCTCAGCGCACGAGCGGCGCTCGCAGCCCAAGCGTGCTCATCGGCGCCTACGTTCACGCCATTCAGTGTAAGTGCGTGCATCGTCATGCGGAACCCGCGATCAGCGTCCGGTCGCCTCGTGCAGCGCGCGCTGCAGGCCTTCGAGCTCGGACACCTGCCACTGCTCGAAGCTGTCAGACGCCGGTGAGAGCGTCTCGGTCACGGTTGCGATCGGGATGCCGTGCGCGCGCGCGATTTCGTTGATCCGCTGCACGTCCGGCGTTACGTTCTGGCTGTTGAAGACCCACACGTCGATCTGACGCTCGGCCGCCTGCGCATCGACGGTCTGCTTGTCGCTCGCCGTCACGTCCGTGCCCTCGGCGATCGCCTTCGCGAAGCTGTAGGGAGTCAGCAGCTTCAAGTGAAGGTCTTCGCCGAGCGGCTGGAAGATGCTCTCGCTGTAGCCGACCGGCACGCCCGCGTAGCTCGCACGGATCTGGCGGCGCAGCTCGTCGTAGCGCGCGAGCGCGCGTGTCTGGAAGGCCTGCTCGCGCTGCGCGAAGTAGGCGCTGTCGGCTGGGTCGAGCCGGTCGTAGTCGGCGACGATCTGCGCGACGATGCGGCGAACGCTCGACGGCGAGTACCACTGGTGCGGGTTCTCGCCGTCCTTCAGCCCGAGCACCTCGCCGACCGTCAGCACGACGCGGCCGCTCGACGGGCTCGCCGACAGCAGCTTCGGCGCCCAGTTGTCGTAGCCGATGCCGTTGACGATCGCCATCTGCGCGCCGGCGATCGTGCGCGCGTCGCGAGCGGTCGGTTCGTAGCTGTGCGGGTCGGTGTTCGGGTTGACGATGATGCTCGTCACGCTCGCCTTCGAGCCGGCCAGCTGCGCGGCGATGCTGCCCCAGAAGTTCTCCGCAGCGACGACTTGGAAGCGGCCGTTGCGCGCGCCGGCCGACGGCGCGCCCGAGCGACCGCAGCCGCTCAGCAAGACAGCGCCCACGAGCGCGAGCGCGACGATCGGCGCGAGGTTGAGCGGAGCGCGCGTGTGCGAATGCAGCATGGCGCGAGCCTAACATATATTCGAGAATCAGTCTTATAAAAGACGTTGTCTCATCGCTACCCCCGAGTATCCTTGCCAGCCAGGCGCGCGAGCTCGACCGAGCGAGTCCGCCGCGACCCAGCGCAATGGACATCGAGGCCCTGCAGAGACGCCGCGAGGAGCGCCGCCGCGCGATCCGCCACCGGCGCCGCAACGCGCTGGTGGCGTTCGCGCTCGTGCTCGCGATCGTGGTCGTCGTCGTGCTCCTCAGCCGCAGCGGCAGCTCGAACGACGGCACGCGCACCGGCCATGCGCAGGCCGGCTCGGCCGATCGCGCGACGCGCTCACGGTCGTCCTCCGGCGCATCTCACGGCGCGGTGAGCAAGAGCGGCACGCCCGGCGGCGGCGTCGCGACCGGGCGACCGGGCGCCGACGCCGTGCCGATCCTGATGTACCACGTGATCGCGCCGGCGCCGGCCGGAGCGCCGTTTCCGGGCTTGTACGTGACCCCGCAGGACTTCTCCGCGCAGATGCACGCGCTCGAGCGCGCCGGCTGGACCGCCGTGACGCAGGATCAGGTGCAGGCCTACTGGCGCAGCGGCATCTCGCTGCCGCGCGGCAAGCCGATCGTCGTCAGCTTCGACAACGGCTACCAGTCTCAGTACACGCAAGCGCTGCCCGTGCTGCGCTCGCTCGGCTGGGCCGGCGAGGAGAACATCCAGCTGACCGGGCTGCCGCCGTCGCAGGGCGGGCTCAGCCGCCGGCAGGTGCGCGGACTGCTCGCCGCCGGCTGGGAGCTCGATACGCAGGGCATCAGCCACGCCGACCTGATCACGCTGGATGCAACGCAACTGCGCGAACAGACGGCCGGCGCGCGCAGGACGCTGCAGCGCCGTTACGGCGTCCCGGTCGACTGGTTCTGCTACCCGTCCGGCCACTACGACGCGGCCGTCGTCGCCGCGGTCAAGGCGGCAGGCTTCGTCGGCGCGACGACCGTCGTGCCCGGCTGGGCGCGCCCGAGCGGCGATCGCTACCGGCTCCCCCGCCTGCGCGTGCTCGGCGGCACCTCGGCGCAGTCGCTGCTGTCGGAGATCGCCGCGATCCGCGACGATTCCTCGCCGCCTGCGTCCTACAACGGGCGCTGAGCGGGACCGCCGCGGCATTTCGCCCGGCCGCGAATCGTCGCAGCGCAGCGTGCAAGCGCGAGCGAGTGCTCTCGATCCACCGGTGGGCCCGTTCGGGTCGGCATCGATCCCGTGATCGTCACGCGCCTGAAGCCGGCGACGTAGCTTGGTCGGACTAAGCGGCTGTCGCCGGCGCATGCGACAGACCATGTCCGAGGAAAGGGGAACCCGTGACGGATCAGATGCTCGAGCAACGAGTGGACCGGCTCTGGGGGGTGCACGAGATCAGACAGCTCGCCTACGACTACGCATACGCGCTTGACGCGCGCGACGTCCAGCTGCTGCGCTCACTGTGGGCCGAGACGCCTGTGCCAACCGAGCTCCCGGCGATGGACGGCCATTACGTTCGCGGACCGGAGTTCGACCGCTGGCTGCAGATGGGCGCCTCGATCCTCTTCGTCGGCAACCACCGCATCGACTTCGAGGACGACGATCACGCCGGTGGCACCGTCTACTGCTTCGTCCAGCTGGAGGCGGACGGCACGTTCATCGATCAGTCGATCCTCTACCAGGATCGCTACCTGCGTCAAGGCGGCCACTGGCTGTTCGAGAGCAGGACGCACCTGCTGTGGTTCGGCGAGAAGCGCGAGCGCAACCCGTTCCAGCAGGCGCCGGCGAACTGGCCCGAGAAGACCTTCGGTCGCGGCACGCTGCCCGAGGCGTTCGCCACATACCGGCAATACCACGGATTGGAGCGCTAACCGGCCGAGCCGCGCGAGCCTCGCTCGCGCAGCTGCAGCGAACACGTCAATTCCGTCGACCATAGGAGCGCCATGACCGACTCTGAACCTCACGTGTGGCTGGTGACCGGCTCGTCCACCGGGATGGGCCGCGCGCTCGCCGAAGCGATCATCGAGCGCGGCGATCGGCTGATCGCGACCGCGCGCAACGTCGCACAGATCGAAGATCTCGCCGAGCGCGGCGGCGAGCGCTTTCAGGCCGCGCGCCTGGACGTGCTCGAGCCGGCCAGCATCGCAGCGGCGATCGACATCGGCCTGTCTCGCTTCGAGCGGATCGACACGCTCGTCCACTGCGCCGGCGCGGGGCTCGTCGGCAGCATCGAGGAGTCTTCGCGGAGCGAGATCGAGCGCGTCTTCGAGACGAACATGTACGGCGTGCTCAATACGATCAACGGTGTCCTGCCGCACATGCGCGAGCGCCGCAGCGGCCAGATCGGCGTGATCACCTCGCAGGGGGCATTTCAGGGGCAGCAGGGGTGCGGCATCTACTGCGCCAGCAAGGCCGCCACGAACGCGATCTGCGAGGCGCTCGCCGCCGAGGTCACGGCGCTCGGCATCGGCGTCACGATCATCGAGCCCGGCCTCGTCGCCACGAACTTCCATTCGGCGATCGTTCAAGCCGAGCAACGCCTACCGGACTACGACGCCAGCTGCGGCCCGCTGCGCCGAGCTGTGCTCGAGGGAAACCCTCCGACGGCCCACGACGCGAGGCTTGCTGCAAACGCGATCCTGACCGCGCTCAGCGCCCCACGGCCGCCGTTGAACATGCCGCTCGGCGCGGATGCGGTCAACCTCGTCCGTCACAAGCTCGCGTTCGTCACAGCCGAGCTGGACCGGTGGGAAGACGTGGCCGTCGCCGTGAAGGGCTCACAGCCGCTGCCTGGACCCGGAGAGCCGTGGAATCCGCTGCAGTGGGGCGGTCCGCTGGTCGGCTCGGAGGAGGGCTGAGTCGCTTGGCATCCGCTCGCAGGCGACGCTGCTCCGCCCGGCGCGAAGTGCTGCAAGCGAGCCTGCCGGGAAGCGGCGAACGGGTCTCGAACCCGTGACCTCGAGCTTGGGAAGCTCGCGCTCTACCAACTGAGCTACCGCCGCGTGCGGTCAGATGGTACGCGACGGCGCTCTAGTCTTGGGGGCCGTGAAACGTCGACTCCTGCCGATTCTCGTCTCGATCGTAGGCGCGTGCCTGATCGGCCTGCTGATCTACGGCGTCACGTCGCGCTCGGCCAGCCGCACGCTCGACGACCGCGTCGCCGAGGGCGAGCATCCGCTGGCGCCCGAGGCCGCGCGCGCGCTGCCGATCCTCGACGGCCACGGCAAGAGCTCGCTGGCGGCGCTGCATGGGAAAGTCGTCGTGCTGAACTTCTGGGCTTCGTGGTGCGAACCGTGCCAGGTCGAGGCGCCGCTGCTCGAGCGCGCGCAGGCGCAGCTCGCGCGCGCCGGCGGCACCGTGCTCGGCGTGACCTACCTCGACGCGACGCCCGACTCGCTCAGCTTCGTCCACCGCTTCCACCTGACTTATCCGAACCTGCGCGACAACGACGGCGTGTTCGCGCATTCCTACGGCACCGACCAGCTGCCGGAGAGCTTCGTGATCGACCGCCAGGGTGAGATCACGGCGATCTCGCGCGGCGAGATCGGCCAACCGTTCCTCAATCGCGCGATCGCGCTTGCGAAGAGCACGTGAGCGCGCTCCGCAGAGATCGCGCGCCGGGTCGCGCGCTGCTCGTCTTGCGCGTGATCTGCGCGCTCTCGCTCGGCGCGCTCTCGGCGAGCCTGGCCGTAATGACCGCGACGGCCGCTGCTGCGACCGTGACGCCGCGCGCCTCGCTGCCGAAAATCCAGCGCCAGGTGATGTGCGTGACCTGCAAAATCCCGCTGATGGTCGCCGACTCGCCGCAGGCCGACCGCGAGCGTGCGTTCATCGAAGGGCTGATCGCCGAAGGCAAGGACGAAGCGCAGATCAAGGACGCGCTCGTCGCGCAGTACGGGCCTGCCGTGCTCGCGCTGCCGGCTACGCACGGCTTCGACCTGACCGCCTACCTCGTGCCGCTCGCCGCCGTCCTCCTGCTGCTCGCGGCGCTCGCAGTGCTGCTGCCGCGCTGGCGCCGTCACGCGCGCGCACAGGCCGCCTCGCGGGCGCCCGCGCCGGCGCTCAGCGCCGCCGAGGCGAGCCGCCTCGACGCCGATCTCAAGCGCTTCGACTGAGCGCTGCGCCGAGGAGGCGCAATCCGACTAGCGCCTCGGCGACTGCACCGCCTGAGCGCCGGCACCGCCTGCCGGCGCCGCCTGAGCGCCGCTACATCTCCTCGGGCGCGCTGACGCCGAGCAGCGCCAGGCAGCGCGCGATCGTGCGCTTGCTGGCCAGGCACAGTGCGATCCGCCGATCCTCGATCGCCTCGGTCTCGGCGCCGATGACGCGGCAGTCGCGGTAGAACGCCGTGAAGCCCTGTGCGAGCTCCAGCGCGTAGGCGGCGACACGATGTGGCGCTCGTCGCGCGGCGGCGGCTTCCAGCTCGGACGGGAGCTCGAGCAGCTGCTTGACGAGCGCGCGCTCGGAAGCGTGCAGCTCTCCGTGCGACTCCTGTTCGCGGCGCCGCACGACCGCCGCGCTCACGCGCTCCTCACCGAGCTTCGCGAGCACCGAGGAGATCCGCGCATGCGCGTACTGCACGTAGTAGACCGGGTTCTCGTTCGACTGGCTGCGCGCGAGATCGAGGTCGAGGTCGACGGTCGTGTCGTGCGAGCGCGCCAACAGGTACCAGCGCGCCGCGTCGACGCCAATCTCGGCGACGAGGTCATCGAGCGTGACGAACTCGCCGGCGCGCTTGGACATCTGCGCGCGCTCGCCCGAGCGCACGAGATGAACGAGCTGCATGATCAGCAGCTCGAGCTCGTCCGGGTCGCCTCCGAGCGCCGCGTAGGCCGCCTTCATTCGCAGCACGTAGCCGTGGTGGTCGGCGCCCCAGACGTCGAGCTGGCGCTCGTAGCCGCGTTCGCGCTTGTCCTGGTGGTAGGCGATGTCGGAGGCGAAGTACGTGTGCTCGCCGCTGGAGCGCACGAGCACGCGGTCCTTGTCGTCGCCGAACTCTGTCGTGCGCAGCCACAGCGCGCCGTCCTTCTCGTAGGTGTGCCCGAGCTCCTGCAGCCGCGCGAGCGCGCGATCGAGCGCGCTCGGCTCGCCTTCGTGCAGCGCGCTCTCGTAGCTCCAGCGATCGAATTCGCGCACGCCGAAGGCCGCCAGCGAAGTGCGAATACCTTCGATCATCGCCGCGACGGCCGCCTCGCCGAGCGCCGCCGGGTCGCTGCCGGCTGCATCCGGAAGCCGCTTTGCGAGCTCGCCGACGTAGTCGCCCTGGTAGCCGTCCTGCGGCGGCGCCTCGCCGCGTGCCAGCGCCTGCACGGACGCTCCGAACGTGCGCACTTGCGTGCCGGCGTCGTTGACGTAGAACTCGCGCGCGACGTCCTCACCGCCGAATTCGAGCATTCGCGCGAGCGCGTCGCCGTAGGCGGCGTTGCGAGCGTGCCCGACGTGCATCGGCCCGGTCGGATTGGCCGAGACGAACTCGATCAAAACCCGCTGCGCGCGCTCGGGCGAGCCGGCGCCGTAGGACTCGCCGGCGGCGAGCACGGCGTCGAGCGAGCGCTGCAGCCAGTCGTCGGCGAGGAACAGGTTGAGAAAGCCCGGCCCGGCGACCTCGAAGCGCTCGAGCTGCTCGCCGAGCGAGCGTGACAGCTCGACTCCGAGGCGCTCGGCGACTTCGCGCGGCGGCGCTCCGAGGCGCGGCGCCAGCAGCAGCGCGGCGTTCGTCGAGTAGTCGCCGAAGTCGGCGCGCGGCGGGCGCTCCAGCGTGATCGCGCCGCGACCGCCGCCGCCCAAGAGCACGCCGTCGGGCGCCGGCGCGCCGCCCGACTGGCTCGCGCCGGCTGCGAGCTGGCGCGCAGCCTGCAGCAGCACGCGGCGGAGCGCTTCCAATGCGGGTGTCGCGCCCGCTGCGAGCGGGCCGTCCACGGCTTGCTGATCGCTGGTCAGAGGCTTGTTCATCGATTCCCGCTCGGCGGTTGCGATACTAGCTGCGTGACCGATCAAGACCCAGGCGCCGAGCGCCACATAAACATTCACCTGTCTCCCGAGATCATGGGAGGCGTGTACGCGAACTTCGCGAACGTCAGCCACTCCGACTACGAGTTCACGGTCACGTTCGCTCGCGTCGACCACGAGGTCGAGGCCGAGGAGGTTCCGGGCGTCGTCGTCTCGCGCGTCAACATCTCGCCGCGCTTCATGCGCGAGCTGATCGATGCGATGGAGGACAACTACTCGAAGTGGCGCACGCGCGAGGGGATCAAGAACCTGCCCGAGTACGGCGGCACGGAGGCCGGATCTGAGGAGGAGTAGGACCGCACGAGCGCGGCTGCCGAGACGATGAAGGTCGCGGTCATCTCCGACATCCACGCCAACCGGCAGGCGTTCGAGGCGACGCTCGAGGCGGTCGCCGCGAGCGACGCGGCGGAGCTGTGGTGCCTCGGCGATCTGGTCGGCTATGGAGCCGACCCGGATGCGTGCGTCGAGCTCGCGCGCGAGCACGCTGCCGTCTGTCTCGCCGGCAATCACGACATGGCCGTCACCGGCGAGATCCCGCTCGACGAGTTCTCGCGCGGAGCGAGCCTCGCGGCGCAGTGGACGCGCGAGGTGATCGCGCCGCGCAACCTCGAGTTCCTCAGCACGCTTCGCCCCGAAGGCCAGGAGGGCGCAGTCGGCCTGTACCACGCGAGCCCGCGCGATCCGGTCTGGGAGTACGTGCTCTCGACGCTGCTCGCCGAGCTCTGCTTCGACCGCCAGAGCACGCGCGTCTGCCTCGTCGGGCATTCGCACGTCGCGCTCTCGTTCGTGCGCCGCGAGGGCGAGCCGGCGACGGGCGAACCGCGGCGCGAGGGCACGCAGCTCGACATCGCCGAAGGCGAGTGGCTGCTGAACCCCGGCAGCGTCGGACAGCCGCGCGACGGCGACGCGCGCGCGTCCTGGCTGCTGCTCGACCTCGATGACTTGTCTGCGTCGTTCATGCGCACCGATTACGACATCTCCGGCGCCGCCGCGGCGATTCGAGCGGCGCGCCTGCCGGACTCGCTCGCCGAGCGCCTGGAGTACGGTCAATGACCGTGCCGTCCGCCGTATCGCCGCCTCGTGCGCGCTTCGCGCAGTTCGCACGCGCCACGCGCCGCGCGCGCGGCCGGCTCCCGCGCCTGATCATGCTGCTGCTGCTCGGCCTGCTCGCCGCGTCGCTGGCCTCGTGCGGCAGCTCCGGCAAGGGCCTGATCCCGACCGGCGACGCCGGGCCGCTGCAGAGCGACTTCGAAGCCGTCGCGCAGGCCGCCGAAAACGGCGACGGCGACTGCACGAGCACCGAAAGCGCGCTGCTGCACACCGAACAGGACTTCGCGCGGCTGCCGAGCAGCGTCGACAACGGTCTTCGCGAAACGCTGCATCGCGGGATCGAAAACCTGCGCACGCGCTCGCTCGCGCTGTGCGCACAGCCGCTGCCGCAGTCGACCGTCACGACAACGACGCCGAAGACGACGACGAGCACGACGACGACACCGCCGCCGAGCGAAACCGAAACGACGACGACGCCGACCACGCCGACGACGACCACGCCGCCGGGCCCCGGCGGCGGTACGCAGGCGCCCGGCGAAGAAGGCCCGAAAGCGGGCGAAGCCGAAGGCGGCGGCGCCAGCCCGCTGGAAGGCGCCGGCGGCGCGGTCGGCGGTCAGGAAGCGGCCAAATGAGCGCCGCTGAGATCGCCGGGCGCTACACGCTCGAGGGCCGTCTCGGCTTCGGCGGCATGTCGACGGTGCATCGTGCGATGGACATCCGCCTCGAGCGCCAAGTCGCAGTCAAGCTGCTGGCCGAGCATCTCGCCGACGACCCGACGTTCGTCTCGCGCTTCCAGCGCGAGGCGCAGGCGGCGGCGCGGCTCGTTCACCCGAACATCGTGCAGGTGTTCGACTCCGGTCGCGATCAGCCGACGGGCCAGTACTTCATCGTGATGGAGTACATCGAGGGGAAGTCGGGCGCCGAGATCCTGCGCGACGACGGCTGGCTCGAGGTCGACGAGGCGCTCGCGATCATCGACCAGGCCTGCGAGGGGCTGCACTACGCCCACCGCCACGGTGTCGTCCATCGCGACGTCAAGCCGGGCAACCTGCTGCGCTCGCGCGAGGGCGAGGTCAAGCTCGCCGACTTCGGCATCGCGAAGGCGACCGAGCAGTCGAGCATCACGCAGGTCGGCTCGGTGCTCGGCACGGCTGCCTACCTCGCGCCGGAGCAGGCGCGCGGCGAAGAGGCCGGGCCGCGCGCCGACCTCTACGCACTCGGCGTCGTCACCTACCAGCTGATCTCCGGACGCCTCCCCTACGAGGCGGCCTCGCTGACCGAGCTGGCGCTGAAGCAGCAGCAGGAGGAACCGCCGCTGCTCGACACGCTTGTCGCCGCTGTTCGCCCGGAGCTGGCCGAGGCCGTCGCCGTCGCGCTCGCGCTGGACCCGCGCGAGCGCTACCAGACGGCGCGCGAGATGGGCCGCGCGCTGAGCGACGGAGCCAACGGGATCAGCCCAGTCGAGGCCGGCGACGGAGCGCGCGAGGCGCCGGCGACCAGCGCGACTACGGTGCTCGGCGCGGCACGGCGCCCAGGCGGGCGCGGCACGCAGCGCGGCGCGACAGCAGTGACGCCGCGCCAGCCGCGCTCGGGGCCGCCACGGCGCACGCCGGCGGCCTCGGGCGCCGCGGCGCAGCCGGCACAAGCTCCGGCGCACCGGCCGCGCGGCCGGCGGCGGCTGCTCGGCGCGATCGTCGCGCTGCTCGTGCTCGTCGTCGTGATCGTCGCCGTCGTGATCGCGACGGCGCCCGCGCCGACGAAGGTCGTCCTGCGCAACGTCGTCTACTCCGACGTCCAGCAGGCGGCCTCAGCGCTGAAACAGCTCGTTTCCGAAAACACGAAATAGCCCGCCCCCGCGCCCGTCGAGCGCAGCGCTGGCGGCGCGCGAGCGGCGATCCGTTGATCGACGCGCGACTGCGCCATGCTAGGTGCCCGTGATCCTCGCGTCGCTGATCAACGTCGACCATCTGATCGAAGTCGCCGGCTACCCGCTGCTGTTCGTGCTGGTCATGGCCGAGTCCGGCGGCGTGCCGATCCCAGGCGAGACGGCGCTGATCACCGCCGCCGTGCTCGCAAGCCGCGGCAAGCTGCAGATCGAGTGGGTGATCGTGCTCGCGGCCTCCGGCGCGATCGTCGGCGACAACATCGGCTATCTGATCGGCCGCGAGGGCGGACGCAGGCTGCTCGAACGGCCTGGGCGCTTCTATCGCCAGCGGCGCGAGGTGCTGAGCACCGGCGAGCCGTTCTTCGAACGCCACGGCCCAAAGGCCGTCTTCTTCGGCCGCTTCGTGCTCGGCCTGCGCGTATGGGCGTCGTGGCTCGCCGGCGCGACGCGCATGCACTGGCGCTCGTTCGTCTTCTGGAACGCGCTCGGCGGGATCTCCTGGGCGACGGCGATCGGGCTGCTCGCGTACTTCCTCGGCAACTCGGCTGGCAACGCGATCGAAACGTTCGGCATCTACGGCCTCGTCGCCGCCGTCGTCGCGCTCGTCAGCTTCATCGTCTTGCATCGTCGCGCGCGCCGCCATCGTGCCGCCGAGAGCGAGCGGGCAGAGCGTGAGAGCGACACGGCAGGTATTGACGACAGCCACGCGGAAGCCGACGGCGACGGCGACGGCGACGGCGAGGTGCCGTCACCTGCGCGTGACGCGCAGCGCGGCTAGCAGCCGGGGTCTGCAGCCGCGGAGGACGTCTCCGCGCTGCTGCAAGGCGCGACGCGCTGGCACATGTCGGCCAGCAGCGCGAGCTCGTCCTCTGAGAAGCGCGAGAAGAACTGCTCGCGGACGACTGTGAGATGCGTGACGCGAGCTTCCGCAAGCCGCGCGCGCCCGCTCTCGGTCAGGCACGCGAACGATCCGCGCGCGTCCTGTTCGCAGGAGCAGCGCTCGAGCAGCTGCTCGCGCTCGAGGCGATCGACGAGCCGCGTCAGGCCGCTGCGCGAGAGCTGTGCCTGCTCGGCGAGATCGCACATGCGCATCCGCCCGCCGCTGGCGTCCTCGAGCCGGTCGAGCACCTCATAGGAGCTGAGCGGCAGACCGTGCGCATGCTCCAGCGCGGCGTCGAGTCGCTTTGCGAGGCAGGCGTGCGCACGCAGCAGACCTCGCCACGCGCGCTGACCAGGCTCCGGGCGCTCGTCGCCCGAAAAGCTGTCCTGCTCCCCGGTTTCGGTCTTGAAGGCGGTAGCGGTCGACATCATGGTCTGTACCCAAATCCTCTGCGACCGAACATAGCAGCGTCAAACTGCGCCGAACGGCCGTGAACGCTCAGTCGCGCGTCGCGCTCCAGGCCCACCACATCATCAACGGCTGCAACGGCAACCGCGCAAACAGCGCCCAGCGCGGAACCTTGTCGAAGCGCTCGGGCTCGCTCGCCATGTACAGGTTCGCCGGAAAGACGGCAGCGAGCAGCGCGATCAGACCGACTCCGGAGAGGCGGCGCGTGCGCGGCAGCAGCACGCCGAGCCCGCCGAGAACCTCGGCGACGCCGCTCACCTCGACGACGCGCTTGGCCTCGCGCGCCAGCGGCGGCGGGACCATCGCGCGGTAGAAACGCGGCGCGACGAAGTGGTTGACGCCGGAGCCGACGAAGAAGACCGCGAGCAGCCTGCGCGAGACGCTCATCGCGTCGCTCCGTCGCGGAGCAGCAGCGTGCGCCCGGTCATCGCCGCGGGCTGCGCGATGCCGAGCAGGTCGAGGACGGTAGGAGCCACGTCGGCGAGTATGCCGTCTTGCTCGCGCAACGTCACGCCCGGCGCGGTCACGATCAGCGGCACCGGGTTCAGCGAGTGCGCCGTGTTGGGGCTGCCGTCGGGCTCGAGCATGTGATCTGCGTTGCCGTGATCGGCCGTCACAACGCAGACGCCGCCGGCGGCGCCGACTGCCGCGAGGACTTCGCCGAGGCAGCGATCGACCGTCTCGATCGCGGTGACGGCGGCCGCGATCACGCCGGTGTGGCCGACCATGTCGGCGTTGGCGAAGTTGATGATCGCGAAGCCTGGACGATCCTCGCGCCACGCGCGAACGAACGCCTGCGCGGCCTCGGGCGCGCTCATCTGCGGCTTGTGATCGTAAGTCGGCACGTCGCGCGGCGAGGCGACGAGCTCGCGCCGCTCGCCGCGCAGCTCACGCTCTTCGCCGCCGTTGAAGAAGTACGTCACGTGCGGGTACTTCTCGGTCTCGGCGACGTGCAGCTGCGCGATGCCGGCGTCGGCGAGCACGGCCGCGAGCGTCGTCGCCGGGCGCTCTGGCGCGAAGGCGACCGGATAGGGCCAGCCCTGCTCATACTCGGTCAGCGTCGCGTAGCGCGCGAGCGGCTGCGTGCCGCCGCGACCGCTCCAGCCGGGCAGCTCCTCCAGCGCGCCGGGCGCGCCCGCCGGCCCGACTCCCGCTTCGACGCCAGGCGCCTCGCCGGCAAGCTCCTCGCCGAAGCGCGGCTCGGCCAGCGCGCGCGTCAGCTGGCGCATCCGGTCGGGGCGGAAGTTGAACGCGAGCACGCTGTCGCCCGGTGCGATCGCAGCCAAGTCGCCGACGAGCGTCGGCTCGATGAACTCGTCCGTCTCGCCGCGCTCGTAGGCCGCGCGCACGGCCTGCTCGCCGCTCTCGGCGTGAAACGGCGCGCGCCCGTGCGCGAGCAGGTCGTAGGCCCGCTGCGTGCGCTCCCAGCGACGATCGCGGTCCATCGCCCAGTAGCGGCCGATCACCGAGCCCACGCGCGCGCCCGGCATCGCGTCGACCGCGGCGAGATAGCCGGCGCCGCCATGGGGCAGCGTGTCGCGCCCATCGGAGAACGCGTGCACGACGACGTCGCTGACACCACGCTCGCGCGCAAGTGCTACGAGCGCGCGCAGGTGCTCGAGCGAGGAGTGCACGCCGCCGTCAGAGACGAGCCCGATCAGGTGCAGGCGCGCGCGCGGATCGAGCGCGTCGCGCAGCACGTCGTTGCTCGCGAGCGAGCCGTCGGCGATCGCATCGTCGATCCGCACGAGATCCTGGCGCACGACAGCGCCGGCGCCGAGGTTGAGGTGGCCGACCTCGGAGTTTCCCATCTGCCCTTCGGGCAGGCCGACGGCGCGACCCCAGGCAGTCAACGTCGTGTGCGGATAGTCGCGCCAGAGCGCGTCGAAGACCGGCGTCTCTGCGAGCGAGACAGCATTTCCAGGACTCGCCTCGGCCAGCCCCCAGCCGTCGAGCACAACCAGGCAGGCGCTCGCAGCGTGCCGATCGGCTGCGCCAGACCCGCTGTCGGTGTCCATCACGCGGCGGCGGCGCTCACGATCTGCGCGAACGACTCGGCGTCGAGCGAAGCGCCGCCGACGAGCGCGCCGTCGACGTCAGGCAGAGCCAGCAGCTCGGCTGCGTTGTCCGGCTTGACCGAGCCGCCGTAGAGCACGCGCACGCGCTCGGCCGCATCGCGATCGCGATCGCCGACGAGCGCGCGGATGAAGGCGATCGCCTCTTGCGCCTGCTCGGCCGTCGCGACCTTGCCGCTGCCGATCGCCCAGATCGGCTCGTAAGCGATCGTCACATCGGCGAGGCGATCGCTGGCGACGTTGACGAGGTCGTCCTTGATCTGCTGGCGAAGCTTGCGATCGGTGTCTTCGTTCTCGCGCTCGGACTCGGTCTCGCCGACGCAGAGGATCGGCGAAAGGCCGGCGTCGAGCGCAGCGGGCACCTTCAGCGCGAGCGCGCGATCGGTCTCGCCGAACAGCTCGCGCCGCTCGGAGTGGCCGAGCACGACGCCCTGCGCGCCGACGTCGGCGAGCATCGGCGGCGAGACCTCGCCGGTGAACGCGCCTTGCGCCTCGAAGTGCATGTTCTGCGCATAGATCTCGACGCGCGAGCCGCGTGCGCTGTCGACCATCGCGCGCAGGTCGGTGAACGGCACGCAGATCGAGACGTCGACGCCGTCGACGGATGAGACGCGCGGCAGCAGCGACTGGATGTAGTCCTCTGCTTCGCGCTCGGTCTTGTACATCTTCCAGTTGCCCGCGATCAGCGGGACGCGTGCGCTCACGAGGCGACGCCTGCGCCGGCCGAGGCGCCGGTCAGCGCCTCGACGCCCGGAAGCGCGCGTCCCTCGACGAGCTCGAGCGTCGCGCCGCCGCCGGTCGAGAGGTGGTCGACGCCCTGCTCGAGCCCGAACAGCGCGAGCGCGGCGGCCGAGTCGCCACCGCCGACGACGGTCACGCCCGGCGCCTGCACGACCGCTTCGGCGACTGTGCGCGTGCCGGCCGCGAACGGCTCCAGCTCGAACGCTCCCATCGGCCCGTTCCAGAAGACCGAGCCGGCGCGCGCGATCTGCTCGGCGTAGCGCACAGCGCTGTGCGGGCCGATGTCGAGCCCCATCCAGCCGGGCGGCACCTCGATGCCGTCGAGCACGCGATGCTCGGTGTCGGCAGCGAAGCGCTCGCCGATGACGAGATCTGTCGGCAGCTCGACGCTCGCGCGGCCAGGATCGGTCGCCTTCGCCAGCGCGCGCCGCGCGTGCTCGACGTCTTCGGCGTCGCACAGCGAATCGCCGACGGCATGCCCTTGCGCGCAGAGAAACGGAAAGCACATCGCGCCGCCGATGATCACGACGTCGGCGATGTCGAGGAAGCGGTCGATCACGCCGATCTTGTCAGCGACCTTGGCGCCGCCGATCACGGCGACGAGCGGGCGCGGCGGACGCTCGAGCAGCTTGCCGAGCGTCTCGACCTCGCGCGCCAGCAGCCGGCCGGCAGCGCATGGCAGCAAGTGCGCGACGCCCTCGGTGCTCGCATGCGCGCGGTGCGCCGCGCCGAAAGCATCATCGACGTAGACGTCGGCGAGCTCGGCCAGCGCGGCTGCCAGCTCGGCGTCGTTCGTCGTCTCGCCTGGCTCGAAGCGGACGTTCTCGAGCACGAGCAGCTCGCCCTCGCCGAGCTCGTCCGCGAGCGCCTTGACCTGCGCGCCGATCACTGCCGGCGCCAGCGTCACCGGCGCATCGGTCAGTTCGCGCAGGCGCGCGACGACAGGCGCCAGCGAGAGATCCTCCTCGCGCCGCCCCTCCGGCCGGCCGAGGTGCGAGACGAGCACGATCCGCGCGCCGCGCGAGCGCAGCTCCTCGATCGTCTCCAGCGCGGCGACGATGCGCGTGTCGTCGGAGACGACGACAGCGCCGTTCTCGTCCTTGCCGAGCGGCACGTTGAAGTCGACGCGCACGAGCGCGCGCAGGCCCTCGACGTCGAGCTGGTCAAGCGTTCTCATCGACACACCTCATCCATTCGTTTGCCGCGCTCCTTCACGTTAACCCGCGTCGCCTTGCAGATCTTCTTCTCTCGGCATCCAGCCGAGCTCACAAGACCTTCTGCACCAGATCGACCACGCGGTTGGAATACCCCCACTCGTTGTCGTACCAAGCAACGACCTTCACCATCGTGCCGTCGACGACTGCTGTCAGCAGCGAGTCGACGATCGAGGAGTACGGCGAGTTGACGATGTCGCTGGAGACGATCGGGTCTTCGGTGTACTGCATGATCCCGGCGAGCGGACCGCTCTCACTGGCTGCTTTCAGCGCCGCGTTGATCTCCTCGACGCTCGTCTCGCGCGCACACTCGACGGTCAGGTCGACGACCGATCCGGTCGGGACCGGCGCTCTGACGGCGAAGCCGTTGAGCTTGCCCTGCAGCTCCGGAATCACGAGCCCGATCGCCTTCGCTGCGCCGGTCGAAGCCGGGATCAGGTTGATCGCGGCGGCGCGCGCGCGGCGCAGATCCTTGTGCGGCAGATCCTGCAGGCGCTGGTCGGCCGTGTAGGCATGGATCGTCGTCATCAGGCCGTGCTCGATGCCGACCGTGTCGTTGACGATCTTCGCGACCGGCGCAAGGCAGTTGGTCGTACACGACGCGTTCGAGACGATCTGGTGCTTGTCGCGGTCGTATGCCTCGTCGAAGTTGACGCCGAGCACGATCGTCGCGTCGGGGTCGGTTGCAGGCGCCGAGATGACGACCTTCTTCGCGCCCTGCGCGAGGTGCTTGGAGGCGCTCGCGCGATCGGTGAACAGGCCGGTCGACTCGATCACGACGTCGACGCCGAGATCGCCCCACGGCAGCGCCGCCGGGTCGCGCTCGGCGAGCACCTTGATCTCCTGGCCGTCGACTGCGAGCGCGCCCTCGCGCGCCTCGACGGTGCCGGGGTATGGGCCGAGGATCGAGTCGTACTTGAGCAGGTGCGCAAGCGTCTTCTCGTCGGTCAGGTCGTTGACGGCGACCCACTCGATCGCCTCGCCGGCCTGATCTCCCCTTGCCTTTGCGGCGCGGAACACGTTCCGGCCGATCCGGCCGAATCCGTTGATCCCAACGCGAACGGGCATGCAGTCCTCCTGTGCGAAAAATGAACGATGCCGGGTCTCAGGAGCTTGGCTCCGTCGCCCGGCGATGGTGATCGGCAGGCTATCAGCGCGCCTTTAGCAGGCAGATCGATGGCGCCGCCTGAGTTATCGTGTGCGCATGCGCACGAGCTTCGCCGTCGTCGTCGCGATCGGGCTGCTGGCGGTCGCGGGCGCACAGACCGCCGGAGCCGAGCAGGCGACGATCGGCCCGAGTGTGCGCGCAGCGCTGCTGTCGGATGCGATCAGTACGGCGCGGATCGACGGGGACGCCCACCCTTACGACATCCAGGCAGTCGCGACCACGCAGGCGCGAGCGATTCGGCTCGAGCCGGGCACGACGGCGCCGACTTGCGAAGCCTCGCCCGCGTGTGCCGACGGCCTCGTCTACGTCGTCGCGATGCGCGGCCGCTTTACTTGCGGCACGTGCTCTCACCCGCCGGGTGCGACGGTCGGCCCCGGGACCGTGATCAGGCTCGTCTACGACGCTTCGAGCATGTTCCAAACGACGTTCGCGCTGAGCGATGAGTACCCGCGTCTGAGCGCGGCCGGCACGCCCGTGCTGCTCGCGCGAGGACACGCACGTCCTCGTCGTCGCTAGCCGCTGAGTGTCAGGCCCCGCGAGGGCGCTTGTCGATGTCGCGATGCGCAACTGCGACGTCGAGCTCGTCCACGTCGCGATAGCGCTCGGCGAGGTGCTCGGCGATCGCTACCGAGCGGTGGCGACCGCCGGTGCAGCCGATCGCGATGACGAGGTGCGACTTGCCCTCGGCGACGTACTGCGGCAGCAGGAAGTCGAGCAGCGCGTGCAGGCGCACGTAGAAGTCGTCGAGGCGGCCGTCGCGCGCGATGTACTCGACGACGCGCTCGTCCTCGCCGGTCAGCTCGCGCAGCTCGGGCTCGTAGTGCGGGTTGGCGAGGAAGCGCACGTCGAAGGCGAGATCCTCCTCGCGCGGAGGCCCGTGCTTGAAGCCGAAGCTCATGAACGTCAGCGCGAGCCGGCCGGCGAGCTTGTGCGGCAGCAGCTCGTCGACGATCTTGCCGCGCAGCATCGGCGCGGTCATGCCGGTCGTGTCGATCACGAGGTCGGCGTGCTCGCGCAGCGGCGCCAGCAGCGCGCGCTCGGCAGCGATGCCGGCGGCGACACTGCCCTCGGGCGCGAGCGGATGGCGCCGGCGCGTCTCCTTGTAGCGCGTCACGAGCGTCTGCTCGGCAGCCTCGAGGAACAGCACGTGGTGCGAGAGCCCGAGCGCGTCGAGATCGTCGACGACGGCGCGCAGCGCCTCGAAGTAGACGCCGCCGCGCACGTCCGAGACGACTGCTGCGCGCTCGACCTTCGAGCCCTGATGCACGAACAGCTCGACGAGCGAGCGGATCATCTCCGGCGGCAGGTTGTCGACGCAGAAGTAGCCGGCGTCCTCGAACACGTTCATCGCCGTCGACTTGCCGGCGCCGGAGAAGCCGGTGATCACGACGAGATCCTGCAGCCGCGTCTCGACGACCGGCTGCGGCGCCTGCTCCGGCTTGCGATCGGCGGCGCCCGAGCGCAGCGGGCGAAGCGGTCTGATCACGGCCATCCTCTAATTGTGCCCCGCTGCGCGGCGATTGTGTCAATTTGCCGCAAACTTGCAGGAAAGCGCCCAGCGGCGAGCGCGCTCGCATTCACGGCGTCTCCGAGCGAGTCGCCGCCGGTCGTGGCGCGCTCAGCCTGCGCGATGGAGATGCGCATAGAGATCGCGCGCGACCTT
This sequence comes from Solirubrobacteraceae bacterium, assembly GCA_036271095.1. GTDB lineage: Bacteria > Actinomycetota > Thermoleophilia > Solirubrobacterales > Solirubrobacteraceae > Palsa-744. The sequence goes on from DATBBG010000065.1 coordinate 47,395, forward strand.
CGCCGGCAGCCCAGGCACGGCCGAGAGCTCCTCGCCTGACGCCGCGACGACGGCCTCGGGCGAGCCGAAGTGCGCGAGCAGCGCGCGCTTGCGCGCCGGGCCGACGCCGGGCAGCTCGTCGAGCAGCGACGTCGTCATCGCGCGGTCGCGCCGCGAGCGATGATGCGTGATCGCGAAGCGGTGCGCCTCGTCGCGCACGCGCTGCAGCAGCTGCAGCTCGGGCGTCGAGTGGTCGAGCACGAGCGGCGCGGCGCGTCCCGGGATGAAGACCTCCTCGATGCGCTTGGCCAGCGAGATGACCGAGACGCCGCGATCGCGAAAGCCGCGCAGCGGGCCGAGGCCGGCCGACAGCTGGCCCTTGCCGCCGTCGATCACGACGACGTTCGGCAGCGCTGCGAAGCTCGCGTCGTATGCCGGGTCGTGCGGAGAAAGATCTGCCTGGCGCTCCCATTGCGCGAAACGGCGACCGAGCACCTCGGCCATCGCCGCGAAGTCGTCGGACTCGCCTTCGGCGAGCGAGCGGATCTTGAAGCGACGATAGTCGGCCTTCTTCGGCGCACCGCCCTCGAAGACGACCATCGAAGCAACCGTCTGCGTGCCGCCGAGATGCGAGATGTCGAAGCACTCGATGCGGATCGGCGGCACGTCGAGGCCGAGCGCCTGCTGCAGGCCTTCGACGGCCTCGACGCGGCTCTGGCGGCGGCGCTCCGATTTGAGCCGGTCGGTCTCGAGCGCGAGCTGCGCGTTGCGCTCGGCCAGCTCGAGGATGCGGCGCTTCTCGCCGCGCTCGGCCGCGCGCAGCTCGACCGGCCCGGCGCGGCGGCTGGCGAGCGCATCGGCGAGCGCCGGACGCTCGTCGACGCCGCGCTGCACGATCAGCAGAGCCGGAATCGACATGTGCCCGGCGTAGTACTGCAACATGAACTCCTCAGCGACCTCCGCCGCGCTGCGCTCGGTCTCGTTGGAGAGGTAGAACGACTGCCGATCGGAGAGCACGCCGTCGCGCACCTGGAAGATCTGCGCGTTCGCCTCGCGCGCGTCGACGGCGATCGCGACGGCGTCGAACGTGCCGACGGACTCGTTCGCGACGCGGCGGCGCTCGAGCAGCGAGTGCACGGCGCGCAGGCGGTTGCGCTCGACCGTCGCCTGCTCGAACTCTTCGGCAGCCGCTGCCGCTTGCATCCGCTCCTCCAGCTCGCGCTCGATCTGCTTGAAGCGGCCCGAGAGGAAGTCGATCACGCCGTCGATGCTCGCGCGGTAGTGCTCCTTCGAGACGTAGCCGACGCAAGGCGCCTCGCAGCGCTTGATGTAGTAGTCCAGGCACGGGCTGCCGCTGCGCCGCCCCGGCTCGGCGCCGGTGCACGAACGGAACATGAAGACCTTCGTCAGCACCTCGAGCGTGCTGCGCACGCGCTTGGCGTTCGAGTACGGCCCGAAGTAGGCGCGGCCCGGCCGGTGGCGCTCGCGCGTGAAGTAGACGCGCGGGTAGTCCTCGTCGAGCGAGATCGCGATGAACGGATACGACTTGTCGTCGCGTAGGCGGATGTTGAACCGCGGGCGGTACTGCTTGATGAAGCTCTGCTCGGCCAGCAGCGCCTCGGCCTCGCTGGCGACGACGACGCATTCGACGCTGACGGCGCTCGCGACCATCTCGGCGTGCCCTGGACTGCTCGGCACCTGTGCTTTGGAGAAGTGCGAAGCGACGCGCTTGCGCACCGACTTCGCCTTGCCGACGTAGATCACGCGCCCTTTGCCGTCGCGAAACAGGTACACGCCCGGCTGGTCGGGCAGCGCGCGGCGCTGATCGGCGAGGCTCGTGCTCGCCTCGCCGTCGCTCGTCACTGCCCCGCTTGCCATCTGCTTCGAGGATACGAGGCGCCGCTCGCGCGGCTGGCAAGGGCCGCAATCGGCGCGGCAGCCGCAGGGGCCGCAGCGGGCGCGCGCGTCAGTAGCTGCGCCAGTGGCGGTAGACGTCCATCAGCGCGTACAGCACGAGCCCGAGCAGCACGAACCAGAGCACGCCGACGAGCGCCGTCGAGTGCAGCATGCGGTCATACGCAGCGATCAGAAACGCAGCCAGCGCGATCGCGCCGTACAGCCGCGCGCGATGGGCGTCGCCGAGGCCGTGCAGCGTGACGCGATATTCGCGATACAAGCGCAGCCCGAGATAGCCGAAGCCGACGCCGAAGCCGATCAGCAGCAGCGCTTCGAACGTGCTCGCCGCCTGGCCGCCTCCTGGCAGCAGAAACACGGCTGCCGCGATCAGCAGGACGATCGAGACGTTGATCGCTGACTTGTAGCGGCTCATCGGCGAAGTGTAAGTCGTGCGCGTCAGTCGACGAGCGCCTCGAGGCGCTCGTAGGCCTGCTCGACGGCGCGCTTCGCGGCGGTATGGCGCGCCTCGGACTTGGCCGCCTCGTACTTGCTCGCCCACGCCGCCGGATCGGCCAGCTCGTGCTCGAGCTCGGCCATCGCCGCCTCGGCCGTTTCGATCGCACGCTCGGCCTTCTGCTGCTCCGACAGCCGGTTCTTCGACGGCCCTTTCGGCTTCGGCTTGGCCTTCGACTTCGGCTCGCCGCCCGACCCGTTCACTCGATTCGATTCGTCTGCCGTCCCAGTTGGCGCATGCGCCAACTGGCGGAGCGGCGCATGCGCCGCTCCGGGCGGCCGCGCATGCGCGGCCGCCTTCTGATCTGAAGATCGTTCTTCGCGCACGCGCACGTACTCCGGCCAGCCGCCGACGTAGCTGTGCAGCGCGCGGTTCTCGACGGCGACCGTGCGCGTGCCGACGGCGTCGAGCAGCGCGCGATCGTGCGAGACGAGCAGCACCGCGCCGCTGAATCCGCTCAGCGCGTCCTCGAGCGCCTCGCGACTCTCGATGTCGAGGTGGTTCGTCGGCTCGTCGAGGATCAGCACGTTCGCGCCAGAGTGCACGAGCACGGCCAGCGACAGCCGCCGGCGCTCGCCGCCGGAGAGCCCGGCGAGCGGCTTTTCGGCGTCCTCGCCGGAGAACAGGAAGCCGCCGAGCAGCGCGCGCGCCTTGCCTTGCGTCAGCGCCGTCGCGCGCTGCGTCGCGTCGAGCACGCTCTGATTCGGATCGCCGCCGGCGCCCAGCTCATCGGCGTGCTGCGAGAGGTAGCCGACCTTGACGTTGTGGCCGGTGCTCAGTTTTCCGCCGGCCAGCGCACGACGCCCGGCGAGCGTCTCGATCAGCGTCGTCTTGCCGGTGCCGTTCGGACCGACGAGCGAGACGTGCTCGCCGCGTTCGAGCCACAGCTCGGCGTGATCGAGCAGAACCAGCGGCGGTGTACCGCCATTGCCGTCGCCGCCGATCTCGACCCGCCCATCGAGCAGCTCGAAGATCACGCGCCCGGAGCGCTCCGGCGCGGCGAACTGGAACTCGAGCGACTTGCCGTCTCTCGGATCGCGCTCGATGCGCTCGATCTTCGCGAGCTTCTTCACGCGCGACTGCGCCTGGCGCGCCTTCGTCGCCTTCGCGCGAAAGCGCTCGATGAAGCGCTCCATCCGCTCGATCTCAGCCTGCTGCTTCTCGATCGAGCGGCCCAGCGAGAGCTCGCGCGCGGCCTGCTCGCGGCGCCAGTTGTGCCAGGTGCCGGCGAAGAAGCGCGAGCGGCCGGCCTCGAGCTCGAGCACGGCCGTGCCGACTGCCTCCAGGAACCAGCGATCGTGCGCGACGAGCACGACTGCCGCATCGAGCTCGACGAGCGTCTGCTCGAGCCACTCGAGCGATTCGATGTCGAGATGGTTCGTCGGCTCGTCGAGCAGCAGCACATCGGCGCCCGTCGCCAGCGCGCGCGCAAGCGACGCGCGCGTCAGCTGCCCGCCTGAGAACGTGTCGAGCGGGCGGTCGAGATCGTCTTCGACGAAGCCGAGCCCGCGCGCCATGCCCGTAGCGCGATCGCGCCAAAGATAGCCGCCGCGCGCCTCCAGGCGCGCCTGCGCGCGTGCGTAGCGGTCGAGCAGCGCCTCCTCGCCCTCGCCGGCCGCCATGCGCGCCTCCAGCGCCGCCAGCTCGGCCTCGATCTGGAGCTCCTCGGCGCAGCCCGAGAGCACGTAGTCGCGCAGCGCCATCGCGCGCTCACGCGGCGGGCGCTGGTCGTGCAGCGCGATGCGCACGCCCTTCGCGACGCTCAGCTCGCCCTTGTCGATCGTCGTCTCGCCCGCGAGCATCCGCAGCAGCGTCGTCTTGCCGGCGCCGTTGCGCCCGGCAATCGTCATCCGTTCGCGCCGCTCGAGCTTGAACGAGACGCCGCGCAGCAGCGGCTGCCCGGCCATGTCCTTGTGCATGTCTGATGCGATCAGAAGCGCCATGCACGTGGTGATACCAAGCTCACCAGCTCACCGCACAGCAGCCCGCCCACGCGAAGCGAACGCGGAGGTGCGGAGGCGGGTGTTCGTTTTGCGACAGCCGATAGCAATCGTATGTACGACGTATCTACGATTGCTATCGGCGTTTGAAATCGATCATCGCCACCCGACGCGCGCAGCCGGCTGCGCGCGTGCCGACAGGCCCTCCGATACGATCACGCCAATGCGCAGTGCAAAGACGACGCTCGCCCTCTGGGCTGTGACCCTGCCGTTCGTGCTCGCGCCGGTCGCCGATGCGGCGAACAACGGGCGCGGCTTCTACGGCGAGACGAATGACAAGGTCGTGACCGACGCCGGTTTCATCCTGATCATCTTCTTCCCGCTGTTCATCTTCTGCATGAGCATGCTCCAGAAAGCGCTTGACAAGCGCAAGGAAGCGCGCAAAGCCGCGCACAAGGCGCAGCTGAGCAACGCTCAGTGGCGCGGCGGCTGGTAGAGCCGGGCGGCGGCCGACAGCGGCCGTGACGCGCTGATGGAGGAGACCGAGACAGCAGCCGCCGACGCGGTCCGCTACGAGCGCCGAGGCGCTGCCGCGATCGTGACGATCGATCGCCAGCACCGGCGCAACGCCGTCGACGGCCCGACGGCAGCAGCGCTGCACGAGGCCTACCTCGCGTTCGAGGCCGACGACGGCGCGCGCGTGATGGTGCTGACAGGAGCCGGCGGCGTCTCGTTCTGCGCCGGCGCCGACCTGAAGGCGCAGGAGACGTTCGTCGAGCGGCTGATGAGCGACGAGGGGCCGATGGGCTTCACGCGGCTGACGCCGTCGAAGCCGACGATCGCCGCGATCTCCGGCTTCGCGCTCGCCGGCGGGCTAGAGCTGGCGCTGTGGTGCGACTTGCGCATCGCGACGAGCGACTCGCAGCTCGGCTATCCCGAGCGTCGCTGGGGCGTGCCGCTGATCGACGGCGGCACGCAGCGGCTGCCGCGCATCGTCGGCCTCGGTCGCGCGCTCGACCTGATCCTGACTGGGCGCATCATCGGCGCCGCGGAGGCGCATGCGATCGGATTGTTGACCGAGATCGTTGCACCCGACGCGCATCTGCAGCGCGCGCTGGAGATCGCCGAGGGGCTGGCGCGCTTTCCGCAGCGCACGATGCTCGCCGATCGGCGCGCGGCGATCGAAGGCTTCGGGATGCCGCTCGCCGATGCGCTCGCGCTGGAGGCGGCAGCCGGGCCGGACGTGTTCGAAGACGGCGCGCGCGGAGCCGCGCGCTTCGCCGCCGGCGAGGGTCGCGGCGGCGCCGGCGCAGGCGTCTAGGCGCGCACGCCGCGCGCCGGACGACGGCGCAGCGGAGGAGGTAGGCTCTGCTGCGCGATGGCCTACTTCGTCACAGGAGCAACCGGCTTCATCGGACGACGGCTCGTCGAGCAGCTGCTCGACAAACGCCAGGGCAAGGTGTTCGTGCTCGTGCGCCAGAGCTCGCTGGAGCGCCTCGACGATCTGATCGCGCGCTGGACGGTGCTTGCCGGAGCGACTTCAGCGAAACGGATCGAGCCTGTCATCGGCGACTTGCGACGGCCGCTGCTCGGCGTCGAGCAGGAGCAGGTCGCCGAGCTGCGCGGCAAGATCGCGCACTTCTTCCACCTGGCAGCCGTCTACGACATGACGGCGCCGAGCGAGCTGAACACGGCCGTCAACGTCGGCGGCACGACGCATGCCGTCGAACTCGCGCGCGCGATCGACGCCGAGCACTTCCACCACGTCTCCTCGATCGCCGTCGCCGGCGAGTACAAGGGAACCTTCACCGAGGACATGTTCGACGAGGGCCAGAAGCTGCCCTCGCCCTACCACCGCACGAAGTTCGAGTCCGAGCGGATCGTGCGCGAGCAGCCGTACGTGCCCTGGCGCGTCTACCGTCCCGGCATCGTCGTCGGCGACTCGCGCACTGGCGAGATGGACAAGGTCGACGGGCCGTACTACTTCTTCAGGGCGATCCAGCGCGCGCGCCAGCTGCTGCCCGAGTGGGCGCCGCTGATCGCGCCGGACCTCGGCAATACGAACGTCGTGCCAGTCGACTGGGTCGTCGACTCGCTCGAGCACATCGCGCACGAGCGCGACCTCGACGGCAAGGCATTCCACCTGACCGACCCGCGCCGCCAGCGCGTCGACGAGCTGATCAACGCGTTCGCCTCGGCCGCGCACGCGCCGCGCATCGCCGTCAGCGTCGACAAACGCCTGACCGGGCCGCTGCCGAAGTGGCCGCTGACGCTCGCGCTCGACCTGCCGCCGTGGCGCCAGCTGCGCAAACTCGCGCTGCGCGAGCTCGGCATCCCCGAAGAGGTGCTCGCGCACATGGAGCTCGTGCCGCGCTTCGACACGCGCGAGTCCGGCCGCGCGCTCGCAGGCACCGCGCTGGAGCGCCCGCCGGCGCTACGCGACTACGCCGGGCGGCTGTGGGACTACTGGGAGCGCGACATGGAGCCGCGGATGGGCGCCGGGCGAACGCTCAAAGAGGCGCTCGACGGCAAGCACGTGATGATCACCGGCGCCTCGTCCGGAATCGGCCGCTCGACGGCGCTGAAGGTCGCCGAGGCCGGTGGCGTGCCGCTGCTGATCGCGCGTAACGTCGACAAGCTCGAGGAGGCGCGCGCCGAGATCGTCGCCGCCGGCGGCACGGCCTACGTCTACGCCGCCGACATCTCCGACATGGAGTCGGTCGAACGGCTGCTCGAGCGCGTGCTCGCCGACCACCGCAACGTCGACATGCTGATCAACAACGCCGGGCGCTCGATCCGGCGCTCGATCGCGCTCAGCTACGACCGCTTTCACGACTTCGAACGGACGATGCAGCTCAACTACTTCGGCGCCGTCAAGCTGATCATCGGCCTGCTGCCACATATGCGCGAGCGCGGCTCGGGCCACATCGTCAACATCTCCTCGATCGGCGTGCAGACGAACCCGCCGCGTTTCTCCGCCTACGTCGCATCGAAGTCTGCGCTCGACGCCTTCACGCGCGTCGTCGCCTCCGAGGTCGTCGGCGACGGCGTCACGTTCACGACGATCCACATGCCGCTCGTGCGCACGCCGATGATCGCGCCGACGAAGATGTACGACGCCTTCCCGGCGATCACGCCGGAGGAGGCCGCCGACATGATCTGCGAGGCGATGCGCTCGCGCCCGAAGCACATGGGCACGCGCCTGGGCACCGCCGGCGAGATCGCCTACGCGCTCTCGCCGAAGGCCGTCGACCGGATCCTGCACCTCGCCTACCGCGTGTTCCCCGACTCGGCCGCGTCGAAGGGCCAGCGCGACACCGAGGAGCGCGCGTCGTTCGAGCAGATCGCGATGGCGACGCTGACGCGCGGAGTGCACTGGTAACAAGCTCGAGAGCGCGCCGAGCGCGCTCTCGACGACTTGACGGCCTGCGGCCCGGCGGCGCCTGGCCACGCATGCTCGGACGCGCCATTGCGATGATGACGTCGTGAGCGACTCGACAGCGGCGATCGAAGTGCACGCGCTGAGCAAGCGCTATGGCGAGTTCGAGGCCGTTCGCGGAATCGACATCAGCGTCCGCCGCGGCGAGGTCTTCGGGCTGCTCGGGCCGAACGGCGCCGGCAAGACGACGACCGTCGAGATCCTCGAGGGCTACCGTGCGCGCAGCGGCGGCGAGGTCTCTGTGCTCGGCTTCGACCCCGGTAAGCGCAGCCGCGCGCTGCGCCGGCGGATCGGCATCGTGCTGCAGTCGGGCGGCATCTACGGCCACATCACGCCGCGCGAGGCGCTGCGCCACTGGGCGAGCTTCTACCCGCATCCGCGCGACGTCGAGGAGGTGCTCGTGCTCGCTGGGCTGACCGAGAAGGCCGACGAGCGCAGCCGCAAGCTCTCCGGCGGACAGCTGCGCCGACTCGACTTCGCGCTGGCGCTCGTCGGCGACCCGGAGCTGATCTTCCTCGACGAGCCGACGACCGGCTTCGATCCGGAGGCGCGCCGCAGCGCCTGGGAGACCGTGCGCAAGCTGCGCGAGCTTGGCAAGACGATCCTCTTGACGACGCACTACCTCGACGAGGCGCAAGAGCTCGCCGATCGCGTCGCGATCGTCAAGGACGGGCGAATCCTCGCGATCGGCCCGCCGCGCGAGCTCGGCGTCGGCGCGTCCGACTACCGCGTCGCCTATCGCGACTCGAGCGGTCAGCTGATCGAGCGCCAGACCGACGACCCGACGGCGCTGCTCGCCGAGCTGACTGCCGAGGCGCTCGCGCGCGGCGAGCGCCTCGAGGAGCTGAGCGTCGCGCGCCCGACGCTCGAGGACGTCTACCTGGAGCTGACGGCCGATGGCTGAGCGGCGGCCGTGCGCCGAGAGGACGATCGATGGCTGACGCGGTCACGCTCGGCTGGCGCCAATACCGCTTGGAGCGGCGCATGTTCTGGCGCAACCCGAGCGCAGCGTTCTTCAACTTCCTGCTGCCGCTGCTGTTCCTCGCCGGCGGCGGCGCGATTCTCGCCGGCAACCAGCACCAGCTCAATCGCCTGATCCCGGCGATCGCCGGCATGAGCGTGATGTCGACGACGTTCACAGCGCTCGCCTACAACATCGTCTTCCTGCGCGAGCGCGGCGTGCTCAAGCGGATCCGCGGCACGCCGCTGCCGACGATCTCCTACTTCGGCGGCGTTGCCGCCAACGCCGTCACGAACACGGTGCTTCAGGTCGGCATCGTAATTCTCGCCGGCAAGCTGATCTTCGGCATCGGCTGGCCGCGCGACTGGGTCGAGCTGATCGTGTTCGTGCTCGTCGGCGTGATCTCGCTCGCCGCGCTCGGCGTCGCCTTCGCGCACGCGATCCCCAACTTCGAGTCGACCGCAGCGTACGTCAACGCCGTCTTCCTGCCGGTCGTCTTCATCTCCTTTTACGTCTTCGACTCGGCAAGCGCGCCCGGCTTCCTGCGCCAGATCGCCGAAGCGCTGCCGCTGAAGCCGCTGATCGGCGGGCTCTCGGCCGCGCTCGTCACCGGCTCGGGGCTCTCGCACCATCTCGACGCGCTCGCCGTGATCGCGCTGTGGGGCGTCTTCGGGCTGTTCCTCGCCGTGCGCGGGTTCTCGTGGGAGTCGCACGCTTGAGCAAACGACAAAGGACGTGAGATGAAGCAGCTGGCCGACGGGCTCTACCTGTTGCGCGGCTTTCCGCCGAACGCGATCAACGTCTACCTGGCCGAGGACGTGCTGATCGACGCCGGCACGCGCCAGGCCGAGACGCGCATCATGCACGAGCTCGAAGGGCACGCCGTGACCGCGCACGCGCTGACGCACGCCCATCCCGACCACCAGGGCGCCAGCCATGCGATCTGCGAACGGCTGCAGATCCCGCTGTGGTGCGGGCGCGAGGACGTGCATGCAATGGAGACTCCCGGCGCGATCTCCAACAGCCAGGCGCCCGGCTGGCTGAACAACTTCCAGAAACGCTTCTGGACTGGGCCGCCGCATCCCGTCGCGCGTGCGCTCAGCGAGGGCGATGACGTCGCCGGCTTCACCGTGCTCGAGACGCCTGGGCACTCGCGCGGACACGTCGCCTACTGGCGCGAGTCCGACCGCACGCTGATTCTCGGCGACGTGCTCAACGGGATGAACCTGATGAGCGGCAAACGCGGCCTGCAGGAGCCGCCGACCGTGTTCACGCCCGACCCGGCGCGCAATCGCGAGTCGGCGCGACGCCTCGCCGCGCTCGAGCCGGAGCTCGTCTGCTTCGGCCATGGCCCACCGCTGCGCGACCGCCAGGCGCTGCGCGACTTCATCGCGCAACTGCCCGACTGAGCGCCGGCGATGAGCGAGAGCATCTTCATCGCCGACGGCGAGCGCTTCCTACCGACCGAGCACGCGCGCGGGCCGTGGGATCCGCGCGCGCTGCATGGAGGTGCGCCGGCGGCACTGATCACAGCCGCATTCGAGCGCCTGCAGCCCGGCGCCGAGCTGCCGATCGGGCGGCTCTCGTTCGAGCTGCTGCGCCCTGTGCCGATGGCGCCGCTGACGCTGCAGACGCGAATCGTGCGCCCCGGCCGGCGCGTGCAGGAGCTCGCCGCCGAGCTGCTTGCAGACGGCGAGACGATCGCGCGCGCCGCTGCGCTGCGCGTGCAGGCCGTTCCTGAGGACGCCGCGCAAGCGGCCGCGCCGGCCGGCGAGCTCGGCGCGGCGATGCCGCCGGTAGCCGAGCTCGAGCCTCTGGACTTCGCGCTCGACAGCTCCTCGCAGGCGAGCTTCGCCGCGACGGCGATGGAGATGCGCGCGTCCAAGGACGTGAGCACGCTCGGTCCCGGTCGGGTGTGGATGCGACTGCGCCATCCGCTGCTCCCCGGAGAGCCGCTGACGCCGTTGGCGCGTCTTGCAGCGACAGCCGACTTCGGCAACGGCATCAGCGCCGCGCTGCCGTTCGATCGCTTTCTCTTCATCAACGCCGACCTGACCGTGCACCTGCTGCGCCCGCCCGAAGGCGAGTGGATCGGGCTCGATGCACGCACGCGGCTGCTCGCCGGCGGCACGGGCGTCGCCGAAAGCGTGCTGCACGACGAGCGCGGCGCCGTCGGACGCGCGTTTCAGACGCTCGTCGTGCAGCCGCGCTGAGGCTCGGCGCGCGCCGGCGTTCGCCGCTTTCGCCGCGCGCTCGGTGCTCGATCGGCGTGGCGCATCCGCCGCTCGGCTGCGCTCCGGTAGTAGCCTCGAACGCATGGCTGACGTGAGCCCGATCGACCCGAGCCTGCGCATCGCCGCCGTCCACCTCGCGGTCGCCGACCTGCCGCGCAGCGCCGAGTTCTACGAGCGCGTGCTCGGGCTGCCGCTGATCTCGCGCGACGACGAGCACGCGCTGCTCGGCGCCGATACGCAGCGTCCCGCGCTCGAGCTCTCGGCGATCGACGCGCCAACGCTGCTCTCACCGCACACGACCGGGCTGTTTCACGTCGCTTGGCTGCACCCGACGCGCGCTGCGCTCGCCGAGACGATCCGGCGAATCGCCGGCGCGCGCTGGCCGATCGAGGGCGCCTCCGACCACGGCGTCTCCGAGGCGCTCTACCTCAGCGACCCGGACGGCCTCGGCATCGAGATCTACGCCGATCGCCCGCGCGAGCAGTGGCAGCGCCCACCCAGCGGGCACGGCGTGAGCATGGTCACGCTGCCGCTCGACCTCGACGATCTGCTCGCGCAGTCCTCGGTCGAGATCGGCGACGGCGCGCTGGCGAACATCGCGTCGGACACGACGATCGGGCACGTCCATCTGAAGGTCGCCGACGTCCCCAGCGCGCTCGCCTTCTATCGCGACTCGCTCGGCTTCGAGGAGCAGGCCGAGCTACCCGAGGCCGCGTTCGTCTCAGCCGGCGGTTACCACCACCACATCGGCTTGAACTCGTGGCAGAGCCGCGGCGCGAGCGCGCCGCCTGCGAGCGCGCCGCGATTGAACGAGGTCCACTTCCAGCTGGATCGCGCTGTGCCGCAACCGCGAGAGCTGAGCGACCCCGACGGGATCGCGCTGCGCTTCGATCTCAGCGACGAGTAGCAGCGCGGCTGCGCACGTTCGCCGCGCAGGCGACGCACATCACGCTGTCGGGCATCGCTTGCAGTCGCTTCTCGGCGATTGGCTGCCCGCAGCCGTCGCACGTGCCGTACGTTCCTTCATCGAGCTTGCTCAGCGCTCGTTCGGTTCGCGCCAATGTGCTCTCCAGCGATTGACCGACTCCGATCTCGGTGAGCCGGCTGATCGCCTCAGTTGTCCCGTCGCCGATCCGCTTGCCGAATCCCTGGGCGCTGCCCAGCTCGGGCCGCTGAGCGAAGCGGGCTACGCGCTCGCTCGTCTGATCTCGCCGCGCTTGCAGGATCTTGCGAATCTCGTCGAGATCGAGGTGCTCGGTCGGTGCGGGCATGAATAGGTTCTACCCCGATTCAGTCCATTCGAGGCGCTCTCGCCGCTCCAGCCGCGTACTCACCGGCGCCGCTCGGCCTGAACTCGGAAAGCCATCCACGACCGGACGCGGGAACCATCCATGGCCTGCCGGGGGTTATATGGGGTGATGGACGACTTCGACGAATTCGTCGCCGGCAACCTCGAGCAGCTGCTGAAGACGGCCTATCTGATCACGTGGGACACCGGCGACGCTGAGGATCTCGTGCAGGAGTGCCTGTTCAAGGTCGCGCGGCGATGGCCGCGCGTGCGAAAGATGGCCCAGCCGCGAGCTTATGCCGGGCGGATCCTCGCCAACCTAGCCGTCGACGATGCCCGCCGCCGAGCGCGGCGCCGCAGCGAGCTCGACGGCTCAGCGCCGGTCCTCGACGGACCAGCTCAGGATCTGCTCGTCGGGCTCGAGACGCGCGCCGAGCTGCTCGACGCGCTCGCGCTCCTGACACCGCGCCAGCGAGCCGTGCTCGTCCTGCGTTATTTCAACGACTTGACAGAGGCCGAGACGGCCGAGGCCCTCGGCTGCTCGCCGGGGACCGTCAAGAGCAACGCCTCGCGCGGACTCGCGCGGCTGCGCGAGGCGTTCGCGCTAGTCCCCCATCCAACACGCAACGCAACACGGGAGCTCTGAACGCAATGCCCGATCAACTCGAACAGAATCTGCGCGACGCCTTGTCACACCGCGCCGCGCAACTCGATCCAGGCTCGATCGCCCGGCTGCGGGCGGTCGACTACCACCCTCGCCGGCACCGAATCGGCAAGCTTCCTGCGATCGGTGCGCTCACCGCAGCCGGCACGGCGGCAGCTGTCGCAGCCCTCGTGACCGTCGGCTCGAGCGCCGCGCCGGCGTTCGCCGGCTGGAACGCGACGCCGACCGCTCCGGCGCCGGGCCAGCTCGCCCAGGCGGCACAGAGCTGCGGACAGGATCTCGGCAATCCGGTTCTGACCGACTCGCGCGGTCCTTACACGGCCGCGATCTACGCCGACTCGACCACCGGTGACGTGTGCCTCAGCGGCAATGGGGTCTCAATGTCCTCCAGTTCCAGCTCACAGGCGCCCACCAGCGTTGCAGCGGGTCAGATCCAGTCCAACGGCGGCGGCACGCGAGACTCAGCCGGAAACGCGTTGACGCTCGTCGACGGCCGAACTGGAGCAGGCGTCACCGCGGTCACGATCGATCGCAGCGACGGCAGCTCCGTGCAGGCGACAGTCAGCAACGGCTGGTACCTGGCGTGGTGGCCGGGCACCGTCGCGGCGACGAACGCAGAGGTCGCGACGGCGTCCGGCACCAGCACCGTGGCGTTTCCGTCGGCGCCGACCCTATCCGCGCCTGCATGCCCGTCCGGCGGCCACTGCGCGACCGGCTACTCGTTCGGCAGTGGCGGCGGCACGCACTCCGACGAGCAGTCGACAACGGCGGTCCACAGCGGCAGCGCGGGCTGGCCCGAATAGCAAGCACTCGCGTCGGGGGTGGCGCGCAAAGCCACCCCCGACAGAAGTGACTCAGCGCGAGGCTTGGTCGAGGTGCTCGAGCTCCTCCGGCGAGAGCTCGAGCGACGTCGAGGCCGTCAGCTCGGCAAGCTGCTCGACCGACGTCGCGCTCGCGATCGGCGCGAGCACGGTCGGCTGCTCGCGAAGCCAGGCGAGCGCGACGGCCGCGACCGGCACGCCGCGTGCAGCAGCGATCTGATCGAGCGCGTCGAGCGCCGCCCAGCCGCGCTCGTTGGCGTACTTCTCGTTGACGCTCGATGCGCGCTCGCTCTCGATCGCTGCGCCGCCGCGCCGGTACTTGCCCGAGAGGAAGCCGCGCGCGAGCGCGAAGAACGGCAGGCACGCGAGCCCGTTGCGCTCGCACAGCGGCGCCAGCTCCTGCTCGTAGTCGCGCTCCAACAGGTTGTATTCGGGCTGCAGCGCGACGTAGGAGGCAGCGCCGTCGCGCTCGCCGAGCTTCAGCGCCTGCTCGAGCCGCTCGACGCTGTAGTTGGAAGCCGCCGCGTAGCGAATCAGGCCGTCCTCGATCAGCTCGCCGAAGGCAGTCAGCGTCTCCTCCAGCGGCGTCTGCAGGTCGTCCTTGTGCGCGTAGTAGAGGTCGATCCGATCGGTGCCGAGCCGCTGCAGCGACGCTTCGGCGCCCGCTCGAACGTTCGCCGCCGACAGGCCCGGCCGCTCCGCCGACATGCCGACCTTCGTCGCGATCACGAGGTTGTCGCGGTTGCCGCGCGCCGCCATCCAGCGGCCGATGATCCGCTCGGATTCGCCGGCGCCGCCCGGGCCACGGCGGCCGTAGCTGTCGGCCGTGTCGATGAAGTCGCCGCCGGCCTCGACGTATGCGTCGAGCACGGCAAACGAGCGCTCTTCGTCGATCGTCCAGCCGAACACGTTCGCGCCGAGGCAGAGCTCGTAGACGTCGAGGTCGGTGTCAGCGAGACGTGCGATGCGCTCAGGTTAGCGGCGGCGTCCCATCGCGAAGCTCTGAATCGGCGGCGCGACCGCACGCATGCTCGAGCCGACTTCGATCGCACCGTCTTCCTCCACCTCGGCCGGTTCGCCCGGCGCGGGCGTCGGCAGCTGGTGAACGCGCGCGATCCGTTCCTGCTCAGCGCCGTCGAGGCCGCCCGAGATGTAACGCTCCAGCGGCGCGAGCTCGCGCACGAGCAGGTTGACGACGTCCTCGGTGCGCTCGACGCGACCGCGCGCCAGCAGCAACGGCTCGGCGCGCGCGAGCTGGCGGTGACGCTCGTAGACGGCGCGCGGCACGATCAGGTTGGCCGTTCCGAACTCGTCCTCGAACAGCAGGAACATCGTCCCCTTCGCCGTGCCGGGGCGCTGGCGCGCGATCACCAGCCCGGCCATCGCGACCGCGCTGGCGCTCGGCAGCCGCGTCAACTGCGCGCTTGTCGCCAGCATCGGCGCCGTCAGCCGCTTGCGCAAGATCGCCATCGCGTGATCGCCAACCGTCACGCCGCTCGTCGCGTAGTCGGCGATCAGGCGCTGCCAGCGCCCGAGCGAGCGCAGCCTCGGCGCGGTCGGCTGCTGCAGCGGCAGCGCGAGCTGGGTGCCCGCCTCGGCGCGCTCGCCCGGTGCAGCGAGGCCAAGCTGCCACAGAGCCGTGCGCCTGCCGATCTCCCCGACGATCCGATCGCACGCACCCGACCAGGCGAGCTGCTCGAGCGTGCGACGCCGCACGCCGATCCGCCCCGCCAGCTCGCCGAGGCTGCGAAACGGCCCGCCGCGCTCGCGCTCGGCGACCAGCTCGCCCATCTCCTCGCGGCCGACGTCCTTGATGTAGCCGAGACCGAGGCGCACCGCCTCGCCCTCGACCGTGCACTCGACCGCCGAGGCGTTGACGTCGAGCGCCAGCACCGCGATCCCGCGATGCGCAGCCTCGTGCACGAGGCTGTCAGGTGCGTAGAAGCCCATCGGCTGCTCGTTCAGCAGCGCGCAGAGGAACTCCGGGCCGTAGTGCACGCGCAGCCACGTCGACTGGTAGGCGAGCAGGCCGAACGCGGCGCTGTGCGCCTTCGGAAAGCCGAAGCCGGCGAAGCCCTCGACCATCTGCCAGACGCGCTCGGCGGTCTGCTGCTCGGCGCCGCCATATCGCATCGCGCCGGTGACGAAGCGCTCGCGATGGCGCGCGAGCATCTCCTGCGAGCGCTTGCGGCTCATCGCCCGGCGCAGGCCCTCCGCCTCGCCGGGCGTGAAGCCGGCGATCGCTTCGGCGACTTCCATCACCTGATCCTGAAAGATGATCGTGCCGAGCGTGTCGCGCAGGACCGGCTCGAGCGCCGGGTGCTCGTAGGGGATCTCGTAGGACGAGTCCTCGCGCAGGCGCCGACGGCGCTCGATGTACGGGTTGACCGCCCCGCCCTGGATCGGCCCTGGGCGGATGATCGCGACCTGGACCGCCAGATCGTCGAGGTTCTGCGGGCGTGTGCGCCGCAGCGACTGCATCTGCGCGCGGCTCTCGATCTGAAAGACGCCGACCGTGTCAGCCTCGCTGATCGCCGCGAAGGTCGCCTTGTCGTCGAAGTCGATCCGCGACAGATCGACGCGCTCGCCGCGCGTGAGCGCGATCGTCTCGACGCAGCGCTCGACCGCCGAGAGCATCCCCAGCCCGAGCAGGTCGATCTTCAGAAAGCCGGCGTCCGAACAGGAGTCCTTGTCCCACTGGACCATCTGCCTGCCTGCCATCGCCGCCGGCACGACCGGGCAGCAGTCGATCAGCGGCCGCGTCGCGATGATCATCCCGCCCGAGTGCTGCGAGAGGTGGCGCGGCAGCCGATGTGCCTCCTCGACCAGCCGCTCGAGCCAGCGCCAGCGCTCCGAGCGTCGCGCCGCGTCACGCCGCGTCGCCGCCTGCGCGCCCACGCCCGCGCCCGCGCCGGCCGCGCCTCCGCGCTCGCCGCCACCGGCGGCCAGCCCCGTGTCGTGCTCGGCGCCGCCATGGCGGTCGGCGCCGCGTGCAAGGCGCTCGAGCTCACCCGGCGGCAGGCCGAGCACCTTGCCCAGCTCGCGGATCGCGCCGCGCGCGCGAAACGTCGGAAAAGCCGCGACGAGCGCCGCTTGCTCGTGCCCGAAATGCTCGTGCACACGCGGGATCAGCACCTCGCGGATGTCGCGCGGGAAGTCGAGGTCGATGTCAGGCAGCCCGCGCAGATCCTCGTGCAGGAAGCGCCCGAGCGTGAGCCTGCTCTTGATCGGATCGATGTGCGAGAGCCCGATCAGGTAGCAGACGAGCGAGGAGACCGACGAGCCGCGGCCGCGGCCGGGCGCGAGCAGCGCACGCACCGAATCGGGCCCGCGCACCTCGCGCGCGACCTCGCGCGAGAGCTCGAGCATTTCGTAGTGCAGCAGGAAGAAGCCGGCCAGCCCGAGCTTTGCGATCACGTTCAGCTCCTGTGCCAGCCGCGCCTGCGCCTCGGCCTCGGCCGCGGCGCCCTCTCCCACGTAGCGCGCGTGCAGGCGCGCTGCGCACAGCTCGGCGAGCTTGCGCTCGGCTCCAGCATCCTCGGCGCCCGGATAGCGGTAGCCGAGGTCCATGCCGAGGTCGAACGTCAGCCGCTCGGCGAGCCGCAGCGTCTCTGCGACCGCATCCGCGTGATCGGCGAAGCGGCTGGCCATCGCCCGCGGCGTCGTCATCACGTGGCTCGAGTTGCCGCGGCGCAGCGGCTCGGAGGCGTCGAGCGTCGTGTGGTTGCGCAGCGCGACGAACGCATCCTGCAGCTCCGAGCGCGAGCGTGCGTGCGCGTGCACGTCGCCAGTCGCAACGCACGGCACTCCCAGCCGCCGCGCGAACGCGCTCAGCGCGCGATTGCGCGCGCGATCGTGGCGCGCATATGGGCGCTGCAGCTCGACGCGCAGCCCGTCAGCGCCGAAGGCGTCAAGCAGCCGACGCGCCGTCGGCTCGTCGCGCGCACCCTCGCCGATCGCCGATCGCTCGGCGCAGCCGGTCAGGCAGATCAAGCCTTCGGCGTGGTCGAGCACCGTCTGCAGCTCCACCGACGGCTCGCCGCGCTCGCGCCGCCCAGTGCCGTCGCGCGTATGCGCGTGTGCGCGCGTGATGATCCGGCAGAGATTGCGCCAGCCGGGCGCGTCGCGCACGAGCAGCGTGATGTGACGCCCGCCGCTGAGGTCCAGCTCGGCGCCGTGGATCGCCCGGATGTCGCAGTCGGCGGCCGCCTGCGTCAGCTCCATCGAGCCCGACACGGAGTTGTGGTCGGTCAGCGCAAGCGCGCAGTGACCGAGCTCGCTCGCGCGCTGCGCCAGCTCCTCCGGCAGCGATACGCCGTCCAGGAACGAGTAGGCCGAGTGACAGTGCAGCTCCACATACGGCGGCGTCGGTGGCATCTCGAACCCTCGCGCCTCCTGCCGACTCAGGATCTCTGCACGAACCAACCGCCGGCGCGCTCGCGTCCGGCGCCGGCCGTCGGCGCACCGGCGCCGCGCTCGCTCGAGAGGTCAGCGCCGAGGTCGTGGAAGACGACCATGTTGCGCCCGCTGGAGCTGACCAGCTCCCAGTAGCGGCGACGCAGCGGCTGCGCCGTCCACCAGCGGTCCTCGACCAGCCACGACTCGCGCACGAGCTCGATTGCATGCCCGTCGACCTGCGTAGGCACGCCGCCCGAGCCGATGCGCACGCGCGCCGGGCGCGGCAGGTTCAGCTGGGTCCGCGCCGCTGCAGCCGCCATCAGCCCGGCAGCGGCGTCAGCACGACGCGGCGCTCGGGCACGCGCGAGTCCGGATCGACGCAGACGGCACGCATCGCCGCGTCCTTCCCCGCCACGACGCGCACCTGCGAGACCGCCTCGCGCAGGCGTGCGAGACGCGCAGTGTGAGCTTCGTCCAGCAGCGCCCGCTGCTCGCCGGCCGGCGGACCGAAGCGCTCGACGGCCAGCCCCAGCGTCTCCGCCGGCGCAGGAAGCAGCAGCAGCCGCAAGCTCAGCGCCAGCGAGATGCGATCGCGATCGGCCAGCGGCTGGCGAAATACGACGCTCTCGCGCCAGCCGCCACCCGAGAGCAGGCGGGCGGAGAGCGTGACCGAGCGCAGCGTGCGCCCGCGGCGCTCGCTGCGCGCGAGCAGCCTGTCGACGAGCACGCCGAGCACGCGTTCGAGCGCCTGTCCCGAGCTGGCGTCGCCGACGCTCATCGTCTCCCCCAAGCGCTCCTCCAGTTGACGCGGGCGCAGCGGCGTGTCCGTCCCGCACGCGAGTTGATGCGCGCTGACGCCGGCAGCGCCGAAGCGGTCGGCGAGCGCAGGACGGCCGAGGCGCGCGAGCTCGCCCAGCGT
The DNA here is from genome assembly GCA_036271095.1 of Solirubrobacteraceae bacterium. Lineage (GTDB taxonomy): Bacteria > Actinomycetota > Thermoleophilia > Solirubrobacterales > Solirubrobacteraceae > Palsa-744. Next base: position 66,448 of record DATBBG010000065.1, read on the forward strand.
GCGCACGCCGAGGCGTGTGAGCGGCTCGAGCAGCTGTTCCGTCTCCGCGCGATAGCCGAGCAGCCCGATCGGACGCCCGCCGAGCCAGCGCAGCGCGTCCTCTCCGTCGAGCACGAGCGGCCGGCGCGAGCGCACCGAAAGCGCCGCCGCCAGCGCGCAGAAGCGCGTCGGACCGCCGCCGATCCGCGCGCGACCGCCGCTCCCGCCGAGCGGAGGTCGGCGGGGCGATCCGCCCGCCGACCGCCGCGTTGCCGAACCAGCCGCGCTCCCCATCGCGCAGTCGGCTCCCCCCATCCCTCGATCGGCGCCCTGCGCAGCCGCGACCACCGCGGCGTCCGTGCCGTACAGCGCGCGCAGCGGGGCCGTGTCGAAGTACGCGAGGCCTGCGCGCGCCGGCTCGACCGCCGCGCCGATCGACTCCAGCGCGCCGAGCAGCCCCTCCCAGGCCTCCTCCACCCCCACGGGATCGGCCGGCACGAGCTCCAAGTCGGGGCAGCGCGCAAGCGCCTCCCCGAGCGCCATTCCCCTTTGCACGCCCTGCGCTTCAGCAGCGCCCGAGACTTCTCCCAGGCGCTGCTCGGCGCCCGTCGGCGGCGCCACCGCCAGCGCACGCCCGACGAGCGCACTGGCCCCGCCGGCGGCCAGCGCCAGCTCGAAACGGGGAAGGTAGACGCACACGATCATGACCGAACGTATGTTCGCATACGAGTCGGCGGACCACGCGGCGAAAACGACTGAAGAGATCGGGCTAAGCGCCCGCGCCGGCGCGCTCAGTCCATCGTCAGCGGCCCCTCCGCGGAGCCGCTGAGGAACTGTCTGACGAAGGGGTTGTCCGAGGCGAACATCCGCTCGGCGTCGCCCGCCTCGACGATCCGCCCCTTCCACAGCACGGCGATGTATTCGCCGATCTGCCGCGCCGAGGCGATGTTGTGCGTGACGACGATGTACGTGCCGCCGTAGATCGCGTGCATCTCCTGGATCAGTTCGCAGAGCAGCGCCGTGCGCACGGGGTCCAGGCCCGAGTCGGGCTCGTCGAAGATCACGACGTCCGGCTCCATCACGAGCGCGCGCGCGAAGCCGGCGCGCTTGCGCATGCCACCGGAGAGCTGCGAGGGCGCGTCGTCCATCGCGTCGGCCAGCCCGACGTCGGTGAGTCGCTGTGTGACCCGCTCGGCGATCGCCGACTCGCTCATGTCGGTGTGCTGGCGCAGCGGGAAAGCGACGTTGTCGAAGACCGACATCGAGCCGAACAGCGCGCCGTCCTGGAACAGCACGCCGATCCGCTGGCGCAGCGCGAGCAGCTTCGGCATCGTCAGCCGCGGCACGTGTTCGCCGTGCACGACGACGTCGCCCGAGTCGGGAAACATCAGGCCGATCAGGTGCTTGATCAGCACGCTCTTGCCCGTTCCCGACGGACCGAGCACGACCGTGATCGTGTCGTCGGGAATCGCGACCGTCAGCCCGTTGAGCACCGGCACGCCGCCGAGGCGCTTGTACACGTCGGTACAGCGAATCGACCACTCGCCGAGCGACGGGTCGCCCGAGAGGTCGAGCTCGCTGGAGTGATACTGGTAGTCGTCGTCGCTCATCATTTCCCAGCGTAGACGGCGTGCGGGAACTGTCCGGTGAAGCCGTTGAACGTGAACGGCGCCTGCTGGTTGCAGGCCGGCGCCGGGATCGCATTCGGCGTTTCCGGCGCGTTGGCGACGTGGAACTGGATCAGCTGTTCGATGAACGTCTGCGAGATCGTTTCGTTGGCCGGCCCGCTGACCGACGGGGTCGGGTTCGAGCAGTTGCTGTTGCTGAACACCTGCAGGCTGTTGATCGAGCGGAACGCGCCCGGCTTGAAGTAGGGGTTGCCGCGATGCGTGCCGGGTTGCTGCGCGTAGACGGCGAGGCTTTCGGGCCCGAGCACGTTCATGATCCGCAGGTAGTGCTGCCCGGTCCCGCCTCCGGGGATGTTCGTGTTTTCGCCGTGCGCCTGCGAGGCGGCCGTCAGGTTGGCGAAGAACGCCTGCAGCTCCGGCAGGTATTCGCCGAGGTACTGCAGGAACGGGTCGAAGTTGTGCAGCACCGGACGGAAGCTTTCGAGCTGAGTCGTCGTCAGGTCGAGTGTCTTGCCGACGTCCGGCAGGCCCTTCTTCGCAGCCTTCGTCAACGGGCCGAGCGAGGTGAGGAACTTGTCGAACTGCGGCGCGAACGGCTTCGCGGCGCTCAGCAGCGTCGAGAGCTTGCGCTCGACCGGCTTGAATTCGTCGAGGAACGGGCTCGCGTCGGCGGCGAAGCGATCGAGTTCTTTCAGCGCAGTGCGCGAGTTGCGCTCGAACGTCGGCAGCGCGCGGAACGCCGCGGCGAACGCCTGGCTGCCTTCGGCGGCGGCGTGGAACGTGCGCTCGCCGTTGGCGATCAGCCCTTCGAGCTGGTGGTCGCGGCCGGCGAGCGCGTTGAAGACGACGCCGGTGTTCTTCACCAGCGCGCGAACGGCGCCTTCCTGGGAGGCGAGCAGCCCGACGAGCGTGTTCGCGTGCTGCACGAACGGGTTGATCTCGGAGAAGCCGGCGTTGATCTGTTCGCCGCGCCCGTTCGTGCCTTCGGCGAGCGACTGCTGCCAGATCTGGAAGTCGCGTCGCGTCTTCGGATCGAACGCCGAGAGCAGTCCGTCGAGCGTGACCGACGGTTCGACCTGCGCGTCGGCGAGCTGGCCGCCGTCCTTCAGATACGGTCCGCTGTAGCCGCCGTCCTCGGGTATCAGCTGCACGTAGGTCTCGCCGAGCAGCGTCTTCTGACGCAGAATCGCGTGCATGTCGGCGCGGATCGGCGCGTATTTCTCGCCGATTTCCAGTTCGGCGCGCGTGCGACCGCCGCTGCCCGTCTTCAACGTGACGACGCGGCCGACGTCGACGCCCGAGATCCTCACGTCGGACTGTTCGGCGAGCGCGAGCGACTTCGGGAAGGCGACCGTCATCCGGTAGCCCTTCGGCTTCAGCGGCAGCGGGCCGCCGAAGGACTCCCACAGGAACAGCAGCAGCCCGAAGCAGCTGAGCACGAACAGGATGATCACGAGCATGTTGCCGAGCGTCGGCGCGCGCTTCTGCATGGCTAGCCTCCGCTCCTGGACGAGCGCGCCGTCGTCGCCGCGGCCTTGCCGGTCGAACCGAACGGCGCCAGACCCGAGAGCAGTTTGCCACCGGGCGCCTTCGGCTTGCTCACCTTGTGCACGGCGCTTTCGCCCTTCAGCAGTTTCTGCGCCTGGCAGGTCGAGCGTTCGGGCGGCTGCAGCAGGCCGACGATCAGGTTCACGTTCGGGTTGACCGAGCCGACCGCTTTCAGGATCGGCGCGATTTCGCAGTTGAGGTAGACGAGCGTGCGGCCGAGCACGCCGTTGGCGTCAGAGGAGCTGACGACGCTGTTGAGGTTGTGGTTGGCCCAATCGAGGTAGAAGAGGAAGCCGCCCTGGCTCTTGCCGGGGTTGTACGCGAGCTCGTTGAAGAATTCGTTGAGCACGCCGAAGCTCGTCGCGAGCTTCGGGAACGCTTCGGATATCTCCTTCGTGTCCGGCGCGATCTCGTTGATCGTCGGCAGGATTTCGCGCGCGAACGGGCGCACCTCTTTTTCGATGATCGGCGTCGTCGTCACGGCGAGCTTGCGCGTCGCGTCATTCGCCGGCCCGAGCGACTTCGCGAACGGCTGCAGCTCATGCAGCGTCGGGCCGAGCACGTGCGCCGCCGTCGCCAGCTTGCCGAGCCCGGTGCGGCTCTTTTCGAGCGCGCCCGGCAGCAGCTTCAGCGTCTGCTCGACGCTCTGTTCCTCTTTTGCGAACGTCGCGAAGACGGCGTTGGAGGCGTCGACGAGCTCTGCCAGCTGCTTGTCCTTGCCGCCGAGAGCTTCCGTCAGCAGGCGGAAGTTGTGGATCGCGCGCGCCGTGTTCGCGTGGCGAGATTCGAGCTGCGAGGAGATTTCCTGGATCGCGCGCGCAGTCGGGTCGAAGCGCTTGAGCGTCGCCGAGAAGGCTTTGCCGTTGTTCTTGAACGCACCGCCGGCGCCGGCGAGCAGCTCCTGCAGGTAGGCGCGAGTTTCGGCGTCGAGCGAGGAGAGGAATTCGTCGAAGTTGACGTTCGGCGCGGTCTGCGACAGCGGCAGCGTAGAGCCGCTCGGCAGCTTGCCTGCCGACGGGGTGCCGGGGTCGACCTCGACGGTGATGTCCTGAAGCTGTGTCTTCGGCCGCAACAGCATCGTCGCATTGCGATACAGCCGCGCGTATTTCGGCGTGATTTTCATCGTCACGACGGCGACGCCCTGGCGCAGGTCGACGCTGTCGACTTCGCCGATCTTCGCGCCGGCGATCGTGACCGCCTGGCCCTGGCCCGGCGTGACCGCCTGCGCCGTCTGGATCTCGGCCTTCAGCGTGTAGTAGTTGTGCCCGAGCACTGGCACCCAGCCGGGAAGCTTGAGGTTCTCGTGCGAGAGGATGTAGCCGCCGACGCCGGCCGCGATGATCACCATCACGATCACGGCGATGAATGCCGTGCGGTAGCGCTCGATCTGGTCGCGGACGGTCAGGCCGCCGGAGTGTTTGTGATCTTTTTTCGGCTGCTCGGTTGCCATCATTCAGCTCCGTCCGCGGGGCCCTGCGACAGCGGGCCGTTGAATTCGGGCTGCGCCTGCGTGTAGCACGGCACGAGCGGCTTGTAGGCCGGCTCGGTTTTCGGGAAGGCCGGGCGCGTGCCCTGCGGCTGCAGCGAGGCGTGCGCGAGCAGGCGCAGGCCTTTGATGCTCGTCCCCTGCAGGGACGTCGGCGCCGAGCGGATCGTCGGGCCGCCGCTGCCGAGCAGGAAGCGTGACATCGTGCCGTTGCCGTCGAAGCTCTGGCCGATCCCGGCGAGGCCGGTCATCGAGTACCAGAACTCCTTGTAGTCCTCGACGCCGGTCGTCGAGGAGCCATCCTGCAGCTTCGTGTTGCCGGCCGGGAAGAGCACGTTCGAGAGGCATTTGTTGAACAGTTCGGTCTGCTTGTAGAACGGCGTCTGTTCGTTGGTCAGGCGCGCGAGCTGCGGCGTCGCCGCCTCGAGTGCTTTCGAGACGCCGCCGAGCTCGTTCGGACCAAGCGAGGCT
>DATBBG010000066.1:0-50540 GCA_036271095.1 Solirubrobacteraceae bacterium
GTCTGCGAGCGCTGCGGCGTCGAGGTGACGCGCTCGAAGGTCCGCCGCGAGCGCATGGGCCACGTCGACCTGGCCGCGCCTGTCAGCCACATCTGGTTCTTCAAGGGCGTGCCGAGCCGGATCGGCTACCTGCTCGACATGGCTCCGAAGGAACTCGAGAAGGTTCTGTACTTCGCGGCGTCGATCGTCACGTGGGTTGACGACGAGGCTCGCACGAAGGACATCGACTCGCTCGAGAAGGAAGTCAACAAGGTGCTCGACGCCTACACGGCGGAGCGCGAGGAGCGTGTGCTCGAGCTGCAGGAGTCGCTGAAGCGGCGCGAGAAGTACCTGCAGAACGGCAAACAGACTCACTTCAACGACGAAGACCACCTGTGGGCGGACTCGCTCGACGTCAACCTGCAGAAGATCTCCGACGAGGAGCGCGAGAAGCTCGTCAAGGAGCTGACGAAGGCCTTCGAGGCCGACATCGCCGACACCGAGGCCTACATCGAGGACGCAGCCGAGCGCATGCGCAACGTGTGGGAGCTGTTCAAGACGATGGAATCGAAGCAGATCGAGCACGACGAGGCGACGTTCCGCGAGCTGAAGGAGCGCTTCGGCTCCTCCTACGGCTTCGGCGAGTACTTCCGCGGCGGCATGGGCGCCGAAGCGGTGCGCGACCTGCTCCAGCAGGTCGACCTCGAGGCTGAACGAATCGATCTCGAGGATCAGGTCAAGACCGGCAAAGGCCAGAAGCAGGCTCGCGCCGTCAAGCGCCTGAAGGTCGTCTCGGCATTCATCCAGTCCGGCAACAAGCCGGAGATGATGGTGCTCGACGCCGTGCCGGTGATCCCGCCGGAGCTGCGCCCGATGGTGCAGCTCGACGGCGGTCGCTTCGCGACGTCCGACCTCAACGATCTCTACCGCCGCGTGATCAACCGCAACAACCGCCTCAAGCGGCTGCTCGACCTCGGCGCGCCGGAGATCATCGTCAACAACGAGAAGCGGATGCTGCAGGAGGCCGTCGACGCGCTGTTCGACAACGGCCGCCGCGGGCGTCCGGTCACCGGGCCGGGCAACCGTCCGCTGAAGAGCCTCTCGGACATGCTCAAGGGCAAGCAGGGCCGCTTCCGCCAGAACCTGCTCGGCAAGCGCGTCGACTACTCGGGCCGCTCGGTGATCGTTGCCGGGCCGTACCTGAAACTGCACCAGTGCGGGCTGCCGAAGATCATGGCGCTCGAGCTGTTCAAGCCGTTCATCATGGCGCGCTTGGTCGAGCGCAAGTCGGCGCAGAACATCAAGGCGGCGAAGAAGATGGTCGACTCGATGATCGGCGAGGTCTGGGATGTGCTCGAGGAGGTCATCCACGAGCACCCGGTGCTGCTGAACCGCGCGCCGACGCTGCACCGCTTGGGCATCCAGGCGTTCGAGCCGCTGCTCGTCGAGGGCAAGGCGATCCAGGTCCACCCGCTCGTCTGTCACGCCTTCAACGCGGACTTCGACGGCGACCAGATGGCTGTGCACCTGCCGCTGTCGGCCGAGGCACAGGCGGAGGCGCGGATCCTGATGCTCTCCGCCAACAACATCCTGTCTCCGGCGCACGGCGCGCCGTTGGCGACGCCGACGCAGGACATGATCCTCGGCGCCTACTACCTGACCTACGGACTGGAAGCGGACGAGCTGTCGAAGATCGACCGCGCGACCTACGAGCCGCGTCCGCACGTGTTCCGCACGGCGCAGGAGGCCGAGCTCTCATACGAGGCGAACGTCGTCACGTTGCACGACGTCGCCGAGTTCCGCCCGTTCGGGCGCGAGGGCGGTCACGTGCTGACGACAGTTGGTCGGATCATCTACAACGACCGCATCGAGCGTGCGCTTGCGGAGGCGCTCGGCGACGAGTTCGACGCCTCGAAATACACGTTCGTCAACCAGTCGATGAAGAAGCGCGACACGACGCGGCTGATCGACATCCTCGTGCAGACATACGGCGCGAGCGCGATCTCGCTGGTGCTCGACGCGTTCAAGGATCTCGGCTTCAAGTACGCCACGCAGGCCGGCATCACGATCTCCAAGAACGACGTCGTCGTGCCGCCGGAGAAGCAGGAAATCCTCGACAAGTACGACAAGCTCGTCGGCGACATCACCGGTCAGTACGACGACGGTCTGATCACGCAGGAGGAGCGCCACGAGGCGGTCGTCGAGAAGTGGAACGCGGCAACTGACGAGGTCGCCGACGCGATGGTCGACAACCTCGACACGCTCAACCCGATCTTCATGATGGCCAACTCGGGTGCGCGTGGGTCGTTCAAGCAGATCCGCCAGCTGGCGGGGATGCGCGGTCTGATGGCCAACCCGAAGGGTGAAATCATCGAGCGGCCGATCAAGGCCAACTTCATGGAGGGCCTGTCGGTGCTCGAGTACTTCATCTCGACGCACGGCGCGCGAAAGGGTCTCGCCGACACGGCGCTGCGCACGGCCGACTCGGGCTACCTGACGCGCCGTCTCGTCGACGTCGCGCAGGACGTGATCATCCGCGAGGCGGACTGCGGCACGCAGGACTACATCGAGATGCCTGTCTTCAAGGACGGCGGCGAGCCGAACGACGGCCTCGTCGGCCGTGTCGCGGCGCTCGACATCACGACCAAGCGCAACCGCATGCTCGCCGAGCAGGGCACTGAAATCGGACGCGACGAATTCGACGAGATCGCGACGGCCTTCGCTGACGAGCAGGAGAAGGGCAACGCGATCTTGGTGGCGGTGCGCTCCGTGCTGAAGTGCGAGGCTCCGAGCGGCGTGTGCCAGGCCTGTTACGGCCGCGCGATGGCGACCGGCACGCTCGCGCAGATCGGTGACGCGGTCGGAATCGTCGCGGCGCAGTCGATCGGCGAGCCCGGCACGCAGCTGACGATGCGTACGTTCCACACCGGCGGCGTCGCCGGCGCGGACATCACGCACGGCCTGCCGCGTGTCGTCGAGCTGTTCGAGGCGCGCAAGCCGAAGGGCCTGGCGCAGATCGCCGAGCAGGACGGCGTCGTCTCGATCGAGGAGACCGACAAGGCGCTGAGCGTCGTCATCACCGACGAGGCGGGCGAGGAGCACCGTCACTCCTTCCCGCGCCGCACGCGCCTGTTCGTCAGCTCCGGCGAGAAGATCTCAGCCGGCAAGCAGCTCAACGAGGGGTCGGTCTACCCGCACGAGCTGCTGGCGATCCGCGGGCGCACCGACACCGAGGTCTACTTGGTCAAGGAGGTCCAGGAGGTCTACAAGTCCCAGGGCGTAGACATCAACGACAAGCACATCGAGCTGATCGTTCGCCAGATGCTGAAGAAGGTGCGCGTCGACCAGAAGGGCGACACCGACTACCTGCCCGGCCAGTTCGTGGACCGCTTCGAATTCGCGAAGGTCAACGACGCGATCGCGGCGAAGGGCGACGAGGCGGCGCAGTTCGAGGACATCATCCTCGGCATCACGAAGGCCTCGCTGAACACCGACTCGTTCCTCTCGGCGGCGTCCTTCCAGGAGACGACGAAGGTGCTGACCGACGCGGCGCTCGAGGGCAAGACGGATCGCCTCAACGGGCTCAAGGAGAACGTCATCATCGGCAAGCTGATCCCGGCTGCGACCGGCCTCAAGCGCTACCGGCGGATCGAGATCGAACCGTCGGAACCGCTGCCGCGCGCAATCGACGACGTCGGCCTGCTCGACCAGGACGAGATCGCGGCCGAGCTTGGCCTCTCCAGCGGCGATGGCCTCGGCGGCTACGGCCAGGAGTTCGACGCCGATCTCGCCTCACTCGAGAAGATCGGCGCCGGCGACAGCGATCCTGGCTTCGTCGAGGAGCTGGCCGAGCTCGAAGTTCCGGAGGAGCCGAGCGGGGAGTAACGGCGGGATACCGGCCGGCTGAGCGATCCTCAGCCGGCCGGAGCAGTTCCGCGATCGAGTACCGGCGTCGCCAGCGTCTGCGGCGCTGACGTTAGGCCGTCGCGGCGAGCTCGCTCGCCCAGCGCTCGAGCAACTCGGCCTCGCGCGCAGTCAGCCCGACCGCCGGCTCGGTTTCGACGAGCAGCGTCGGCGCCTGTCGCGCGTCTGCCCACTCGCGACAGGCAGGACCGAGCGCGTCGTCGATCCACGCGAGCGCGCGATCGCTCGCATAGGCGTCGATCGCGTCGAGCTTCCAGTGCGCGTTGGCGCGCCCGACGGCCCGCTCGAAGCGCAGGAACGGCAGCCCTGCGGGCAGGCCGAGCAGATGCGGCAGATGCTCGTCGGCGCGCTCTTCCCAGCCGCTGCACCAGACCAGCTCGAACCGCGGCGCGAGGTCGAGCAGGTGAGCGGCGGCCGTGGCCGAAAGGAAGTGAGGCATGCCGTCGATCGAGTGCAACGAGCCCTCCGGGTCGCCGGCCACGCGCTCGGACGGTGCGCGGCCGAACGCCGGCACGCCGAACAGCGAGATCACGCCGTCGATGTCGATCAGCAGCAGCGGCTTGCCGCTCGGCGGCGTCTTGTGCGAATCGGCGCTTGGCAATTCTGGACTCTCTCTCGGGCGATCTTTAGTTACGACAGAGGTTGCGAGGGGTACTCTCCCGCGACGGCCGATACGCCGAACGACGGAGGCAGGCAGTAAAGCAACCGTCGATCGCCGTCGATCCTCTCCCACGCTGGTCCCGCTGACTCCGATCTTCGCTATCTCGATATGACCCTAGACCTCGGCATCCTTCTCGCGCTCGCCTGTGCGTTCGTCGCGAACCTCGGCTTCTTCTACAAGCACCGCGGCGCGAACTCGGTGCCGAAGATCGACGTGCGCCACCCGCTGCAGGCCGCGCGGTCGCTGTACTCGTCGAAGTGGTTCACGCTCGGCATGATCACGGCGACGATCAGCTGGGCATTGCACGTGGCCGCCCTGGCGATGGCGCCGATGTCGGTCGTCCAAGTCGCGCTCGCGGCAGGCGTCGTCTTCATCGCGGTGATGGCCGACAAGCTGTTCGGCTTCGAAGTCGGCCGTCGCCAGTGGATCGGGCTTTCGCTGATGGCCGTCGGCCTGGCCGTGCTCGGCATCACCGCGCCGGCGATGCACGGCGCGCACTCGCAGTTCTCGGTTGCCGCGATGATCGCCTTCGAGGCCGGCCTGTTCGGTCTCGGCGGCCTGCTGATCATGGGCCCGCGCATGGGCGGGCCGGTCGAGCACCACGGCATCATGCTCGGCGCTGCCGCCGGCATCCTCTTCGGAGTCTCCGATACGGCGATCAAGGCGCTGACCGGGATCACCGGCGCGCACGGCTTCATCGGGCTGCTGCTGAGCCCGTGGCTGATCGTCGCCGTGCTCGCCTCGATCGTCGCTTTCTACGCCTCTGCTCGCGGCCTGCAAGACGGAGACGCCGTGCCGGTGATCGCTGTCACGGGTACTGCAGCGAACATCGCCGGGATCACCGGCGGCATCCTCGTGTTCGGCGACCCGATGGCGGCCAGTCCGCTCGGTATCACGATGCAGGCGATCGCCTTCGTCGCCGTGATCGTCGCTGCCGCGATGATGCCGGCGCCGGTGCGAGCAGCCGGCGCAGCTGCAAGCGCCTAGCGCTGCTAGCATCCCGAGCCGAATGCCAACGACCTCGCAACTAGTGCGCAAAGGCCGCGTCGCTCCGAAGAAGAAGCTCGCGACTCCCGGACTGAAGTCTGGAGCCGGACGCAAAAAGAAAACGGCTGCGCCGCAGCGCCGTGGCGTCTGCACGCGCGTCTACACGACGACGCCGAAGAAGCCTAACTCCGCGCTGCGCAAGGTCGCGCGTGTCCGCATCTCCGGCTCGATCGAGGTCACGGCGTACATTCCCGGCGAGGGCCACAACCTGCAGGAGCACTCCGTCGTGCTCGTTCGCGGCGGCCGCGTCAAGGATCTTCCGGGCGTTCGCTACAAGGTCGTGCGCGGCACGCTCGACGCCGCCGGCGTCAGCGACCGCAAGAAGGCCCGCTCGCAGTACGGCGTGAAGAAAAAATAGATGCCCCGCCGCGCAGCAGCACAGATTCGGCCCGTTGAGCCGGACCCGGTACACCGCTCCAAACTCGTCCAGCAGGTGATCAACAAGGTCATGCTCGACGGCAAGAAGTCGACGGCCGAGCGGATCGTCTACGACGCGCTCGCGCTGATCGGTGAGCGCTCGGACAAAGACCCGATCGAGACGCTCGAGGCTTCGATCAAATCGCTGACGCCGACGCTCGAGGTCAAATCGCGTCGCGTCGGTGGCGCCACCTACCAGGTGCCCGTCGAGGTCGCATCGCGCCGCGCACGCACGCTCGCCGTCCGCTGGCTCGTCGAGTTCGCTCGCCAGCGCCGCGAGAAGACGATGGCGCAGCGGCTCGCCAACGAGCTGACCGACGCGCTCTCTCAGCAGGGCGGCGCTTACAAGCGCAAGGACGACATTTACCGCATGGCCCAAGCGAACAAGGCGTTCGCTCACTACCGCTGGTAACCGTCCCCGCGCCGGCTCGGCGCTGGCTCCTCCTCAGTAGGTCGGCCGACGCGCGTAAGCGCTCGGCCCAGCACGCCGCGTGTGCGATCGCTCACACACTCGTCCAGACCCCTTGAAGAAATAACCTTCGGTACCTAAACTTCAGGTACCGAATGGCTTCTACGGAGATTTGAGTATGCCCAGCACTGACGTAAGCACGCACGGCCCTGCAGCGTCGGACAAGATCGAGCCCTACGTCTGGAAGATCGCCGGCGTCGTGATCCTCGGGATGATCATGTCGATCCTCGACACGACGATCGTCAACGTCGCGCTGCGCACGCTGAGCATCGACCTGCACAGCTCGATCTCGCAGATCCAATGGGTCGTGACCGGCTACCTGCTGTCGCTCGCCGCCGTGATCCCCGTTACCGGCTGGGCGGCTCGCCGCTTCGGCGCCAAGCGCGTCTACATGACCTCGCTGGTGCTGTTCACGGCCGGCTCGGCGCTCTGCGCTGTGGCCGCCTCGACGACCTCGCTCGTGCTGTTCCGCGTGCTACAGGGCGCCGGCGGCGGGATGATCATGCCGGTCGGCCAGTTGATCATGGCGCAGGTCGCCGGCCCCAAGCGGATGGGCCGGGTGATGGGCATCGTCACGATGCCGGCGATGCTCGCGCCGATCCTCGGCCCGGTCGTCGGCGGCGCGATCCTGCAGAACCTGCACTGGTCCTGGATCTTCCTCGTCAACTTGCCCGTCGGCGTGCTCGCGTTCGTGCTCGCATGGCGGATGCTGCCGCAGACCGACTCCGGTGAGGCCGGCCGGCTCGACGTGGTCGGCCTCGGGCTGCTCTCGACCGGCACGACGGCGCTCGTCTACGGCCTTTCCGAGCTCGGCACGCACGCGAGCTTCACCGCTCCGACCGTGATCTGGCCGACGCTCGCCGGGATCGTCTTGATCGGCGTCTTCATCCTCCACGCGCTGCGCGTCGAGCGACCGCTGCTCGATGTGCGCCTGTATTCCAACCGCGTGTTCGGCGCTGCTTCGCTGACGACGTTCGGACTCGGCGCGGCGCTGTTCGGCGCGATGATCCTGGTGCCGCTCTACTACCAGGAAGTCCGCCACGAGAGCGTGATCGTGACCGGGCTGCTGGTCGGTCCGCAGGGTCTCGGCATGCTGCTCGTGATGCCGCTCGTCAGTCGCTTCACGCAGCGTTTCGGCGGCGGGCGCGTGGCGATCGGCGGCGTTCTCATCCTCAGCCTCGCGTCGATCCCGCTGGCGTTCGTCGGCGACAGCACGTCGATCCCGTTCATCTCCGTCGTGCTGCTGCTGCGCGGCGTCGGCATCGGCTTCTCGTTCATGCCGGCGATGACGGCCGCGTTCGCGGCGCTGCGCCCGAGCCAGCTCTCCGACGCGACGCCGCAGCTGAACGTCGTGCAGCGCGTCGGCGGCGCGATCGGCACGGCCGTGCTCGCAGTCGTGCTGCAGCGCGCGACCGGACACGCCGTCAGCAAGCCGGCGAGCGCTTTCCAGGACGCCTACTGGTGGTCGGTCGGCATCTGCGTGCTCTCGCTGATCCCGTGCCTGGTGCTGCTGCGCGCCGAGAACCCGCGCGCGCGGCTCACGCGCGACGCCGCCAACGCCGAGGCAGCGGTCGAGCCGCTGGGAGCCTAGGGCGATGGCATCCGCGCCCGCCGTCGAGCCCAGCGTGCAGGAGTCGAGCGGCGAGACGGCGACTGCGCCGAGCCAGCTGACGCCGGCGCTTGCCGAGCTCGGGCTCGCCTTCCGTCACGTGTTTCGCACGCTCAGCCGCCTGCGCGGGCGCGACACGCACCTCGGCGGCTCCGAGCTCAGCCACGCGCAGTTCGAGCTGCTGATCGAGCTCGACGAGCGCGGCGAGCTGCCCGCCGGGGAGCTCGCGGCCGCGGCGCGCCTGACGCCGGCGACAGTGACGCAGATGCTCGACCACCTTGCAGCCTGCGGACACGTCGAACGCGCCCGCTTGCAGACCGATCGCCGCGTCGTCGTCACGCGCCTGACAGAGCAGGGGCGAGGCAAGATCGAAGCCAAGCGCCTGGCCTGGGAAAGCCGCTGGCTGCAGGCGCTCGACGGCGTTGCCGAGCGCGACCTGCGGGCCGCCACCAGCGTGCTCGAGCGCCTCGGCGAGATGTTCGAGAAGGCGCCCGCCGAGAGCGAGCTCGCGGCCTCTGCCGACGGGCCGCGAGGCGGCTCGCAAGCCGCCGGCTAGCGCTCTAAAAGGCTGATTTCCTCTGCTATAGTCGACCTTGCGTCGCGGGTGCGCGCAGATGGTTCGAGCACCTGCGAGAGTCGTTAGAAGATGATGGAGACCTCGATCAGATAGCGAAGCGACCGGTCCACCTATGACCAGTAGCGCGCGTGGACCCGAGGGGTCCATTTTTTTCGCCCGCAGAGCCATCGCGCCAATCGACCCCCCACGGAACTGATGCCACGCAAGTACACACTTCAGAACACCCGCAACATCGGGATCATGGCGCACATCGACGCCGGCAAGACGACGACGACCGAGCGCATCCTCTACTACACCGGCCGCACGTACAAGATCGGCGAGGTTCACGAGGGCGCCGCCGTGATGGACTGGATGGAGCAGGAGCAGGAGCGCGGCATCACGATCACCTCCGCTGCGACGACGGCCGAGTGGAAGGCCCATCGGATCAACATCATCGACACGCCCGGCCACGTCGACTTCACCGTCGAGGTCGAGCGCTCGCTGCGCGTGCTCGACGGCGCGATCGCGCTGTTCGACTCGGTCGCCGGCGTCGAGCCGCAGTCCGAGACGGTCTGGCGCCAGGCGGACAAGTACCACGTGCCGAGGATCGCCTACATCAACAAGATGGACCGCATCGGCGCAGACTTCGACCGCGGCGTGCAGACGATGATCGACCGCCTCGGCGCGCATCCCGTGCCGATCCAGCTGCCGATTGGCGCTGAGTCGGAGTTCCAGGGCATCGTCGATCTGGTCACGATGAAAGCGATCGTCTACAAGGACGAGCTGGGCACCGAACAGGACGTCGTCGAGATCCCCGAGAGCCTCGCCGAAGCGGCTGAAGCCGCGCGCGAACACCTGCTCGAGGAGGTCTCGCACTACGATGACGCGCTGCTCGAGCTGATCCTCGAAGAGTCCGACGTCTCCGAGGACGTGCTGAAGAACGCCATCCGCAACGCGACGCTGTCGACCAAATTGACGCCGGTGCTGTGTGGCTCGTCGTTCAAGAACAAGGGCGTTCAGCCGCTGCTCGACGCGGTGATCGACTATCTGCCTTCGCCGCTGGACGTGCCGCCGATGGTCGGCACGGAGCTGATCAAAGGCCAGGAGGAGGAGCGTCAGGTCGTGCGCAAGCCCGACGACTCCGAGCCCTTCTCCGCGCTCGCCTTCAAGATCGCCGCTGACCCCTACGTCGGCAAGCTGACCTACTTCCGCGTCTATTCCGGCCGCCTGGAGGCGGGCTCGCGCGTGCTCAACGTCAACAGCGGGCGCACCGAGCGGATCGGGCGCATCCTGATGATGCACGCCAACGAGCGCGAGGAGGTCTCCGAGGTCTACGCCGGCGACATCGCCGCCGCCGTCGGCATCAAGCAGGTCATCACCGGCGACACGCTCGCGGCGCCCGACGCGCCGGTGCGTCTGGAGAACATCGTCTTTCCGGTGCCAGTCATCAAGGTCGCCGTCGAGCCGAAGACGAAGGCCGACCAAGAGAAGATGTCGATCGCGCTCGGCCGTCTGGCCGAGGAGGATCCGACCTTCCAAGTTCGCACCAACGAGGAGACCGGCCAGACCGAGATCTCGGGCTTGGGCGAGCTGCACCTCGAGGTGCTGGTCGACCGGATGAAGCGCGAGTTCGGCGTTGAAGCGAACGTCGGACGTCCGCAGGTGTCCTACCGCGAGACGGTGCGCGAGACGGTCGAAAAGATCGAAGGCAAGTTCGTCCGCCAGACCGGTGGCTCGGGCCAGTTCGGCGTTGTCATCATCACGCTGGAGCCGAATCCGGGCGAGGGCTTTGAGTTCGTCAACAAGATCAAGGGCGGAAACATCCCCTCGGAATACATCCCGGCCGTCCAGAAAGGCGTCGAAGACGCACTGGACAACGGCGTCAAGGCCGGTTACCCGATGGTGGACATGAAGGTGACGCTGACCGACGGCAAGTATCACGACGTGGACTCCTCGGAGATCGCCTTCCGTGTCGCCGGTTCGATCGCCTTCAAGGAGGCCGCCAAGCGCGCCAAGCCGGTGCTGTTGGAGCCGATCTTCGCCGTCGAGGTCGTCACGCCCGAGGATTTCCTCGGTGAGGTGATCGGCGATCTCAGCCGTCGTCGCGGACGCGTCGAGGGCCAGGAGCGCATCGGCAACGCGCTCGCCGTCACGGCAAGCGTGCCGCTGAGCGAGATGTTCGGCTACGCGACGGACCTGCGCTCCAATACGCAGGGACGCGCCAACTACTCGATGCAGTTCGAGCGCTACGAAGAGGTTCCGCCGAACATCGCCGAGAAGATCGTCGAAGATCGGACGGGGGAACCGGTAGCGGCCTAGACGGCTCGGACTAGGTCGCGGAGCACATAGAGCAACACTTCAAGTAGAGGCAGCAGTCACTGACTGCTGCATTTAGATAGATTTCTCAGGTTCGCCCTCTCAGGGCGAACGTACAAGTCGATTTAGGAGCGAACAGAAAGTGGCGAAGGAGAAGTTCGAGCGCGACAAGCCGCACGTCAACGTCGGGACCATCGGTCACATCGACCACGGCAAGACGACGCTGACCGCTGCCATAACGACGGTGCTGGCCGAGCACGGAGGAGCGGAAGCACGCACCTTCGCGGAGATCGACAACGCGCCTGAGGAGAAGGAACGCGGCATCACGATCGCCACGTCGCACGTCGAGTATCAGACGGAGAACCGTCACTACGCTCACGTCGACTGTCCCGGTCACGCCGACTACGTGAAGAACATGATCACGGGCGCGGCGCAGATGGACGGCGCGATCCTCGTGGTCTCGGCTGCCGACGGTCCGATGCCGCAGACGCGCGAGCACATCCTGCTGGCGCGCCAGGTCGGCGTGCCCTACATCGTCGTGTTCCTCAACAAGGCCGACATGGTCGATGACGACGAGCTGCTGGAACTGGTCGAGGTCGAGGTTCGCGAGCTGCTCAGCGAATATGACTTCCCCGGCGACGACATCCCGTTCATCACCGGCTCGGCGCTGAAGGCGCTCGAAGGCGATGAGGCCTACAAGGGCAAGATCCTCGAGCTGGCTGCGGCGCTCGACACCTACATCCCGGAGCCCGTGCGCGAGCTCGACAAGCCGTTCCTGATGCCGGTCGAGGACGTCTTCTCGATCACCGGCCGTGGCACGGTCGCGACTGGCCGCGTCGAGCAGGGCATCGTCAACACCGGCGACACGGTCGAAATCGTCGGCGTGCACGACTCGACCTCGACGGTCGTCACCGGCGTCGAGATGTTCCGCAAGATCCTCGACCAGGGCCAGGCGGGCGACAACGTCGGCTGCCTGCTGCGTGGAACCAAGCGCGAGGAGATCGAGCGCGGCCAGGTTCTCTGCAAGCCCGGTTCGATCACTCCGCACACGAAGTACAAGGCCGAGGTCTACGTGCTGAAGAAGGAGGAGGGCGGTCGTCACACGCCTTTCTTCACGGGCTACCGGCCGCAGTTCTACTTCCGCACAACCGACGTCACCGGCGTGGCGAAGCTGCCCGACGGCGTCGAGATGGTCATGCCCGGCGACAACGTCCAGATGGAGATCGAGCTGATCCAGCCGATCGCCATGGACCAGGGCCTGCGTTTCGCAATCCGAGAGGGTGGGCGCACGGTCGGCTCTGGCGTGGTCACGGAGATCATCGAGTAAGTAGTACCCGCCGCCCCCGGTTCGGGGGCGGCGCTCATTGCAGTCCGATACGACTAACTGAGCCCCCGGCGAGGGCTTGACCCCGTCGGGGTCGCCGCGCGACGCGGCGCCAGCCCAGCAGCGAGCAGCACTAGACAGACCAACGAAGCACCACAGAAAAAGAGCGCAGAGAACTTCCCATGGCATCAGCCACACAAAACAAGATCCGCATCCGCCTGAAGGCGTATGACACCTCGGCGATCGAGTCGGCGGCGAAGGAGATCGTCGAGACGGCGACGCGCACCGGCGCGAGCGTCTCCGGTCCGGTGCCGCTGCCGACCGAGAAGAACGTCTACTGCGTGATTCGCTCGCCGTTCAAGGACAAGGACTCGCGCGAGCACTTCGAGATCCGCACGCACAAGCGGCTGATCGACATCCACCAGCCGACGCCGAAGACGGTCGACTCGCTGCAGCGCCTCGACCACCTGCCGGCGGGCGTCGACATCGAGATCCGTCTCGCTACCTGATCCTCTACCGCCCCGCTCTGAAACGCACGCTATGTCCGCAATCCTCGCCAAGAAGCTCGGCATGACCCAGGTCTTCCAGGAGGACGGAAGCGTCGCGCGCGTGACGGTCCTGCAGGCGGGCCCGTGCCCGGTCACGGCGATCCGCACGCCGGAACGCGATGGCTACGAAGCCGTCCAGCTGGCGTTCGGCCAGACCAAGGAGAAGCACCTGACGAAAGCCGAGCTCGGCCACCTGAAGAAGGCCGACGCGCCGCCGCTGCGCCACGTCGTCGAGTTTCGCGACGAGGCCGGCGAGCTGCAGCTCGGCGAGAGCGTCACGGTCGAGTCCTTCGAGGCCGGCCAGCGCGTGAAGATCGCCGGCGTCTCCAAGGGCAAGGGCTTTCAGGGCACGATCAAGCGCCACAACTTCGCCAGCGGCCCGAAGTCGCACGGCTCGCACAACGTGCGCGCGCCGGGCTCGATCGGCGCCTCGGCGTGGCCGGCACGCGTGATGAAGGGCATCCGCGGCCCCGGTCAGATGGGCAACAAGCGCGTTACGCAGAAGGGCCTGGAGATCGTCTCGATCGACACCAAGGAGAACCTGCTGCTCGTTCGCGGCTCGGTTCCGGGCCCGCGCGGCGGAGTCGTGGAGGTGCGCAGCGATGCCTGACGCTCCGCTGCTCGGCCAGAGCAAGAAGGTCAAGCTCGACGACAGCGCCTTCGGCGCCCGCTTCAGCGAACCGCTCGTGCACCAGAGCGTGCGCGCCGAGCAGGCCGCGCGCAGGCGCGGTACGGCGGCGACGAAGACGCGCGGGATGGTCTCCGGCGGCGGTGCTAAGCCGTGGCGGCAGAAGGGCACCGGCCGCGCGCGCGCCGGCTCGACGCGCTCGCCGATCTGGAAGGGCGGCGGCGTCACGTTCGGCCCGCAGCCGCGCTCATACACGTTCAAGGTCAACCGCAAGGAGCAGCGCGCGGCGCTGCGCAGCGCGCTCTCGCTGCACGCCGAGCGCGGTTCGATCGCGATCTTCGACACGGCTGCCTTCAGCGAGCCGAAGACGCGCCAGGCCTTCGACCTGATCGACGACTGGGGCCAGGACGGCTCGACGCTCGTCGTGCTCGCGGACGGCGAGTCGGTCGTCGCGCTCTCGTTTCGCAACCTGCAGCGCGTCGGCGTGCTGAGCGCGACCGATGTCGGCGTGACCGATCTGCTCGGAGCGGCCTCGGTGCTCGTCTCGCAGGCTGCGCTCGACGAGCTGACCGCGCGCGCCGCCAAGCCGGTCGCGCGCACGAGCGAGGAGGCGAGCGCCTGATGGACCACTCGCAGGTGATCATCCGCCCGGTCGTCTCGGAGAAGAGCTACGTGCTCTCGGGGCTGCACCGCTACACCTTTCGCGTCCACCACGAAGCGCACAAGACGCAGATCCGCCAGGCCGTCGAGGCGCTGTTCGACGTGCACGTCGTCGGCGTGCGCACCGCGACCGTCAAGTCCAAGCCCAAGCGCCGCGGCACGACCAGCGGCCGCACGCGCACGTGGAAGAAGGCGATCGTGCAGGTGCGCGAGGGCGAGACGATTCCGATCTTCCAGGGCTTGGCCGCCCTCGAGTCATAGAGGTCTGAGCGATGCCGATTCGCAAGCCCAAGCCAACCAGCCCCGGACGCCGCTTCGTCTCCTACCCGGATTTCGCCGAGGTGACGAAGTCGAAGCCCGAGAAGACGCTGATCGAAGGCCTGAACAAGAGCGGCGGGCGCAACGCGCACGGGCGCAAGACCTCGCGCCACCGCGGCGGCGGCGCCAAGCGCGCCTACCGCCGGATCGACTTCAAGCGGCGCAAGGACGGCATCGACGCGAAGGTCGCCGCGATCGAGTACGACCCGAACCGCTCGGCCTACATCGCGCTGCTTCACTACGTCGACGGCGAGAAGCGCTACATCCTCGCGCCGCAGCGCCTGACCGTGGGGATGACGGTCGCCTCGGGCGAGGGCGCTGACATCGCCGTCGGCAACTGCCTCGAGCTCGCGCGCATGCCGGTCGGCACGGTCATCCACAACGTCGAGCTGCAGCCCGGCCGCGGCGGCCAGATGGCGCGCTCGGCCGGCGCTTCGGTGCAGCTGATGGCGAAGGACGGCGAGATGGCGACGCTGCGCCTGCCTTCCGGCGAGATGCGCATGGTGCGCGCCGAGTGCCGCGCGACCGTCGGCACGCTCGGCAACTCCGATCACCAGAACGTGAAGGTCGGCAAGGCCGGCCGCAAGCGCCACATGGGCGTGCGCCCGCAGACGCGCGGCGTCGCGATGAACCCTGTCGACCACCCGCACGGCGGCGGCGAGGGCTCGACGACGGCCGGTCGCCATCCGGTCACGCCGTGGGGCGTGCCGACGCTCGGCTACCGCACGCGCAAGAAGAACAAGGGCTCTGACAAGTACATCGTGCGCGGCCGTCGCCGCGGGAAGGGACGCAGCCGATGAGTCGCTCATCGAAGAAGGGGCCGTGGGTCGAAGAGCGCCTGATGGCTCGTATCGAGGCGCTCAACGAGGCCAACAACAAGAAAATGCTGCGCACGTGGTCGCGCGCGTCGACGATCTTCCCGGAGATGGTCGGTCACACGATCGCCGTCCACGACGGCAAGAAACACGTGCCGGTGTTCGTCAGCGAGTCGATGGTCGGCCACAAGCTCGGCGAGTTCGCGCCGACGCGCACGTTCCGTGGCCACGCCGGTTCGGGCCGCGTGCGATGAGCGCCGAGGAGGAGCAGGACGCGGTGACTGGCGAGGACGGCACGGCCGCCGAGAAACCGGCTGCGAAAAAAGCGCGCGTCAAAAAACCGCGCAAAGCTGCGAAAGCGACCGAGGCGAAAGCCGCGGGCAAAGACGTCGAGGCGAAGGCGGATGACGCTGCCGCCGCCGAGGCGAGCAAGCCTGCCGCGAAAAAAGCCGCCAAAAAAGCTGCTGTGAAAAAAGCGCCGGCCGCGAAAGAGCCCGTCGCCGAGGAGAAGAAAGCACGCGGCAAAGCGCCCGCGAAACCGCGACGGCGCGTCGTGCGAGCGCATGCTCGCTACGTGCGGACGTCCGCACGCAAGGCGCGGATGGTCTGCGGACACCTGCGCGGCAAGTCCGTTCAGGAGGCGCGCGCTATCCTCGCCTTCACCCCTCGTGAGGTGGCGCGCGACTGGAGCAAGCTGCTGGAGTCGGCCGTGGCAAACGCCGAGAGCAACCACGAGCTGCTCGAGGACGATCTGATCGTTCGCGAGGCATACGCCGACGAGGGGCCGACGATCAAGCGCTTTCGGCCGCGCGCGATGGGCCGCGCAACGCCGATTCGCAAGCGCACGAGCCACCTGACGATCGCGCTCAGCCCGGACGCGAACGACAAGAAGAACTAGAGAGAACGGTCAGAGAGAAGAATGGGACAAAAGGTTCATCCAGAGGCTATGCGCGTGGGTTACATCCACGACTGGAAGTCGAACTGGTTCAACGAAAAGCACTTCGCCGAGTACCTCGCCGAGGATGTGCGCATCCGTGAGCACATCACGAACAAGCTCGCGCACGCCGGCCTCTCGAGCATCACGATCCGCAAGGATTCAAACGAACTCGAGGTCAACATCCACACGGCGCGGCCGGGCATCGTGATCGGCAAGTCCGGCAGCGAAGTCGATGCGCTGCGCCGCGATCTGCACAAGATGACGAACAAGCAGATCAAGGTGAACATCCTCGAGATCAAGCGTCCCGAGCTCGACGCCTCGCTCGTCGCGCAGTCGATCGCCGAGCAGCTGCAGAACCGCGTCGCCTTCCGTCGCGCGATGAAGCGCGCGCTGACCAGCGCGATGCGCTCGGGCGCGAAGGGCGTCAAGGTGCAGGTCTCCGGTCGCCTCGGCGGCGCCGAGATGGCGCGCACCGAAAGCTATTCCGACGGTCGCGTGCCGCTGCACACGATGCGCGCCGACATCGACTACGGCTTCTACGAGTCGCGCACGACGTTCGGCCGGATCGGCGTCAAGTGCTGGATCAACAAGGGCGAAATCATGCCCGAGGGCTACACCGGCGCCGACCTCACCGACATGACCGCGCCGGCGCCTCCCGGCAACGACCGCGACGGACGCGGAGGTCGCGACGGTCGCGACGGTCGCGGTCGCGGCCGCGGTGGCAGCGGCGGCCCGGGCGGTCGTGGCGGCGGACCCGGCGGCGGGCCAGGTGGCGGTCGCGGCGGTCGCGGTGGCGGCTTCGGCGGCCAAGGTGGTCGCGGCGGCGGCGGCGGGCGTGGGCCCGGCGGTGGCGGTGGCGGCGGCGGTGGCCGTGGTCGCCCGCCCGGCGGCGGCGGAGGTGGGCGCTGATGCTCTCGCCGAAGCGAGTCAAGCACCGCAAGCAGCACCGTGGACGTCGCGCCGGCAACTCGCGCGGGCAGGTCAAGGTGCAGTTCGGCGAGTACGGCCTGAAGGCGCTCGAGTGCGGCTGGTTGACCAACCGCCAGATCGAGGCTGCACGTGTCGCGATGACGCGCAAGATCAAGCGTGGCGGCAAGGTCTGGATCAACGTCTTTCCCGACAAGCCGGTGACGAAGAAGCCGGCCGAGACGCGCATGGGCTCCGGCAAGGGCTCGCCTGAAGGCTGGGTCGCGGTCGTCAAGCCTGGACGCGTCATGTTCGAGCTGGCCGGCGTCTCCGAGCCGCTCGCTCGCGACGCGATCCGCTTGGCCGCGCACAAGCTGCCCGTGAAGTCGAAGTTCGTGCTGCGTGAGGACTGATCTGGTGATGAAGGCGAAGGAGATGCGCGACATGGAGGATGCCGAGCTGAGCAAGCAGATCGGCGTGCTGCGCAAAGAGGTCTTCGGTCTGCGTTTCTCCAACGCGACCGGTGAACTCGACGACACGGCCGGCGTCGGCCGCGCCAAGCGCGATCTCGCGCGAGCGCTGACCGTCGCGCGCGAGCGCGGGCTGAAGCCGCAAGACAACTAGAGCTGCAAGAAGAAACGGAAGACATGGCTGACGAGCAAGACAACGAGACGACTGACACGCCCGAGCAGGCTCCAGAGCCGGCTGCCGAGACGCAGGCCGACGCGCCCGAGGCCGTCGAGGCGGCCGCGTCCGCCGAGGACGCCGCCGGCGCCGATGCCGCCGCAAGCGCGCCGGCAGCCGTCGCGACGCCGAGCGAGCCGGAGGTCCAGCTTCCGCCGAAGGAGCGCCGCCGTCAGGCGCGCTCGAAACGTGCCGGCGAGGCACGCCCGCCGCGCAGCGCCGAGGAGCGCCACTCAGAGCGCGTCGCCGATCGCAAACGCAAGGCCGAGCGGCGTCGCGCGCGGCGCTTGCAGGAACGCGCGAAAGCGGCCGAGCGCCGCGCTGCGGCTCCCGCGGCCGAGCCGCTCGCTCCGGTCCACGCTCCGGTCGAGGGCCAGCGCCGCGTGCGTCAGGGCATCGTCGTCTCGGACAAGGCCGAGAAGACGATCACGGTGCGCATCGACTTCGCCCGCCGCCATCGCCGCTACGAGAAGATCGTGCGCAGCTCGACGACGCTGCACGCGCACGACGAGAACAACGACGCCAACGAGGGCGACACGGTGCGCGTGATCGAGAGCCGGCCGCTGTCGCGGATGAAGCGCTGGGCGCTCGTCGACGTGCTGGAGCGCGCGCGATGATCCAGAACGAGACACGCCTTCGCGTGGCCGACAACACCGGCGCGCGCGAGATCCTCTGCATTCGCGTCAAGGGCGGCTCGCAGCGACGCTACGCGTTCGTCGGCGACGTGATCACGGCGACCGTCAAGCAGGCCAACCCGCAGGGCGCCGTCAAAAAGGGCGACGTCGTGACGGCCGTGATCGTGCGCACGAAGAAGCCGATCGGCCGCGACGACGGCACGTACATCGCCTTCGACGAGAACGCTGCTGTGATCATCGACGACCAGAACAACCCGCGCGGCACGCGCGTGTTCGGCCCGGTCGCGCGCGAACTGCGCGAGCGCAACTTCATGAAGATCGTCTCGCTCGCGCCCGAGGTGCTGTGATGGCCGCGCGCAAGAGCAAGCAGCCGGTCAAGCGCTCGGGCCTGAAGATCCGCTCCGACGATCGCGTCAAGGTCACCGCCGGCAAGGACCGCGGCAAGACTGGCAAGGTGCTGCGCGTCGAGCCGGCCAAGCAGCGCCTCTACGTCGAGGGCCTGAACATGGTCAAGCGCGCCGTGCGTCCGCAGCAGAACCAGAGCACCTCGCCGATCGCCGGCACCGAGGGCCAGCTCGGCGGCGTGATCGAGCGCGAGGGCCCGATCCACATCTCCAACGTGATGCTGCTCGACGCCAAAGGCAACCCGACGCGCGTGCGCATCGAGCGCAGCAGCGGCAAGCGCGTGCGCGTCGCCAAGAGCACCGGAGCGGAGCTCGACTGATGAGCGCACCCGTTGCAGACGCACCGCCCGCACGCCTGAAGACGCGTTACTTCGAGGAGATCCGCCCGAGCCTGATCGAGCGCTTCGGCTACTCCTCGGCGATGCAGGCTCCGCGCCTGGAGAAGATCACGTTGAACATGGGCGTCGGCCTGGCCAAGCAGGACTCGAAAGTGCTGAAGGCAGCGACCGAGCAGCTCGCGACGATCGCCGGCCAGCAGCCGAGCGTGCGCCGCGCGCGCAAGTCGATTGCTGCCTTCAAACTGCGCGAGGGCATGCCGGTCGGCGTCGCCGTGACGCTGCGCGGCGAGCGCGCGTACGAGTTCCTCGACCGGCTCGTGTCGGTCGCGATCCCGCGAATTCGCGACTTCCGCGGGCTGAACCCGCGCTCGTTCGACGGACGCGGCAACTACACGTTGGGCGTGCGCGAGCAGATCATCTTCCCTGAGATCGACTACGACGCGATCGACCAGGTGCGCGGCCTCGACGTCACGATCACGACGAGCGCCGCCAGCGACACCGAGGCGTTCGCGCTGCTGCAGGCGCTCGGCATGCCGTTCGCCTCGCAAGGGCGACCGAAGGGGTATGACCCGAAGGCCGATGAGGCCGAGGCCGAGGCGCACGCCGCCGCTGAGGCGGCGAAGGCTGCCGAGGCGGCAAACCCGACGCCGAAACCAGCTGCCAAAAAAGCGCGGAAAGCCGAGCCTGAGCCTGTGGCGGAGGCGGCCGAGGAGCAGCCGACGGCCGAGACTTCAGAGCCCGAAGCCACGGGTGAGAGCGCCGCGTCAGAGGCGACGAGCGAGCCACAGGCCGACGGATCAGCTGAGGCGAGCGAGGAGCAGTCCTCGACGCAGGCGGCTGAGAACTCAGACGAGAAAGAGAGCGACGACTGATGGCGAAGACATCGCAGCGCGTCAAGCAGGCGCGCCCACCGAAATACAAAACTCAGGCCTATACTCGTTGCAGCCGCTGCGGTCGCCCGCGTGCGGTCTACCGCAAGTTCGGGGTCTGCCGCATCTGTTTGCGCGAGCTCGCGCACAACGGCCAGATCCCCGGAATGACGAAGTCGTCCTGGTAGACGGCGACGAGCCTTCACGAAAGAACGAACCATGTCGATGACAGATCCGATCGCAGACTTCCTCACGCGCGTGCGCAACGCGATTCACGCCGCGCATGAGACAGTCGAGATTCCCGCCTCGAAACTGAAGAGCGAGCTCGCTCGGATCCTTGCCGAGCAGGGCTACATCGAGTCCTTCTCGGTCGCGCCGAAAGCCGACGGCAGCGCCGGCGAGCTGCTCGAGATCCGCTTGAAGTACACCGAGGATCGCCGCTCGGCGATCTCCGGCCTGCGGCGCGTCTCGCGCCCAGGGCGGCGCACGTATGTCGACGCCAAGCACATCCCCAAGGTGCTCGGCGGCATGGGCACCTCGATCGTCTCGACTTCACACGGCGTGATGACCGGCCACGACGCGCGCTCGGCGGGCGTCGGCGGCGAGGTTCTCGCGCAGGTCTGGTGAGCTGAGCATGTCGCGCATCGGCAGACAGCCCATTCCAGTTCCGAGCGGCGTGACCGTCGCGATCGAGCCCGGCGAGGTCCGTGTCAACGGCCCCAAAGGCGAACTTTTCGAGCGGATACACCGCGACATCGAGGTCAAGCAGGATGGCGAGCTGCTGCTCGTCACGCGCCCGACCGACCGCGGCGAACACCGCGCGCTGCACGGCCTGACGCGTTCGCTCGTCGCGAACATGGTGCAGGGCGTGACGGCCGGCTACGAGAAGCGTCTGGAGATCCAAGGCGTCGGCTACCGCGCGCAGCTGAAGGGCAAGAACCTCGAGCTCGCCGTCGGCTACTCCCACCCGGTGCCGATCCCGGCTCCCGATGGGATCGAGTTCGAGGTGCCGCAACCGACGCGCGTCGTCGTCCGAGGCATCTCCAAGCAGCTCGTCGGCGAGACGGCAGCGATCATCCGCAAGCAGCGCCCGCCGGAGCCCTACAAGGGCAAGGGCATCCGCTACGAGGGCGAGTACGTACAGAGAAAGGTCGGTAAGCGCGCATGACGGTCATCACGAAAGACCACCGTCGTCTCAAACGGCGCCGCCGC
Organism: Solirubrobacteraceae bacterium; assembly: GCA_036271095.1. Taxonomy (GTDB): domain Bacteria; phylum Actinomycetota; class Thermoleophilia; order Solirubrobacterales; family Solirubrobacteraceae; genus Palsa-744. The sequence continues at coordinate 21,257 of DATBBG010000066.1, forward strand.
GTGCGCGCGAAGGTCTCGGGCACGCCCGAGCGCCCGCGCATCTCCGTGTTCCGCTCCAACCAGGGAATCTCGGCGCAACTGATCGACGACGTCGCCGGGCGCACGCTCGCGGCCGTCAACTGGTACGAGCCCGACCTGCGCGGCCTCGGCAAGCCGGAGCGCACCAAGCGCGCCGGCGAGGCACTCGCCGAGCGCGCCAAAGCCGCCGGCGTCTCCGAGGCGGTCTTCGACCGCGGCGGCTACCGCTATCACGGTCACGTGCGTGCCTTTGCCGAAGCGATCCGCGAGAGCGGGATCGAGGTCTGACGGGCGCTGCACGCGCGACCGCTACCCTCTCCACTCCACCGATGAGCATTCCTACCGACAGATCAGTAAATCCGGCCGGCCTCGACCTGCAAGAGCGCGTCGTCGAGATCAACCGCGTCGCGAAGGTCGTCAAGGGCGGCCGGCGCTTCTCGTTCACGGCTCTCGTCGTCGTCGGCGACGAGCGCGAAGTCGTCGGCATCGGCTACGGCAAGGCGAACGAGGTGCCGCTGGCGATCCAGAAGGGCGTCGAGCGTGCGAAGAAGGATCTCTTCCGCGTGCCCAAGCACGGCAGCACGATCACCCACCAGACGACTGGCGTCTTCGGCGCCGGCCGCGTCTTCTTGAAGCCGGCCTCGCCCGGAACCGGCGTGATCGCCGGCGGTGGCGTTCGCGCGGTGCTGGAGCTCGCCGGCATTCACGACATCCTCTCCAAGAGCCTTGGCACGCAGAACCCGATCAACCTGGTCAAGGCGACCGTCGCCGGCCTGCGCGGCCTGCGCACGCCGGCCGAGGTCGCCGAGCTGCGTGGCCTGACGGTCAACCAAGTGCTCGGTCTGACCAGCGAGCCGCCGGCCAACGGCGCGGCTCTCGCCGGTGCGGAGGCGCCTGTCGCCGCGGAGGCCGCCGACGCCGCCGCGTCCGAGGCACAACCTGCCGTTGCAGCCGCGAGCCAGGAGTCGGCATCCTGATGGCCGCGCTCACCGTGACGCAGCGCAAGTCGCGCAACGGCGCGAACCAGAAACAACGCGACACGCTGCGCTCGCTCGGCCTGCGCCGAATCGGACACACGGTCAAGGTCGAGGACTGCGAGCAGGCGCGCGGAATGCTGCACGCCGTCCGCCACCTGGTCGAGGTCGACGAGGGCAAGTCGTGAGCCCGGTCGAGGAGGAGAAGCAGGAGCGCATCGGACTGCACAATCTCTCGCCGGCGCCGGGCAGCCGCCGCCCGCGCAAGCGCGTCGGCCGCGGCGAAGGCTCGGGCACGGGCAAGACGTCCGGTCGTGGCCAGAAGGGCGCCGGCTCGCGTTCGGGCTCCAAGCGCCGCGCGCGCTTCGAGGGCGGGCAGATGCCGATCCACATGCGCATGCGAAAGCTGCGCGGGCCGCACATGAAGAAGTCGATGCCGTTCGAGCCCTTCCGCACCCACACCCAGCCGGTCAACATCGCGGCGCTCGAGCAGCGCTTCGACGCCGGCACCGAGGTGACGATCGAGCTGATGAAGGCGAACGGACTCGGCAAGCGCAAGGACGTCCCGATCAAGGTTCTCGCCAAGGGCGAGATCAGCAAGGCGCTGACCGTGCACGCGCACGCCTTCAGCGCCGGCGCGCGCGAGCGCATCGAGGCGGCCGGCGGCAGCTGCAAGCTCGTCGAGAGCTAGACATCCGCTGCCGTGCGATCCGCGGCAGGGATAGTCACATCTCGTTCAGGCACATCGACTAGAATCGGGCGCCCCGCGGGAGGGAGTGCAGCGGCGCTCTGAGTCGCGGGTCAACGACCATGCTCTCGACGATTCTCAACGCCTTCCAAGTCGCGGACATCCGCAAGAAGATCGCCTTCACGGCGGGGATGCTGCTGATCTACCGGCTCGGCTCGCACATCCCCGTGCCCGGCGTCAACCTGCACGCCGTCAACAACATCCAGAAGGAGTTCGGCGGCTCGAACATCCTCGGCCTGCTGAACCTGTTCTCCGGCGGCGGGCTCTCGCGGATCGCGCTGTTCGCGCTCGGGATCATGCCGTACATCACTGCGTCGATCATCCTGCAGCTGCTGCAGGTCGCCGTCCCGTCGCTGGAAAAGCTCTCCAAGGAAGGCGAGGTCGGGCAGGCGCGGATCACGCAGTACACGCGCTACCTGACCGTCGGCCTCGCGTTCGCGCAGTCGATCGGCTACGTCTTCCTGTTCCACACACTGCAGGCGAAAGCCGGCGAATCGGTCGTCACGCACTTCGACGCGCCGCACATCTTCCTGATCGTCGTCTGCTTGACGACCGGCTGCGTGATGCTGATGTGGATCGGCGAGCTGATCACGCAGCGCGGCATCGGCAACGGCATCTCGCTGCTGATCTTCGCCTCGATCGTCGCGCGCCTGCCCGGCGGCATCCAGACGTGGTGGACCTCGCAGGATCAGGTCTTCAAGGTGATGATGCCGTTCCTCGTGCTCGCCGTCGTCGCCGGCATCGTCTTCGTGCAGGAAGGGCAGCGGCGGATCCCGGTGCAGTACGCCAAGCGCGTGATCGGGCGGCGGATGACCGAAGGCGGGCAGACCTACCTGCCGCTGCGCGTGAACATGGCCGGCGTGATCCCGGTGATCTTCGCCGCGAGCATCATGGCCTTCCCGCCGACCGTCGGGCAGCTCGTCAAAACGCACTGGGGCCAGCAGCTCTCGGACTTCTTCTCGCCGAACGGCTGGCACTACGTCGTCGGCGAGTCGATCTTCATCCTGCTGTTCACGTACTTCTACACGGCCGTCACGTTCAACCCGGTCGACCAGGCCGACAACCTGAAGAAGTACGGCGGCTTCATCCCCGGCGTGCGGCCGGGGCGCCCGACGGCCGAATTCCTCGACCGCATCCTCGCGCGCCTGACCTTCCCCGGCGCGCTGTTCCTCGCCGCCGTCGCGGCGCTGCCGACGATCTTGATCGCGCGCACGCACCAGAACATCCCGCTCGGCGGCACCTCGATCCTGATCGTGATCGGCGTCGCGCTGGAAACGATGAAGCAGCTCGAGGCGCAGCTGATGATGCGAAGTTACGAGGGGTTCTTGAAGTAAGTCCCGCGGGCCGAGGTCGGGAGCCGGGCCTGCGCCCATCGCGCTTCGGCGCGAGGGCTTCCCGAAGCAGCCGTTGCGCGCCGTCGCGGTCGAGTCACCGCGCCGGGCCCGCAACCGGCGGACAGCTCAGGTAGGTAGGCTGCCTCGGACTTGTCCGAATTGAACCTGATACTGCTCGGTCCGCCGGGCGCCGGGAAGGGGACGCAGGCCGATCGCCTGCGCGAGGACTTCGGCCTGCCGCACATCTCGACCGGCGACATGCTGCGCGCCGAGGTCGGCGCCGGCAGCGAGCTCGGCCTCGCGGCGAAGCGCTACATGGACGCCGGCGAGCTCGTTCCCGACGAGGTGATCGTCGGCATGATCTCCAAGCGAGTGCGCGAGCCGGACGCGAGCGAGGGCTTCCTGCTCGACGGCTTTCCGCGCAACGCCGAGCAGGCCGACGCGCTGGCGAAGGCGCTCGACGGCCTGCGCCGCCGCCTGACGGCGGCGCTGCTGATCGAGGTGCCCGACGACGAGCTCGTTCGTCGCCTCGCCGGCAGGCGCGTGTGCGTGAAGAACCCGAGCCACATCTACCACGTCGAGTTCGACCCGCCGAAGCACGAAGGCATCTGCGATCAGGACGGCTCGCGGCTGATGCAGCGAGACGACGACAAGGAGGAGACGATCCGCCGGCGCTTGGAGGTCTACCACTCGCAGACCGAGCCGCTGATCGAGCACTACGACATCGCCGGGCTGCTGCGCCGCTTCGACGGCACGCGTGAGCCCGACGAGGTGCACGCGCGAATCAGAGCGACGATCGCGACGCTGCGGATCGAGACAAAGCTCTAGCGGCGCCGCCCGCGAGCCCCACCACGCCCGAGCTAAGCTGGCTCGGTGATCATCAAGAAGTCGCCAGAGGAGATCGAGAAGATGCGCCGCGCCGGCCTGATCCTCGCTGCTGCGATGGACGACGTCGAGTCGCGAATCGCTCCCGGCGTCAGCACCGAGGAGCTGGACGAGGCTGTCGAGCGCTTCATCCGCTCGCGCGGCGCCGTGCCGACGTTCAAGGGCTATCGCGGCTTTCCCGGCTCGATCTGCGCTTCGCCGAATGCGATGATCGTGCACGGCATCCCCGGCGCCTACCGGCTGAAGCCGGGCGACATCATCTCGGTCGACATGGGCGTGACGCTCGACGGCTGGGTCGCCGATGCAGCGCGCACGTTCGCAGTCGGCGAGATCAGCGCCGAGCAGCGCAACCTGCTGAGCGCGACCGAGCAGTCGCTGTACGCAGCCGTCGCCGAGTGTCGCGAGGGCAACCGCATGGGCGACATGTCGAATGCGATCCAGCGCGTCGCCGAGGCCGCCGGCCTGTCGGTCGTGCGCTCGCTCGTCGGGCACGGCATCGGACGCGACATGCACGAGGATCCGCAGGTGCCCAACTACGGCAAGCCCGGCAAGGGCCCGCAGCTCGAGGAGGGCATGGTGCTCGCCGTCGAGCCGATGACGACGGCCGGGCGCGCGGCCGTTCGAGTGGCCGGCGACGGCTGGGCGATCTTCTCCCAAGACGGCTCGGCGGCGGCGCATTTCGAGTTCACGATCGCGATCACCGGCGACGGACCGAAGATCCTGACGCCGTGGCACCTGCCGGCTGAAGCGCGCGAGGATCGGCACGCGCCGCAGGCTGCCGCAAGCCAGTAGGAGTTGCTACCATCTGGAGTCCTGCTTGGACGAGGCCGTCATTCGTCCGAGCAAACTCCTCGACGGGGTAGCGGCAGCCGCAACGGCAGCCAGAGCCAAGTCGCCGGAACAAGCGCCGAAAGGGATCATGAAGGTAAGACCGTCGGTCAAGCCGATGTGCGAGAAATGCAAGATCATCCGCCGCCACGGGGTGGTGCTGGTGATCTGCCAGAACAAGCGCCACAAGCAGAGGCAGGGCTAGATGGCTCGTATCGCGGGCATCAACCTGCCGCTCAACAAGCGCTCGGAGATCGGGCTGACCTACATCTACGGGATCGGCCGCGCGACGTCGAACAAGATCCTCGCCGAAGTCGGCGTCAGCCCGGACACGTACATCCGCGACCTGACCGAGGACGAGGTCGCGAAGCTGCGCGACTCGATCGACGACAACCTCACGGTCGAGGGCGACCTTCGCCGCGAGCGCTCGCAGGACATCAAACGACTTCAGGAGATCGGCTGCTATCGCGGCTTGCGCCACCGTCGCGGCCTGCCCGTGCGCGGGCAGAAGACGAAGACGAACGCGCGTACGCGCAAGGGCCCGAAGCGGATGCAGGTCGCCGGCAAGAAGCGCGCGGGCAAGAAGTAGATGCCTCCCGCACCGAAACGCGCGCGCGGACGGCGCAAGGCGAAAAAGAACATCCCGATCGGGCAGGCGCACATCAAGACGTCGTTCAACAACACGATCGTCTCGCTGACCGACACGGCAGGCAACGTGATCGCGTGGGAGTCCGCCGGCGGCGCCGGCTTCAAGGGCTCGCGCAAGTCGACTCCGTTCGCCGCGCAGGTGACCGCCGACGCGGCCGCGCGCAAGGGGCTCGAGCAGGGCCTGCAGAAGGTCGAGGTCTACGTCAAGGGGCCGGGCTCCGGTCGCGAGACGGCGATCCGCTCGCTGCAGGCGGCCGGCCTCGAGGTGACGGGTGTCAAGGACGTCACGCCGCAGGCTCACAACGGTTGCCGCCCACGCAAGCGGCGGAGAGTCTAGAGATGGCCAGGGACACCGGACCGCAGTGCAAGCAGTGCCGCCGCGAGGGCCAGAAGCTGTTCCTCAAGGGTGAGCGCTGCCTGACGGACAAGTGCGGCGTCGAGCGTCGCTCCTATCCGCCGGGCGAGCACGGCCGCGGCCGCCTCAAACAGAGCGAGTACCGCGTGCAGCTGCGCGAGAAGCAGAAGGCGAAGCGCTACTACGGCGTGCTCGAGCGCCAGTTCGCGGGTTACTACGAGAAGGCCTCGCGCCAGCCGGGCATCACCGGCGAGAACTTGCTCGCGCTGCTGGAGAGCCGGCTCGACAACGTGCTCGTGCGCCTTGGCTTCGCTGCTTCACGGCGCCAGGCGCGCCAGCTGATTCGCCACGGCCACTGGACGGTCAACGGCCGGCGCGTGAACATCCCCAGCTATCAGGTGAGGCCGAACGACGTGATCGCGATCAAGGCGAGCACGCCGGCTACGCAGGTGGTCAGAGACGCCACCGAGCTCACCGGACAGATTCCTGCGTGGCTTCAGGCCGACCACGAGTCGCTGACGGCCAAGGTGCTGCGCAAGCCGGAGCGACGCGAGGTCGCCGCGCCGGTGCAGGAGCAGCTCATCGTCGAGCTGTACTCGAAGTAGTAGAACCTTCATGCGCGCCGTCCGTGACGGGCGGCGCTCCCGAGCCGGCCGTCGCGATCGACGCCGGTGCGACACCAAAACGACGTTAGGACCCTCATGCTCGACTTCCAAATCCCCCGGATCACAAGCGAGTCCGTGGAGCAGAACCGCGGCACGTTCACGATCGAGCCGCTCGATCGCGGATTCGGCTACACGTTCGGCAACTCGCTGCGGCGCGTGCTGCTCTCCTCGCTCTCAGGAGCAGCCGTCACGAGCGTGCGCATCGAGGGCGTTGCGCACGAGTTCTCGACGATCAACGGCGTCAAGGAGGACGTGACGGACATCGTGCTCAACCTCAAGGGCGTCGTCTGCCGGATGCACTCCGACGCGAGCGAGGTCGAGGCGCCGCTGGTCGTGACCGGTCCAGGCGACATCACCGCGAAAGACATCGACCTGCCGGCGGGCGTCGAGATCCTCAACCCGGACGTGCACGTCGCGACGCTCGAGAAGAAAACGAAGCTCGAGCTGTACATGACGATCGGCCGCGGCCGCGGCTACCGTCCGGCTGAGGAGAACAAGTCGGCCGACCAGCCGATCGGCGTGATCCCGATCGACTCGATCTTCTCGCCGGTGCGCCGTGTCGCGTACGCCGTCGAGCAGGCGCGCGTCGGTCAGAAGACGGACTTCGACAAGCTCACGCTCGACATCGAGACCGACGGCTCGATCGACCCGCAGGCGGCGCTGCGCGAGGCAGCTGAGCTGCTGATCAGCCAGCTCGCGATCTTCACCGACGCCGACCGCATCCAGGAGCTGCGCGCGACACCGGGCGGTCAACTCGACGGCCACGGCCTCTCGGTCGGCGCCGGCGGTCAGCCGGCGGCGCTGCAGGGCGAGGAGTTCGGGATCCTGATCGAGGAGCTGGAGCTCGGCGTGCGCTCGTACAACTGCCTCAAGCGTGCCGGCATCCAGACGGTCGGCGACCTGATCTCGAAGTCCGAGGCCGAGCTCAACGCGATCCCGAACTTCGGCAAGAAGTCGATCGACGAGGTCATCGAAACGCTCCATTCTCGCGGCCTCAACCTTCGCCAGGACTGACGCTTCCGCCTCGGCCGTTTAGACTCTCGATCCGCTGATGAGACACCAGAAGACACGCAACAAGCTCAGCCGCGACAGCGCCCATCGCAAGGCGCTGTTGATGAACCTGAGCAAGGAGATCATCGAGCACGAGCGGATCAAGACGACCGAGGCGAAGGCGAAGGCGGTCAAGCCGGAGATCGAGAAGCTGATCACGCTGGCAAAGCGCGGCGACCTGCACGCTCGCCGCCAGGCGCTCTCGACGCTCTCGCAGGACAAGTTTGCCGTGCACAAGCTGTTCGAGGACGTCGCGCCGCGCTACGCCGACCGCCCAGGCGGCTACACGCGCATTCTCAAGCTCGGTCCGCGCAAGAGCGACGCGACCGAGATGGTCTTCATCGAGCTCGTCTGACGCGCCGGTCGCGGCCGAGGCTGCGCCGATGGTGACGAAACTGACGCTCGAGTACGACGGCTCGGCGTTCGCCGGCTGGGGGCGCCAACCGGGCTTGCGCACGGTGCAGGAGGAGCTCGAGCGCGCGCTGCAGACGGTGCTTGGCGAGACCGGCGCCGACGGGCGGCCGCTGCGGCTTACGGTCGCCGGGCGCACCGATCGCGGCGTGCATGCGTGGGGTCAGGTTGCAAGCTATGCGCACGAGGCAGTCGACCCGCTGCGCTTGAACGGGCTGCTCGACGACGACGTCGCCGTGCTGCGCTCCGAGCCGGCCGCGCCGGGCTTCGACGCGCGCCGCGACGCGCGCAGCCGCACCTACTGCTACCGCGTGCTCGCGCGCCGAGCGCGCAGCGTCTTCGCGCGCCGCACGTCGTTCTGGTGGACCGGCGCGCTCGATCGCGATGCGCTGCTCGAGTGCGCGCGGGCGCTGTGCGGGCGCCACGACTTCACGGCGTTCACGCCGAGCGAGACCGAGCACTCGTGGTTTCACTGCGACGTCACGCGCGCCGAATGGCTCGAGCAGGGCGAGCTGCTCGAGTTCTGGATCGAGGCGGACATGTTCCTGCGGCACATGAATCGCGCGCTCGTCGGCACGATGCTCGAGGTCGCAAGCGGGCGGCGCACGGTCGAGCAGTTCCGCGCGCTGCTGGACGGGCGGCCGCGAGCGCAGGCGGGAGCGACGGCGCCGGCGCACGGGCTCGCGCTGGCGCACGTCAACTACGGCGATCAGGGCGCGCAGGCATAGTGGAGGAGCTTCACATTCGGGGGCCGAAGCGACCCCTATGCTGGGAGCAGCGGGGAAGATGCTGAACGTACTGCTGACAAACGACGACGGGATCGAAGCCGACGGGCTGCAGGCGATGCGCAGCGCGCTCGCCGGCCTCGACGGCATTCGCCTGGCAGTGATCGCGCCCGACGGCAACCGCTCGGCGATGGCGCGCTCGATCACGACGCGCCGGCCGCTGTGGGTCGAGGAGGTGCCGTTCGCCGACGGCACGGTCGGCTATGCGACGGACGGCACGCCGGTCGATTGCGTGCGCCTGGCGAGCCTCGGGCTGATCGAGGGCTTCGCGGCGGACATCGTCGTGGCCGGAATCAACCACGGCGCGAACCTCGGCGATGACATCACCTACTCGGGCACCGTCGCAGCGGCGCTCGAGGGCGTCGTGCTCGGGCTGCCGTCGATCGCCGTCTCACAGCAGTCTGGCGCGCGTGCGCTCGACTACCGCTTCGCCGGCGGCTTCGGCTTCGAGATCGCTGCGAACTTCGTCGCGCGCATCGTCGAGCGGATCGAGGACGTGCCGTTGCCGACGGGCACGCTGCTCAACGTCAACGTGCCGGCCGGCGAGCCGAGCGGCGTCGAGGTGGCGAGCCTCGGCAAGCGCATCTATCGCGACGAGCTGAAGCTGCAGGAGGAGGAGGAGCATCGCCGCCGCTACTGGATCTACGGCTCCGATCCGGGCTTCCACGACAAGCCCGGCACCGACCTCGCGGCGGTTGCTGCGGGACGCATCGCGGTCACGCCGATCCACTTCGACTTGACCGACCGCCCCGGTCTGGAGGCGCTGCGGCGCTTCGACCTGGAGGAGCTGCTGGCGCCGCCGATCACGGATCGGCCGGCGCGCGAGGCGCCGTGAGCGCCGCGCCGGCGCACGAGCGTGCGCGCGAGCTGCGCGAGCTGCTCGAGTACCACTCGCGCCGCTACTACGTCCTCGACGATCCTGAGATCGGCGACGACGAGTACGACGCGCTGCTCGACGAGCTGCGCGCAATCGAGCGCGAGCATCCGGAGCTGCTGAGGCCGGACTCGCCGACGCAGCGCGTAGGTGGCGAGCCGGTCAGCCGGCTGGAGAAAGTCGAGCACCTCGAGCCGATGCTGTCGCTCGGCAACGTGCGCTCGGAGCAGGAGCTGCGCGCGTGGGTCGAGCGGATGCGCAACCACCTCGCGCGCGAGGGAATCGAGCGCGCGAGCTTCGAGTACGTCGTCGAGCCGAAGATCGACGGACTCGCGATCAGCCTCGTCTATCGCGACGGCGTGCTGGCGCGCGGCGCGACGCGCGGCAACGGCGAGATCGGCGAGGACGTCACGCACAACCTGCGTACGATCGCGGCGATCCCGTTGAAGCTCGACGACGCTCCGGCGCTCGTCGAGGTGCGAGGCGAGGTCTACATGTCGCTGGCCGACTTCACGGCGCTGAACGAGCGGCGCGCGGAAGCCGGCGAGTCGACGTTCATGAACCCGCGCAACTCGGCCGCCGGCACGGTGCGCCAGCTCGACCCGGCCGACGCGGCGAAGCGGCCGCTGTCGATTTGGGCCTACCAGGTCGGCGTCACCGAGGGACTGTCTTTCGAGCGCCACTCGCAGGCGCTCGAGTGGCTGCGCGAGCACGGCTTTCGCGTCAATCCGGACATCAAGCTGATCGGCAGCGAGGAGCAGGTGATCGCGCAATGCCTGGCCTGGCAGCAGCGTCGCGGCGAGCTCGACTTCGAGATCGACGGCGTCGTGATCAAGGTCGACGACCTCGAGCTGCAGCGCCGGCTCGGCACGGTGGGTCGCGATCCGCGCTGGGCGGTTGCGTGGAAGTTCCCGCCGACGACGGCCGTCACGCGCTTGGAGAAGGTGATGTGGAACGTCGGCAAGTTCGGCGACATGCGCCCGTATGCAGTGCTCGCGCCGGTGACCGTCGGCGGTGTGCGGATCGGCATGGCGACGCTGCACAACGAGGAGGATCTGGCGCGCAAGGACATCCGCCCAGGCGAGGACGTGATCGTGCTGCGCGCCGGCGACGTGATCCCGCAGGTAGTCTCGCCGGCGCCGCACGTCGCCGAGCACAAGCGCCGCCCGCGGCGGCCACGCCCGCCGAAGCGCTGCCCGTTCTGCGACACGCCGACGATCAAGCCGGAGGGCGCCGTCTTCACGAAGTGCCCCAACCAGCTCTGCCCAGGCCGTGCCTGGCAGCTGCTCAAGCACTTCGTCTCGCGCGGAGCGATGGACATCGATGGGCTCGGCGAAAAGCAGGTGGCGCTGCTGCAGGAGCGCGGCTTCGTCAGCACGGCGGGCGACTTCTACCGCCTGAGCGAGCAGCAGCTGATCGAGCTGGACGGCTTCGGCGAGATCTCCGCGCGCAACCTGCTCGGCGCGCTCGAGGCCTCGAAGCAGCGGCCGTTCGCGCGCGTGCTGTTCGCGCTCGGCATCGAGGAGGTCGGTGAGGTGACCGGGCGCAACCTCGCTCAGCGCTTTCGCGACATCGACGCGCTGCTGGCAGCGACGCCGGAGGAGATCGAGCAGACGCCCGGCGTCGGCACGAAGATGGCCGCGCTGATTCGCGCTCAGCTCGACGAGGCGCGCATGCAGGCGCTGATCGCCGACTTGCGCGAGCTTGGGCTGCGCTTTGCCGAGGAGGGCCCGGCACCGTCAGAGGGTCCGCTCAACGGCAAGACGCTGGTCTTGACAGGGACGCTGCCGCAGTGGTCGCGCGAGCAGGCGACCGAGCGGATCACGGCCGCCGGCGGTCGCGTGACGGGCTCGGTCTCGAAGAAGACCGACTACCTGGTCGCCGGCGAGAGCGCCGGCTCGAAGCTGGCGAAGGCCGAGCGGCTGGACGTGGCAGTGCTGGACGAAGCGGCGCTGCGCGAGCTGCTGGATCGCTAGCGGCCGATGGATCGCCGAGCGGCCGACGCCCGACTGCGATCCGGGTGCGCGCCGCGTCGGCGCGACCTAAGCGGCACGAGGCCTGCTACCAGGAGCCGGATTTGCAGCCGCCGCGGCTGTTGCCAGTGCCGCCGGTCGTACAGTTGCGCGAGATTTCGCCTTCGGCGTTTTTCAGTTTGAAGACGTCGCCACTACCCACCGCTGTGGATTCGACTTCGAAGCCCGTCGCCGTCGGCGTGCCCGCGATTTTGGCTTTCGCCGTCGTCGTGTCCTTCAGCGTCGGCTCGATTTTCTGCAGTTCTGCGAGCGTCGCGCCTTCGTAGTTGCCGTTGTGTTCAGAGGCGTAAGTCTGGATCGTCGTCTGCAGCGTGCCTACCTGCGTCTTCGCGGCGGAGTCGTTTGCCTTGCTCGTCTGGCTGAGGAAGGCCGGAATCGCGATCGCGGCGAGGATGCCGATGATCAGGATCACGACGAGCAGCTCGATCAGCGTGAAGCCCGACTGGCTCTTCACGCGCACGAGCGCGTCGGACTCGTCGCGGAGACGGATCAGCGCCGTCGATTGACCCTTGAAGCGGGCTAGTGCTCGATAGATCATGCGGACTTATCGACGGCAAGCGGAGAATCTTTAGTTGCTTGCGATCGCCGTCGCTCGGCTCGCCGTTCGCGGCGTCTCTGCTGCTCGCTCAGTAGTCGGCGAGCGTGATCGTCATGTGATCTTGGATCACGTGAGCGAGCGACGTCGAGATCGCGTCGTTGAAGAACGCGAACGCGAGCAGGTGGCCGTCGGCGGCCTGGCAGTAGCCGACGAGGTTCGAGTAGCCGGTCAGCGTGCCGGTCTTGCCCTGGCAGTTGCCGGCTGCGCGCGTGTGGCGCATCCGTTCGGAGAGCGTGCCGGTACGCCCGGCGATCGCCATGCTGCCTCGCAGCAGTGCGCCGGTCGGCGTCGGCTCGAGCCCGACGAGCAGGTCGGCGACTTCGTAGACCGACGTTTTGTCGGCTTCGGAGAGCCCTGAGCCGTCGACGATGTGCGGCGTGATGCCGAACTGCGAAGAGATCGTCTGGCTGACGACAGCCGCGCCGGCGGCCGTCGTGCCGCTGCCGCCGAAGGCGACGCCGAGATCCTTGACGAGCGTCTCGGCGAAGAAGTTGTCAGACGGCGGCAGCATCAGGCCGAGCAGTTCGTCGACCGTCGGCGAGCTTACGGCAGCGAGCTGCACGGCGCCGGCAGGAGCGCTCGCGGTGCCGGTCGAGCCGCGGATGCTGACGCCGTCGTCCTTCAGCGAAGCCCACAGCTTGCGCGCGGCATATGCAGCGGGAGCGTGGGCGCCGCGTTCCTTGCCGGTCTCGCCGCGATCGAATGCGAGCCCGCTGAGCGTGCCTTCGAGGAACGGATCCTGCGCGTAGTCGCTCGACGGCTCGCCGCGCAGCGAATCGAAGTAGGACTCGTCGCCGTAGACCGAGCCGCGTACGGCGTGGATGCCGTCGGTGCTGATCAGTTGCGAGACGAGCGTCGAGATGCTGGCGCCGACGCCGCCGTAGTGGCTGTGGATAAACGAGTTGTCGCCGAACGTCGGATCGCCGCTGCCGTGCAAATAGAGGTCGCCTTCCCAGACGCCGTTTGCTCCGAGCTGGCCGGTGCCGAGCACGGTCGTCGACAACCGTGCGGTCGGTCCGAGCTTCTCTAGCGCAGTCGTCGCTGTGTACAGCTTCTCGACGGACGCCGGCGGGCGCTTGACGGTCGCGCGTTCGGAGAACAGAGCTTGTTTGCTCGTGAGGTCGTAGACGTAGGCGCTCGAGTGCGAGCCGGCGATCTTCAGTTGATGCGTCAGATCGCTTTGCAGTCCGGCGAGCGTGCCCGGCGCAGCAAGCGCGCCGGCCGGCAACGCGAGCGTGCCTGCTGCGAGGAACGTCGCGAGGAGCACGACGACGGCTGCGCCGCTCGCGCCTTGCAGCGCAGCTGTTGTCGCCGCCCCGCGCCGGCGTGTCTCGTTGAGCAGTCTGAGGAGCGAAATATCGACCTTTCGCGGCACTTGTCCCCTAGAATCGAGTAGCGATGGGCAAGGTTGTCAAGCTTGAACCGACGGATCAGGCGAAGGTTGCGGCCAAGCGTCAGCGAGCGGCCAAGCAGGCTGAGGCGCGTGGAGTGGGCCGCACGGCGTCGCCCGATCGCCGCCGGCGTCCGCGGCGACACAAGACCGCGCTCGTGCTCGGTGGTGGCGGCTTCACGGGAGGCGTCTACGAGATCGGCGCGCTGCGCGCGCTCGACTTGCTCGCTGTCAACAGCAGCGTAAACCAGTTCGACGTCTACGTCGGCACGTCGGCCGGTGCGTTCATCGCTGCGCTGAGCGCCAACGGCGTGACGCCCGAGGAGATGATGCGCGTCGTCACGCGCCAGGGCACGCCGCCGTTCAAAGACGTCGACCTCGGCGATCTGCTGCGGCCGAACCTGATCGAGTTCGCACGCAAGGGTGCCGTGCTGCCGCTGCGCGCGCTCTCGCTCGCGAAGCAGATCGTCACGCAGCGCGGCGGCGTGTCGGTTCTCGACGTGCTGCTCGGCTTCGCTGAGGGCCTGCCGTCGGGCGCATACACGGGCTCTGGCATCGAGCGCTACCTGCACGAGGTGCTCAGCGAGCCGGGTCGCACGGACAACTTCAGCGAGCTCGCGTGCGAGCTCTACCTGACGGCAACCGACCTCGACACGTGCGAGCGCGTCGTCTTCGGCGTCGATGAGGCCGAAGAAGTGCCGATCTCGAAGGCCGTGCGCGCCTCGGGCGCGCTGCCGATGGTCTACGCGCCGGTGCGCGTCAACGATCGCGAGCTGATCGACGGCGGCATGGTCTCGACGACGAACCTCGACATTGCCGTCGAGGCCGGCGCGAAGCTCGTCGTCGTGATCAATCCGATCGTTCCGTTCGTCAACGACTTTGCCGGCAGCGTGCGCACGCTGCGCGGCTCGCGCCCGCGGCGCGTCTCGGACATGGGCTTCCCGCAGATCGGATATCAGGCGTTCAAGCTCGTCGCACACCAGCGACTGCACGAACTGGCGAAGACCTGGGAGAGCCGCTATCCGGGCGTCGACATCGTGCTGATCGAGCCGGAACCGACCGACGAGCTGATGTTCCAGACGTCGATGATGAACTTCACCTCGCGCGTCGAGATCGCGCGCCACGGCTTCGAGTCGGTCACGAAGCATCTCGCTGAGCAGTACGAGCACTACCAGGAGATCACCGAGCGTCACGGCATCGAGATCTCGGGCGCGCGCGTGCGCAAGGTCGTCGAGCACTTCGAGGAGGGCCCGGAAGAGGTCAGCGCCTGGCGCAAGATCCTCGAGGGGACGACCGGAACGTTGCTGCGCCAGTCGGGCTCGGCGAGCTAGCGTCGCCGAGCGGCGAGCGCAGCGCTCGTGGCGCTAGGCAGCGTTGTCGATCGCTGCGAGCAGCCGCGCTGTCGCGCTGCTCTTGCGGATCGCGATGCGCACGTAGCGCGGCTGCTCGAGCGCGGCGCCTTCGGCGATCAGGATGCCGGCCTGCTCGAGCTGCGCGGCGAGCGCTCCGCCGCTGAGCGTCGGATGCGCGGCCCAGACGAAGTTGGACTGGCTCTCGGCGACGTCGAAGCCGCGCTCGCGCAGCGCCTCGATCAGCCGCGGGCGCTCCTCGCGGATCGTCTCGACGTGCTTGGCCATCAGGTTCGAGCACGTTCGCAGCGCCTCGAGCGCACCGGCTTGCGAGACCTCCGAGACGCCGAGGTCGGGCTCGAGCTCGGCGAGCAGCTCTTGTGAGCGCGGGCTGCCGATCGCGTAGCCGACACGCAGGCCGGCGAGGCCCCACGCCTTCGAGAAGCTGCGGAAGACGAGCAGGCGCGGATAGGCCTCGAGCAGCTTCAGCGAGGTGTCGACCGGCTGGGCGTCGATGAACTCGACGAGCGACTCGTCGAGCAGCACGGCGACGGTCTCGGGCAAGCCGTCGAGCAGTCGCTGCAGCTCGCCGCCGGAGATCAGCTCGCCGGTCGGATCGTTCGGGTTGGCGAGCGCGATCACTCGCGTGCTCGGCTCCTGCGCGGCCTCGAGCAGCGCGTCGACGCCGCCGGTGACCGGTACGGCCTGCCCGTGCGCGCGACGCGCCATGATTGGGTAGAGCGGGTAGGAGGGCCATGAGGTCAGCAGCTGCTGACCCGGCTCCATCAGCGCGCGCGTAGCTGAGCTGAGCAGCTCGGCGGCGCCGTTGCCGAGGATCAGGCGCGCAGGCTCGACGCCGAGGCTCGCGGCGAGCTCGTCGCGAAGCTCGGAGCCGCGAAAGTGCGGGTAGCGGTGCAGTCCGCGTCTGGCGACGAACGTGATCGCGTTGACGATGCGCGGGTGCGGCAGCTCCGGCCAGGTCGTTTGCGAGAGGTCGAGCGTCTCGACGCGTGTCAGCGCTTTGCGCCTGCGCTCTTCGGCTTCGGCGCGCAGGCCGGCGTTGACTTCCTCCTCTGACATTCCTTCGAACTGCTTGTAGTAGTCGAGCAGACTCACGGCCAGGCCAGTCCTAGCAGCGGGTCTCGCGCGCGGTCCGGTGCCGGCACGTCGCGATCGCGACGCTCATCCTTGGCCGTTGCCCGACATCGTGATCGACCCCGGCCCGTGGATGACGACGAACCAGAACGCGAAGGCAAGGCCGCAGACGGCGGCGGTGATGCCGAAGATGCGCCCCATCACTCCCGTGCGCTGGTCGTGGCCGGCCGCGCGGCGTACGAGGATCCATGCTTGATCGAGGCGTTTGAGCAGCGCCAGGCTGCCGAACAGCAGCACGAACAGCGCGACGAAGGAGACGAGGATGCCGATGCCGACGCTGCCGGAGAGGTAGTCGACTTGCGAGCCCACCCAGAGGCAGGCGAGCGGAATCGGGCCCCAGCAGAGCAGGCTGAGAAAGATCATCGCGGCGACGAGCGTGCCGGCGAACGAGCCGTCGATGCGCTGGCGCTTGGCGCTGCCGCGCTCGGGCAGCGCGCGATAGCGGATCGGCGCCGTGCCGGGCCTGCGCCCGACGAACAGCCCGCCGTTATCGCTCGGATCGCTGCGCATCAGTACCCATGTTCGCAGCTGGGCGAGCTGCTACAGGCCGGCGGGTGGCGCGGGCGGTCCATCGTGCTCTGCGCTCCGGTCGCTCGGCTCGATCAGCGCGCGTAGAGCGCGTCGAACAGCTCGGCATATTTCTCGTTGACGACGTTGCGCTTGACCTTCAGCGTGGGCGTCAGCTCGCCGGTCGCCTGCGAGAGATCGTGGTCGAGGATCGCGAACTTCTTGACCTGCTCGACTTGCGCGTATTTGGTGTTCGCGCGGTCGATCTCCACTTGGATCATCGCGCGCACCTCGTCGCACTGGGCGAGCGAGGCGATGTCCTGCGGCAGGTCGTGCTGGCTGGCGAACGCCGGCATCTCCTCCTCGTCGAGCGTGATCAGCACGACGGGGTAGGGGCGTTTGTCGCCGTGCATGACCGCTTGTGAGATCCAGCGGCACTGCTTCAGGTCGTTCTCGATGTTCGCCGGCGTCAGGTTCTTGCCGCCGGCAGTGATGATGATGTCCTTCTTGCGGCCGGTGATCGAAAGGTAGCCGTCCGCGTCGATCGAGCCGAGGTCGCCGGTGTGCATCCAGCCGTCCTCGATCGCGCCGAAGCTCGCGTCGGCGTTGTTGTGATAGCCGTGGAAGATGTTCGGGCCTTTGATCAGGATCTCGCCGTCGTCGGCGATCTTCAGCTCAACGCCGGGTAGCGCACGCCCGACGGTGCCGAACTTGTGATTGGCGACCGTCGAGGTCGTTGCGGCAGTTGCCGTCTCGGTCATGCCGTAGCCCTCGAGCACGGGCACGCCGCAGGCCCAGAAGAATTCGAGGATCTCGTGCGCGATCGGCGCGGCGCCGCTGGTCGCGTGGCGCACATTGCCGCCGAAGATCGCGCGGACGTTCTTGAACAGCTCCTCGTCGGCCTGCTCGAACGGCTTCTGCAGCTGCTCGGGGATCGCTTCGCCGGCGTTGAGCATGTTGCGCACCTTGACGCCGAGCTCGATCGCGGCTTTCGCCTGGGCTTGCTCCTCGGGCGGCTTGCTCTGGATCGCGGCCTGCGCGAGCGTGTAGATCTTCTCGAAGACGCGCGGCACGGACGGCAGGTAGGTCGGCTTGACCTCCTGCAGCTCGGCGACGATCTGCGTCGTGTCGCCGCCGAAGTAGGCAAGCGTGCCGCCGAGGTCGAAGACGGCGAGCTGGATCAACAGCGCGAAGGAGTGCGCGAGCGGGAGGTACAGGTAGATGACCTCGTCGCCCTGGATCTCGCCGGCCTCGCCGACCATGTCGATGATCGCGCGGTAGTTGCCGTGCGTCAGCACGCAGCCCTTCGGCGGACCGGTCGTGCCGGAGGTGTAGATGAACGTGAACGGGTCATCGGCGTTGACGGCCGCGCGGCGCGCTTCGAGCTCGTCGGTCGCGTCGGCGCGATTGCGCCCGCGCGCGGCGACGTCGTCGAGCGGAATCGCGTTCAGCGCGCGCACGGCGTCAGACGCGCCGGAGGCGATCGTGTCGCTCGGTGCGTCGATCACGATGACCGTGCGGATGCCCGGAACCTGGTCGCGGATCGCGGCGATCTTCTCGAGCTGCTCCTCGTTCTCGCAGACGATCGCGCAGGCATCGGAGTCGGAGATGACCCAGAGGCACTCCTCGGGAGAGTTCGTCTGGTAGATCGGTACGACGACTGCGCCGGCTGAGCTGGCGGCCATGTCGGCGTAAGACCACTCGGGACGCGTGTTCGCGAGGATGCAGACGCGATCGCCGGGCTCGATGCCGAGGTCGATCAGCCCGAGCGCGAGCTCCTGCACCGTGTCGGCCAGCTGCACGTAGCTGACGTCGTGCCACGCGCCATCGCGCTTGTAGCGGATCGCCGTCTGCTCGCCGAATGCCGCGGCGGCAAGCGGAATCAGGTCGGCGATCGTGCGCGAGCCTGTTGCCGGCGCGTTCGCCGACGCCGTCGCGGTGGCCTCCATCGGGACTCTCCTCCTCGTTGGTGATCGAGCTGGCCAGCCGGACAACCGGCCGGTCAGTTCATGTTAGAGCGCGATCGTGCAATTTGCGAGGGGCGTTGCGAGGGGCGCGAAACGAGAGCGCGCTCGCCCGTCGAGTGGACGCGAGACGGGCGGCTCAGACGGGGTTGGGCACGTCGATGAAGACGTGCTGCACGCCGAAGCGCTCGGCGAGATGCTCGCCGAGCGCCTTGACGCCGAACGTCTCGGTCGCGTAGTGGCCGGCAGCGATCAGATGGATGCGATGCTCGCGCGCTTGCGCCATGTCGCGCTCGCTCGGCTCGCCCGTCAGCAGCGCGTCGGCGCCAGCGGCTGCCGCGTCGGCGATGTAGTCGGAGCCGCCGCCGGAGACGATCGCGACGCGGCGCACGATTGGTGGGCCGACGTCGAAGACGAGCGGCTCGCGCGCGGTGATCTCGTGCGCGCGCGTGAAGAGGTCGGTCGGTGCGATGCCGTCGCCGTCGAACGTCGCGACGAAACCGATCGGCTCGCCGTGGTGCAGCGCGAACGGTTCGAGCTCGCTTGCGCGGAGCGCTTTGGCGAGCAGCGCGTTGTTGCCGAGCGTGGGATGCGCGTCGAGCGGCAGGTGGTAGGCGGCCAGCGCGAGGTCGGCGTCGAACAGGACTTCGAGGCGGCGCTTGAGCTGGGCGTCGATCGGGCCGATCGGCGAGCCCCAGAAGATGCCGTGGTGGACGAGCAGCAGCTGCGCGTGCTCGGCGGCGGCTCGCTCGAACAGCTCGAGGTGGGCGGAGACGCCGGTCGCGACGGTCGTGACCTCGGCCGCGCCTGGGACTTGGAGGCCGTTCGGGCCGTAGTCGTCGAAGCGCGCAGGGTCGAGCAGGTGGTCTAGCTCGGCGATGATGTCGGCTGTCGGCGCGGGCATTGGGCGAAGATACGGCACCGGGCTCGAGATGCGTCGGAGCGTCGGGCGCTGGGGAGCGAACGCGGCGGACCGGCCGACGGACGCGCTATGGAATACTGACGGCGCATCGGGGCGTGGCGCAGCCTGGTAGCGCGCACCGTTCGGGTCGGTGAGGTCCCGAGTTCGAATCTCGGCGCCCCGATAATGAAAAGCCCCGCGAAGGCGGGGTTTTTTGTTGGGCGAATGGCGGCCTTCGCCAGCGACTAGCTGCTACCACGATCCGCTCGTGTTCGGCGCGCTCTTCGTGCTCGTACTCGCGTGACTCTCCGAGGCACTCACGGCGCCCAGGTTGAGGATCTGACTGAGCCCGCAACTCCGAGTTGAACAGTGGCAGCTCACCGTTAGGAGCCTTCTGCTCGCGGATCGGGGAGCGGCTCTGTCGCGACCGGGGCTTCCCGGGCCGACTGTTCCTCCGGCTGGGCCCAGTCCTCCGGCGGTTCAATCTTGGCCGATGTCCCGGCGTGCTTCTCGAGCAGGTACAGCAGGTTGCTTCCACTGAGCAGCTCAAGTGGCTTGTTCTCAGCGAACTGGAACGATGCCTTTCCGTATCCGCTGGTAGTGACGAGGATGCCCTTACTGGCTCCCTCGTTCTGCATCGTGCCGAACAGGTCGCGGACCGCACTGACGCCGACGGTGTTCTTGTAACGCTTGGCTTGGATGACGACCTTGCCGCCGAAGATCGGGCGGGGGTCGTAGGCAACGCAGTCGACTCCACCATCGCGAGATGCCTGGGTCATCCGCGTCTCAAGTCCCATCTTCTCAAACAGGTTGGTGATCAGCGCCTCGAACTCGCCGGGCGTCAACTCCATGAGGTTGGGCCGCTCGTCGATCGTCGAAAGGACGTCGGTCTCCTGGACGAAGCGCGGATCGACCATGTCGAACTCAAGAACAGGGCGCACGGGGGCGAGCTCCGCGGGATTGCGAGAGACCGACGCGTTTAGCCCTCGAAGGCATGCGTCGGGCTCGACGCGCGCGAGGTCGAGACCGTCGAAGAGGTCGCGAGTGGACCGGAGCGTGATGAGGCAAGGATGAGTTGGCTGACCGGTGCGCGGATCAATCGTGTTGACGTGTCCGTTGAAGACGATCGATTCGACGTGACCGGGACCGTCCGCTTGGAACATCTCGTGCATGGTCCGAAGCGTCACTTGAGCGACAACGTTTGCGTACAGACCCCTCCGCTGCGTTGTAGGGCGCGCCTTCGGGACGGTCTCATCTTTGGCTTTCACGTAGCGATAATCGAGAACCTCGGGCACGATGTCGTATGTCGGCAGATCCATCTCGATCACCAGTTGGCGTGACTCCGGCACATACGCGACCTTGTGTTGCTGGGGGAATCGTTCGGGATAGCGGCTGGCCGCAAGCACCATCGAACAGTAGGTGACGACGGCATCCGGATCTTGCTCGCCGTAGCGCGTCTTGAACGCATTTACCTCCTCGTTCTGAGCTGCGACTCTCTCCGCCTCGATACGGACCGCCTCCTGGTGTTCACGCTCGGCGGCGGCGAATGCGGCCTGCCGGTTGCGCTCTGCCTGCACCGCCTCGGTAAGCGCCTCGTTATAGGTCGCTTCCACTTCGCCGACTTCACGCGTATGACGCGTCTTCGCGCCCGGCAGAAGCTTCGCGAATGCGGACGGGGCGGGAGGCAGCTGAAGCGTCGGTGGCTCGATGGGTATAGCTAGCTCGCCCGGCTCAAACTCGATCGTCGCTGCCTTCTCCTTGAGCGCCTCGATCGCGACGGTCGGGTCTCTGGCGAGAGATGAACTCAGCAGGTCGTCGAGCTCGCCGACGAACTCGGCGATGTCGTCGCTGAGCTGCTCGGCTTCATTGGTTCGCTGCTCAAGGTAGAGGCGCTTCTGCTCTTTCTCGTCGTATGCCTGCTGCCGCGCGGCCTCGCGTTGTCGGCGCGCCTGCTCGCGTTGGAGAGCACGAGCCGTACGCTCGGCTTCCCTCCGTCGCCGCTCGGCTTCGCGCTGCATCTGCACCCAAACGCTGCGACGTGCCATCCACGCGCTCCTTGTTCGCCTATCCAGCGACAACAACCGCAATCAACGGCGCGATCCTAATGGCTTGAACTAGCCTATGCCCGCCGGCCCGGCGTGCGGACACTGGTCCGCCCTTACGCACCAGGAAACCCGACGGTAAACCAACTGCCTCGCGGTAGAGCTGTTTGGCGGAGTGCGTCGAGCTCGCGCTTCTCCTCTACACGCGCTACGGCTCGAACGGCGTGGGGCCCTATGTCGCTCTGAGTTCTGTCAGAGGTTGCTGAAGTCCCACGCCGCAAACGATCGACTACGCTCCGCCGGCCTCGGCGGTCACGTCGCTCCCGGTAACAAGCCGCCAGCGCAAGCCCTTGCTTCTGCGATGCCAACCTCTCCAACCCGAACCTACGCCGTCGCCATGGCGGCCTGCACCCCAATCGTCCGAACCTGGGGCCGCCTGCAAGTCACCGGCCTAGGCGCCCTTCCCACCGACGGCCCAGTCCTGCTCGCCGGCAACCACGACAGCTACTGGGATCCGGTCGTGATCGGTGTGGCAGCCTTGCACCACCGCCAGATTCGCGCACTCGCGAAGTCGTCGATGTGGAAGGTCAAAGGCCTGAATCGGGTGCTCGACGGCATGGGGCAGATTCCGATCGAGCGGGGCAGCGGAGACACGGCGGCGCTCGCGCGCGCGATCGAGGAGCTTCGCGCCGGGTCGTGTATCGGCATCTTTCCGGAAGGGACGCGCAGCCTCGGCCACGAGCTGCGCGCGCGCAGCGGGATCGTGCGCCTCGCCGAAGCGGTGCCGGAGGCGCGGATCGTCTGCTGCTCGGTCGTCGGATCGACGGACATCGCGCGCTTTCCGAAGCGTCCGCGCCTGCGCGTGAACTTCTTCCTGCCGAGCAGCGAGCGAGCGTCCGAGGACTCGCCGAACGACTTCGCTGCGCGGCTGCTCGCCGAGATCCGCCAACAGGCGCCGATCAGCGCGGCCGGCCGACGCTCCGGTCACGCGACCTAGGCCGCTCCGGCCGCCCGCGCATCGGGCTCCTCGGCCCCGGGCCGCCGCTAGCGCGCGCGATGCGTCGCGACGAAGTCGCTGGCAAACGCGAGCAGTCGCTCGGATGTGAACCGCTCAGGCGCGGTCAGCGCCATTCGCGCGGCGTGTTCGAAGCAGGCGATGATCATCTCGGTCATCACCTCGGCATCGACGTGCTCGGCCGACAGCCGCGACAGGCTCCATTCGATCGGCGGCCTGACCTGCTCGATCAGCTCGGCGCGATGACGCGCGACGTCCTCGCGCACGGCCGACGGCATGCCGTCGGCGGGCAACACGAACAGCCGCCACGTCTCGGGTCGCTCGCGCACGGCACGCAGGATGATCGCGAGCGAGTCGCTCAGCATCGCGCCGGGACTTGAGTGCGGAGGCTGCGGCAGGGCTGCCGCGATGTCGGCCAGCGCGCGCTGCAGCTCGCGGTCCAAGAGCGCGCGCAGCAGCTCCTCTCCGGAGCCGAACGTCGCGTAGACGACCGACTTCGTCAGCCCTGCTCCGCGCGCGACGCCCTCGATCGAGAAGGCGCTGAGGCCGTGTGCGTCGACGAGCGAGAGCGCCGCATCGAGCAGCTGCTCGCGCCGCTCCGTGCGCGGTCGTCGCGGCGAGTATCGGCGGGTCGGGGTTGTGCTCATCGCGCTCAGCTTGACAGTCTTCTCAACTCGTATCCACAATCAAAATCCGCTACCGTACTTTCAGTGTCGCACGCTACGCCGCACGACAGCACGAGGGCTTGATGTTCTACATCGGCCAAGCCGAGCCCTCGCCGGCCGGTCCGGCCGAGCTCGACGAGCCACTGCGCGCGCCGCCGTCTGTCGCGTTGCCGAAGGCGCTGCAGACGCTGCGCTTCACGCAGCGCCAGATCCAGTTCGTGTTCCGCTCCAAGCGTGAGCTGGGCGACGTCTTCGGGATCCGCTTCATCGTGATTCCGGGCGGTGTAGTGCTGACCAATCACCCCGATCACGTGCGCTCGCTGTTCACGGCGAAGCCTGCGCTCGTGCCGTCGCTGACGGCCGAGTCGCCGCTGCGGCCGATCGTCGGGCCGAACTCGGTGCTGACGGCGAACGGGCCGAGCCATCTGCGACAGCGCAAGCTGCTGTTGCCGCCGTTTCACGGCGAGGCCGTCGAGCGCTACGCGGAGATGATCCGCGAGGTGACCGAACGCGAGCTCGACAGCTGGCCGATCGGGCGCACGTTCGCGCTCGCGCCGAAGATGCAGGCGATCACGCTCGACGTGATCATGTCGGGCATCTTCGGCATCGACGGGCGCCCGGCGCGCGGCACTGTCGAGCATCGCCTGCGCTTGACCGTCAAGCAGCTCGCCGCCGCGTCGACGTCGCCGATCTCGCTCATCGGTGAACTCGCCAACCTCGGCCGCGAGGAGCCAGTTGGGCTGCTGCGGCGCGCCGTCGGCCTGCTCGACCGCGCGACTTACCCGGTGATCGAAGCGCGCCGCAACGCTGACGACCTCGGCGAGCGCAACGACATCCTCTCGCTGCTGCTGCGCGCGCGAACGGAGGACGGCGAGCAGATGACCGACCACGAACTGCGCGACGAGCTGCTCACGCTCGTGCTCGCCGGCTTCGAGACGACGGCCAACTCGCTCGCGTGGACGTGGGAGCGACTCGTGCGCACCCCTGAGGCGTACGAGCGCCTGCGCGAAGCCGTGCGCGCAGACGACGAAGCGGAGGAGAACGTCGAGGCGGCGATCATCGAGGGCATGCGCTCACGACCGGTCATCCCGATCGTCGGGCGGCGCGTCGCGGCGCCGTGGCGGCTTGGCGAGTACGTCGTTCCGGCTGGGCAGGCGCTCAGCATCAGCATCCTGCTCGTCCACCACCGCGAGGATCTCTACCCCGATCCGTTCGCGTTCAGGCCCGAGCGCTGGCTTGGCCACACACCCGGAACGTACGAGTGGCTGCCGTTTGGCGGCGGCACGCGCCGCTGCCTCGGCGCGGCGCTGGCGATGGCCGAGCAGCGCGAGGTGCTGAAGGCGATCGTACGCCGGCTCGACCTGCGCGCGGACCGGCCTGAGCCCGAGCACGCTCAACATCGCAACGTGACGATGATCCCGGCGCGCGGCGCGAGGGTCATCGCCGCTCGCGCATAGCTCGCTTCAGCCGCTTCAGCCGGCGACGGCGCCTGCAACAAGCCGCTCGACATAAGGCCCGAGCAGCAAGGCAACGCCCTCGGCCGTCTCGCTCGGCCCGGCTTTCGGAAGCGCTGCATAGCTGATTGCCAGCCGCACGAGGCATTCGCCGATCAGCGCGGCGTCCGCGGCGTCGACGAGCGGCCAGCTCGCGAGCAGCGCCTCTGTCAGTCGTGTTGCAGCCGTCTCGACGAGCGTCTCGCCGCGCGTCGTGAACAGCGCGATCAGCTCGTCGGCGCCGTCGCCGGAGACGATCGCGCTGACGAGCGGGTTCTCGGCTGCAGCCGTCAGGAACAGCTCGAATGTCGCGCCCAGCGCACGGCGCGGATCGTCGGCGTTGGCTGCGATCGAGCTCTGCACGGCGTCGATGAAGCGCTCGGCTTCGCGCAGCACGAGCGCCTGCGCGAACTCGGCGCGAGAGCCGAACTCGTTGTAGAGCGTCTGCCGGCTGACGCCGGCGGCGCTGGCGATGTCGCTCATCGTGATCTCCGACCACGGCCGCGAGGCCAGCTGCTTGTTGGCGCCGTCGAGCAGCGTATTGCGCAGCAGCTCGCGCGCGGCGACGGCATAGGGCACCTGCCGCTCGGCCGTGCTCACCGCTCGCCGGCCTCGACCGGCTCGAAGTCGACCTTGTCGCGCACGCCGCAGTCCGGGCAGGCCCAATCGTCGGGCACCTCGCTCCACGGCGTGCCTGCGGGAAAGCCCTCGCGCGGATGCCCGGCCTGCTCGTCGTAGACGTAGCCGCACGCGGGACACTGGAAGGCGCTCATGCTTTGGCCTGCAGGCTCTGACGCCGGCGCGCGCTGAGCCGTGGCTGGACGTTCGCGCGCGAGAGCTCGCCTTCGTAGTGCTCGAGCACGCGATGGTCCATCACGCGACGCCACAGCGGCGGGATCATGGCGGTCAGGATCATGCCGGCGTAGCCGGTCGGCAGCTGCGGCGCCTGCTCGACGTGGCGCAGCGCCTGATAGCGGCGGACCGGGTTGGCGTGGTGGTCGGAGTGGCGTTGGAGGTGGTAGAGCAGCACGTTCGACGCGGTGTTGTTCGAGTTCCAGCTGTGCTCCGGGCTAGTGCGCTCGTAGCGCCCGTCGTCGCGGTGCTGGCGCAGCAGGCCATAGTGCTCGAGGTAGTTCACCACCTCCAGCAGCGAGAAGCCGAGCACGGCCTGGATCAGCAGGTACGGCAGCACGACGACGCCGAAGGCTGCGACGAGCGCGCCGTAGAGCACGACGGTCATCGCCCAGGCGCTGAGGATGTCGTTGCGCGGCGTCCAGATCGAGCTCTCCAGCCGCTGCAGGCGAACATGCTCGAGCTCCCATGCCGAGCGCAGGCTGCCGGTCACAGTGCGCGGCAGGAAGCGATAGAAGCTCTCGCCCAGGCGCGAGCTGGCCGGATCCTCGGGCGTCGCGACGCGCACGTGATGGCCGCGGTTGTGCTCGATGAAGAAGTGCCCGTAGCCGCTCTGCGCGAGCGCGACCTTGCTCAGCCAGCGCTCGATGCTCGCGCGCTTGTGCCCGAGCTCGTGCGCCGTGTTGATCGCGATGCCTGAGACCATCGCGACGGTCAGCGCGAGGCCGACCGATTCGACGATCGAGAGGTTCCCGTAGGACCACTGCCAGCAGGCGAAGATCAGTCCTGCGTACTGGATCGGGATGTACAGATAGGTGCACCAGCGGTAGTAGCGGTCCTGCTCGAGCTGCTTGATCATCGACTCGGGCGGGTTGCGCGCGTCGACGCCGACGGCGAGGTCGAGCAGCGGGAAGATGCCGAAGACGAGCACCGGGCCGTAGAACCAGAAGACGCCAAGGCCGGTCAGCTCGACCAGCGCCCAAGCGAGGAACGGCAGCGTTGGCACGACGAGGCCGAGCAGCCAGTAGTAGCGCTTGCGGTCTCGCCACGCAGCCGACCTGCTCGCGTCGGCGTGCTCGACTTTCGCGTCTGCGATCTGCTCGCTCGTCGCTGCTGCAGGAGCTGACATCGAGATGCTTCCTCCTGGCGTTCGTGATGCGAATGCGTTCTGCCGTCTACTTTACACAGGTTGCTAACTCTGTCAAGCAGACCGACAGAGGCCCGATATTTGCCAATCGCTGATGCGGTCGCGAGGCGCGCGAGTGTGCGAGCCTGCAACCGATGAAGCTCGAGCGCCTGATCGCCGGCTACTTCACGTCGCCTGCCGGAATCTTTCGTGCCGGCGATGCGATGGACGAGACGGTGCGCTACCCGGTGCCTGTCTACGTGATCGAGACGCCGAGCGAGCGCATCCTGCTCGATACCGGCCTGAACCCGGCTGCGATCGCCGATCCGGCGGCGTACTACGAGCGTCCGGACGTGTTCGCGTTTTCGGCACTCGAGCAGGAGCAGAGCGTCGCCGAGCAGCTCGACGTGAGCACGCTGACGAAAGTAGTGCTGACGCACCTGCACTGGGACCACGTCGGCGGCCTCTCGCTGATTCCGGCGTCGGTGCCGCTCGTGATCCAGCGCGCCGAATGGCTCGCCGGCGGCGACGCCGAGGCGGTGCAGCGCAACTTCTTCCTGACGCGCGACTACGCCGAGGACGAGCGCGAGCTCGTGCTCGTAGACGGCGACCTCGACCTGCTCGGCGACGGCAGCGTCGAGCTGCTCTCGACGCCCGGCCACACGCCTGGGCACCAGTCGGTTCGCGTCGGTCAGACCGTGATCGGGGCCGACGTCAGTCACTTCGCGTCGGGCCTCGATGACCACCGCTTTCCAGTCTTTGCCGACGATCACGAGCAGCAGGCGCGCTCAGCCGAGCGACTGCGCGCGCTGCGCGACGCCGGCCTCGACGTCATCCCTGGGCACGATCCCGAGATCCTGCGCGCCGGAGCCGTCACCGCTTGACTTGCGCATTGCCGGCGCTCTGAGCCGCGGCGAGAGTCAGCTGCGTCTCGTGCCGACACTCGTGCCGTGGCGAGCCTCGGCGAGGATGTCTGGATCCTTCGGAGATGCTGCCGCGCGCGGGCGACGCTGGGTGTAGGCGAACCAGACGAGCCCTGCGATGGTCAACAGCACGGCGACCCAGAAGTTCAGACGCTCGCCGAGGATGTGGTGCGCCGGGTCGACGCGAAGCAGCTCCTCGAAGATGCGAAAGGCCGAGTAGCCGGTGACGTAGAGCGCGAAGATGCCGGGCGCGCGGATGCGCTTGTGGTGCGTCAGCCAGACGAGCGCCGCGGCGAGCGCGAGGTCGAAGATCAGCTCGTACAGGAACGTCGGCTGGAAGGTCGCGTAGCCGAGGTAGCCGGCTGGGCGGTGTTCGGGGCTGATCTGCAGCGCCCACGGTAGGTTCGTCGGGCCTCCGAACAGCTCCTGGTTGAAGTAGTTGCCGACGCGCCCGATCGCCTGCGCGGCGAGGATGCCGGGCGCGGCTGCGTCCATGAAGCTCGGGATGTCCACGCGCGCGCGGCGTAGCGGAATCAGGCCGCCGATGACGCCGCCGGCGATGCCGCCCCAGATCCCGAGCCCGCCCTGCCAGACCGCCAGCCAGCCCCACCAGTTGTGTGGCACTTCGTTCCAGCTGGTCACGTCGTGGTAGAGCCGCCCGCCGAAGATGCCGGCCGGCACGCCCCACATCGCGACCGTGTAGATCAGGTCCGGGTCGCCGCCCTTCTCGCGCCACAGCCGGCGCGCGATCAGGATCGCAGCGGTGATGCCGACGACGTAGCAGAGCCCGTAGAAGTGCAGGAACAGCGGCCCGATGTCGAAGCCGTTGGAGGAGGGGCTGGGGATCGAGGCGGGAGTCACCAACGCGAGAGGTTAGACGCAGCCGCTCGCCGCCGGCGACGATTGCCCGATGGCGGCCTGGCAACCGGCGACGCGCGCTGCCAGGCAGGCTGTCGCGCGCCGAGCCTCGCGGCAGCGCGCCATGTGCCGTTCGTCACGCGACTGGCCCGACGGTCCAACTCGGAGTCGAGCCTTCGGGACTCGTTAACGCCGCATTGACATTTGAGAGACGCCGTTAGACATGGACACCAGCCTCTGTAGTGAAGTCCTGGACATATGTCCATGCGGAGGGATGACACGGGATGAGACGGTACGGCGGTGTACTCGGACGGATGCGGGGATGCCTTGGTGCACCGTTCGAGCACACGCAGAGGCTGGCGGGAGGGCAACTACCCGCCGGGCTGATCCGCACATCCCCACACCCCACGGAAGGACTACGAAGTGATCGCTCTCAGTCCCAGGCGGCTGCTGGCCACCGTGCTCGCAGCTGTCGGATTGCTCGTGGCGCTCGCGATGATGAACGACATCTCATCAGCGCGCGCGGCTACGTTGAATCTGGAAACTCTCACTGCTTCTGAAGCAGAGAAAATGCTGGAAAGCGGCGAACTGACGTCGGTCGAACTGGTCAAAGACTACATCGCTCGAATCGAAGCGATCAGCAAGTCTGGACCGGGTCTGAACGTCGTCACGCAGCTCAACCCGAACGCGATAGCGGAAGCCAGGGCGGCTGACAAGGAACGCAAGAGCAAGAAGTTCAAAGCGCTCGGTCCCGACGCAGGCGTACCGATCCTGCTGAAGGACATCATCGACGCGACGCCGATGTACACCTCGGCAGGCGATTGGGCGCTGCGCGAAT
>DATBBG010000067.1:0-3743 GCA_036271095.1 Solirubrobacteraceae bacterium
ACGAGCGGCGCCGCCGGGGCCATGCGATCGAGCGGCAGCGTCAGCTTCGCGCCGGCGGCGTAGCTGAGCATCGCCGCCGGCGCGCGCACGAAGCTGAGGTCGAGCACGCGCCGCGGCACGCTCTGCAGGACGTCGTCGCCCCAGCGCTCGGCCTCGAGCACGCGCGCATAGGAGGCGCTGCCCGGCGGCGGCAGCAACGGCGGGTCGGGCACGAGCTGATCGAGCCGGCGCATGATCGCGCGCGAGCCGACGAGCCGTTCGTCACCGAAGCGCATGCCCGGGACGGTGTGTCCGCCGAAACGCAGCGGCCCGACGATCAGCTGCGTCAACGGCATCAGATCGACGCGCTCGAACTCGATCTGCTTGAGCCTGAGCGCGGCCGCGACGGCGGCGCATGGGTGCGAGGCCGGCAGCGCGTACAGCTTGGGAGGACTCGTCGCCATCGCCGTGCCGAGCATAATGCTCAGCGATGCTGCTCGTCGTCGACGTCGGGAACACGCAGACGCATTTCGGCATGTTCCGCGGAGAGGAACTCGTCGAGCACTGGCGCTTTGCGACCGTGCGCCAGTCGACCGCCGACCAGCTCGGCGCGGCGCTGCGCAACCTGATGGAGCTGCGCGGCTACGGCTTCGGCGACCTCGAAGCGTCGATCGTCTCCTCGACGGTGCCCCAGCTCGAGCCCGAGTGGACGACGATGGCCGAGCGCTACCTGCGCCACGAGATGCTCGTCGTCGGGCCGGGCACGAAGACGGGTATGGCGATTCGCTACGACAACCCGCGCGAGATCGGCGCCGACCGGCTCGTCAACGCCGTAGCGATCCGCGATCGCTTCGAGGGCTCGTCGGTCTGCGTCGACTTCGGCACGGCGACGACGTTCGACGTCGTCTCGCGCGACGGCGAGTACCTCGGCGGCGCGCTGATGACCGGCATCGAGATCTCGCTCGAGGCGCTGTCCGAGCGCGGCGCGCGGCTGCCGAAGGTCGACCTCGCGCCGCCGAAGAGCGTGATCGGCAAGAACACGATCGACGCGATCCGCTCGGGCGTCGTCTACGGCTACGCCGGCGCGATCGACGCGATCCTGCGCCGCCTCTACGCCGAGCTCGGCGAACGCACAAAGGCGATCGCGACGGGTGGGCTGGCGGGCCTCGTCGTGCCCTACGCCGAGGAGCTCGACGAGGTCGACGAGATGCTGACGCTGACCGGGCTGCGGCTGTTGCACGAGAAAAACGCCTGAACGATTGGCCGAGGCTCGAGCTGGTGGGTTCCAATCTCCGCCTGCGATAGCGGTTGTCTATACGACGTATATACGACTGCTATCGCGGCGCAGAAAATCCGCACCATGACCAACCTCGCCGGGAGCGCGCGGCTACCGCTCTTGCCGAAGCGAGGCATCGTGCGTCCATAATTGGACGATGCCCGACGTCGCTCGTCTGACTGACCCGTGGATGCTCGGCACGCTGCGCGTGCCCAATCGTGTGATGCTGGCGCCGCTGGCGGGGATCGGCAACTGGTTCGTGCGCTTGCAGGCCAAGCGCTACGGCGCCGGGATGGCCGTCTCGGAGATGGTCTCGACGCATGCAATCCACTACGGCAACGAGAAGACTTGCGTCGAGATGCTGCGGATCGACCCGCGCGAGCGCGAGGGCGGTCCCGTCTCGATCCAGCTGTTCGGCGAGAACCCGGCGATCATGCGCGAGGCGGCAGCACGTGTCGCTGCTCTCGGCGCCGACGCGGTCGACATCAACATGGGCTGTCCGGTGCCGAAGGTCTGCAAGACGGGAGCGGGCGCCGCGATGCTCGACGATCCCGATCGCGCCGTCGCGATCGCAAGCGCGGCGGTCGCCGGCGCAATCGGACCGGACGGGCCGCTGCCGGTGACGGTGAAGCTGCGCTCGGGCTTGCGCCGCGGCGAGACGAGTGGCTTCGACCTCGCACGTCGCCTGGTCGAGGACGCCGGCGTCGCCGCGATCGCCTTTCATCCCCGTTCGGCGGCCGTGCAGCACAAGGGCGTTCCCGACTACGCGCTCGCGGCGCGCCTGGTCGAGACGCTGCCGGCGCCGGTGATCCTCACGGGCGGGCTCAGCGACGCGGCCAGCGCACGCGCGGCGTTCGCGCAGACCGGCGCCAGCGCCGTGATGCTCGCGCGTGGCGCGCTCGGCAACCCGTGGCTGTTCGCCGAGCTCGTGCGCGGACGCGACGGCGCTCCGACCCGCGCCGAGGTGGTGCGCGAGCTCGATTGGACGATTGATTGCGCCGTCGAGCACCTCGGCGAGCCGCGTGCGACGCGCTACCTGCGCAAGTTCTACCCCTGGTATGTGACGAGGCTGAAACTGGACCAGCACGAGGCCAAGCGGCTGCAGGCGCAGCTGCAGGAATCGGAGACGCTTGCGCACGTGCAAGAGCTGCTCGAAGCCGCCACAGCGCCCGTCGCGCTGCCCGTCTGAACTGCCTGCAAGCGCATTTTGCGGCTCGCTATACTGCTGCGCTCGCTCGGGTCGTTTGCCGCTGATTCCCGCCGGGGGGAAGGCGGTCGTGACTCGACGGCCCAACCACAACACCGCGATCGAGGGCCAGATGCCGAAGGACGTAATCCTCACCCCTGAAGGACTGAAGAAGCTCAAGGACGAGCTCGAGCTGCTCTCTACCGAGAAGCGTCGCGAGGTTGCCGAGCGGATCAAGGAGGCGCGCGAGTTCGGCGACATCTCGGAGAACTCCGAGTACGACGACGCGAAGAACGAGCAGGCGATGCTCGAGAGCCGGATCGCGCAGCTGGCGGAGAAGCTGCGGATGGCAAGCGTGATCGAGACGAAAGACCTCTCGACCGACGTCGTGCAGATCGGCTCGGTCGTACACGTCAAAGACGAAAAGACGGGCAAGTCGGTCAAATACACGATCGTCGGCTCGGCCGAGGCGAAGCCCGAGGAGGCGAAGCTCTCCAACGAGTCGCCCGTCGGCCGCGCGCTGATCGGTCGCAAGCGCAACGAGACGGTCGCCGTCAAGGTTCCGCGCGGCCCCGCGCGCAAGCTCAAGATCACGAAGATCGACGTCGGCCTGAAGTAGCGGGGCCAAGCGCCCTAGGTGGCCTTGGTCATAAAGTAGGTGGGCCTGGATGGCCCGCCTGGTAACTGCCTGCCGGTCGGAACGGTCACAAATTGTGACGAGAAGCGGAGGCCGGCTCGGCTAGAAGGCTGGACGCCGTTCTCAAACGCGGATGAACGACACCCCGAACGATCACGAAGCTGGCGAGTCGACCAAACACGGCCTGCCGGAGCTGATCGCCGAGCGCCGGGCGAAGGGCGAGCGCCTCAAGCAGGCCGATCCCAAGTCGTTCCCCTACACGTACGAGAACGTCGAGCCGACGGCAGACGTGCTCGCGGCATACGAGCACCTGCAGCCGGGCGAGGAGACCGACGAGCATCATCGCGTCGCCGGGCGCCTGCTCGCGCGACGCGGCTCCGGCGGCGCGGCGTTTCTCGACCTCGTCGATCGCAGCGCCAAGATCCAGTTGCACGCGCGCCGCGACGTGCTCGGCGAGGACGCGTTCGAGCTGCTCACGTCACTCGACATCGGCGACCTGATCGGCGTCGACGGCGCCGCGCTGCGCTCCAAGCGCGGCGAGATCTCGCTCCGCGTCGACGATTTCGCGCTGCTCGCGAAGGCGCTGCGACCGCCGCCCGACAAACATGGAGGTCTCGCCGACGTCGAGACGCGCTATCGGCGCCGCGAGCTCGACCTGATCTCGA
>DATBBG010000068.1:0-15587 GCA_036271095.1 Solirubrobacteraceae bacterium
CCGTGTAGGGCCGCAGCACGCTCGCCGAGGCGGCCGCGACGAGCGCACCGGCCGCCGCGAGCCCGAGCGCCCAGCCGGAGAGATCGCCGAGATAGGAGTCCCATAGCGCGCCGGCCGCTTCGCGCACGTCGGCGTCGTTGAGCCCTTCGGAGCCGAACAGGTTGACGAGCAGGCTGTGGCGCAGCAGCAGCAGGTCGACGAACAGGGCAACGCCGGCGACGGCGAGCGCGACGGCGCAGCGCGTGACCGCCAGCCGCCGCTTCGGCGCGACGGCGACGGCGAGCGCGAGCAGCGCGATCGCGACGAACGGCAGCACGATCGCGAGCAGGCGGACTTTGTCGGCCGCGCGCAGCGTCTGCGTCGCAAAGCTCTGCTTGCGCAGCTCGACGAGTCGCGTGTCGACGTTCGTCGGGATCTGCTTGGCGACACTCGGCGCGAGCGTGCGCAGCGCCGAGATCACGACTGTGCCGGCGTCGGCGATGCCGAACGCGACGTTGCCGCCGCGCTCGAACAGCAGGCGATGTCCCTGTTCGGCGGCGAGACGGATCACGCCGCGGAACTGCGGCGTCGCGACGACGGCTTCGACGAGCGAGTTCAGCAGCGGGCGCGCCGCGAGCAGGTCCGGCGAGCTCTGCTTGATCACCTGCACGACGAGCTCGCGTGCGATCACACGTCGCACCGGCGCCCGTTCGAGCGCCGCGACCGAGCGGTTGGCGAAAGCATGCGAGTCGAGCACCTCCGCGCGCACGTAGAGGCACGTTCCGCCGACGAGCACGGCGGCGGCCGCGAGGATCGCGAGCAGGACACTGGTGATCGAACGCGTGCGCGTCGATCGCGGCAGACCGGCCGATCGCGCTACGCCCGCGGACACGCGGGCGATCCTATCTGTGTCTCCTGCCGCGGGCCGACGTTGACGCCGTGGCACACCAGCACGTGATCCACGTCGTCGACGGCGGCGTGCCGCGGCTGCAGCGCGACGGCGTGACGCTCGAGACGGCCGAGCGCACGACGACTCGTTCGTGAGCTTCGTCTCCATCTGAGCGGCGTCGCAAGCGGCGCAGGGCCGGGGTCGCAGGCCGGGCCGTGCGCTTTGCGCTATCCGAATGCATTGACGGAGGCGAGTGCTCGCGGATAGCTTGGCTCGGTCCGCGTCAGGAGAACGCGAGGCGCAAGCGGGGACTCCTCGGCGCATCCGCAACAGAGGGAGATCAAATGAGCAAGCGAACCCGGATTGCCGGGCTGGTCGTGGTCGTCGTCGGCGTCCTCGTGCCGGCCGCGTCGGCCGCAGCACTGCCGCAGTACGTAGCGCTCGGAGACTCGTACTCCTCCGGCGTCGGCACGCGCGTCTTCTACGAAGAAGCGGGCGAATGCGACCGCAGCCCCGACGCGTTCGGACCGAAGGTCGCCGCGGCGAAGGGATACACGCTCAGCTTCCAGGCGTGCAGCGGCGCGAAGACGCCCGAAGTCGACGAAAAACAGCTCGGCACGCTGAGCAGCACGACGAGCCTTGTGACGATCACGATCGGCGGCAACGACGCCGGTTTCTCGAACGTGATCATCAACTGCGCGCTGTACTACTTCACGTGCGGATCGGCGATCGGCGAAGCGAACGAATTCATCGCCAAAAAACTGCCGGCTCTGCTCGAAACGACGTACAAAGACATCCGTGCCAAAGCGACGACGGCGAAAGTCGTCGTGCTCGGCTACCCGAAGCTGTTCACCAAAGAAGGCACGACGTGCAACGTCAACTTCCTCACTTCGGGCAACGAGAAGAAAATGAACGAAACCGCCGAAAAACTCGACGCCGTGATCAAGGCGCGCGCGGAAGCGATGAAATTCACGTTCGTCAACCCGACGAGCGCGTTCGAATCGCATGAGGTCTGCGCGTCGGTCGAATGGCTCAACGGACAGTCGAACCCGCTGTCCGAAAGCTACCACCCGAACGTCTCCGGTCAGAGCGAGTTCACAACGCTCGTCGAGGGCGTGCTCTAGGCGACCTCGCGGCATTGCTCCCGCTCGCGGTTGCGCGCCGCGGGCGGGAGGTTGCGCATGCGAGCCTCGAGCCGGGCGCGCGCAGAGGCGCGCTCGGCGCGACGGCAGGTGCCGAACGGCGGATTGACATTTGAGAAGCTGCCCGCATGAGCGAACCCAGCAGGCCGTCCGAACGTGCGGCGTCGGACCCCTCGTTGGGCGACGCGCTCGACCGCCGGACGTTCGTCAAGCGAGGCCTTGGCGCGGGGGCGCTGCTCGCCGGGGGCGGCAGCATCGCGGCGGCGCTCGCCGGCTGCGGCTCTTCCGCTTCTGCCACGAGCAGCTCGGCGACGGTCGCGCGCGCTCCCGTCAGCCCGCCGCCGCGCAACGCGCCGAACATCCTCGTGATCATGGTCGACCAGATGCGCACGCCGGTCTGGCCGCGCACGGTGCCGCTCGAGCACGCGATGCCGAACCTCGCGCGAATCCGCGACGGCGGCGTCTCGTTCGAGAACCACTACACCGCCGCGAACGACTGCAGCCCGGCGCGCTCGACGCTCGTGACCGGCCTCTACACGCATCAGACCGGCTGCCTGATCACCGGCGGCAGCACGCTCGACCCCGGCTTTCCGACGTGGGGCTCGATGCTGCGCGAACACGGCTATCGGACCTACTGGTACGGCAAGTGGCACCTGACGCGCCACGACGGCCACTGGCATCCGGGGCCGGGCCGCGCGGCGCTCGCGCGCTACGGCTTCTCCGGCGGCACCTATCCCTCGCCCGACGGCGGTCCCGGCCAGGGCATGCGCAAGGATCCGCAGATCGCCGGCCAGTTCGAACGCTGGCTCGATCGCAGCGGCGCCGAAGGGCCATGGTGCACGACCGTCTCGTTCGTCGACCCGCACGACATCGCCTGGTGGTACGCCTACACGCAGCGCGTGCCCGGCGAAGCCGACCCGCCGGCGGTCTCGCACGGCTTGGCGCCGAACTTCGAGACGCCGGAACAGCTCGTGCAGCGCAACAAGCCGAGCCTGCAGCGCTCGCTGCAGGACACCGCCGCGGCCTCGTTCGGGCCGGTGCCGTTCGACGGCGAGCAGGCGCTCGACGTCTGGCTGCCGTTCATGGACCTCTACGTGCATCTGCAGCGACAAGTCGACCGCGAGATCGGCCGCGTGCTCGACAGCCTGCAGCGCAACCGCGCGATCGCCGAGAACACCGTCGTCGTGTTCACGTCCGACCACGGCGAGTACGGCTCCTCGCACGGCCTGCGCGGCAAGGGCGCGAGCGCCTACGACGAGGCGCTGCGCGTGCCGCTGATCGTCAACGACCCGCGCGGCGAGCTGACCTCGCACACTGCCGCCGAGCGCCGGCAGCTGACCTCGAGCGTCGACGTCGCGCCGCTGCTGTTGACGATCGGCACGGGCTCGAACGCTTGGCGCGAGCAGGATCGCTACGCGCAGCTCGCGCGGCGACTCGACGTCGCCGCGATCCTGCGCGACTCGAACGCGCGCGGACGTCCGTACGTGATGCACGCGACCGATGAGATCGTCACCGAGTTCGCCGTCGAGCGCTACGCCTACAACGCGCCGCGGCACGTGATCGCAGCGCGCACCGAGCATGCCAAGATCGCGACCTACTCGCACTGGGACGAGCGCTCGACGGCGATCCTCAGCGCGGCCCAAGAGCACGAGATGTACGACTACACGACGCACGCCGGGCGTCTGGAGCTCGACAACGTCGCCGGCTCCGGCGCGCTCTACTCGCAGATGAGCGACCTGCTTGCGCAGGCGATCGAGGACGAGCTGCGACGGCCGCTGCCGGCGTATCTGCACGCGGCGCAGGGTCGCGGCCTGAAGGACTACTTCCAGATCGCCAAGCGCGACGCCTTGATGGCGACCGCCTCGCGGCTGCGGCGGCTGCGCAACAAGCCGCTGCCGAGCCCGCGCGGGCGCAAAGGAGCGAAGGCTCCCGGCGGCTGATCCGCGCGCGTTCGTACAAACGTCGAACATCGCCGCCTCGCGCCCGCGAGCGCGCTGCGCTCTGTAAGGGTGGCCGCATGGGGGGCACCAAGACGCGCGGCGAGAGCCGCGCGCACGAGAAACACCGCTCGCGCGTTGAGGCGGAGAAGCACCACCGCAAGCGCCGCAAGCACCACAAGCGCGCCAAGCATCACGCGCGCGCAAAATCGCCAAAACCTGCAGTCAAAGCCGCGGCGCCTGTCGCGGCTGGTCTGCCCGGCGCGCCGGCGCCGCCGGCGATCCCGGTCAACGCGCCGCCTCCGTCCAGCGCGCCTGCTGCGGCGCTGAGCGCTCCGATCACCGCGGCGCAGGCGCGCCGGCTGCTGTGGCGCGCTGGCTTCGGGCCGACGCCGGGCCAGGTCGAGGCGCTGAGCGGACAGCCGATCGAAGGCGTCGTGCAGAGCCTGACGCGCCCGAGCGGTGCGGCGACGCTGCAGGGGCCTGCGCCGACCGACGACGAAGGCAACGCGCTGGCGCCGGCCGACGCCTGGGGCCAGGACCACTGCTGGTGGCTCGATCGGATGGTGCGCTCCGACCAGCAGCTCGTCGAGCGGATGACGTTCATCTGGCACGACTGGTTCGCGAACTCCAACGAAAAGGTCGACGACCAGCAGCGAATGCTCGACCAGAACGAACTGTTTCGCGCGAACGCGCTCGGCAACTTCAAGGATCTGTTCACGGCGCTCACGGCGAACCCGGCGATGCTCGTGTTCCTCGACGGCATCTACAACGACAAGTGGGAACCGAACGAGAACTACGCGCGCGAGATGATGGAGCTGTTCTCGCTCGGCGCCGATCGCGGCGCCTACAGCGAGGACGACGTCCGCGAAATGGCGCGCGCGCTGAGCGGCTGGACGGCCGAATGGACCGAAAGCGCCGGCCTGCAGAACTTCCGCTTCGAAGCCTCGCGCCATGACAACGGCAACAAGACCGTCTTCGGGCGGACGGGCAAATGGAACTGGGAAGACGCCGTGCGGCTGTGCGTCGAAAACTCGCTGCACGCCTCGTTCTTCGTCGCGAAGCTGTGGAGCTACTTCGTGCCGACGCCGCCTAACGAAGCGACGCTCGCGTCGCTGGAGGGCCTCTATGTCAGCTCGGGTTTCGAGATCCGGCCGATCGTCGAGGCGATCCTGCAGCACCCCGACTTCCTCACCGGACCCGAGCTGGTGACGCCACCGGTCGTCTACAACGCCGCTCTGCTGCGCGCGATCGGCCGCCCGATCGACACGACCGCCTGGGCGTGGCTCAGCGCCGGCGCCGGCCAGCAGCTGTTCTACCCGCCGAACGTCTCCGGCTGGGACTTCACGCGCTGGCTCGACACTTCGACGGCGAAGGCGCGCTGGGAACTGGCCAGCTACGTCACGGCGAAGACCTACCCGAACCCGTGGCCGGGCGCCGGTGAAGCGAAATACAGCGAAACCGAGACGCCTGCTGAAGCGCTCGCGAGCGCGTTCGCCTACTGGGCCGATCCGGCGCTGTCGAGCGAATCGCAGGCGTGTATCGCATCGTTCGCCGAATCCTGCCTCACCGGTGTGGCAACGGCGAAATGGGAGCAGAGCCCGTACCGCGCGATGCGCCAGAACGCGCTGCGGATGCTGATCGCGACGGCTCCCGACATGCAGGTGAGCTGAGCATGGCCCAGAGCTGCTCGTGCAACGACTTCACTCGCTCACAGCTGCTGCGCCGCGGTGTCGCTCAGGCCGGACGCGGGCTGCCGGCGATCGAGCCGGGCCAGCCGATTCCGGCCGGCAGCGGCATGGATCGGCGCGCGTTCCTGCTGCGCTCGGCCGGCGCCGTGCTGTCGGTCTACGGCGCTGCCGCGCTAGCGCCGCGCCATCTCGAGGAGGGCATCCTCGCTGCCGCCGACGCGGCGCCGGCAAACCAGCCGGTGCTCGTGTCGATTTTCATGGAAGGCGGTTGGGACGCGCTGTCGGTGCTCGCTCCGGTGAAGGAAGCGAAGTACCACGAACTGCGCCCGACGCTCGCTCGCCAGGAAGGCGAAGGCGTGCCGTTCTCGGAGGACGAAACGCTGATGTGGCACCCGCAGGCCGGTGGTCTGGCACAGCTGCACGGCGAGGGCAAGGTCGCGGTGTTCCCGGCGGTCGGCTACGACCCGCCGGACGAGAGCCACTTCACCAGCCGCCACTACTGGGAGGTCGGCGAACTGAACGCGCAGACGCGCTCGGGCTGGATGGGGCGCTACCTCGACGTCGCCGGCGAACCGGGTAACCCGCTGCAGGGGCTCTCGCTCGACTACTCGCTTGCGCCGGCACTGGCGACGACGAGGGTGCCGGTCGCTGCGGTCGCTTCGCCGACGGACTACGACTTCTGGGCGTACGGGCTCGGCGAACCGCTGACCTCGCCGACGCTCGACACCTTCGGCGCGCTCGGCGCGCTGTCCTCGCCCTCGCCGGCGTTCGCGCAGGCGCGCACGGCATCGCTGAACACGAACGTGATCCGCAACCAGATCGCGCCGTTCGGTGAAGACGAAGGTAAACCCGGCTTCACCTCGCCGGTGACCTACCCGAGCAGCGGCGGCGACTTCCCGCAGCGTCTCGCGGCGCTCGCGGCGATGCTCGACGACGAAGCGCTGCCGATCAAATGCGTCTCGCTGACGGCGGTCGGCTCCTACGACACGCACTCCGACGAGGTCGACACGCTCAGCACGAACCTAGGCGAGACGGTCGAATCGGTGCTCGCCTTCCAGCGCGACCTCGAAGCGCGCGGGCTCGACGATCGCGTGATCGTGCAGCTGTGGTCGGAGTTCGGCCGGCGCCCGCGCGAAAACGGCTCCGGCACCGACCACGGCGCGGCCGGCGTCGCATTCTTGATCGGCTCGCGCGTGAAAGGCGAAATGGTCGGCGAATTTCCCGGGCTGAGCACGCTCGATCCGAACGAAAACACGATCAACACGTCGGACTTCCGCGCGATGTATGCAGGACTGCTCGGGCAGTGGTTCCAGACCGAAGCCGGACTCGTGATCCCCGGCGCTGGCACCGGCGAGGCGGGTTCGAGCGTCTATGGCACGGTGCCGCAGCTGATCGCATGAGCCGGCGCGCGCGCACGAGCCGGGGCGCGCGCATGAGCCGCGAGGCGCGCGCGAATCGGCGCGCGCAGCCGAGTCGGCGCGCTCGTGTGAGCGTCTGCGCTGCGCTTCTTGCCGGCCTGCTCGCGCTCGGCGTACTCGGCGCAACGGCGCTGGCGACTCCGGTGCGCTCGAAGTCGCACGCGACGCGCAGCACGCGCCGCGGCAAGTGCGAGCGACGCGCGCGCCGGGCGGCGCATCGCGCTCGACGCTGTCGCGTGCAGCGGCACAGGAAAGCGGCTGGCGCACCGAAAGCGCTCGCGCCGGTTGCGGCGGGCGTCGCTGGGCTCGGCGTGACCGTCGCTGCGCCAGGCGCTGAAGCGAGCGTTCCGGTGATCGCCGCGCCGCTTGCTCCCGTCGTCATCGCGGCGCCGCCCGAAGCCGAACAGCCGGCGCCGGAATCGCCCGAACCCGAACCGGAACCGCCTTCGATCCCGCACGTGCAGGTCAACGCCGTCGAGTACAGCTTCTCGCTCTCGCGCACGAGCGTTCCGGCCGGCAAGGTCGTGCTCGAGTTTCGCAACGACGGACAGGATCCGCACAACCTGAACATCGAACCGTCCGAAGGGCCTTCGGAAGAGCCAGTCGGCAACACGCCGTCGCAGGGCGTCGATGACGTGAACCTCGAAATGCATCCCGGCAGCTACACGCTGTTCTGCTCGCTGCCGACGCACGAGGCGAAAGGCATGAAAGCGACGCTGACGGTCGAATAGCGCGCCGCGCCGGATAAGCTCAGCGCTCCGTGAGCAGTCGAATCGAGCACCGAGAATGACGCCCGGCGAGCCCGAGCCTCCGTATCACCTGCGCCTCGAGCCCGACGAGGTCGGCGTGACGGCGACGGCGCTGCGACTGCTCGTCTCCGACGAGGCGCACGAGGCGCAGATTCGCGCGCTGGCACGAGCGGTGCTCGACGGGCTCGAAGGCACGCCTGACGAGCGCGGCATCGTCTCGGTTGCGCTCGGCTCGAAGCAGATGAAGATCACGCACACGGCGCTGCGCTCGCTGTTTCGCGACCTTGGGCGCGAGCAGGCCGACGAGCTCGAGATCGTTCGGCGCGTGCTCGAGAAGCTGCCGGACGAGCACGTGATGCGCGCAATCGCGCTGGACTGACGGCGACGCCGACGGCGTCGATGTCGGCTAGGCCGAGCCGAGCGTCATCGGGTGGGCTGGAGGGTGCGGGAATGCGATCGTAGATTTGACGCGGAGCCGATCGTCGACGTGCAGCAGCTCTCCGGTCTGCAGCGCCCGCCAGCCGGGATCGTCGTCCATCGGCTCGCTGGCGAGCACGACGATCGGACGATGTGCGGCATCGTCGGATCGCAGGCGAGTGCCGAGGCTGCTGCAATGACGCAGCGGCGCTGCGCCACTGACGCCGCCGGCGCCGCGCTCGAGCACGTACAGCGTGTTGCCGTCCGGGTAGCGAAGCGCGAACAGCTCGGACTCGGTCGTGATGATCAGGTTGAGCGAGTAGATCGGCAGGTTCGCGGCGACCCATTCGACGGCGGCGACGATGCCGGCGCGGAGGTCGCCGTCGTGTCGCTGCGTCTCGCGCGTGATCAGCGCGAACAGTCGCTCGGAGTCGGTCTGACCTTTGACGAGCGCGAGATCCGCGCCGAGCTCGGTCTCCAGCTGCGGCAGTCCGGAGAGCACGCCGTTGTGAGCGAACAGGCGCCGTTCCTGCTCGAACGGATGCGTGTTGGCGAGCGTCAGCGCGCCGGACGTCGCGAAGCGGACGTGCCCGAGGAACGTGCGCGAGCGCTGGCGCCTGGCCTCAAATGCGAACTCAGCATCGCTGTAGGCCGCGATCGGCTGCTTGTGCACGATCGGGCGACCGTTTGCGTCGAACGTCCCGAGGCCTGTCCCGTCCGGATTGCGGTGACTCTGAACGGCGAGGCTGTCGGGCGCGTCCAGCAGCCAGACTTCGGCGCTGACGGGCTCGCGGCCGCCACTCATGGCGAAGAGACGGCAGATCGGACGACGGTAGCGCTCTTGCAGCGGCCGATGGCGGTATGACGCAAGAGCGTGCGCGATCCTAAGCTGCAGCGATGGCGGAAGTCGAGAGCGGAGTGCTGCGCGGTGCGGACGGCGTCTCGCGCTGCTGGTGGTGCGACGCGAACGACGAATATCGCGCCTACCACGACGACGAGTGGGGGATGCCGCTCGCCGACGACGTGCGCCTGTTCGAGACGATCAGCCTGGAGGGCTTTCAGGCGGGCCTGTCATGGCTGACGATCCTGCGCAAACGCGAGGGCTTTCGCGAGGCGTTTGCGGGCTTCGAGCTGTCGACGGTCGCGCGCTTCGGCGAGCGCGACATCACGCGCCTGCTCGGCGACAGCGGCATCGTGCGCCATCGCGGCAAGATCGAGGCGGTCGTGAACAACGCGGCTCGCGCGCTCGAGCTGGCCGAGACGGAGGGCTCGCTGGCTGCGTATCTCTGGCGATTCGAGCCGGCCGAGCGAGAGGGCCGGCTGGACAGGGCGACTCTGGCCGAGCGCGCGC
This sequence comes from Solirubrobacteraceae bacterium, assembly GCA_036271095.1. Lineage (GTDB taxonomy): Bacteria > Actinomycetota > Thermoleophilia > Solirubrobacterales > Solirubrobacteraceae > Palsa-744. Next base: position 9,574 of record DATBBG010000068.1, read on the forward strand.
TCGCGCCGGAGGCGAAGGCGCTCGCGCGCGACCTCAAGCGCCGCGGTTGGAAGTTCGTCGGCGTGCCGACGGTCTATGCGTTCATGCAGGCGGCCGGGCTCGTCAACGACCATCTCGACGGCTGTGACGCTCGCGAGCGCGCCGAGCGAGCGCGGGCTGATTTGGTGCGGTCGCGATCGAGCTGATCTCGCCCTTCGGGCGCTCGGGTCGGCGCGGTTGCTCCTCGCCGGCCGGGTGGCCGTTCAGAGCGAGACGCCCTCGAGCGCGAGCAACGTGCGCTTCGCGTCGAGCCCGCCGGCGTATCCGCCGAGATTGCCGCTGCTCGTGATCACACGGTGGCAGGGGACTACGATCGCGATCGGATTGGCGCCGTTGGCGCTGCCGACGGCTCGGAATGCCTGCGGACGCTCGACGCTTGCGGCGAGCTCGGCGTAGCTGATCGTCTCGCCGTAGGGGATCTCGGCGAGCCTCGTCCAGACTTCTCGCTGGAACGGCGTGCCGGCGGCTTGCAGCGCCAGCTCGAAGGCGGTGCGTTCGCCGTCGAAGTACTCGCTGAGCTGGCGCGCGGCTTCGGCGACGGCGCGCGGCGCCGACTCGAGGTCGAAGCCGGCCGGCGCGGTGTCGTGCGAGCCGGCGCATCCCGGCAGCACGAGATCGGTCAGCGCGTCGTCGTTGCCTTCGAGCACGAGCGTGCCGATCGGGCTGGCGAGGGCGAGGCGAGCGCGAGCCTCGGTGGGCGGGGGAGTCGTGATCGTCATCGTCTGCTCGCTCCTGTCGCGGTCGTTGTCGAGGTCTTGCGCGGGCGGCGTGTTCGGCGCGCCGGCTTTCGCGCGGCAGGCTCGTCGGCGGGCACGCACCAGAGATGGGCGACGGCATAGGCGCGCCACGGCCGCCAGCGCTCGGCGCGCGCGGCGATCGCGCGCACGTCGTCGCTCTCGCCGAGTCGCGCGATGCTGCGTCGCACGCCGAGGTCGCTCGCGAGGAAGGCGTCGGGCTCGCCGAGCGCGCGCATCGCGATGTAGCCGGCCGTCCAAGGTCCGACGCCGGGCAGCGCGAGCAGGCTGCGCTGCAGCTCGACGGGATCGGCGCCGGGCTCGAGGTCGAGCTCGCCTGCCGCAACGGCTTCGCTGAGCGCGCCGAGCGTCCGGCGTCGGCTCGCCGGCATCGAGAAGGCGGCCGGGTCGCGGCTGGCGAGCGCGGCAAGCGCGTCGGGTGAGGGGAAGGTGTGCGTCAACGCCTCGTGCGGCTCGCGCAGCGGCTCGCCGGCGGCGCGCACGAGTGAGCCGATGACGGTGCGCGCGCCGGTGACGGAGACCCGCTGGCCGACGACGGCGCGCACGGCCAGCTCGAAGCCGTCGACGGAGCCGGGCACGCGCAGGCCTGGAGCGCTTGCGACGAGCGGGCGCAGCAGCGGGTCGGCGCCGAGCACGTCGTCGACGGCGATCGGGTCGGCGTCGAGGTTGAGCAGGTGCCGGCAGCGCGCGATCGCGCTCGTCAGATCGCGCAGGTCGTCGAGGGCGAAGCAGGCGCGCACGCCGCCGGCGTCATCGGCGGCGGCGCTCAGCTCGAGCGTGCCCGTGCCGTGCGCCAGGCGCAGACTGCGCCGGTAGCGCGCCGGCTCGCCGGCCTCGACGCCGGGAATCGCGCGCAGCGCGAGGAACTCGTGCAGCTCGGCCGCTGCGAGCGGGCTGCGATAGGCCAGCCGCAACGGGATCGAGACAGCCTCGCCGGAGGCGACAGAGCGGTCGCGCCGGCCGTTCGCGCGGCGGCGCAACTCGGTCGGCGTGCGCGCGAAGACGGCGCGGACGGTGTCGTTGAACTGGCGCACGCTGGCAAAGCCGGCGCCGAAGGCGACTTGCGTGATCGGCAGGTCGGTCGTCTGCAGCAGTAGACGCGCCGTCTGCGCGCGCTGGGCGCGAGCGAGCGAGAGCGCGCCGGTGCCGACATCGGCGACGAGCACGCGATGCAACTGGCGCTCGGAGTAGCCGAGGCGGCGCGCCAGGCCGTCGACGCCTTCGCGATCGATGGCTCCGTCGAGGATCAGCTTGACGGCGCGCGCGGCGACGTCGGCGCGGCCGAGCCACTCTGGCGAGCCCGGCGCGGCGTCGGGGCGACAGCGCAGGCAGGCGCGATAGCCGGCTCGCTGTGCGGCGGCGGCGGTCGCGAAGAAGCTGACGTTCTCGCGCTTGGGCGTGACGGCCGGACAGCTCGGGCGGCAGTAGATGCCGGTCGAGCTGACGGCCGTGAAGAACCAGCCGTCGAAGCGCGCGTCACGGCTCTGGGCGGCGCGGTAGCAACTGTCGAAGTCCTCGAGCACGGGTTCATCCTGGCACGAGTCGGCGCTCGGCACTAGCGGGTTTCAGACAGGCACGTAGCGACCGATGACGATGTCCGATTCCCGCTGTTTGTCGACGGGCGACGCTGTCATGATCCGCTCGATGACGCTCGACGAACACCGCCAGATGACGGCTACGACGATCGCGCGGTCGGTCGGCGCCGGAACGGATTCGAGCGCGAACGCCAAGCGCGCGGCGCTGTGCTTCGAGACTGCGCTGGGAACGTGTGCGCTGCGCTGGAGCGAGCTCGGGATCAGCGAAGTCGTGATGCCGGGAGCGCGCGCGCCGCGCGGCTCGATCGGAGCGGATTCGAGCGCCGTGCCGGAGAGTGTGCGCGCGGCGGTCGCAGGCATCGTCGCGTTGCTGGAGGGCGAGCGACGCGACTTGCGCTCGATCGTTCTCGACGAACGCCGGATTGGTTCGTTTCGCCGGCGTGTGTACGCGGCGACTCGCGCGATCGCAGCTGGAGCGACGGCCGGCTACGGCGAGATCGCACGCGCGATCGGCGCGCCTGAAGAGGCTCGCGCGGTCGGGACGGCGCTCGGCGAAAACCCGTTTCCGATCATCGTGCCGTGCCATCGCGTGCTCGCTGCGAACGGCGCGCTGCACGGCTTCTCGGCGCCAGGCGGGATCGCGACGAAGCGGCGAATGCTCGAGATCGAGTGCGCGCCGGGCTTCACCCAGCAGGCCCTGTTCGGCTGAGGCGCGCCGTGCTCGGCTTCTCGGCGCCGGTCTAGAGGATCGCCTCGGGCGGAATCCGCGCTTCGCTCATGACGACGCGCTGGCCGCGGATCGGAACGTCCTCTGCGAGCAGTCGCGCACGCTGGCGCTCGCCCTTCGGCCAGGTGCCGTCGCTGCGCACGACGCGCCACCAGGGGACGTCTGAGCTCACCATTTGCGAGAGCACCTGACCGGCGTGGCGCGGAGCGCCGGGCGAGAGGTCTGCGTAGGTCGTGACGTAGCCCGGCGGGACGCGCCTGATCCGCTCGAAGATCGTCTCGCGACTCAATGCCACGAGCGAAAGCTAGCGAGTGACGGCCCGCGCCGAGCGGTCGCGACTAAGGCGCGCTCGCGCCGACGCGCTTGCCGCGAGTGAGCTCTTTGACGAGCGCCGTGATCGAGCGCTCGAGCTGCTGGATCGTCGCGTCGTCGACGCGCTGGAGTCCGACGGCGCGATTCAACCAGGCGTTGATCTCGCGGTGGCTGCGCCCGTCGCGACGGTGCAGTTCGCCGACCAGGCGGCTGCGCTCGCGGCGCAGCTCGGCTCGCTGCTCGAAGGCCGCGAGCGGAACCGGCTCGGGCGCGGAAACGGCGGGGGAGGGGGCGGGCGCTGCTTGCGGTGAGCCGAACAGCGTCATCTGAGGCGCGAACTCGGCGCTCAGCGGCACGAACTCGGCCGTTGGCGAAGGCTCGCTCGCGCGGCGCTCGGACGGCTCGTCGAAGCCGTCCTCGTCGGGCTCGCGGCGAAGCGCGTGGCGCAGCTCGCGTTCGACGTCGGCGGCGTGGCCGCGGAGAGTCTGGTCGGCGGGCAGGTAGAGCCAGCTCGGCTCGGCGGCTGTGCCGGGTGTCGTGCGCACGAAGCGGCCGACGATCTGGCGGAAGATCAACGGCGTCTTTGCGGCCGTCGCGTAGACGCCGACGCGCAGGCGCGGTATGTCGACGCCCTCGGAGACCATGTTGACGGCGACGATCCACGGCTCGCGCGAGCCGCGGAAGTCGGCAAGCTTGCGCGCGGCTTTTGCCTCCGTGTGGAGGACGACGACGGGCGTTCGGCCGGTGGCCTGGCTCAGCAGCTTTGCGATCTGGCGCGCGTGCGAGGCGTCGGCGGCGACCGCGAGCGCGCCGGCGTCGCGATGTCCTGTGGCGCGCAGCGTACGCAGCTTGGCGTCGGCCTCGGCGAGGATGCGCGGCAATCCGTCGGGCAGCTCGGTCGAGATCGCGGTGCGGTAACGGCGGCTCGCCTCGCGCGCGGTCAGGATCGTCTCGAACGAGGACTCGATCACGTCATCGCCGCTGCGCCAGGAGAGGCTGCCGTCGAACGTGACGAACGCGACCGGCCGGCAGATGCCCTCGGCGACGGCTTCGGCGTAGGTGTAGGAGACGTCGGGCACGACGACCCCGTCATCGTCGTAGCGCACGCCTGGAATCGGCGTGGCGTCGGAGCGGAAGGGCGTGCCCGACAGCAGCAGCCAGCGCTCGGCCGGCGCAAACGCCTTGCGAAAGCTCGTGCCCCAGGCAAGATCCTCGCCGAGATGGTGCGCCTCGTCGACGATCACGAGCGTGTCACGGGCGACCTTGGCAGCCCATCCGCTCGGATCGCTCGCGACGCGCGCGTAGGTGACGGCGACGCCGTCGAAGTCGCGCGGCGGGACCGCGCTCGGAGCATCAGGCTGCAGCTGCACGCCGAGCGCGGCAGCCGCGGCGGCCCACTGGCGAGTCAGCGGCGTGGTCGGGCAGAGCACGACGATCCGCCGCACGATCCGCCGTGCGCGTAAGTCCGCGGCGAGCTCGAGCGCCGGCCGCGTCTTGCCGGCGCCGGGCGCCGCTGAGATCAGGAACGGGCCGTCCTGCCAGCCGGCGAGTCGGTCGAGTGCGTGGCGCTGCCAGGCGCGCAGCGATGTCGAGGGTGGGCGCTCCAAAGAGCCCGGCATGCTGCGGCATGCGACGGACGGATCGGGCGCTAGCGCTTCGGCGGCGAGAGCCCGCGCACCAGCTCGGCCGGATCGACGCCGAGCCCATCGGCGATCTTCAGCAGATTGTGCAGGCTGAGGTTGCGTCGACCGCGCTCGACCTGGCCGAGGAAGGTCCAGTGGATGCCGCAGCGGTCGGCGAGCGCCTCCTGGCTGAGGCCGAGTGTCTCGCGCGCCGCGCGGACGCGCTCACCCAGCAGGCGCGTCGCATCCGACAGAGGCTCGGGCATGGGGCCAAGCTCTCCGCGCCGACTGTCTGTGTCCAGAGCAAGTAGGCCTAATGCATATGAGTCCCAACTATTTGTATCCTGCTACGGTCGCTCCGGCCCCCGGAGAGGCAACGGGGAGGCGGGCGCCCCACGCCTGCCTCCCCACTGTTTGGCTTCGACGCCGAGCGCTCCCGTCCATACGTGCTTGGGTGGCGGGCCCCGCCTTCGGCACTTCGAACCGAGTGCCGTTGTAGGTCAAGAGCCCGTAGATCGCCTCCGCGCCGATGGACGCACGACCAGTCATGCGCCGGTCTCTGGGACCGCATGATCGCCCTCAACGAGAAAAAGCCCTGCTGCGCAGGACTTTCCCCATGCAGCTTGTAGGACAGCTCCAGAACCCGTCGCCGAGTCTGCAAGCTGTCTTTGATGCTCTGCGCGACAGCCCGGCGGCGAGCGAGCAACCGGTCGCTGCGCTTGAGCCGCCCATGAGGCTCGGTAACGGCGTCGTTCAGCGAGCGGTCGTGAAGGTGCTGGGCGCTGCTGAGCAACCGATGCGGGTGGCCGAGATACGGAGAGCGGTCGAAGCCGCTCTCGGACAAGCCGTTTCCTACGAGTCCGTGAGTTGGTCGCTGCGGACGGGCAGCCATGGCCCACGATCGCGGTTCGAGCGCGCTTCGTATTGGTGCTACCGGCTCAGACGTATGTAGTGAGGTGCGGAGGGTTACTTCGAGTAGGTCGTCACCCGATCTCGACCGCAGTCGTCTCGGAGTTGGTCCTGT
>DATBBG010000069.1:0-19000 GCA_036271095.1 Solirubrobacteraceae bacterium
GATCGAGACGTTGCGCTCGGCCGGCACGAGGTCGAGGATCGAGCGCTCGAGCACGTACGCGCCGGCGCTGATCATGTTCGTGTCGATCGCGTCCGGGCTCGGCTTCTCGAGGAAATCTCGCACCGAGCGATCGTCGTTGACGTGCACGAGTCCGTAGTTAGTCGGGTCGGCGACCGGAACGAGCGCCAGCGTCGCCGTCGCGCCCGTTGCCTCGTGCTGAGCGATCTGCGCGCTGAGGTCGATGTCGGTCAGCACGTCGCCGTTGAGCATCAGGAAGCGCTCGTCGAGCAGCGACTCGGCGTACTTCAGCGCGCCGGCCGTGCCACGCGGATCGGGCTCCTCGACGAAGCGCAGGCGGATGCCGAGCTCTGAGCCGTCGCCGAGCACGTTGCGCACGCTCGTCGCGAGAAAGCCGCAGGACATGATCACGTCGTCGATCCCGTGCGCCTTCAGCCACTCGAGCATGAACGAGATGAACGGACGATCGACGAGCGGCACGACCGGCTTCGGCACGGTCGAAGTCAGCGGACGCAGCCGCGTGCCCTCGCCGCCGACGAGGATGACTGCCTGCATCAGACCCTGGCCCCGGTCTTGCGCTCGCCGCGGCCGACGCCCTCGTAATCGAGCCCGGCCGCTTCCAGCGCATCGGCGTCGAGCGCGTTGCGGCCGTCGATCACGAGCTTGCCGCGCATCGCGCCGGCCACCTCGCTCCAGTCGAGCTCGAGGAACTCGGGCCACTCGGTGACGAGCACGACGGCGTCGACGCCGCTCGCAGCGGCCAGCGGCGAGTCGGCGAACGAGATCCCGCTGACGAGCGCTCGCGCCTGCTCCTCGGCGACCGGGTCGTAGGCGACGACGTCGGCGCCGTCGGCGTTCAGCCGCGCCGAGAGCACCAGCGAGGAGGCCTCGCGCATGTCGTCGGTGTTCGGCTTGAACGCGAGCCCGAACAGCGCGATGCGCTTGCCGACGAGCCCGCCGAGGTGCTTGTGCAGCTTGCCGACGACGCGCCGCTTCTGCAGTTCGTTGACCTCGATCACCGACGTCAGCAACTGGAAGTGATAGCCCGAGTTGCCGGCGAGCTGCTTCAGCGCGTCGACGTCCTTCGGAAAGCAGCTGCCGCCGAAGCCGATCCCGGCCTGCAGGAACTTCGGGCCGATGCGGTCGTCGAGGCCCATTCCGCGCGCGACCTCGACGACGTCGGCGCCGGTCTCCTCGCACACGTTCGCGATCTCGTTGATGAACGAGATCTTCGTCGCCAGGAACGCGTTCGAGGCGAGCTTGACCATCTCGGCGCTGGCGATGTCGGTGCGCACGAGCGGCGCGTCGAGCGGCGCATACAGCTCGGCAACGGCGTCGCCGGCCCAATCGCCGATATCGCCGATGACGACGCGATCGGGATTGAGGAAGTCATTGACCGCCGAGCCCTCCTTCAGGAACTCCGGGCACGAGACGTAGGCGAGCGCGCCCTTGCCCTGCTCGGCGAACATGCGCTTGACCGAGACGCCGGTCCCGGACGGAACTGTCGACTTCATCACGAGCGCATGCTTCTCCGATGCGGGAATCGCCTCGAGCACAGCGTTGACCGCCGAGAGGTCGGCGTCGCCGGAATACGTCGGCGGCGTGCCGACGGCGACGAACAGCAGCCGCGCGTGCTCGAGCGCGTCCGAGAGCGACGTCGAGAAGTGCAGCCGCGTTGCGTTGCGCGCGAGCAGCTCCTCCAGGCCCGGCTCGTAGATCGGCACCTCGCCGGCGCGCAGCCGCTCGATCTTCGCAGCGTCGATGTCGACGCACCAGACGTCGCTGCCGAGCTCGGCGAAGCCGGCTGCCGTGACCAGACCGACGTAGCCGGTGCCGATCACTCCGATTGGCTGAGGAGAGTCGCTCATCGGCGGGGAAGGCTAGCCGGTGGACACGCCGGCCTGCGTCCGATCGCGAGCGCACCGGCGAAAAGCGCACGGCGCCGGCGGCTCAGGACGGCACCGACTCCAGACGGAAGACGGGATGCTTCGGCGCCACCTCGCGCAGTTGCTGCTCTGAAGAGTCGGGGCCGACACCGTCGAAGAACACGCCGACCTCGGCCTTCCAGCGCTCGAGGTAGGCACGCAGCACAGGCACCTTGAGCTGATCCTCGATCAGCTCGGTCGCGGTGAAGGTTTCGCTGCGCGGCCCGATCCGCAGCCGCCCGCCGCCGCTGACGCGCATGTTGCGCACCCATTGGGAGTGCCCGCGCGGGGAGACGAGATAGCGCTCGCCGTCGATCGTCAGCAGATTCACTGGGGTCCGGCGCCACTCGCCGGAGCTGCGGCCGCGCACTTCGAGCACGCGCGAGCCCCAAACGCTGACGCCGAGCCGGGTGAGTCCGGCGACGGCGCGGTTGAAGACGTTCTTGGTGAACCACCCCGGGCGCTTGAAGTGGTCACCGGCGGCGCTCTCCACGAGCCTCCCTCGGCCTACTCGCCGACCGCGAGAAAGGCTTCGTAGCGACGGACGTCGCGCTGCGCGCGCGCCTGACGCTCGGTGCCGCCCTCGGCGCTCTCGGCGGCTTCGCGCGCTTCTTTGAGGCGCTGCTCGAAGGTCTCACGGTCGATCGCGCCGGGCTCGATCGCTTCCTCGACGAGCACGAGCGCGCGATTATCGGCGAACTGCAAGTAGCCCTCGGCCTGCGCGAAGCGCACGATCTCGGAATCCGAGCGGTAGAGCCGAAGCTCGGTCGGTTCGAGCATCGCCAGCACCGGCTCGTGGTTGGCGAGGATGCCGATCGAACCGACTGCCGTTCGCGTCGAGAGCATCTCGATCTCCTCCGAGAAGACCTCACCCTCGGGCGTCAGCACTTCGACCGGGAACGTCGTGCGTGCCATTACTTCTTCGCGGCCTCGACGACGTCGTCGATCGTGCCCTTCAGGAAGAACGCGCTCTCCGGGATCTCGTCGTGCTTGCCTTCCATGATCTCCTCGAAGCCGCGGATCGTCTCGGCGATCGGCACGTAGGCGCCGGGCGTGCCGGTGAACTGCTCGGCGACGAAGAACGGCTGCGAGAGGAAGCGCTCGATCTTGCGCGCGCGCTGGACCGTCAGCTTGTCCTCGTCGGAGAGCTCGTCGATACCGAGGATCGCGATGATGTCCTGCAGCTCCTTGTAGCGCTGCAGGATCTCCTTGACGCGGTTGGCGACGCGGAAGTGATCCGCACCGAGGATGTCGGCCTTGAGAATCGTCGAGGTCGACTCCAGCGGGTCGACCGCCGGGTAGATGCCTTTTTCGGAGATCGAACGCGACAGCGCCGTCGTCGCGTTGAGGTGCGCAAAGACGGACGCCGGAGCGGGATCGGTGTAGTCGTCAGCCGGCACGTAGATCGCCTGGATCGACGTCACCGAGCCAGTCTTCGTCGAGGTGATGCGCTCCTGCAGCTGGCCCATCTCGGTCTCCAGCGTCGGCTGGTAGCCGACCTGCGAGGGCATCCGCCCGAGCAGCGCCGAGACCTCGGAGCCGGCTTGGACGAAGCGGAAGATGTTGTCGATGAACAGCAGCACGTCCTGGCCCTGGTCGCGGAAGTGTTCAGCCATCGTCAGACCCGACAGCGCGACGCGCATGCGCGCTCCCGGCGGCTCGTTCATCTGACCGAAGACGAGCATCGTCTTGTCGAGCACGCCCGACTCCTTCATCTCCAGCCACAGGTCGTTGCCCTCGCGCGAGCGCTCGCCGACGCCGCAGAACGCCGATAGGCCGCCATGCTCGGTGGCGAGGTTGTGGATCAGCTCCTGGATCAGCACCGTCTTGCCGACGCCGGCGCCGCCGAACAGGCCGACCTTGCCGCCTTTCGCGTACGGCGCGAGCAGGTCGACGACCTTGATGCCGGTCTCGAACATCTCGGTCGTCGGCGTCAGATCCTCGACGCGCGGCGCCTCCTGGTGGATGCCGCGGCGCGGCGTGTCCTTCGGCAGCGGCTCGCCGAGATCGATCGGCTCGCCGAGCAGATTGAAGATCCGCCCGAGCGTCGCGTCGCCGACGGGCACCGTGATCGGAGCGCCGGTGTCGATCACCTCGAGGCCGCGCGCGAGCCCGTCGGTCGTGTCCATCGCGACCGCGCGCACGCGGTCGTCGCCGAGGTGCTGCTGAACCTCGCAGACGAGCACGCTCTCCTCGGCGCCGGGGCTGATTCCGGCAGCCTCCTCCTCCTTCGCCGCAGCCGGGCGCGCGACCGTGATCGCGTGGTTGATCTCCGGCAGGCGGTCGCTGAAGACGGCCTCGATCACGACCCCCTGGATCTCCTCGATGCGCCCGACGTTCTGCTTGGCGCTGTTGCCGTTGCCGGTCGTGCTCGTTGGCTCGGTGGCGATGCTTGCATCCATTTGCTTTCGATTCTCCTCTTTATCTATTCAAGTTCGTTGTAGCGCGCCGAGCCGCCGCCGGCCTAGCTCACGCCCTCTGCGCCCGCCACGACCTCCATGATCTCCTGGGTGATCTCGGCCTGGCGGGCCCGGTTCATCTGCAGCGTCAAGTCGGTGATGATTTCGCCAGCGTTGTCCGATGCGCTTCGCATCGCCGTCATCTGCGCGCCGAAGAAGCCGGCCGTCGACTCGACGAGCGCGCGGTAGATCGAGACCTCGACATAGTCGGGCACGAGCCGCTTGAGGATGTCTTCAGGTTCGGGCTCGTAGGAGACGAGCGCGCGAGGGCCGCTCGGCCGATCCTCGCTCGAACCCGAGCCGCGGATGTCGTCCTGATCGCCGTCGGCGGCGATCGTCGCGTGCGAGAGCGGCAGCAGCGTCTCGCGCTTGACCTCCTGCGTCAGCGGCGAGACATAGGCGTTGTAGACGATCTCGACACGATCGACCTCGCCGTCGGCATAGGCCGTGATCAGATCATCGGCGATCGAGCGCGCGTCAGCGTAGGCCGGTTTGTCGGCGAAGCCCGTGTAGCTGCCGCTGAGCTCGCGCCCACGGAAGTTCAGCGAGGAGACGCCGCGTCGCCCGGCCGCGTACCAGACCGTCTGCAGGCTCTGCTCGGAGTACTCGTCGGCGATCCGCACGCCGGCGCGGATGATCTGCGAGTTGAAGCCGCCCGCGAGCCCGCGATCGCCGGTGACGAGCAGCAGGCCGACGTTCGTCGTGCTCTCGTGCTCGGCGAGCAGCGGCAGCCGCGAGGCCTCGGCGCCGGCTGCCTGCGCGGCCTGGCGCGTCATCCGTCGCAGCGCGTCGGCGTACGGGCGCAGCGCCTCGATCCGCTGCTCGGCGCGGCGCAGGCGCGCGGCGGCGACCATCTCCATCGCTCGCGTGATCTTCTGGATGTTCTTGACCGAGGAGATCCGGTCCTTGACGTCGCGCTGTGATGGCATGGCGTTTCGCTGCGCGCGGCGCTAGGCCGGCTGCGGCTGCTCCTCGCGGTCGGACTCGTGCTGCTCGGCGCCGTCGGCCTCGCTCGATCCTCCGGCAGTGCCCGACGAGAGCGGCGGCGGGGCGTCGTCGTCGAGCGGCTGGCCCTCCTCGTCGAGGTCGTAGCCGAAGTCCTCGGCGAACGTTCCGACGGCGTCTTTGACGGCCTGCTGGGTCTCTTCCGACCAATCGCCGCCGGCGATCTTCTCGCGTACGTCGGAGTGCTGAGCGTGCATCCGTTCGGTCAGCTCGGTCAGGAACTCACCGACGCGCGCGGCGTTCAAGCGGTCGAGGAAGCCGTTCGTCGCGGCATAGATCTGCACGACCTGGTCCTCGACGGCGAGCGGCTGGCGCTCGTTCTGGTTGAGCGTCGCGACGAGCCGTTCGCCGCGCGCGAGCGTTTTCTGCGTGTCGGCGTCGAGGTCTGAGCCGAACTGCGCAAACGCCTCGAGGTCGCGGTACTGCGAGAGCTCGAGCTTGATCCGCCCGGCGACTTTCTTCATCGGCCCGATCTGCGCGTTGCCGCCGACGCGTGAGACCGAGATGCCGACGTTGATCGCCGGACGCACGCCCGAGTTGAACAGCGCCGCCTCGAGGAAGATCTGCCCGTCGGTGATCGAGATCACGTTCGTCGGGATGTACGCCGAGACGTCGCCGGCCTGCGTCTCGATCACCGGCAGCGCCGTCAGCGAGCCGCCGCCGAGGTCGTCGTTGAGCTTGACCGCACGCTCGAGCAGGCGCGAGTGCAGGTAGAAGACGTCGCCCGGATAGGCCTCGCGACCCGGCGGACGGCGCAGCAGCAGCGACATCTGCCGGTAGGCATAGGCGTGCTTGGTCAGGTCGTCATAGACGACGAGCGCATGCTTGCCTTCGTAGAGGAAGTGCTCGCCCATCGCGCAGCCTGCGTATGGCGCCATGAACTTGATCGGCGCCGCCTCGTCGGCCGGCGCGGCGACGATGATCGTGTTCTCCAGCGCGCCGTTTTCCTCGAGCGTCTGCGCGAGCGCGACAACGGTCGCCATCCGCTGGCCAATCGCGACGTACACCGAGATCACGCCGGTGTCCTTGTTGTTGATGATCGCGTCGATCGCGATCGCCGTCTTGCCCGTCTGGCGGTCGCCGATGATCAGCTCGCGCTGGCCGCGGCCGATCGGGATCATCGCGTCGATCGCCTTCAGGCCGATCTGCATCGGTTCGGTGACCGGCTGGCGCTGGACGACGCCCGGCGCCTTGAACTCGGCCGGACGGCGCTGGGAGAACTCGATCTCGCCCTTGCCGTCGAGCGGACGCCCGAGCGGGTCGACGATCCGGCCGAGCAGCCACTCGCCGACGGGGATGTCGAGCAGGTGCCCGGTGCGCTTGACCGTGTCGCCCTCGGAGATGTGCTCCCACTCGCCGAACAGCACGGCGCCGACGTTGTCGGACTCGAGGTTCAGCGCGAGGCCGGTGACGCCGTGCGGCAGCTCGAGCAGCTCGAAGGACATGCAGTTCTCGAGCCCGTGCAGGTGCGCGATTCCGTCGGCGACCGAGAGCACCGTGCCGACCTCGGTCAGCTCCGCGCTGCCGCCGTCGAGTCCTTCGATGCGGCTCTTCAGGATGCTTGTGATCTCGTCTGGATTGATCTGCATTTCGTTCTAAGCGGCTCCTTGGGCAACTTGCCTGCGCAGCTGCTCCAGTCGGTTGCGAATTGAGGCGTCGAGGATCGAGTTGCCCACGCGCAGCACGATCCCGCCGAGGATGTTCGGGTCGACGTGCGCGGCGAGCGTCACGTGGCGCCCGGCGCGCTCGCCGATCTCGCGGCCGAGGTTCTCGGTCGTCGCCTGGTCGAGCTCGATCGCGCTCGTGATCTCGACCGGAAGCACCTTGTTCTCCTGCTCCCAGAGGTGATCGAACTGCTGGCGGGCGCGGAAGATGATCGGCATCCGGTGGTTCTCGATCAACAGCTCGAGGAAGTTCACGAAGCTCGCGTCGGCGCCGTCGAGCAGCGTGCCGAGCGCGTCCTGCTTCTCCTTGATCGAGAAGTACGGCGAGAAGAAGAACACGGCGAGCTCGCGGTTCTGGTCGAGCGCGTCGGCGAACTGGCCGAGCTGCTCGCGCAGCTCGTCGAGCTTGCCCTGGTCGCGAGCGACCTCGAACAGCGAGCGGGCGTATACCTCGGCGAGCTCCTCCATCAGTTGTTCGGCGCGCCTTGCGAGATCGTCGAGAAGTCGAGTTCGTTCAGCGCCTCCTCGACCAGACGCTTCTGGTCGTCGGCGTCGAGCGCCTTGCGTGTGACCTTCTCGGTCGCGAGCACCGTCAGGTCGGCGACCTCGCGCCGGATGTCGTCGAGCGCGCGCTTCGTCGCCGCCTCGATGTCGCGCTGCGCGCGCTCGCTCGCCTCCGCGAGAATCTGCTGACCGCGCTCTTTCGACTCGTGCTCGTGAGTGTCGGCCGTCTGGCGGGCGCGCTGGACGATCTCTTCGGCCTGCGCGCGTGCCTCCTTCAGCCGCTCGCGGTATTCGGCGAGGATCTCGTCGGCCTCCTGACGTGTGCGCTCGGCCGTATCGATCGACTCTTCGATGCCGCGCTTGCGCCGTTCGAGCGCTTCGGAAATGCGCGGGAAGGCGAGCTTCGAGAGCAGCACCATCGTGATGCCGAAGACGAGCAGCGTCCAGATCATCAGGCCGATGCCTGGCTTGATCAGGAAGCTGCCCTTCGACGCGGCCAGCACGAGCGCCGTCGGTTGTGCGAGAGCGCCAAGCATCGCGCTAGACGATGAACGCGGCGAGCAGCCCCGCGACCAGGCCGTAGAAGAAGCATGCCTCGGTCAAAGCGAAGCCGAGCCACTGCAGCTGCGTGATCTCGTCGCGCATCTCCGGCTGGCGCGTGATCGCTTCGATGGCCTTGCCGAAGATGATGCCGATGCCGACGCCTGCGCCGACGGCGCCGAGGCCTCCGCCGACACCGAGACCGATCGACTTGCCGGCCTTGGCGGTTTCTTCGGTCGCCGCCGCCAGAAGGGTGATCAAAGCTATGTGCACGACTATTGGCTCCTTTAGTGGTCTTCGGCGACCGCGCCGCCGAGGTAGATAGCGGTCAGAGTGGCAAAGATGAACGCCTGTAGGGCGGCGACCAGACCGACCTCGAAGGCGAACAAGAGCACGCCGAACGGGAGTGTGAACCAGCCCAGCGCGGTGATGCCGAGGATCACGGCAAGCGCTCCTGCCATGAACAAGATGATCAGGTGCCCGGCCAGGATGTTGGCGAACAGACGAATCGTCAGCGAGAGGATCCGCATGAAGTTCGAGAGCACCTCCAAGAAGAAGATCGCGACGGCCATGCCGCCGTGCACGCCGCCCGGAATCAGCCCTTTGAGGTAGCCGATCGGGCCCTTCGCGCGAATCCCTTCGTAGGTGTAGGAGAAGAACACGACAAGCGCGAGCACGAGCGGTATCGACAGGTTCGCCGTCGCCGCGTAGAGCGAGAACGACGGGATGTGCCAGCCGAAGATGCTGATCGTGTGCTCGGTGTTCGTCGGCAGCGGGATGTAGCCGATCAGATTCGAGAACATGATGAAGAGGAACAGCGCGCCGACGAACGGGAACCACTTCGCGGCCATCTCCTCGCTCATCGCGCTGCCAGTGATCTGATTGCGCATCAGTTCGTAGAGCAGCTCGACGGCCGCCTGAACCTTGTTCGGGCGCTGCTGCATTCGGCGCGCGATGTAGATCATGCTCACGCACGTCGCGATCGCCGCCAGCACGAGGTACAGGACCGCCTTGTTGATCGAGAAGATCCCAAGGTGGACCCAGCTTTCGAGTTTGAACTCGTTCTGCGGTTCGTAGACTTTGTTGCGCGTCCCGTGCAGGCCGTAGATCGCGCCGAGCACGACGATGCCGCCGATCCACACACCCGCGAGGATCAGAAGCGTTCGTTTGGCGTTGCTCTTGCTCTTGGTGGTTCCCCCCTCCGTGGCGTTCATCGCCGGCCGGCACCTGCCTCGGTCGGTGGGAATCCCAGCTTGTGTCGACTCATGAGGGGCTCGCTCTCCCGGGCGTTCCCGTGGGCCCCTGCAGGGGCCCTTCACGAGTGACGAAAGACATCACGAAGTAGACGGTGAAGGCCGCGAGCAGCAGCGCGGCGGCCATGATCCCGTCGCCCTTGCCGCCGGCGACGCGCGCGAGGATCACGGCGAGCGCGACGATCCAGATCCGGCCCATCATGCTGGCGACCTGCAGGCCGGCGCGGTACTTCGCGTCGCCGATGCGACGAGCGCGTGAGTAGGCGAAAGCCGTCCCGGCGCGCGTCAGCAGCCAGGCTCCGGCGCCGATCAGATAGCCGGTGATCGGCAGGTTGCCGGCGAGCACGAACGGGGCCGTCGCGAGCACCAGGCACACGTCGAGGTAGCGAAGGGTGAACACGTCAGCTCGGTGACCCGGAAGCGTACCCGTGGCACGAGGTCCATAGGCGTCGGCGGCGGCGAGGCGCGCTCGCGAGCAGCATCACTCGCCCGACATGCGAGCAGGCATGGCGAGCCGCGCTGCGACGGTGCGCGGCGAGCCCGGCGCCGATCTGCTCGGGCGCACGCGAGCCACGTGCGCGGCACTCGCGCGAGGCGAGCTCGCGTGAGCGCGGCGAGACGCGCGGTCGCAGCTTCGGCAGGTCGCGCGAGTCGTCGCGTCCGGCGCCGCTCAGGCGCAGTGGATCCTCGTTGGCGTCGAAGTCTGGCATCTGGGAGCGCCACCCTACAGACCCGACAGGAAGTCCGCGCGCAGAGTTGCGGCGAACCAGTCGAAGCGTCTCTAATCGGTTTCCGAGTCGCCTCTAGGCGTCTGCGGCAGCGGCGTCAGTCTACCGTGTCTTAGACTTCGTAACAACTTTGTGACATACGTAACGCCTGATTTGCGGCTTATTCGGCGGCTCGCGCCGCGGCGCGGCGCACGTTGAGCGTACGGCGCAGGCGGGCAAAGCTGAGCTTCCCGGCGAGGCGGTCGGACGAGCCGACGAGCAGCGTCGAGAGCGCCAGCACGAGCAGCCCGCCGACGATGTCGAGCAGGAAGTGATTGCCGGTCGCGAGCACCGCGAGCGCCGTCACGCACGGATAGACGACCGCGAGCACGCGCACGAGCAGCCGCGTGCTGATCCGCCACAGCGCGATCGTGCACCAGCCGGCCCAGGCCATGTGCAGCGACGGCATCGCCGCGAGCTGGTTGGCATGCGAGGCGAGCGAGCCCGTGTGCCATGAGCCGAACGCGTGCGAGGCGGCGACGACGTCGGTGAAGCCGTCGAGCATCCGCGGCGGCGCAACCGGAAAGCGCCAGAAGATGACGAAGCCGATCACGTTGACGAGCACGAGTGTGTTGCGCAGCGGTCGGTAGATGTCGGCTCGACGCCACCAGAGGTACGCGAGCAGTCCGAGCGTGACGATGAAGTGCGCGTTGTCGTAGTAGTCGGAGAGGATCAGCCCGAGCGTGTGGTGTCCCGCCAGCCAGCGGTCGAGCGTCAGCTCCGGGTCGATGTGCAGGATCTGCTCGACGTGCAGCATGCCGCGTGCGTTGCCGAGCGCGATCGACAGTCTTAGCGGCGCGAGGTTCGTCGTCGCGTCGTAGAGCCAGCACAACCAGGCGATCGCGAGCAGCTCGACCCACCAGCGCGTGCGCGCAGGCGCCTGGACCGGCACGGCACGCGCGCCGGGCGGAGCCAACGCAGCGGCCGAGCCGCCAGGATCGATCGAGACGGCACTGGACAAGCGTTCGATTTTACCCGGCCGCCCAGAGGCGCCGCCGGCAGCCGGTTGTCTCGGTTCGATCAGCGCCAAGCCGAGCGGCGGGCGCGCTCAGGGAGCGACCGGCTGCAGCCCGCGCTCGGCGAGCGTCGCGAGCACGCGCGGCAGCGCTGCGACGGTTCGCCGCCAGGAGTCGGGCGCGGAATAGTCGTCGGCGTCGTGCAGCAGCAGCACCGAGCCCTCGCCGGCGCCGTCGCTCACGCGCGCGGCGATCGACGCGGGCGTCGCACGTCGCTCCCAATCACGTCCCCAGTGGCTCCACAGCAGCGTGCGCCAGCCGCGCTCGCGCGCGAGCTTCAGCGCAGCGCCGTTGAGCACGCCATACGGCGGGCGGTAGAGCTTCGGCGAGATCCCGGCCGCGTCCTCGATCGCCGCCTGCGCGCGAGCGATGTCCTCACGCACCTGCCACGGCGCCAGGCGCAGGAGGTTTCGGTGACGGTGGCAGTGCAGCCCGATGCCATGACCCGCCGCGACGATCTCGCCGGCCAGCGACGGGTTGCGCGCGATCTGCTCGCCGACGAGGAAGAACGTCGCCGGTACGCGCGCATCGGCGAGCAGTTCGAGCACGGCCGGCGTGCCCTGCGCGTGGGGTCCATCGTCGAACGTCAGCGCGTAGCCGCGCCCATCTGCCGTCGCGTCCTCCACGCCGAGCGGGCGGCGCAGCGCCGGCCAAGCCGCCGCCAGACCCGGCAGCAGGTAGCTGCCGATCGCGATTGCAGCCGCCGCACCGGCGATCGGGGGAGCGTGGGTGCGATGATCGTGCGCAGACATGGTCGATCTGGTGCTCGGCATTGCAGCGGCCGTGGGCGCTTCGACGCTCTACAGCCTAGGGATCGCGCTGCAGGCGATGGACGCGAAGGAGTCGCCGCACGGCGAGCACCTGCGGCTCGCGCTTGCCTGGCGGCTGATCCGGCGCGGGCGCTGGCTGCTCGGCACCGGTCTGTCGATCCTCGGCTGGCCGCTGCAAGTAGTCGCGCTGCTGCTGGCGCCGCTCGTCGTCGTGCAGCCGGCGCTGGCAGGAGGGCTGCTCGTGCTGATGCTGCTCGCGCAGCGGATGCTCGGCGAGCACGCCGGACGCCACGAGCACTTCGCGATGCTCGCGATCGTGATCGGCGTGATCGGCGCCGGGCTGTTCGCGCCGCCGCGCACGACCGGCCATCGCTCGGAGGATCTAGCGATCACGCTCGTGCTCGTCGGCCTCGGCGTCGCGGCACTGCTGCCATACGCGCTGCGGCTGCTGTCGCGCCCGCCTGCCGCGATGACGATGGTCGGCGCCGGGATCGCCGGCGGCTGGAGCGGCGTCGCGACGAAGCTCGCCTCCGATGACCTCGCGCAGGGGCATCTGCTCGTCGCGGCGCTCTGGGCGCTGTCGACGGCGGCCGCTTCGGGCGTCGGCGTGCTCAGCGAGATGAGCGCGCTGCAAGAGCGCCCGGCGATCCAAGTCGCGCCGGTCGTATTCGTGACTCAGACGGTGATCCCGATCGTCGTCGCGCCGCTGCTGTTCGGCGAGAGCTTCGCTCACACGCCGCTGGCCGGCGTGCCGCTGTCAGCGTCGCTGGCGCTGCTCGTCGCCGGGGCGGCGCTGTTGGCGCGCTCGCCGCTGCTCGTCGCGCTCGTCGCCGGCGAGCCCGTCAGCCATCCGAGCGGCTCGGCGCCGAGCCCTTCGCCGTCGAGCCGCGAGACGATCCGTTCGAGCCCGGAGATCGACGACGTCGACCCGTCGAGCTCGACAACGACGACGTCGCCGGCTCGCATCGGGCGCTGAAGCAGCGGCCCGTCGGCGTCAAGCCGCTGCGCGCCGGAGACTGGAGTCGCGCCGGCGGTTCTCGCGAGCACGAGCTGCCCGACCGTCAGCCCTCCGGGCGGCTGCAGGTAGTAGAAGTGGCGGTGCAGGCCGAGTGCATGGGCCTGCGCGTGCAGCACCGAGCGCGTGCGCACCCAATGCAGCAGCGAGCCGGCGTGCACTTCCGGCACGATCTCATCGCCCAGTTCGCGGACCTTCGCGATCGTCGCGTGTGACGGCGCGAGGCCGTCGTCGGCAAACGAGACATGGATGCCGCGTCCGGCGAGCTCTGAGGCGACGAGCGAGATCTCGCCGGCGGGCGCGCGCACGATCAGGCCGACATCCGGCTGGCTGGTCTTCACCTCTGCGAGCGGGTGCACGTGCAGCAGCTTGCTCGCGACGGCCGTGACCTCGTCGGTCGACATCATCCAGGTGCCAATCGCGAGCAGCAGCGTCAGCTGGCCGGCAAGCGCGACCGTACGCAAGCGCCAGCGCGGGATCGGGCGGACGCGGTGCGGTGCCTGCAGGACGACGTCGGCGGCGACGAGATCCGAGGGCTCGGACGAGGCCGTCTCGCCGGACTCGTCCGGCTTCTCGGCGGCGAAGCTTGCGCGCACGTGTTCGCGCAGCTCGTTCGTGTCGTTCGCGAGCCTGACGAGATCGAGCGCGGCCATCGCGCGAGTGTTCACACGCGCGTGGCCGACCGGCAGGCCATAGGAGACGACCGGCGTGCCGGCAGCCATTGCCTCCAGGCAGGTGACGCCGCCGGTCGAGTGCACGAGCACGTCGGCAGCCGCCAGCAGCTCGGGCATCTTCTCGGTGAATTCGTAGACGTGCACACGCGGCTCGGAAGCGAACGCGCCTTTCAGCTTCGCCGCGAGCTGCTCGTTGCGCCCGGCGAGGCAGACGATGCTGCTCGCCTCGGGCACGCGGATGAACTCGCGCACGGCGCCCTCGACGTCGCCCACGCCCCAGCCGCCGCCCGAGACTACGACCATCCGCCCCTCCTCGGGTAGGCCGAGGGCGCGGCGTGCCTCGACGGGGCAGCGCCGCTGCAGGAACTCGCCGGAGATCAGCGGCTGCACCAAGCGCACGCTGTCGCGTCCGGCGATCTGCTCGACCGAGGAGAGCGACTCGCCGTACATGACCATGTGCATGTCGATGCCCGGCTGCGCCCAGAAGAACAAGCCGGTCAGGTCGGTGATCGTCGCAACCGTCGGGCAGCGCACCTCGCCCGTGCGGCGCAGCCGCGCGAGCACGACCGTCACGGCCGGGTAGGTCGAGACGACGACGTCGGGATCGTGCGCGGCGATCGCGCGCGAGAGCGGGCGCGAGCCGAACCAGCAGAGCAGGCGCGTCGCGACCATGCGAGCGGGGCGAACGTGGTTGAGCAGGCCGTAGACGAGCGTGTACGTCCACGGGATGAAGCGCAGCTGCACGCGATAGCCGTCCTCGACGACCGGTTTGAGCACACGTCCCATCGCGGCGAGGCCGTCGATCACGGTCACCTCGGTCGGCTGCTCGGTCTCGCCGAGCTGCGCAGCGAGCGCGCGCGCGGCGGCAGCGTGGCCCTCGCCGACGTCGGCCGAGAGGATCAGAACGCGACGCGGTCCCGGCGTACGGGACGGCGTGGCTTTGCGTTGGCGTCGTCGCATAGGAAGAGATTCAGGCGAGCGCCTGGTGCCCGGCGCGCGGAGGGCGAGAGGCGTTCGCAAATGGACTTACCGGCTGCTGGTGGCAAGCGTTACACGCGCGTGAGACGGATTCTACCTTTCCGACCACTCGCCTGCCCGCGAGTAGACGTAACAATGAGCAGATGCAGCCTTCGGCCTTGCCCGAAGCGCCGGTCCGAGCCGCCGCCATGCCGTCGCGCCGCGGCGGCTCCCGCGCACGGCCTGCGGGCGGCGCGAGACCATCGCGCGTGCCGCGCGCGCTGGGCCTGCTCGGGCTGCTCGGCGTGCTCGTCACCGTCTTTCTCACCTCCGCCGGCGCCGCCGGCGAACCGACCCAGTACGTGCCCGCTCGCAGCGGCGGTTGGCCGCCGTGGCTGTCCGGGCCGCTGCACGCGCTGCACCTGTCGCTCGGGTCGGGCGGCTTTCAGACGCTGACGCTGGTCATGTGCGCGAGCTACGTGCTGGTGCTGCTGTTCGCACGCACGCTCTCGCTCACGACGATCGCGGTCGCGATCGTCGTGGCGCACGCGATCCTGCTGCTCGGCCCGCCGCTGCTCTCACAAGACGTCTTCGGCTACATCGGCTTCGCGCGGATGGGCGCTCTGCACGGGCTCGATCCCTATACGCACGTCGCCGCGCAAGCCTCCGGCGACGAAGTCTTCGCGTTTCTCGGCTGGCCCTACCAGCACTCGCCCTACGGCCCGTTGTTCACGCTGCTCAGCTACGCGACCGTGCCACTCGGCGTCGGTGGCTCGCTGTGGGCGTTCAAGGCGATCGCGATCCTCAGCAGCCTCGGCGCGATCGCGCTGATCGCGCGCGCTGCCGGCCGGCTCGGGCACTCGCGGCGCTGGGCGAGCGCGTTCGTCGGGCTCAACCCGGTGCTGCTCGTGCTCGCCGTCGGCGGCGCGCACAACGACACGCTGATCCTGCTGGCGCTCGCCGCCGCGCTCGCGCTGACGGCCGGTGCCAGCCCGCGCTTTCGCGCCGGTGCGGCTGCGCTGGCGGTAGGCGTCGGCGTCAAGGTCACGGCCGGGCTGATGCTGCCGTTCCTCGTGCTCGCGCCGGCCAGCCGGCGGGAGCGGATGCGGACGCTCGCCGCGGCCGTCGCGAGCCTCGCTGCGCTTGGTGTCGTCGCCTTGATCGGCTTCGGCAGCCACGCGCTCGGCTTCCTCGGTGCCGTCGGCGAGCAGCAGCAGCTGGTCGCAGTGCACAGCATTCCCGCTGAGACAGCGCGGCTGTTCGGCCTCAGCGGCACGCCGAGCTGGTGGCGCGACATCTTCGCCGCGTCGTTCGTGCTCACGCTGGCGTTCGCGCTGTGGCGCACGGCGCGCGGCGCCGACTGGCGCGTCGCCGCCGGCTGGAGCACGCTCGCGCTGCTGCTGTCGACCGCGTGGCTGCTGCCGTGGTACGCGATCTGGGTGCTGCCGCTAGCCGCGGTCAGCGGCAATCGGCGGCTGCGAGGCGCCACGCTGCTGCTCTGCGCGTACGCCGTTCTGATCCATCTCCCGCTCGCCGAACCGCTGCTCACGCCGCCGCGGCCCAAGGGCGTCCACGTCCGCCCCTTCCCCCGCCGGCACCGCGTCGATCTCACCCGTTTCGAGGTCACGCACGACGCCCTGCTCGATCTCGCTCGCTGAGGCTTCCGGGCGCTGCAGGCGCAGCCGCATCGCGGCGAGCCGCCTGAACTTGAGGATCTCGAGCACGTAGACGAGGTACACGCTGGCCGCCGCGACGATCAGCCCGAGGCCGATCATCACGAGCGTCCAGCCCGTGTGCAGGTGGCCTTTGTGGTCGCTGTAGGGGATGAAGCGAAGCGCCAGCGCCAGCCCGGCGAGCATCAGCGTCCATGCGTAGAGGTAGGCGATCGTGCGGCGGCTGGAGAAGCCGATGCGCGCCATCCGATGATGGAAGTGCTCGCTGTCGGGCCGGTAGATCGGCTGGCGGTACTTCAACCGCTTGAGCACGACGAACGTCGTGTCGAGGAACGGCACGGCGAGCAGGATCAGCGGCAGCACGAACGAGACGACGGCCGCCGTCTTGACGGCTGCCTCGACCGTGATCACACCCATCATCAAGCCGAGCAGGTTCGCGCCGCAGTCGCCCATGAAGCTCGACGCCGGCGGGAAGTTGTAGAAGAGGAAGCCGAGCGCCGCGCCGGCCGTCAAGGCCGCGAGCACAGCCGGTTGCGGGCGGCCGAGGTCGAACGCGATCACGGTCATCGCGCCGGCGATGATCGTGCAGACGCCGGCCGCGAGGCCGTCGACGCCGTCGGAGAAGTTGACGACGTTCATCATCAGCACGAGCCCGAGCACCGTCAGCACCGGGCCGGCGTTCGTCACGCCGGCGTTCGGAAACGCGAGCGTGCCGACGAACGGCAGCGTGATCGCCTTCACGGCGACGCCGTAGTGAACGACGATCACCGCTGCGACGATCTGACCCGCGAGCTTGACGACCGGCGGCAGCTCGAAGCGGTCGTCGATCGCGCCGACGAGCGTGATCACGGCGGCAGCCAGCAGCACGCCATGCCACAGCTCGTGTTCTTTGGCGAAGCCGGCCGGCAGCCAGATCAGCGCGGCGACAGCCGTGCCGGCGAAGATCGCCAGGCCGCCGAGCAGCGGCGTCGGGCTCTCCGAGAGGCCGCGCTCACGCGGTTCGTCGATCGCGCCGACGGCCTTCGCGATACGCATCGTGAGCGGCGTCAACAGCGCCGACACGGCGGCGGCTACGAGAAAGGCGTAAAGCGCGTCGAGCTCGTCAGGATGCGCCACGAGTCAGAACAGCATCGCAGGCGCAGGGGTCGCACGCCAGCGGTCGGCGTGCGAGCGGATCAGACGGCGCTGCCCGTGGCGATCTCCTGATACAGGGGGTAGCGCTCGACGATCTCTGCGACGCGGCCCGCGAGCTCGGCCGAACGCGACTCATATTCGGGCGTCAGCGCGATCGCCATGATCTTGCCGACCTCGACGAAGTCCTCGTGCTGAAGCCCTCGCGTCGCAAGCGCCGGCGTGCCGATGCGCAGGCCGGAGGCCTCCATCGGCGGGCGCGGGTCGAACGGGACGGCGTTGCGGTTGACGGTGATGTCGATCGCGTGCAGGCGATCCTCGGCCTGCCTGCCAGTCAGCTCAGGCGCGCTGCCGCGCAAGTCGACGAGCACGAGGTGGACGTCGGTGCCGCCGCTGAGCACCTCGACGCCGTGTCCGGCCTTCAGCAGCTCCTGCGCCCACGCGCGCGCTCCGTCGAGCGTGCGCCGCTGGCGCTCGGCGAACAGCTCGCTGGCGGCGATCTTGAACGTGACCGCCTTCGCCGCGATGACGTGCTCGAGCGGGCCGCCCTGCTGGCCGGGGAACACGGCCGAATCGATCTTTTTCGCGAACTCCTGCTTGCAGAGGATCGTCCCGGCGCGCGGGCCGCCGAGCGTCTTGTGCGTCGTCGTCGTGACGACGTCGGCGCCGAGCTCGATCGGGTTCGGATGCAGCCCGGCCGCGACGAGCCCGGCGAAGTGCGCCATGTCGACCATCAGCAGCGCGCCGACCTCGTCGGCGATCTCGCGAAAGCGCGCGAAGTCGAGCTGGCGCGGGTAGGCCGACCAGCCCGCGAGCAGCAGCTTCGGGCGACGCTCGCGCGCGATCCGCGCGACCTCGTCCATGTCGATCACGCTGCTCTCGCGATCGACCTCGTACGCGGCGATGTCGTAGAGGCGCCCCGAGACGTTGATTTTCATGCCGTGCGTCAGGTGCCCGCCGTGCGCGAGCGAGAGGCCCATGATCGTGTCGCCCGGCTGCAGCAGCGCGTGATAGACGGCCGTGTTGGCCTGCGCGCCGGAGTGCGGCTGGACGTTGGCGTGCTCGGCGCCGAACAGCGCCTTGGCGCGGTCGATTGCGAGCTGCTCGGAGATGTCGACCCACTCACAGCCGCCGTAGTAGCGGCGGCCCGGGTAACCCTCGGCGTACTTGTTCGTCAGCACCGAGCCCTGGCACTCGAGCACGGCGCGCGGGACGAAGTTCTCCGAGGCGATCGCCTCGAGCGTGCGCTGCTCGCGCTCGAGCTCGCCGCGCAGCACCTCGGCGATCTCGGGGTCCACCTCGCTAAGCGGGCGGTTGAAGTAATCGGGGCTCAGCTCGGACACGGCGGACTCCTCGTGTAGGCGATCGAGACTAAATGCCCAGGCGCGCGGCGGGTGTTCGCTGACCGCTTCCCGGTGGTCGATCCCTCCTCAGGCGCCAGTCGCGGCAGCTGTCACGAGGCTAGCACGAGCACCGCCGGCGACGATCGCTGGAAAAGTCAGGCTCCTGCCGCGACCGTCTGCGTCCTCGCCGGCTGCCCGAGCGCTCGCCGCAGCAGGCGATCGAGGCCGCCGCTTCGCCGCAGCGACAGCGACAGCATGTGCCCGCCACGGCCGAAGCGATAGAGGC
>DATBBG010000070.1:0-9858 GCA_036271095.1 Solirubrobacteraceae bacterium
GACGGCTGCAGTCGTCTTCAGGATCTGCTGGCGCGCCGCCGTGCGATCGCCGCTCGGCGATCCGTCCTCGCGCTCCCACAGGTCGAGCACCGCGTCGGCGGCGATCCGCAGGCCGCCGGCGCCGCTGAGCAGCGTCGTGACCTCGGCCAGCGGAGCCGGCTTGGCGCCGCGCTCGGCGAGGAAGCTGCGGAAGGTGTCGTCGAGCCGCCGCGCCGCGGCGGCTGCGCGCAGCGACTCTTCGTCGGGCGCCTGCAGCGACGCGGCGCCGGCGTCGCATCGGCGCATTCCGAAGTCGACGGCGCTCGCGAGGTAATCGGCGCTCTCACGGTAGGCGTCGGCGAGCGCGCGCCGCAGCGCCGCGCCGGCGCCGCGCGGCCAGAACAGCAGGCCGACGAGCAGGCTGACGCCACAGCCGATCGCGATGTCCTCGACGCGCAGCAGGCCGACGCGCCAGCCGGTCGGCTGGATGATGTTGTAGAGGAACACGAGCGTCAGCGTGAAGGCGGCTTGGCCGGCGGCGAAGGAGATCGCGGCCGGCGCGAAGCCGGCGAGCAGGACGACGGGCGGGAGCAGGAACCACAGCAACGTCGTGTTCGTGCCGATCAGCGCGACGAGCGCGCCGCCGACGACGAAGCCAGCGACCGTCCCGGCGAGGCCGCGCAAGACGTTCTGGCCGGTGTTGAGCGCGTTCGAGCGCAGCACCGAGAGCGTGCCGAGGACGACCCAGAACGAGTGCTGCACGCCCGTCTTGTTGGCGATGAAGACGGCGAGCGCAAGGCCGACGGCGCCGCGCACGCTGTTGTGCAGCCACACCGAGTTGCGATCGACGTGCGCCGTCGCGCGCTCCTGCGCGGCGCTGAACGTGCCGGCGATTCCGCGCGGCTGGCGGCCGAGCAGGCGCTGCAGCCAAGTACGCCGCTCGGCTGCCGCCGCGAGATCGATGTTGCGCGCGATGTTCGTGACGGCGAAGCCGAGCTCCTGCCCGCGAAAGCTCGGGTCGAGCGAGCTGATCAGCGCGCCGGTGCGGATCTCGCCGCCGGGCGCTCCGCTCAACGGGCGCGCGTCGAGCGGCAGCGTCGTCGTCGCGTCGTGCTCCATCGTTCCGAGCGCGCCGCCGAGCTCGTCCATCGCGCCGTGCAGCTCGGCGCAGTCGCCGCCGACCGTCTGCAGCAGCTCGGCGCCACGGTCGAGCACGCTCGCCGCGGCGAGCTTGACGGCGCCGACCGCGTGATTGACGGGCGCGCCGCTCGGAACCGGAGCGGACTGCGAGACGATCTCACCGAGCCAGTTGAGCTCATCTACGAGGCGCACCGTCGCGCGCCCTGCAGTGCTCAGGCTCGCGGGCCGATACGGCGTCGCGAGAAACACGCGATGCATCGCCGCGACCGCCTCTTCGGCATGCTTGACGGCGTGCTCGTGGTCGTGCGCGAGCGCTTCGTCGTGGCCGCTCAGCATGAACGCGACCTGCGCGCGGAGCCTGGCGGCGAGCGCCAGGCAGGCAGCCGTGGCAGCCGATCGCAGCGGGCCGCGCGTCGGCGTCGGCCACAGCGCGCCGACTGCGATCAGCGCGGCGACCGACGCCATCGCCCAGCCGGCGAGGCGATCGGGGATCGAGGAGATCGGGCCGGCGAGCGTGACCGGCAGGATGAAGGCGAGCAGCAGCGAGGTCGAGGCGCCGGCGAGCACGGAGCTGACGACGCCGATGAAGATCACGACGAAGCCGACGAGCGCCATCGTCGCGGCGGCGAGCCAGACGTTGCGGCAGACGAGCGTGCCGAGGCAGACCAACACGAGGCCGGCGAGGGCGAGCGTGGCCTGCGCCTGCAGGCGCTCGCGCAGCGGACCGCCGAAGTCGACGAGCAGCAGCATCGCGAACGAGCCGAACGCTGCGAACGTCGCGATCGTCGCGTTCTCGATGACCTTGTCGCCGAGCGCGAACATCGCCGGCATCACGATCGCCGCGCGCCCGGCGCGACGCAGCGCCGCGAGGTCGCGATCGCGCTTGCTCAGCCACTGCAGCGGATGCACGTCCCGCAGTTTGAGGCCTGCGTCAGGCTCGTGCCGGCTCCTCTTCGACGATCGAGTCGATCCGGTCGGGATAGAACGCGACGTGGTCCTTGATCTCGGCGACTGCGTCGTAGGGGTTGCGGTAGACCCAGACGGCGTTGACCGAGCGCTCGCCGCCGAGCGGCACGCTGTAGTAGCTCGCGTCGCCCTTGTACGGGCAGTAGCTGGCGTGGTCGGTCTCAGTGAGCAGCGAGCGCTCGACGTCGTCGAGCGGGATGTACTGCACCGGCGGGTAGTCGGCCTCGCGCAGCGTCAGTGCGTTCTCGCTGTCGGCGAGCACCTTGCCGGCGATCGTGACGACGACGCGCGCCGGGTTCGGCTCGACGGTGATCGGGTGGTCGGGCCCAGGCTGCATGATCGGCTTCTCTGTCATCGCGTCGGCTCCTCTGATCGCGCGCTCGGCGCGGCTCGGTCGGCTGTTGCAGTTGTGCTCGAGACGCTAGCGCGGCGATGCGCCGGTTCCGGTCCGGTGCTTTACTTAGCACTCACTAATTTGTTCCCTACGGTGGGAGTCGAGATGGACGCGAAGGCAGACAGGCCGGCGAAGCGGCGCCTCGAGATCTTCTTCGGCCGTTACACGGTCAACCCGCTCGTGCGCGCGATGTTCAAGCTCGGCGTGACGCCGCCGGGAATGGCGCTGGTCGAGACCGTCGGCCGTCGCTCGGGCGCAATCCGCCGGACGCCGATCATCTGCTCGCGAGACGGCGACGCGCTTTGGCTGATCGCCCAGCACGGACGCCATGCGGGCTGGGTGCGCAACTTCGAGGCCAGCCCGAGCGTTCGCGTGCGGCTCGGGCGACGCTGGTTGGCCGGCACCGCCGAGCTGCTGCCCGATGACGACGTCAAGGCGCGAATCCGCACGTTCGCAAGCACCGCCGCCGGGCGGATGATGACGGCGGCGATGTTTCGCGCGCTCGAAAGCCAGCCGGTGACGGCGCGGATTCAGCTGCAGGCTTGACGCTGCAGGCTTGACGGCAGGCAGTCCGCGCGGGCGCGCGAGGGCGCAAACGGCGCCGGCGCGCGCAGCGCGACGCGCCGGTGTCGATCAACCGGCCTCGTCGAGCGCCAGCTCGGGCGGGCGCGCCTTGCGTGCGCTGCTCGGCGCCGGCGCGTCGATCGCGACGTGCGGCAGATGCCGCTCGAGCCAGTCCGGAAGCGACCAGGTGCGCCTGCCGATCAGATGCAGCACCGAGGGCAGCAGCAGGCTGCGCACGACGAACGCATCGAGGAAGACGGCACTCGCCAGGCTCAGCCCGAACAGCTCGAGCACGCGTTCGCCGCCGACGACGAACGAGAGGAAGACGCAGATCATGATCGTCGCCGCCGCGGTGATCACCCGCCCGGTCGAGGCCAACCCCTGCGTCACTGCCTGCTGTGGATCGCGCCGGCGCTGCCACTCCTCGTGCATGCGCGAGACGAGGAACACCTCGTAGTCCATCGACAGGCCGAAGACGATCGCAAACAGCATCACCGGGATGAAGGCCTGGATCGGCGCGCCCTTGACGTTGAAGACGCTCCCGAGCCATCCCCACTGGAAGATCGCGACGACGACGCCGAGCGAAGCGCCGATCGACAGCAGGTTCATGAACGCCGCCTGCAGCGGAATCACGAGCGAGCGGAAGACGAGCATCAGCAGCAGCGCCGAGAGCAGCACGACGATGCCGACGAACAGCGGTAGCTTGCTCGACAGCACGTGCGTGAAGTCGATCGTCGTCGCATTGACGCCGCCGACCAGCAGCGTGGTCCCTGTCGCGGAAGCGAGCGGCGGCAGCGCGTGCTTTCGCATCCTGGAGACGAGTTCGGTCGTGGCGAGCGCCTGTGGCGAGGAGCGCGGGTAGACGTTGAACACGGCCGTCAAGCCGGCTGGGCTCAGACGCGCGGCTGAGACCGACGCGACGTCGCCGGTCGCGCGCAGCCCGGCGGCCACCTGTGTGAGCGCCGCGCCGTCGTCCTTGCGCGGCAGCTTGGCGACGACCTGCAGCGGGCCGTTGACGCCGGCGCCGAAGCCCTTCGCGAGCAGGTCGTAGGCCTGTCGCGTCGTCTGGCTCGTCGGGTTGTTGCCGGCGTCGCTGTTGCCGAGCCGCAGCGCCAGCGCAGGCGCGGCGAGCGTCAGCATGATCGCCAGGCCGGCGATCGCTCCGGGCCAGGGGTGGCGCTCGATCAGGCTCGACCAACGCAGCCAGAAGCCGGCCGGCGCCTCAGCGCCGGCAGGTCTCGCCTTTCGGCCAAAGCGCCGTGAGGTGCGCTTGCGCCCGATTCGCTCGCCGAAGCGCGAGAGCAGCGCCGGCAGCACGGTCAGCGCCGCAAGCATCGTCATCAGCACGGCGAGCGAGGAGGCGACGGCGAGGCCGTAGAGGAACTCGACGCCGAGCAGGAACTGGCCGAGCAGCGCGATGATCACGGTCAGCCCGGCGAACAGCACGGCGCGTCCGGCGGTGTCCATCGCCGTGGCGATCGCGCCCTGCAGGTCGCCGTCGCGCAGGTAGTTCTCGCGGAAGCGCGTGACGATGAACAGCGCGTAGTCGATGCCGACGCCGAGGCCGATCATCGCCGCGAGCTCGGTCGCGAAGTTCGGCATGTCGATCACCTGCGAAGCCAGCCCGGCGAGGCCGATGCCAGTGCCGAGGCCGAGCAGCGCGGTGATGATCGGCAGGCCCATCGCGATGAACGAGCCGAACGTGATCAAGAGGACGATGACCGCCGCGAGCAACCCGATCGCGGTCGCCGCGCCGAGCGCCGGCTTCTGCACCTGTTCGATCGCCTGGCCGCCGAGCGCGACCTGCAGCTGTCCCGAGCCGGCGCCTTTCGCGACGGCGATCACCCGTTCGGTGGCCGAGGCAGGCAGAACGTTCGCGCGTTCGTTGAACGTGACCGTCGCGAACGCGATCTTGCCGTCGGCCGAGATCGTCTTCGCGCCGGCCGAGTACGGACTGGTGACACCCGTGACGTGCGGCAGGCTCGCGACGCGCGCGAGCATCGGCGCGACGCGCGCGCGTACGGCCGCGTCGGTGACGGCTCCTTGGCGGACGGCGAAGACGATCTGGTCGGAGTCGCCGGCCTGCGCCGGGAAGTCGCGTTTGAGCAGGTCAGCTGCGCGCTGGGATTCGGTGCCGGGCAGCGAGAAGTTGTTGGCGAACTTCGTGCCGACGGCGCTGGAGATGCCGAGCGTGCCGATCAGCAGCACGAGCCAGAGCAGCGGGACCGCGCGGCGGTGCGCCGCAGCCCAGATGCCGACGCGCGCGACGATGCCGCGCCGCTCGGTGGTTGCATCGGTCGAGCTCATTCAGGCCTCCGCACGGTCGATATACTCATATTTACAAGTAGTTTGCAAATCCAATACTTTTATTTTCAAGGCTTTATAGCACAGCCGCGATGACCGCATCCGCTCCGACAAGCACACCCGTTGATCAGACGCTCGAGGCCGGCGTGCTCGAGCTCTCGACGCTGCTCGGCAGCATCGTGCGCAACCTCAAGCAGCGGGCCGACCCTCCCCCACACGCATTCCGCGAGGCGTTCGAGCAGAACGGGCTCGGCCCTCGCCACATGCCGGTGATGATCGCCGTCGCGCTCGCCGAGGGCTCGAGCGTCAGCGAGATCGCCAAGCGGATCGGGCTGAGCGTCGCGACGACGAGCTTGCTCGTCGGCGAGCTCAGCCGCGCCGGCCTGCTCGAGCGGGCCGAGGATCCGCGCGACCGCCGCCGCACGCTCGTCTCACTGCACACGGACCATCGCGCGGTGATGCGCAGGTTCATTCGCAAGATCGTCGAACCGTTGCGCCGGACGCTCGACAGCCTCGCGCCCGACGCCAGAGCCGGCTTCCTCGAAGGCTGGCGGCTGCTTGCCAAGGCGAGCGCGCCGAAGCAGTAGCGGCCCAACGCAGTAACGAGCCGGGGCAGCAGCGGAGCGGACCCTCCCTATATTGGGCTGATGGAACGGTGCGGGTGAACCTCCGGCGACTCGGAGCTGCAGGTCCGGAGGTCTCGGCCGTCGGCCTCGGCTGCATGGGAATGTCAGGCGCGTACGGACCGGCCGATCGCGACGAGAGCATCGCGACGATCGATGCGGCGCTCGAGGCAGGCGTCGACCTGCTCGACACGGGCGACTTCTACGCGATGGGCCACAACGAGCTGCTGATCGCCGAGGCGCTGCGCGAGCGCCCGCGCGAGGACTACCGGCTGAGCGTCAAGTTCGGCGGGCAGCGCGGCCCCGACGGCGCATTTCTCGGCTACGACGCGAGCCCGCCGGCGGTGAAGACCGCGCTGGCGTACTCGTTGACACGGCTCCGCGTCGACTACGTCGACGTCTATCGACCTGCGCGCTTGGACCCGAAGGTGCCGATCGAGGAGACGATCGGTGCGATCGCCGAGCTCGTGCAGGCCGGCTACGTACGCTACATCGGCCTCTCCGAGCTGAGCGCCGAGACGATCCGGCGCGCCGCGGCGGTCCATCCGATCTGCGACCTGCAGATCGAGTACTCGCTGGTCTCGCGCGGAATCGAGCAGGAGATCCTGCCGGTCTGTCGCGAGCTGGGCATCGCCGTGACGGCCTACGGCATCCTCAGCCGCGGCCTGATCAGCGGCCACTTCAGCGCCGATCGCGAGCTCGCCGGCAGCGACTTCCGCTCGCACGCGCCGCGCTTCAACGCGGAGAACCGCGAGCGCAACCTCGCGCTCGTCGACGTGCTGCAGGCGGTCGCCGAGCGCAGTGACGCGACGGTCGCTCAAGTCGCAACCGCGTGGGTGCTCTCACGCGGAGAGGACATCGTGCCGCTCGTCGGCGCGCGCACGCGCGAGCGGCTCGCGGAGTCGCTCGGCGCGCTCGAGGTCGAGCTGAGCGACGAGCAGCTCGCCGAGCTCGAGCGCGCGATCCCGCCTGACGCGGTCGCCGGCAGCCGCTACGCCGAGCAGCAGATGGCGATGCTCGACAGCGAGCGCTGAGTGCGCGCGGCGCGACGCGGCGCTCAGAGCTGGCCGTCGTAGAAACCGAGGCGCGCGAGCGGCTCGACGAGCTCGTGCTCCTCGTAGGAGAGATGCGAGAGCAGCGTGTCGGTCAGCAGGTCGAGCGCCTGCTGCAGCGGTGCGAAGTCGTCGCGGTCGTTGATGTGCGCGACGAGCGCGCGGTCGACGCCCTCGATCGCATCGTGGATCACGAGGTGCTCGTCGGCGAGGCGATCGATCACGGGCGCAAGCTTCGCGTCGGCGCGCGCGAGGTGCGGAAAGACGGCGTCGTCCTCGAGCCCGTGGTGATGCGCGACCGTGCTGCAGTAGCGGGCGCAGAAGGCTCCGAGCGTCCAATCGTTCTGGCGCATCGCCATCTCGTTCAGCGCCGAGCGCGCGTCGCCGGCGCTCAGCGCTCCGTCGCGAACCTGACTGACGAGCTTGCGCAGCTCGTCGAGCTCGCGGCGCAGCATGTCGTGGACGTCGATCAGGTGCTGGCCGACCTGGCGGCCGCCGGCCGGGTATGACACGTCGGCGTCAGAGGGCGAACGGTGCGGACGGCTCGACTCGTCCCACGGCAGCTCGCCTGTCAGACGCGCGCCGGCGTCGCGCGTCGGCGACAAGCCCAGCCGCTCGTACTCGGAGGAACGCTCGGCCGGGGCGTCGGGCACGGGCTCACGTTAGCGTCGGCGCGTATCGCCGCACGGCTCAGCCGACGAGCTTCTCGAACAGCTGCGCGAGCGTCGCCTGCGGATCGGCGCTGATGCCGGTGTGCACTTCGCTCGGTACGACGATCGTCGAGGCCGGCGCGACGAGCCAGTGAAAGCGCTCCGAGAGCGGTTGCAGCGCGACCGGGCCGCCGGCCGGCTCGCCTTGCGCGATCGCCTCGAGCGCGCGCAGCTGCCCACTGAGTGAATCGGTATCTAGCGCCGGGTCGAGCGCCGCCAAGCGCTCGCCCGGCACCACCCAGCGCATCGCGAGGAAGCCGGCAGCACGGCAGAACAGCACGACGGCGACGTTGATCGCCTCGCCGCGGTCGGCACGCGGCACGACGCGGAGGATCGCGTAGGCGAACGGCTCACCCTGCTGCATCGCGCCCACGATCGGCCTCCTCCACGAACGGTCTCGGCGCACGCAGCCGCGCGGCGAGGAAGTCGAGGTAGGGCGCAGGATCCGCCCAGGCGTCCGGCACGAGCCCGACGATGCGCTCGAGCACACTCGGGCCGAGCAGGGCGGCGAGGCGCTCATCGACGCTGCGAAGCGGCGCGGCGGCGTCGATCAAGACGTGTTCGGAGATCGCCGGAAACGGCTCGCGCGCGGCGGCGCTCGCGTCCCAGCCGGGCTCGCCGGCGCGATGGTGGCGGAAGAAGCTCGCGCCGTGATCGATCAGCCAGAGCGCGTCATGCCAGTGCAGCAGGTTCGGGTTGCGCGGCGTGCGGTCGACGTTGAGCACGAGCGCATCGAACCAGACGACCTCCGCCGCGAGCTCGGCGGCGACCGGGTCCAGCGGGTTGTACGGCAGCGAGCCGGGAAGGAAGTCGAGGCCGACGTTGAGCCCGGCCGAGGCGCGCAGCAGATCCTGGATCTCCGGGTCGGGCTCGGCCACGGCAATTCGCGGGTCGAGCTCGACGAGCACGAGCTCGGGCACGTTCAATCCGAGCGCGCGCGCTATCTCGCCTGCGATCAGCTCGGCGGCAAGCGCGCGCGGCCCTTGCCCGGCGCCGCGGAACTTGACGACGTAGAGGCCATCGTCATCGGCCTCGACGAGACCGGGCAGCGAGCCGCCCTCGCGCAGCGCGGTCACATAGCGGGTCGCAACGACGGTGCGCATCGTTCGAGCACCCTACGCATCGGCGGAGCGCGCGACGATTGCCGCGGCCGCGGCCTCGAGGCGATCATCGCCCCAGAACAGCTCGTCGCCGACGGCGACCGTCGGCACTCCGGTGACGCCGAGCTCGCGCGCGGCGTCGGTCGCCGCGCGCAGGCGCTCCTTGATCGACGCCGTCTGGACGCCTTCGGCGACAGCGACTCGATCGACTCCGGCCTGATCGGCGACGTCGAGCACGACGTCGAGCTCGGTCAGGTCGCGGCCGAGGCCGAGGCCGGCGCGGTAGGCGGCAAGCGAGAACTCGCGCAGCCGGCCCAACTCCGCGGCGACGAGCGCTGCGCGCAGGACGAGGATCGAGTAGGTGCCCTTCGGCCAGTCGCGCGGCCAGCTCAGCGTCAGTCCGAGCGCGCCGGCGCGCTGCTCGCATTCGCGCATTCGCTCGTCGCGCGCCGGTCCCTGCTGCCACGACCACGGTTCCTTTCCGATTGCCCTGATCAGCCCGCCGAAGAGGATCGGCTGCCAGCGCACGGGCACCGGCAGCACGTCGTCGACGCGATTGGCGGCGAGGTAGGAGTACGGCGAGCTGAAGTCGTAGAAGAAGATGGGCTCGGTCATCCGAGTCTCCTTTCAGCGGCCGCTCGCGCGTGCTCGACTACGGCGTGCGGCTAGTGCGGTCTGTGACGAAGCGACGAGCCGCCGAGAGAATATCGAGGCCGATCACGCGGCGAGCGGCGCCCACTGCGCGTCGATCTCGCGCTCGGCTGCCGCCAGGCTCTCGGCGGCGAGCGGCTTCAGCTCGGCCATCTGCGGATTGACCTCGGCGAGCGTCAGCTCGGCCGTGATGAAGCGCGGCTCGAGGCCGGTCAGGCTGAGCGCATGCGGCAGCCATGGTTCGGCGTGGTCCCAGCCCTCGCGCGGTGTTCCCGGCGCATAGCCGCCGCCGCGTGAGGCGAGCACGAGCAGGTCGCGGCCACCGAGCAGCCCGGTCATCGTCGCGTGGTCGATCGAGAGCCCGGGCGCGACGAG
>DATBBG010000071.1:0-58896 GCA_036271095.1 Solirubrobacteraceae bacterium
GCAGCTGCCGGAGATCGACGAGGACTTCGCGATCGACGCCGGCTTCGACAGCGTGCAGGAGCTGCGCGAGGATCTGGCGGCGCGCAAGGCGATCGAGCTGGTCGCCGAGCGTGCGAATCCGATCTCGGTTGCGCAGGCGCAGGCGCGCGAGCAGCTGTGGACGCCCGGACAGGAGCCTGCGCCCGAGGGCGCGGTCGCCGGTGGCGCGGCGACGGGCGGCGGCAAGCTGTGGACTCCGGGCGACGGCGGAGCGGGCAGCTAGCCTCTAGAGGAATCCGGCCGGCGAAGCGAAACAGAAGCGAGGGTTATGAGTCCACTTGTTCCTATGGTCGTCGAGCAGACCTCGCGAGGCGAGCGCGCGTTCGACATCTACAGCCGGCTGCTCAACGAGCGGATCATCTTCCTCGGCACGCCGGTCGACGATCAGATCGCCAACCTGATCGTCGCGCAGCTCTTGCACCTGGAGTCTGAGGATCCCGAGAAGGACGTGTCGATCTACATCAACTCGCCCGGCGGCTCGGTCTACGCGGGCCTGGCGATCTACGACACGATGCAGTTCATCAAACCCGACGTGCAGACGATCTGCGTCGGCATCGCGATGTCGATGGGCGCGCTGCTGCTGGCAGGCGGCGCGGAGGGCAAGCGGATGGCGCTGCCGAACGCGAAGATCCTGATCCACCAGGTCTCCTCGAGCTTCGAAGGCCAGGCGACCGACATCGAGATCCACGCGAAAGAGATCATCGACGTGCGCAGGCGCCTCGACGAGATCATCGCCAAGCACACGCACAAGGATCTCGAGACGGTCAAAAACGACACCGATCGCGACTACTTCATGTCCTCTGAGGAGGCCAAGGAGTACGGCATCATCGACCGTGTGATCTCGGAGCACTAGCGCTCACCGACGATGGCCAGGCCAACAGACTCCAACGAGCAGCTCCTCTGCAGCTTCTGCGGCAAGTCCCAGCGCCAGGTCAAGAAGCTGATCGCCGGCCCCGGCGTCTACATCTGCGACGAGTGCATCGACCTCTGCAACGAGATCATCGACGAGGAGCTCTCGGCGCCGCCGGCGTTCGACCTCGAGAACCTGCCGAAGCCGCGCGAGATCTACGACGTGCTCGACGAGTATGTCGTCGGGCAGGATCCGTCCAAGCGCACGCTCTCGGTGGCCGTCTACAACCACTACAAGCGCGTGCAGATGATGATGTCGGGCGATACCGACATCGAGCTGCAGAAGTCGAACATCCTGCTGCTCGGCCCGACCGGATGCGGCAAGACGCTGCTCGCGCAGACGCTCGCGCGAATCCTCAACGTGCCGTTTGCGATCGCCGACGCGACGGCGCTGACCGAGGCGGGCTATGTCGGCGAGGACGTCGAGAACATCCTCTTGAAGCTGATCCAGGCGGCCGACTACGACGTCAAGAAGGCCGAGACCGGGATCATCTACATCGACGAGGTCGACAAGATCGCGCGCAAGGCCGATAACCCGTCGATCACGCGCGACGTCTCCGGCGAGGGCGTGCAGCAGGCGCTGTTGAAGATCCTCGAGGGGACGCAGGCGTCGGTGCCGCCGCAGGGCGGGCGCAAGCATCCGCACCAGGAGTTCCTGACGATCGACACGACGAACGTGCTGTTCATCTGCGGCGGCGCGTTTGCCAACCTCGACAAGGTGATCGAGCGGCGGATCGGGCACAAAGGCGTCGGCTTTGCCGCTGCGATCGAGGCCAAGGCCGAGCGCGACACGGGCGAGGTGTTCGAGCACTGCCTGCCCGAGGATCTGATCGAGTACGGCCTGATCCCGGAGTTCATCGGCCGCCTGCCGGTCGTCTCAGCCGTGCACCAGCTGACGCGCGAGGATCTCGTCTCGATCCTCGTCGAGCCGCGCAACGCGCTCGTCAAGCAGTTCCAGCGGTTCTTCGCGTTCGACGGAATCGAGCTGGTCTTCTCCGAGGACTCGCTGACGGCGGTCGCCGAGAAGGGGCTCGAGCGCGAGACCGGCGCACGCGGCCTGCGCTCGATCATCGAGGAGATCCTGCTCGAGGTCCAGTTCGAGCTGCCGTCGCGACGCGACGTGAAGAAGTGCGTCGTCACGAAGGAGACGGTCGAGAAGGGACTGACGCCTACGCTCGTCACCGAAGCGGCGCCGGAAGACGCCGCCGACGCTCCGCCGCGCGAGCAGTCGGCCTGAGCGCCGCGACGGCGCCGACCGCTACTATCGCCCTGTGTCCAAGCGCCACGAGTCCAAGTCACTGGTCAAGAGCACCGTCGGCGCCGTGCCGTGGCTCACGCTGGTGCGCGTCGTGATGGTCGTCGGCAAGCATTGGAGCTCGCTGTCGCCGAAGGACCGCTCTCGACTGGCTCAGCTCGTCGGCGAATCGCGCGGGCGCGTGGGCAATCTCAGCGTCAAGCAGCGCCTGGAGCTGCGCAAACTCGCCGGCAAGCTCGACCTCAAGGGTCTCGGGCGTGAGCTGGTGCCGCTCGTCTACGGTTCGCGCAAGCGCCGCGGGCGCAAGCACGGCTAGGCAGCGCGCCGCCACGCGGCGCGGAGAATCAGCAGAGATGACCGACGACGACCTCGACAAGCTCTCGACGCACGAGCTGCACGATCGCGCGATCCACCGCGCCGAGCGCCACCTCGACTTGAAGTTCTTCTGGTCGCTGCTGCAGCTGATCCCGGCAGCGGAGGCGGCAAGCGGAGACAAGGGCGAGGCCGACTACGACGTCCAGTTCTCGAGAGGCCTGATCTCCGATGCGCTGCACAGCGGTGACGGCGAGCTCGGCGAGGCGATGCGGCCGGTCTTCCTCGACTACCTGCGCAAGCACGCAGACGCCTGAGTCGCGCTGGCGAGCGCTCGCGAAAGGACCATGACGACGCCCCGACGCAAACGCCAACTGCCGGCTTCGGCCGCGTCCGCTCGTCCGCCGGCCTGGAGCGAGCGCGAGGCCGAGGCGCACCTGCGCTCGCTGGAGCTGTTCGGGATGCGCTTCGGGCTCGACCGAATCCGCCGGATGATGACCGTGCTCGGCGCGCCGCAGCGCCGCTACGAGACGATTCACGTGCTCGGCACGAACGGCAAGACCTCGACGACGCGAATGACGGCGGCGATCCTCGAGCGCCACGGCCTGCGCACGGGCGCCTACACCTCGCCGCATCTGATCTCCTACACCGAGCGCGTGCAGGTCGGCGAGCGAGACGTCTCCGAGCAGCAGCTGGCGGCGGCGATCGCGCGCGCTGCCTGGGCGGCCGAGCGCGTCAATCGCACGCTCGCCGAGGACGATCACGTGACGCAGTTCGAACTGCTGACGGCGGCAGCGCTGTGGGCGATGGCCGAGCGCGGCGTCGAGGTCGCCGTGATCGAGGCCGGCCTCGGCGGGCGCTACGACGCGACGTCGGTGATCGAGTCGCGCGTGACAGCGCTGACGAACGTCGGGCTCGAGCACACGCGCTGGCTCGGGCCGACGGTGCGCGACATCGCCGAGGAGAAGCTTGCGGTGCTCGGCGCCGGCTCGACGCTGGCGCTCGGCGCAGAGCTCGATCCGCAGGCGCTGGCCGTCGCCGAGCGCGTCGCGCGCGAGCGCGGCGCGCGGGTCGTGACAGCGTCGCTGCAGCCGACCGCGTCGGTCGCGCGGCTTGCCGCCAAAGGCGAGTTCCAGCGCCGCAACTTCGCGCTGGCGGAGCTTGTCGCAAGGGCATATCTGGAAACGGCCGAGCTGAGCGTCAGCGAGCAGGCGATCGCCGAAGCGGCGCAGGCGACGGATGTGCGCGGACGCCTGCAGATCGTCGACGAGCAGCCGCTGACGGTGCTCGACGGCGCGCACAACCCGGACGCTGTGCGCGCATTGGCGCGCGCGCTCCCGGAAGTCCTCGGCGAGCGCCCGCTGGCGCTGGTGCTCGGCGTGCTCGAGGACAAGGACGCGGCGGCGATGCTCGAGGCGCTGCTGCCGCTGTGCGAGCGCGCCTGGTTCACGGCGCCTCCGAGCGAGCGCGCGCTCTCGCCGGCGGCGCTGCAGTCGCTCGCGCGACAGCTCGGCTTCGAGCGCGTCAGCTGCGATCCGAGCCCCTGGCGTGCGCTGGCGCAGGCGCGCGAATGGGCGTCTGAGCATGGCGCGGCAGTGCTTGCGACGGGGTCCGTCTACCTCGTCGGAGACCTGCTCGAGCGCGGCCAAGCAGGCCTCGAAACAGAGGAGTCCGGCGCTGCGGGGCGAAGGGCAGCAACATGAACGAGGGCGGTCCATCCGTGCTCACGATGATCGGCGCTGTCGCGCTGATCGTCGCGCTCGTGATCCTGGTGTTCTTCGCGGCTGGTTACGGCTTTGGACGCCTGTTTCTCTAAACTCGGGACCGGCCGATGCTAACGCTCGCGTACTTCGGAATCGAAAGCAGCGGCCTGAATCTGGTCGTCGACCTGCTGATCCTGTTTGTCGCCGTCCTGTATCTGTCGCTGATCTACTGGACCTACGCCGATGCGCGGCGGCGGATCGCCGATCCGATGCTCGTCGGCTGCGCGACGGCGGCATCGCTGTTCCCGTTCGTCGGCACGATCGTCTACATGATCCTGCGCCCGCCCGAGTACATCGAAGACGTGCGCGAGCGCGAAATCGAGACGCAGGCGGCCGAGCTGCGGCTGCACGAGCTCGACTACTCGCTGTGCCCGCACTGCGACTATCGGATCGAGAAAGACTTCGTGCGCTGCCCGAGCTGCTTGCGCAAGCTGAAGGAGCGCTGCGTGAACTGCTCGCGCCCGCTCGACCAGGCGTGGACGATCTGCCCCTATTGCGAGACCGAGGTCGCCTCCTCCTCGCCGGCGCGCCGCACGCGGCGGCGACGCACTGCTGCTGGCGCGGAAGCCGAGCAGGCGGAGCTGGCGACGGCCGCGGGCAGGCCGGAGACGGCGCGCGCGCGAGCGGCGCGCGAGCGCGAGGAGCTCGAGTCGGGCGAGACCGCCGATCCGAGCCTCGAGCAGCTCGACGAGACGCAGGACACGCGCGCGACGCCGGTGGCCGCGTCGGAGCCTGCAAGCACGACCCGCCGGGGCACGCGCTCCAGCCGCCCGAGCGGCCGCGCGCGCCCGACGACCTAGACAACCGCAACCGAGAGGGAATCGATGGACCGAACGTTGATCCTCGTAAAGCCTGACGCGTTCGCGCGCGGACTATCGGGCGAGATCATCGCCCGCTTCGAGCGCAAGGGCCTTGCGCTGGTCGCGCTGCGCAGCATGACGGTGAGCCGCGAGCTGGCCGAAGAGCACTACGCCGAGCACGCCGAGCGCCCGTTCTTCGGCGAACTCGTCGACTTCATCACCTCCGGGCCGATCGTTGCGATGGTGCTCGAGGGCCTCGACGCGGTCAAGGCTGCGCGCCAGGTGATCGGCGCGACGAACCCGCTGGAGGCCAGCACCGGCTCGATTCGCGGCGACTTCGCGATCGAGACGGGCCGCAACATGGTTCATGGCTCGGACTCGCCCGAGTCGGCCGCGCGCGAGTCGGCGCTGTTCTTCGGCGACCTCAGCTAGCTGCGATGGGCGCTGCCGGCGGCGAGGAGTCCGCTCGGCTCGCGCCGGAGGGCCAGCGCCCGGCGCTCGTGCTCGCGTCGGGCTCGCCGCAGCGGCGCGAGCTGCTGGCGCGACTCGGCGTCCCGTTCACGGTCAGAGTCTCCGGCGCGGAGGAGCTCGAGCAGGGCGAGGATCCTGCCTCGCTGGCGGTCGAGAACGCGCTGCGCAAGGCGCGCGCGGCGCTGCAGCCCTGCGCGCGCGAGGCGGTGCTCGGCTGCGACACGATCGTCGTGCTCGACGGCGTCGTCTACGGAAAGCCGCCCGACGAGGCGGTGGCGCGCGCGACGCTGAGCGCGCTCGGTGGGCGCACGCACGAGGTGATCAGCGGCCTCGCGCTGCTGATCGGCGGCGCTGACGGGCAGGTCGAGCAGCGCACGGCGGTGGCGCGCACGCGCGTCACGTTTCGCGCGATCGACGAGTCGCTGCTCGACTCCTACGTCGCGACCGAAGAGTGGCGCGGGCGCTCCGGCGGATACGCGGTCCAAGGCGCCGGCGCGAAGCTCGCGGTGGCGATCGACGGCGAAGAGGAGAACGTCGTCGGCCTGCCGCTGGGTCCGCTCGGCCAGCTCTACCCGGAGCTGTTCTAGATCTGGATTGGCGCCTGACGGCGCCTGCTGTGCGTTTCGCGGCGCTCCGCAGCGGGGCGCACAGAGCTACGAGGATTCCCCTGCAAAACCGCTGTCGAGCCTATCGCCCGCCAAGGTGCGTTCGCTACACTGCGCCACCGGGCGAGCCCGATTCATCGGAGCTCTCCGGCGCGGCCTGCAGAGCACATCCCGGTGCGACGGCAGGCGCCTACGAGACGTACCTTTCTTTCCTATAAATGGGCATCTTCAGCTACCTGACAGGCTTTGGCGGCCGCGACATGGCCGTCGATCTGGGCACGGCCAACACGCTCGTCTACGTGCGTGGCCGCGGCATCGTGCTGTCTGAGCCGAGCGTCGTCGCGATCGATTCGCGCACCGGCGAAGTTCACGCGGTCGGGATCGAGGCGAAGCGGATGCTCGGGCGCACGCCCGGCACGATCCAGGCGATCCGGCCGCTGAAGGACGGCGTGATCGCGGACTTCGACGTGACCGAGGAGATGCTGCGCCACTTCATCCAGAAGGTCCACCAGAATCGCTGGGCGCACCCGCGCGTCGTCGTCTGCGTGCCTTCGGGTGTGACCGGCGTGGAGAAGCGCGCCGTCGAGGAGGCGTGCCTGTCGGCCGGGGCGCGCACGGCGTACCTGATCGAGGAGCCGATGGCCGCTGCGATCGGCGCCGGGCTGCCGGTCGGCGAGCCGACCGGCTCGATGGTCGTCGACATCGGCGGCGGCACCTCGGAGGTCGCCGTGATCTCGCTCGGCGGGATCGTCGTCTCGCAGTCGATTCGCGTCGGCGGCGACGAGATGGACGAGGCGATCATCAACTACGCCAAGCGCGAGTACAAGCTGCTGATCGGCCAGCAGACCGCTGAGGAGCTGAAGCTCGAGATCGGCTCGGCCTGCCCGATGGCGGAGGAGCTGCAGGCGGAGATTCGCGGCCGCGACATGGTCGGCGGGCTGCCGAAGACGGTCGTGCTGACGAGCGAGGAGATTCGCCAGGCGCTCGAAGAGCCGCTGACGCAGATCCTCGACGCGGTCAAGGAGACGCTCGATCGCACGCCGCCGGAGCTTGCGTCGGACATCATGGACCGCGGCATCATGCTCGCCGGCGGCGGCGCGCTGCTGCAGGGCCTCGACGAGCGGCTGCGCGAAGAGACGCAGATGCCGGCGCATCTGGCGGAGTCGCCGCTGACATGCGTCGCCGTCGGCTCGGGTCGCTCGCTGGAGGAGTTCGAGGCGATCCATCGCTCCAACCGCAAATCGCGCAACCGCCAGCGCCGGCGGTGAGCGCGAGCTGTGACGCAGGCGCAGATCCGGGGGTACTCTTTCTCGTGAACGCTTCGGAAGGTCGCTATCGGTGCATGACAAGACAGTCCGGCGTCGACGTGCGGTGCTCGCGCTGCTCGTCGTGCTCTCCCTGATACTGCTGACGGCCTACTTCGGTGAGCGCTCCAGCGGGGGGTTGCACTCGGTTCAGCGCGGGTTCCTGACAGTCGTCTCGCCGATCCAGAACGGCGCCAACAAGGCGCTGAAGCCCGTGCGCGATCTGATCGGATGGTTCGGCGACACGCTGCACGCCAAAGGCCAGCGCGACGAACTGCGCAAGCAGGTCGACAAACTGCGCCGCCAGGTGATCTCCGACGAATCGGAAAAACACTCCTATCGCGAACTGCTGTCGCTGTATCGACTCGACAATCAGCTCAGCATCAAGGACTACAGCCCGGTCACGGCGACGGTCGTCGCGAAGTCGCCGAACGTCTGGTACTCGACGGTGACGATCGACAAGGGCGAATCCTCGGGCGTGCGCGTCAATGACCCGGTGATCAACGACGAAGGGCTCGTCGGCAAGATCGCGCAGGTCGCTTCCGACGGCGCGCAGGTGACGCTGATCACCGACAGCTCGGTTGGCGTCTCAGCGCGAATCGGAACGTCGGGCGCGACGGGCATCGTTCAGCCGAAGGTGGGAGACCCGAACGACCTGCTGCTGCAGTACCTGCCGGCGAACGCGCGCGCCAATCGCGGCGAATACGTGCTCACGTCGGGCACCGTCTCGAGCCCGGACGACTCGCTCTATCCGCCCGGCATCCCGATTGGCCAGGTCACGTCGGTCAACGAAGAAAGCGCATATCGCTCGGTCAACGTGCACCCGCTCGCGGACCTGCACGACCTCGAAACGGTGCAGGTGCTGACGGCGGCGCAGGGCTCGCTGCCGTCGAACCTCAGCCGCCTCACATCCGATCTGCCGCCTGGTCAGCACGCGGGCGCGTCCAGCGGCGAAGAGCTCGCCTCGACGGGAGAAGGATGAGCACGAACATCTCCTCGAGCCTGATCTGGCGGATCGTCGCGCTGTCGATCTTCGTCGTCTTCTTTCAGATCGGCGTCGTCTCGGAGGTGCCGGTGTTCGGCGTCAGCGCCGATCTATCGCCGCTGCTCGTCGCATTCGTCGGCCTGCTGTGCGGCTCGACGGTGGGCGCCGCGACCGGCTTCGCCGTCGGGCTGCTCGTCGATCTTGCGCTCGTGCAGACGCTCGGCGTGACCTCGTTGACGCTGACGATCGTCGGCTACTGGGCGGGGCGGCTGCGCGAACTGCGCGACCCGCAGGCGGCGCTGACGCCGCTGCTCGTCGGCGCGGCGGCCTCTGGAGGCGCGATGGTCTTCTACTCGATCGTGCAGTTCCTGCTCGGCGTCGACGCGCCGGTCAGCCTCGAGCTGCTGCGCCAGATCGTGCTCGGCGCGGTCGTCGACACGGTGATCGCGCTGCCCGTCTGGGCGATCGTGCGGCGCTGCCTGATCGGCGGCCTGCCCGATGATCCGCGCCGCCGCCGCCGGCGCGCATACACCACCGGCGGGCTATCTCCGCTTTCTCGCTCGTGACGAGGCGGCGCGGCTAGATGAGCTCGATCGAACCGGCCGGCCGGCGCGACCCGCGCATCCCGGTCTCGCCGCAGCTGGCGCTGCGCGTGGCGATCCTCGGCGGCTTCGCGCTGGCGATGTTCGCGATCATCTTCTTCCGCCTCTGGTTCCTGCAGGTGCTCTCCGGCGAACAGTACGTCCAGCAGGCCAACGCGAACCGCGCGCGCGACCTGCCGATCGCGGCGCCGCGCGGCGAAATCCTCGACCGCGAAGGCCAGCCGATCGTCGCCAGCCGCACGACGAACGCGGTGCAGGTCGTGCCTTCGGCGCTGCCGCCGGCTGGGCATCAGCGGATCGTGCTCTATCGCAAGCTCGGCCGGCTGCTGGGGATGAGCGGCCCGCACGTCCAGGCGCTCGTGATCAAAGGCCGCTCGGCCGTTCCCTACGCGCCGGTGACAATCAAGACCGACGCTGGACGCGGCGTGTTGACAGTGCTCGCCGAGCGCCAGAGTGAATTTCCCGGCGTGACGCAGCAGCCGGTCTCGATCCGCGCCTACCCCTATGGCGCGATGGCTGCGCAGGTGCTCGGCTACGTCGGGCAGGTCTCCGAACCGGAGTTGAAGCTGCACGCCTTCAGCGGCGTCAAGCAGGGGACGGTCGTCGGCCAGGAAGGCCTCGAGTACTACTACGACCGCTACTTGCGCGGGCAGCCGGGGATCGAGCGCGTCGAGGTCAACGCGCAGGGCTATCCAGTGCCGAGCAAGCTCGCGCCGACGCTGCCGAAGGCCGGCTACAGCCTCAAGGTGACGCTCGATCGCGGGCTCCAGAACGAGGGCGAAAAAGCGCTGCTGCAGGGGATCGAAAACGCGCGCGCGGGAGGCAAACCGGCGGTCGCCGGCGCGTTCGTCGCGCTCGATCCGCGCAACGGCCAGGTGCTCGCGATGGGCTCCTCGCCGACGTTCAACCCGAACAAGTTCGCG
Organism: Solirubrobacteraceae bacterium; assembly: GCA_036271095.1. Lineage (GTDB taxonomy): Bacteria > Actinomycetota > Thermoleophilia > Solirubrobacterales > Solirubrobacteraceae > Palsa-744. Next base: position 9,969 of record DATBBG010000071.1, read on the forward strand.
AAACCGCTGACCAAGAGCGAATATGCGGCGCTCGAGGGCAAAACGAAGACGAGCAGCAGCGGCGAAGAAGCGCCGGCGCCGCTGACCAATCGCGCTGTCAACGGCACCTATCCGACCGGTTCGACGTTCAAGCCGATCACGGCGATGGCCACGCTCGAAGCGGGCGTGATCAACCCAACCGAGACGCTCGGCAACGGGCAGTGCATTCACGTCTCGACCGAGCAGTTCTGCAACTCGGGCAAGGCCGACTACGGGCCGCTCGGGCTCGTCGAAGCGCTGAAGGTCTCCTCCGACACGTACTTCTTCGAAGACGGCGAGCTCGCCAACAGCCACGGCAACGTGATCCAGAACGAGGCGCACAAGCTCGGCGTCGGCCAGCAGACCGGCATCGACCTGCCGAGCGAGATCACCGGCGTGATCCCCGATCGCGCGTGGCGCGCGAAACAGAACGCCGCCGAGCTGGCGTGCGAGCACCGCACGCACAAAGCGACATGCGGATACGTCGCCGAAGTGCGGCCGTGGAGCGTCGGCGACAACATGCAGCTCGCCGTCGGACAGGGCGACCTGCTGACCTCGCCGCTGCAGATGGCCGTCGCCTACTCGACGCTCGCCAACGCCTTCACGCACGCAGGCAACGGCTGGGTCGTGCGCCCGCACCTGGGCATGGAGATCGACGGGCCGCAAGGTCGTCTGGTGCAGGCGCTGAGCTTTCCGAGCGTGCGCAAGGTGCACCTCAACGACAGCTACCTCGACGACGTGATGCAGGGGATCCACGAGGCCGCGAGCTCGCCCGGCGGCACCTCGGCCGAAGTCTGGGCCGGCTGGAACCAGACGCTGCACCCGGTCTACGGCAAGACCGGCACGGCACAGCACACGGGCAAAGAAGATCAGGCCTGGTACATGTGTTACGTCGGCGACTCCAAGCGCCCGATCGTGCTCGCCGTGACCGTCGAGCAGGGCGGCTTCGGCGCCGAAACAGCGGCGCCGATCGCGCGCCTGATGGCGTCGGAGTGGTTCGGTCAGCCGCTCAAGTTCGTCTCCGGGAGCTCGAAGACGTTTTGAGCCCGCTCAGCCCGATCACGGCGCCCGAGCAGCCGGCGACGCAGCCGGCGACGGCCAGTCGGACGCTGCGCCTGCCGCTCGACCCGGTGCTCGCGCTCGCGGCGATCGGGCTCGGCGTCTGCTCGATCGTCACGCTCGGCGCGGCGACGAAGAACCTCGTCGCCGGCCAGCCGCACTACTACGTCGACCGCCAGGCGACATACCTGATCGTCGGCGTGCTGCTGATGATTGCGCTCTCGCGGCTCGACTACGCACGCCTGCGACCGCTGAAAAACGTGATCTACGGCGCGCTGATCTTGAGCATCCTCGCCGTGCTCGGACTCGGGCACGCCGCACGCGGCTCGCAGCGCGCGATCAACTTCCCGTTCTTCTCCTTTCAGGCCTCAGAGCTCGGCAAGGTGCTGCTGACGGTCGCGCTCGCCGCGCTGATCGTCGATCGCGCGCGCAAGCTGCGCGAGCGCGACACGACCGCGCTGGTGATGCTCGCGGCGCTGATCCCGGCGATGTTCGTGATCGCTCAGCCCGACCTCGGCTCGGGCATGGTCTACGTCGTGATCGCGTTCACGCTGCTGTTCATCGCGGGCGCCTCGTGGAAGCACCTCGCCGGGCTCCTCGCGCTCGGAGCGGTCTCGTTGACGCTCGTGCTCGTCGCGGCGCCTGCGGTGGGGGTCCACCTGTTGAAGCACTACCAAGTGGAGCGTCTGACGGCCTTCCTGCACCCCTCGACGAACCCGCAGAAGGAAGGCTACCAACAGGAGGAGTCGAAGATCGCGATCGGCGCCGGGCAGAAGACGGGACGCGGCGCGAACGCTTCGCAGATCAACTTGAACTACGTGCCGGAGGATCACACCGACTTCGTCTTCGCAGCCGTCGGCGAGCAGTACGGCTTCGTCGGCGCGGCGTTCGTGCTGATGCTCTACGCGCTGCTGATCTGGCGGGCGCTGCGGATCCTCGCGATGTCGAAGGACCTGTTCGGCACGCTCGTCGCTGCCGGAGTAGCGGCTATGCTCATGTTTCAGGTCTTTGTCAACGTGGGAATGACGATTGGGATCATGCCGATAACCGGCGTCCCGCTACCGCTCATGAGCTATGGCGGCTCGTCTGTGATCACGACCTTGTTGGCGATGGGCCTGCTGCAATCGATTTACGTGCAGGCGCGCGCCTCGCAAGCATTGAAGGGCCGCGTACTGCGTTAGCACACCAAAAATGAACGCCCCGCAACTCTCGCTAGACCGCCGCTGGACCGGCCACGCAGCAACAGGTGACCGTCCGAGCGAGCACGACGTCGCAGAGCTGCGGCCGGCTGCCGGGGCCACCGCGATCGCGCGCACGTCCCGATCCAACATGGAAAGAGCTCAAATTGAAAAAGCAAGTGCTTGTCAGCGTCGACCGCGCGGAGACGCGCGTCGCGCTGCTGGAGGCGGCCGGAGAGCCTGCCTCGCCACGTTCATCCGCGGCTCGCAAAGCGGGCGCGGCCTCGAAGAGTCCGGCGAAAGGCTCCGCGCGCAAGCGCACCGGCGCTGACGCGCAGGCCGGCTATCGCATCGCCGAGCTGTACATCGAGCGCCGCGGCGGGCGCTCGATCGTCGGCAACATCTACAAGGGCAAGGTCGACAACGTCCTGCCGGGCCTGGAGGCCGCGTTCGTCGATATCGGCCTGGAGAAGAACGGCTTCCTGCACGTCGACGAGATCGTGCTGCCGGGAGTCGAGACGCCGCGGCGCGGGCGCGGCTCGGGCAGCGGGCGCAAGATCTCCGATCTGCTCAAGCCGGGCCAGGAGATCGTCGTGCAGGTCGTCAAGGATCCGCTGAAGACGAAGGGCGCGCGGCTGTCGATGGAGCTGACGATCGCCGGTCGCTACATGGTCTACGCGCCCAGCGGCGAGGGCATCGGCGTGTCGCGCCGCCTGGAGGACAAGGAGCGCGACAGGCTGCGCCGGCAGACCTCGAAACTGGAGATCGGCGGCGGCGGCGTGATCGTGCGCACGGCCGCGCACGGCGCCAAGCGCGAGGACTTCGAACGCGAGCTGAAGTACCTGCACAAGCTGCACGAGGTGCTCGAGAAACGCGTCGAGGACACGGCCGCGCCGGATCTCGTCTTCCAGGAGGCCGACCTCTCGGTGCGCGTCGTGCGCGACATCTTCTCAGCGCACTTCGAGCGCGCGATCGTCGATGACGAGCAGCAGTACCGCCGGCTGGTCTCGTTCTTCACGCGCACCGCGCCGGAGCTCGTCGAGCGCGTCGAGCTGTGGGAGCAGGAGCAGCCGCTGTATGAGGCCTACGGCGTCGACAAGGCGATCGACGGGCTGCTCTCGCGCCGCGTCGACCTGCCCAGCGGCGGCTACCTGATCATCGACTACGCCGAGGCGCTGACGGTGATCGACGTCAACTCGGGCTCGTTCATCGGGCGCGGCAAGGGCGCCGGCCTCGAGGACACGATCACGAAGACGAATCTCGAGGCGGCCGAGGAGGTCGTCAACCAGCTGCGCCTGCGCGACATCGGCGGGATCATCGTGATCGACTTCATCGACATGGCACGCGCGCGCAATCGCGACGCCGTGATGAAGGTGCTGCGCAAGACGCTCGACGAGGACCGCACGAAGACGTTCACCGCCGAGATCTCAAAGCTTGGGCTCGTCGAGATGACGCGCCAGAACGTGACCGAGGGCGTGCGCGAGATCATGAGCCGCCCATGTCCGACGTGTGAGGGCGAGGGCGTGATCCGCTCGGAGGAGACGTTCGCGATCGAGTTCGAGCGGCGCCTGCGCGACGTCGCGGCCGAGCATCCGGACATCGAGGCGTTCCTCGTGCAGATCAACCCGCGCGTGACGGCCGAGTTCACCGGCCACGCTTCGCGCGTGCTGCATGCGCTCGAGGCGCAGACCGGCAAGTCGTTCCTGTTCGAGGGCTCCGAAGGACTCGCGCTCGACCACTTCGCGATCACCTTCGAAGGCACGCGCGCCGAGGTCGAGGAGCGCGCGCTGCCGTTCCGCCAGGGCGACGAGGTGCTCGTCGAGATCGTCGAGCCGCACATGTACGACGTCGACGACGCGGTCGCGAAAATCGACGGCTACATCATCTCGATTGCAGGCGCCGCATCCGAGGTCGGCACGAAGCGGATGGTGCGAATCGACGAGGTCGGGCGCACCGCCGCGACGGCGCTGCTGCTCGACGAGTCGGGCGAGGTCGTGCAGGCGCCGACGCGCCCGGCGCCCTCGCACGGCGGTGCTCGCGGAAGCCGTCGCTCCTCCAGCGATTCGGCCGAGGGCGGACGCGCGGGCACGCGTGCGCGCTCACGCGCTCGCGGCCGGCGCGCGCCGGCAGACAGCGAAGACGCCGACGCACGGCGCGAAGCGGGGCTGCACGAGTCGCCGACGGGCGTCGATTCCGAGCCGGAGCAGGAGACGACGCCGAAGCGCGCTGTCGAGGCCGAGGCGAAGCCCGACGCCGAGGCGGGCGGTGGGCAGGCGGACGAGAGCGCTGCCGATGGCCTACAATCAAAGCCTCGGCGTCGTGGCCGCAGAGGCGGGCGGCGCCGTTCGGCTGCCAAGGCGCCGGCGACGCCGGAGTAGAGACTCCGCTCGCGGTGTGTGAGCGGCGTGCGGCTGATACCAGAGAGATAGAGAACGAGAAGACATGTACGCGATCGTGAAGACCGGCGGCAAGCAGTACCGCGTCGAGCGGGGCCAGCGGCTGCTCGTCGAGCGCCTGCCGGCCGAAGAGGGCGCCGACATCGCGCTCGAGCCGATCTTGTATCGCTCGGACGAAGCGGTCTTCGACAAGGCTGGGCTCGAAGCGGTGCAGGTCACGGCGAAGGTGCTCGCTCACGTTCGCGGCGAGAAGCTGCGCGTGTTCAAGTTCAAGCCGAAGCGCGGCTACAAACGCCGCACCGGCCACCGCCAGGAGCTGACGCAGATCGAGGTCACGGAGATCGCGCAGGGCAAAGCAAAAGCTGCGGCGAAAGCGCCGGCCGAGACAGCGCCGGCCGAGAAAGCCTCCGCGAAACCGGCTGCCGCGAAAGCGCCGACGGAGAAAGCTACGGCGCAAGCCGCTTCGAGCAAAGCCGACGTCGCCGCGAAACCGGCTGCCGCGAGCAAGGCAAAAGCGGCCGACGGCGCAAAAGCCGCCGCGAAACCGGCGGCGGCGAAAGCGAAAGCGCAGACTGAGAAAGTGAAGGAGGAGCCGACCGATGGCTCATAAGAAGGGGCTCGGCTCGAGCCGCAACGGGCGCGACTCCAACGCGCAGCGCCTCGGTGTCAAGACGTTCGCCGGCGAGACCGTCACGGGCGGCGAGATCATCGTGCGCCAGCGCGGCACGGTCTTCAAGCCGGGGCCGGGCGTCGGCATCGGCAAGGACGACACGCTCTACGCGCGCGCTGCCGGCAAGGTTCAGTTCGCGACCGGGCGCCGCGGGCGCACGGTCAGCGTGCTGCCTGCCTCCGAGTCCTAGTCGCCGCCATGAGCGCGCGCCGAGCAGCCGGCCTGCTCGCGGCCGGGCGCGTCGCGCTCGGCAGCGCAGTGCTGCTCGCGCCCGAGAGCGTCACCTCGCGCTGGCTCGGCGGGCATGCCTCGCATCCAGCCGTGCGCTATCTCGCGCGCTCGCTCGGCGCGCGCGACGTCGCGCTCGGCGCGCTCGCGCTTTGCACGCTCGAGGACGCGCGCGTGTCCGCGCAGGTGCAGGCGGCGTGCGCGCTGGCCGACGCGACCGACGCGCTCGCGACCGTCGCGGCGCGCTCGGAGCTGCCGGCTGCGGGCGCGATCGGCACGATCACCGTCGCCGGCGCTGCTGCTCTCGCCGGCGTCTATCTCTCGCGCGAGCTCGCGCGGGGCTGATCGACCGGGCTCGCGGCGCTCGCCCGACGCCGGTGCTCGGCGCGGCGGGACTGTCACGATGAGCGACGGATGCTGCACGACCGCGCGAAGATCTACGTAAAGGCCGGCTCCGGCGGCGACGGCTCGACGAGCTTTCGTCGCGAAGCGCACGTGCCGCGAGGCGGTCCCGATGGCGGTGACGGCGGGCACGGCGGCGCGGTCACGCTCGTCTGCGACGACTCGCTGCGCGACCTGCAGTGGTTTCGCCACAAGGCGCACTATCGCGCCGGTCGTGGCGGGCACGGCGAAGGCTCGCAGCGCCACGGCGCCGACGGGCGCGAGTTGGAGATCGCGGTACCGCCGGGCACGCAGATCGTCGCCGCCGAGGAGGATGGGGAGGATCTGGACGGGCGGCGCTGGGAGCTGCTCGTTGCGGGCCAGCGCGCGACCGTCGCGCGCGGCGGCTCGGGCGGCAAGGGCAACAAGCGCTTCGCGACGCCGACGCGCCAGGCGCCGCGTTTCGCCGAGCGCGGATTGCCGGGCGAGGAAGGCTGGCTCGAGCTGCAGCTGAAGCTGCTCGCCGATGTCGGTCTCGTCGGCCTGCCGAACGCCGGCAAGTCGTCGTTGATCGCACGCCTGACGCGTGCCGCGCCGAAGGTCGCCGACTATCCGTTCACGACGCTCTCGCCGGTGCTCGGCGTGCTCGAGAACGACGATCGCCAACTCGTGCTCGCCGACATTCCCGGCCTGATCGAAGGCGCCAGCGAGGGCGCCGGTCTCGGCCACGAGTTCCTCGCGCACGTCGAGCGCACGCGCCTGCTCGTGCACGTGCTCGACATCGCACCGGAGCTGAGCGGCGAGGCGGGCGCCGACGCGCTCGCCAACTTCGACACGATTGAGCGCGAGCTCGCCGCGCACGACCCGCGCCTGGCCGAGCTGCCGCGCGTGCTGGCGCTGTCGAAGTGCGACCTCGTCGAGGAGCAGCGCGCAAGCGAGGCCGTAGCGAGCTGGCAGCAGCGGCTCGGCGCCGCGACGCCGGTGATCGCGACGTCGAGCGCGACCGGCGCCGGCCTGCGCGAGCTGGCGAACGAACTGCTGCGGCTGGTTCCGAGCGAGGCTGCGCCGAGTCAGCAGTCGATCGGCCTCGGTGCGGACACGCTCGGCTCGGCTGCCAACGGCGCCGAGGACGAGCTCGCGGAGCACATCGTCTTTCGCCCGGCGGCCGCGAGCGGATTCACGGTCGAGCGCGTCGGGCCGAGCGCGTTCGCCGTGCGCGGCCGCGGCATCGAGCGCCTGCTGGCGCGCTACGACACCGAGAACGAAGACGCGGTGGCCTACTTCGAGGGCAGGCTGCGGCGAATCGGAGTGCTGAAGGCGCTGCAGGCGGCCGGCTTCGAGGCGGGCAATGAGATCGAGATCGCCGGGACGGTGTTCGAGCTGGACCCGGAAGAGTGAAGGCGCGATGGCCGGCTGCAAATAAGCTGCTCGGATGAGACGGATCGTGGTCAAGCTCGGCTCGAGCGTCGTCGCCGACAGCGACGGCGAGCCGCGCATGGAGGTGCTGCGCGCGACCTGCGAATCGCTCGCTGCGCTGCACGCTCAGGGCAGCGAGGCGATCGTCGTGACCAGTGGCGCGATCGCGCACGGGATGCGCGTGATGGAGCTGGGGCAGCGGCCGAGCTCGATCCGCGAGCTGCAGGCGGCGAGCGCGGTCGGGCAGGGCAAGCTGTATCGGATCTACGACGAGCTGCTGCGCGAGCACGGCGTCACGAGCGCGCAGGTGCTGTTGACGTTCTTCGACATGAGCGCGCGCACGCACTACCTCAACGCGCGCCAGACGCTCGAGACGCTGCTCGAGTGGCGCGTGCTGCCGGTGATCAACGAGAACGACACGACGACGACCGATGAGATCTCCTTCGGCGACAACGACTTCCTCGCGGCGCAGGTGGCCGTGCTCGTCTCCGCCGAGCAGCTGATCCTGCTGACCGACATCGACGGTCTCTACACGGCCGATCCACGCATCTACAAAGACGCGAAGATCGTGCGCGAAATGCAGGACTTCAGCGGGCTCGACGAGCTCGAGATCGGCCACACGACCTCGCCGCTGGGCTCGGGCGGGATGCGCTCGAAGGTCGTCGCGGCCGACATGGCGACGGCCGCCGGCATCGAGACGACGATCTGCAGCGGCGTGCGTCCCGAGGCGCTGCGCGCGGTGCTCGCGGGCGAGCGCGACGGCACTCGCTTTCCGGCGCGCGAAGCGCGCTACAGCTCGTTCAAGCTGTGGCTGAAGTACGCAAAGCCCTCGCGCGGGACGCTGCTCGTCGACGTCGGCGCTGCGCGAGCGCTGCGCGACGGCGCCGCGAGCCTGCTGCCGGTCGGCGTCGTCGAGGTGCGCGGCGAGTTCGACGCCGGCGACGCCGTCGACATCGAGCTGGCTGCGACGAGCGAGGACGAGCGCGTACATCGGCTCGGCAAGGGCATCTGCAACTACGCGGCGCAGGAGCTGCGCCAGGTCCAGGGGATGAAGTCGGCGCTTGCGCGCGAGGTGCTGCCGCGCGCGAGCGAGGAGGCGGTCCACCGCGACTACCTCGTGCTCGACTGACAGTCGTACCCTGTATTGCGATGGCGACGGTCGCATCATCGGTAACCGAGCTCTGTGCAGGCGCGAAGCGCGCCTCGCGCGTGCTCGCGCGTGTCGACAGCGACGTCAAGAACGCCGCGCTGGAGTCGATCGCGGCGGCGCTCGAAGATCGCCTCGAGGAGATCCTGCTCGCGAACGAGCGCGATATGCAGCTCGGTCGCGAAGACGAGCTCGGCGAGGCGCTGCTCGACCGCCTGCGCTTGGACGCGAGGCGTGTCGCGAACATCGCACGCGCCGTGCGGCAGATCGCCGCGCTTCCAGACCCGGTCGGCGAGGTGATCGACGGTCGGCGCCTGCCGAACGGCCTCGACGTGCGCAAGGTGCGCGTGCCGCTCGGCGTCGTCGCGGTCGTCTACGAGGCGCGGCCGAACGTGACGATCGACGCGGCCGCGCTGTGCCTGAAGTCGGGCAACGCGATCGTGCTGCGCGGCTCCTCCTCGGCTGAGCACTCCAACGCGACGCTCGCGCAGATCGCCTCGGACGCTGCCGTCGGCGCCGGCTTGCCCGACGGCTGCGTGACGCTCGTCGCCGGCGGCGGTCGCGCCGAGCTGGCCGAGCTGGCGACGCAGAGCGGCAGCGTCGACCTGATCATCCCGCGCGGCGGCGAGGGCTTGAAGGAAGCGCTGCAGGCAGTCGCGACCGTGCCGGTGATCTATGCGGCGTCGGGCAACTGCCACATCTACGTCGACGCCTCGGCCGATCTCGATCAGGCGGAGGCGATCGTGCTGAACGCGAAGCTGCAGCGTCCGGGCGTCTGCAACGCGGTCGAGACGCTGCTCGTGCACGAGCAGATCGCGCCGCGCATGATCCCGCGGATCGTGCGCTCGCTGACCGACGCCGGCGTCGTCGTGCGAGGCGACGAGCGAGTGCTCGAGCTCGCACACGACGAGCGCGAGCAGGCGCCGTCCGGCGAGGCGGCCTCCGCGCTTCAGTCGCAGGCTTCGCTGTCGGACTCGGCGCTGGTGCAGGCCGCGAGCGAGGAGGACTGGGCGAGCGAGTACCTGGCGCTGACGCTCGCCGTCGGCCTGGTCGACTCGACGGACGCGGCGATCGAGCACATCGGCCGCTACGGCAGCGGCCACTCCGAGGCGATCCTCACGCGCGAGACTTCCTCCGCGCGTGCGTTTCAGCTCGGCGTCGACGCGGCCTGCGTCTACGTCAACGCCTCGACGCGCTTCACCGACGGCGGCGAGTTCGGGATGGGCGCGGAGATCGGCAACTCGACGCAGAAGCTGCACGCGCGCGGACCGATCGGGCTGCGCGAGCTCTGCACGTTCAAGTACCTGGTGGAGGGCGACGGACACGTCCGCTCGTGAGCCGCGGCCGGCCGGCGGGCTTCGCTCGCTCGGCGTCCTCGGCGGGACGTTCAACCCGCCGCACCTCGGACACCTCGCGATCGCCACGCACGCGCACGAGCAGCTCGCGCTGGAGCGCGTGCTGCTCGTTCCGGCGCGGTTGCCGCCGCACAAGCGCGTCGCCGACGATCCCGGCGCCGGCCGTCGGCTGGAGATGTGCCGGCTGCTCCTCGCCGACGCCGAGGGGCTGGCCGTGTCTGCGATCGAGCTGGAGCGCGACGGGCCGTCCTATACCGTGGATACCTTGAATGCGATTCACACGAGCGATCCGGAGGTCGAGCTGACGTTCATCGTGGGAGCGGACATCGCAGCGACGCTGCCGAGCTGGCATGAGCCGGAGCGGTTGCTGCAGCTGGCCGGCCTCGCCGTCGCCGGCCGCGCCGGCGCCGATCGCAGCGCGACGCTCGCGGCGCTCGCGCAAGTCACGGATGACGACAGTCGCGTGCGTTTCCTCGACTCGCCCGTGCTCGACGTCTCCTCCTCGCTCGTGCGCGAGCGCGCCGCCGCGGGCGCACCGCTCGAGGGTCTGGTCGGGGCCGGCGTGGCGGGTTACATCGCCGAGCACGGCCTCTACGGCGCTCGCGCGCGCGAGGTCAGTCGATGAGCACGCAGCAGATGAGCTCGCAGGAGCTGCTCGCGGAGATCGTGCGCCTGGCGGCGGACAAGAAGGCGCTCGACGTCGTCGAGCTCGACCTGCGCGGCGTGCTCGACTACACCGACTACTTCGTGATCTGCTCGGGCAACACGACGCGCCAGACGAAAGCGATTCACGACGGGATCATCGAGGGGCTCAAGCACGAGCACGGCGCGCAGCCGCGCAAGATCGAGGGCGCGAGCCGCGCCGACTGGATCCTGATGGACTACTTCGACGTCGTCGTTCACATCTTCACGCCGGACGCACGCGACTTCTATCGCCTCGAGCAGCTATGGGGCGAGGCGCCGTCGCGCGTCGCCGACAGCGCCTGAGCGACGCCGGTCGGAGACGCCGCGAGTGGCGGGCCGTCCCGATCTCATGCGCCGATCACGAGATCTAGACGACGTATTGGGATTCGTCGGGTCAGCCGGATAGGCTCGTTGCGACAGCGCCCGCGGGAGGCGCGTGGCGCGGTAGCAGGGGGAGAAGAGCATGTATCGATCAATGGCTGCTCGCAGCCGCTACACGCTTGCGCTGTGCGCAGCGACGGTCGCATTCGCTTCGCTCGCGCTGGGCCTCGGCTCGCTGACGCCTGCAGCGCGCGCCGAAGGCCCCGGAAGCGGCTCGCCGTGGACGGCGAGCGTCGGCGACTCGTTCATCTCCGGCGAGGCTGGAAGATGGGCCGGCAACACCGACGAAAGCTCGTCGAAGACGGACGCGCTCGGCTCGACGGCGTACTACGACAATGCGTCGGGCACCGGCGAATCGATCTCGGGCTGCCACCGCTCGAAGTCGGCCGAGGTGTACATCGGCGGCGGCGTCAGCGGCGAGAACCTCGCGTGCTCGGGCGCGAAGACCTCGACCTTCAGCGAAGGCGAAACGTTCAAGCCGGGGATCGACTTCTACAGCTCCGGCGGCAAAGAAGGCCAGGCGCTGATGCTGCAGCACTTCGCCGCGACGCACAACGTCAAGCTCGTCGCGCTGTCGATCGGCGGCAACAACTTCAACTTCGCCGGCATCGTGCAGAGCTGCGTCGAGGATTTCCTCGAGTCGACGTGGTTCTACGACTTCTACTGCAGCGAAGAAAGCTCGGTGACGAACAACTTCACCACCGCCAACGTCAACAAAGTCAAGGGTGAAATTACGACCGCGATCAAAAACGTCGCGACGGCGATGACGAACGCCGGCTACACGAGCTCGCAGTACACGATCCTCGTGCAGGACTACCCGTCGCCGATCCCCAACGGGTCGGAATTCCGCTACACGCAGAGCGGCTACAGCAGGCAGACGACGGGCGGATGCGGCTTCTGGAACAAGGACGCCAACTACGCCAATGCGACGATGCTGCCGACGATCAACGGAGCAGTCCTCGGCGCCGCCTCGGCGGCCGGCCTGACGAACGTCAAGACGATGGAACTGGGCTCGGCGTTCAACGCGCGCCGGCTCTGCGACAAAGGCGTGGGACTGCTCGAGGAAGAGGGGCTGTCGAACTGGAAAGCGGCCGGCGCGGTCGATAAAAGCGAGTGGTTCAACCAGATCCGCACGCTCGAAGCGATCTTCGGGCCTTACGAACTGCAGGAAGACATCCACCCGAACTACTGGGCGCAGCTGGCGCTGCGCAACTGCCTGACACAGGCGTACAACGCGGGCACGCCGAAGGGGGGCACCTGCACGATCTCGAGCACCGGCTTGAACTCGGCCGGCGAGCCGAACATGTCGCTGCACTGATCGGACGGCGCAGGCGCTCAGGCAGGCTGCCTGGGCGCCGCGCGCCGAGCCCGTGGGCGCCGATCGCGCGGGGGATCGAGCGGCGAAGCTCTCAGTGACGCGCTCGGCGGACTGCGAGACTGGCCGGCGTGAGCCCATCTCGCAGGAGCGAATCGCCGCGGCTCAGCGCGGTGATGCGCGAAGACGAGCGCGTGACGCCGCTCGAGCTGTTCTTCGACCTCGTATTCGTACTCGCGCTGACGCAGTGCACGACGTTGATCGTGCACACGCCGACGTGGGGAGGCGTGCTGAAGGGATTGCTCGTGCTCGGCATGTTGTGGTGGTCGTGGGTCGGCTATGCGTGGCTGACGAGCGTCGTCGATCCCGAGGAGGGCACGGTCAGGCTCGTGATCTTCGTCGCGATGGCCGCCTTTCTCGTCGCCGCGATCTGCGTGCCGCGAGCGTTCGGCTCCGATGCGCTGCTGTTCGCGTGCGCCTACGCGGTCGTGCGCGCGGCGCACATCGTGCTGTTCATGCTCGCGAGCCGCAACGACGATGCGCTGCGCAGCTCGGTGCTCGGACTCGCGGCGAGCACGGCCGTCGGCGCCGGTCTGCTGTTCGCCGCCGCCGCGACCTCGGGCGACGTGCGCATCGCGATCTGGGCGGTCGCACTGCTGCTCGACGCGGGCGGGCCGTTCGTGTTCGGGCAGGACGGCTGGAAGCTCGTGCCGGGTCACTTCGCCGAGCGCCACGGCGCCGTCCTGATCATCGCGCTCGGCGAGTCGGTCGTCGCGCTCGGCGTCGGCGCGCAGGAGGCGATCGGCGCCGGCGTCGTCGCTGCGGCGGTGCTCGGGATCATCGCCGCGGCGGCGCTCTGGTGGGTTTACTTCGACGTCACGGCGATCGTCGCGCGGCGGCGGCTGGCGGAAGCGGCGGAGGGTCGTGAGCGCAACGGGATCGCGCGCGATTCCTACTCCTATCTGCACTTCCCGATGATCGCCGGCATCGCGCTGCTTGCGGTTGGGCTGAAGCTCGTGCTGGCGCATGTCGAGAGCCCGCTCGCGATCGTGCCGGCGGTCGCGCTGCTCGGCGGCACGGCGCTGTACCTGCTCGCGCACGTCGCCTTTCGCCTGCGCAACATGGGCACTCTGAGCGTGCGGCGTCTGCTCTGCGCCGGCGTGCTGCTCGCGCTCGTGCCGCTGCACGGCAGCGTCTCGGCGCTGGCGATGCTCGCCATCCTCACGGGGATGCTCGCCGTGCTGATCGCCTACGAGGCGCTGCGTTATGCAGACTCGCGCGAGCGCATCCGCCACGAGCTCGCGCGCGAGCCGGTAGCCGAGTGAGCGCGCGCGAGCCGGCGGCCGACTGAAGGCAAGACGTCACGTCGCTGCGCGCCTCTGATGCATGCGAGGTGTTCCATCCAGTGACAACGTGACGCGAGGCGAGGGCGGGACCGCCGCTACCGAAGGATCGCTGGAACCGAACGCTCACGTCACTTCCAGCGAAGGAGGCTTCAGATGTCGTGCAGAGCACGCACATGCTTGACGCTGCTCGCGCTCGCCGCGCTTTGCCTGCCGGCGTCCGCGTCGGCGGCTCCGAGCGTCACGTTCAGAGCACGCGCCGTTCCGATTCCGGGCTTTCGCGGCACGGGCAACATCCTCGGCGCCGGCGCGGCGCTGCAGGTGCAGTACGCGATTGCCGGAACGGAATACGGAGGCTTTCCGGCGCCGCTCGTCGGCGTCAACTTCTACACGCCGTCCGGCACCAAGATCCACCCGCGTGCGTTCGCCAGCTGCGCGCCGGCGAGGCTGCAGAACATGGGCCCGAGCGCCTGTCCGCGGCGCTCGCGCCTGACGATCGCCGGCAGCGCGCTCGGCGTCGTCAGCTTCGGCGATGAACGCGTGCCGGAGCACGCGTCGATTCAGGCGTTTCTCGCGCCCGGTGGAACGATGCAGTTCTACACGCACGGCAGCTCGCCGGTCTCACTCGAATTTCTCGCTCCGAGCCACGTCAGCGGCTCAAGTGGGCCGTACGCGCAGGAGTTCGTTACGGCAGTGCCGTTGATCGCGACCGTCCCAGGAGCGCCTGACGCCTCGACGCTGTCGATCGACGTCGAGGTCGGAGCGGCGTTTCGCAAGCACGGTAAGGCCGTCTACTACGGCACCGTCCCGAAGCGCTGTCCGCGAGGCGGCTTTCCGCTGAAGTCGGAACTGCTGTTCGCCGGCATCGGCGGGCTTGCGCCGCAGACGGTGACGGTCGCGGCAAAGGCGCCGTGCCCGCCTCGCAAGGCGCGCGCAGCGCGGCGCGAGCGGCGCCGCTGAGAGCGGCGCGCCACAGAGCGGCTCACGACTCTGCCGATCGCCCGAACGGAGGCGATCGGCAGCGACCGGCGAGCGCCTCGGCGGCTGGATCGCGCGGCCGCGGTGTATCGTCGCGCGATGGCGTTGACGCACGTGTTCGGTGGCGTGCCGGTGCGCGACCGCGCTGCGGCCGTGAGCTGGTACACGCAGCTCGTCGGCCATCCGCCGGACCTTTCGCCGAACGACGAGGAGGCCGCGTGGCGGTTGACCGAGACCGGCTGGCTCTATGTCGTCGTCGACGCCGAGCGTGCCGGCACGGCGCTGCACACGCTGCTCGTCGACGACCTCGATGCATTCGTCGCAGGCCTCTCCGAGCGCGGCATCGAGGCCGAGCCGATCGAATCACTCGGCGACGCCGTCCGTCGCACGCTCGTGACCGATCCGGACGGCAACAGGCTCAACGTCGGCGAACCGCTCGGCTGAGCGCGACTGCCTGGACTCCGCTGAGCTTCGCCAGAACGGTCTATTGGCGGCGCCTCGTCCGGCCTCGCGCGGAGGCTGACAGGGATCGCCGGGCCGTATCGATGACAGTAGGCTGACGCGATCGCCTCGACGAGCTGCATTCGCGCGCTGATCATCCGCGCCGCCTGGACCGCCGTTGCGGTAGTCGCGTGCGCGCTCTCGACCGTCTCGCCGGCTCGCGCTGCGGGCCTCGAAGGGATCCACAAGATCCAGCATGTCGTGATGGTGATGCAGGAGAACCGCTCGTTCGACAGCTACTTCGGCACCTATCCGGGCGCCAAAGGCATTCCCGGCGGAGTCTGCCTGCCCGACCCCCAGTTCGGCGGCTGCCGCGCACCGTTCTACAACTCGAGCGAAAAGAACTTCGGCGGGCCACACGGCGCCGAAGCGGTCGTCGAAGACGTCGACGGCGGCAAGATGGACGGCTTCGTCAAAGTCGCCGAGACACGCCCCAAGTGTGAAGCGAGCGAACCGTTCTGCAGCCCGTGCAGCCAGGCCGAACTCGAAAAGAACGCGCGCTGCGACGACGTGATGGGCTATCACGATGCGCGCCAGATCCCGAACTACTGGAAATACGCGGAGAAGTACGTGCTGCAGGACAACATGTACGAGTCGGTCGCCTCGTGGAGCTTGCCCGAGCACCTGTATCTCGTCTCCGGCTGGTCGGCCGTCTGCCCACACGGCGACGTCAATCCGATGGACTGCGCCAACTCGATCGAACCGGAATCGCCTGCGCACAGCGAATACGGCCCGGTGATTCCCGGCAAGACGACGTACTCGTGGACGGACTTGCCCTACCTGCTCGACAAGCACAGCGTCAGCTGGCGCTACTTCATCTTCGAAGGCGACGAGCCCGACTGCGAGAGCGACGAAGCGGTCGAATGCGTGCACAAGAAGCAGGATCACCTGACGCCGGGGATCTGGAATCCGCTGCCGGACTTCACGGACGTCAAAGAAGATGGGCAGCTCGGCGACATCCAGTCGCTCGAGAGCTTCTACACGGACGTCGAAGACGAATCCGCCTGCGGCCTGCCGAACGTCTCGTGGGTCGTGCCGAACCAGACGGTCTCCGAACACCCGCGCAGCCTGATCTCCACCGGCCAGACGTACGTGACGACGCTGGTCAACTCGATCATGCGCAGTCCCTGCTGGGGCAGCACGGCGATCTTCCTCTCCTGGGATGACTGGGGCGGCTTCTACGACAACGCCGTGCCGCCGAAAGCTGACCAGAACGGCTACGGCATCCGCGTTCCCGGCCTCGTCATTAGCCCGTACGCGAAGGCTGGCTACATCGATCATCAGCAGCTCAGCCACGACGCCTACCTGAAGTTCGTCGAGGATGACTTCGTCAACGGGCAGCGGCTCAATCCGGCGACTGACGGACGTCCCGACAAGCGTCCGGACGTGCGCGAAGAAGCATCCGGCCTCGGCAACCTGGCCGAAGACTTCAACTTCAACCAGACGCCGCGCGCACCGCTGCTGCTCTCGCCGCACCCCGCGTCCGGCCCTCCCTCGAAAACGCCCGGCACGGCGCAGCAGCCGCCGACGGTGAAGACCGGCGAAGCCTCGCAGGCGGCGCCGGCGGAAGCGTCGCTGAGCGGGACCGTCAACCCGAACCTCGGCATCATCGATCAGTGCTCGTTCGAATACGGCCCGAGCGCGTCCTTCGGCTCCTCGGCGTCGTGCGCGTCGCTGCCCGAATACGGCGAAGCGGCCGAACAGGTCTCGGCGCAGCTGAAAGCGCTGAAAGCGGGCACGACCTACCTCTACCGGCTCGTCGCAAGCAACGACGTCGGGCAGAGCGCCGACGGCCAGTCGGAGAGCTTCAAGACGACCGGTGGCGGCGGTGGCGGCGGCGAGCTGCCGCAGATCGGCCGCTGCACGCAGTCAAAAGCGGCGAGCGGGCGCTACAGCGACGCTGCCTGCACGAAGCTCAGCGCCGGTGAAGACAGCGGCGCCTTCGAATGGCAGCCCGACGCGCTCGCGCGCGCGATCGCCGGCAAGCTCGGCGCGACGAAGCTCGGCCCGGCGGGCAAGCTGCAGATGAAGTGCAGCGGCGGCAGTCTCACGGGCTCGGTCAGCAGCGCGACGAGCCTCAGCGCGACGATCACGCTCGAAGGCTGCGAGACGGCCAATGGCAAAGCCGCGTGCCAGACGCACGGCGCGACGGCGGGCACGATCGCGATCGGACCGCTCGAAGGCACGCTCGGCTACATCGTCAGCGGCGAAGCGCCGACGGTCGGGGTCGATCTGCATGCGACCGCTGGCGCGGGCGCGCTGGACGCCTACGAATGCTCGGGCGGCGCCGGCGCGCGCGTCAGCGAACACGGCTCGGTGATCGGCTCGATCACGGCCGATGCGATGTCGAAGTCGCTGCCGCTGCGCTTCGTCGTCAAGCACAACAGCCAGCAGCCGCAAGCGTTCGCAGGCGAACCGGCCGACGTGCTCACGGCGAGCGTCGAAGCGAGCGGCGGCGGCAGCAGCGAAGCCGGCTCGACATTGAAGGTGACGGTCTCTGCAAGCTTCGAAGAAGCGCTCGAGATCAAAGCCCTGCCGTAGTTCTCGGGCGGGCGCCGCGTGCGCCCGGCTGGGAGCTATTTCGAGGCGTGCCGTTCGCTCGCGCGCACTTCTTCGCTCGCGCCCGGCTGTTCGCCGGCGGTCGGCGGCGAGGCCTGTTCGGGCGGGCCTTCGGCCGTGTGTTTCGCTTCGCGTTCGGCTTCGCGAATTTCGCGCATCACGCGCGGACCGGCTTCGCGTTCGGAGCGATGCAGCGACTGCTGTTCGGCGCGGCGTTGCTGCGGTGTCGGCCGTGCGCTCGTCGGACGCGGGCGCGTCGCGCCTTCGGGCTTTGGCTCGGCCCCGGTCGTGTCGAAGCAGCCGTAGATCGAGAACAGCGGGTTGATGACGCTGCGGTGGCGCGCGTCGGTCATCGTCTGCTGCCCGACGAACGATGGCGGCGCCTGCGCCTTGTAGCAACCTTCGGATTTGACGCTCATGTCGTAGGTGACCGGCGTCGAGCGGAACGGTTCGGCGCCTGGCTGCGCTCGCAAGACCGTGATCGTGCAGCTCCAATCGTCACCTGGACCCTCGCTGCGTCCGGCGTGGCGGTAGCAGCGCGTGTGCAGGTTCAGACGCGCGTCGCGCGGGAGCGCGTGGCCGAGCTCGCGCTGTTGCAGCAGCGTCAGCTTCTCGAACGTCCCCGTCATCGACGCCTCCAGCCGCGCTTTCGTGATCGCGACCGGTCCGAGCCCACCGGCGAGTCCGAGCAGCACGATCGCGACGGCGCAGGCGCCGACCGCGCGCACGGGCATGACCCAGCCGGCACGGCGCGACAGCGGCGGACCGGCGAAGTCGCGGCGGCGCAGGATCAGCCACGCTCCGCCGAGGCAGGCGACGATCCACAGCAGCGAGATTGCACTGCCGATCAGCGTCGGCGCGTAGAAGCGCGGGTCGCCGAGCAGCCCGTGCCAGTCGGCAAACGCAGAAGCGACGAGCAGCACATGCATCCAGCTGCCGCTGCCGACGAGCGCGAGCAGCTGCATCACGAGAGCGACGAGCACCGGTCCGAGCACGCCGACGATGCCGTTTCGCGAAGCGACCGACAGCAGCACGGCGATGCTCGCGAAGGCCAGCAGCGGCGGCAGGCTGAGCAGCCAGCTGACGACCGTCAGCCAGAGCGCTTGGCCGGAGGAGAGCGCGCTGCCGCCAAGCCCGACCATCGGCTGATCGCCGGTGAAGACGAGCCCGGAGATCAGGCTCGAGACGGCAGCGATCGCCAGCAGCCCGGCCGTCAGCGCGAGCAGCGCCAGGCACTTGCCGGCGAACAGCTCGCCGCGGCTGCGCGAGCGCGTCAGCACCGACTTCCACGTCCCGTAGCGGTCCTCTGAGGAGAACATGTCGCCGGCGAGCACGCCGGCGAGCACGGGAAAGCCGAGATAGCCGCCGAAGCCGAGCACGACGAACGAGATCGCATAGCCCGAGCTGTGCACCCAGACGCCGAGCAATGTGTCGGCAGGCACGCCGCTCTGCAGGCTCAAGACGCCGCCGAAGGCGAACGGACCGAGCGCGCAGACGAGCACGAGCACGCGCGTGGCCAGCTGCGCGAGGAGCTTGCGCTGCTCGACGCGATAGACGTCGAGCAGCGCCGCGCGAGAGCCACGCGCCCCGGCGCTCGCGCCTGCGCCCGTCGCGGCTGCCGCGCTTGCGCTCACGATCGCGTGACCGGGTCGGGCGAGCGTTCGTCGGCGGCGCTCGCGCGATCCGGCGAGCGCTGCTCTACGAGCGCGAAGAACATCGATTCAAGCGGCGCCTGGGCCAGCTCGAGCCGTCGCACCGCGACGCCGGCTCGTCCGAGCGCGAGCACGACGGCGTCGAGCGCGTCGGCGCTCGCCTCGACCGTCAGGCCGCCGTCCTTGGACTCGAAGATGCGGGCGTCCTGGGCCTTGGCGCCGATCGCCAGCGCGCGCCGGTCGTCCGATGTCGTCAGCCGGTGGGCCGAAGGCGGCGCCTCGCTCAGCATCCGAGCGGCGCTGCCGCTCCAGACGAGGCGCCCGCTGCTGAGCACGCTGTAGCTGTCACAGACGCCCTCGACCTCACTGATCTGGTGGCTGCTCAGCAGCACGGCCACGCCTTCGCCTGCGAGCGAGCGCACGAGCTCGCCGACGAAGCGCACGCCGGCCGGATCGAGCCCGGACGTCGGCTCGTCGAGCAGCAGCAGGCGCGGCTTTCGCATCAGCGCGGCGGCGATGCCGAGCCGCTTGCGCATTCCCGAGGAGAAGCCACCGACGCGATCCTCCGCGCGTGCGGCCAACTCGACCTGTGCGAGCACGACGTCGATCTGCGCGCGACTGTTCGCACCGTCTAGCTCAGCCAGCACTTCGAGGTTGGCGCGAGCTGAGAGGTAGGGGTAGAAGCTCGGCTCCTCGACGAACCCGGCGACGCCATCGAGTCTGCGTGGATCGTCGAGTGCGCGGCCGAACAGCTCCACCTCGCCGGCGTCTGGCCGCACGAGGCCGAGCAGGATTCGCAGCAGCGTCGTCTTGCCGGCGCCGTTCGGGCCCAGCAGCCCGCGAACGTCGCCCGGTTCGAGCTCGATGTCGACCCTGTCGACCGCGCGCGTCTGCTCGAACCGCCTGCTGAGGCCCCGCGCGTCGATCGCTCTCATCAGCGCCGCGATTATACGGCCGTCCGCCGGGCCGACGCGATCGCCGTGCGCCTGCGCCGGCGCTCGCACCGGTGCCGATGACCGCCACGCGCGTTTGCGCTCGCCTCGGGCCTGCGCGATGCGCAGGTGACATCCGATGCGAGTCGCTCGGCGCGGCTTCGGCCGAACTATGATCGCGGCTGATGGCAAGCGCAAAGGCGACAGTGCGCAGCTTGCTGGCACGCGCGAACCTCGACGTGCGCCGGCTGCCGAACGTGCCCTTCGGAGTGCGCTGGAGCGCGGACATCGCGCACTATCTGCAGGACCGCGCGCTGGGCGTCGCATTCGACGTCGGCGCTCACCGCGGCGAGACGACGTTGCGGTTGCTGGAGGCGTTTCCGGGCGTTCAGATTCACAGCTTCGAGCCTGTTCCCGAGAGCTTCGCGGTGTTGAAGCAGGCGACGGCTTCGACCTCCGCGCGCGCGATCAACGCGGCAGTCTCCGACAGCTCGGGCGTCCTGCAGATCGCTCACGGCGAGGCGAGCTATCAATCGGGCGTGCACGCTTCCGGCGAGCGAATCGATGTGCGCAGCTTGACTGTCGACGAGTACGCCGACGCCGAGGGAATCGACCGGCTTGGGCTGCTGAAGATCGACACGGAGGGCCACGAGGAGGCGATCCTGCGCGGCGCGCGCAGGCGGCTGCAGGCGGGCGCGATCGAGTTCGTCGTCTGCGAGTGCGAGTTCACGCCGAGGCCCGACGAACCACACGGTCGGTTCTCCGCGCTGCATGCCTTGCTCGAGCCGCTCGGCTACCGCGTCGTGTCGTTCTACAGCGGCGGCGTCGACAACCTCGGCTGGGTCTGGGGCGACGTGCTCTACAAGCTCACTGCAGGGCCTCGCGATCGAGCTTCGATCTACCTCTCGCCGCACGTGCGGCGCTGATGAAGTGTCGTAGCTAGGAGCGCGGGCAGGGCACGCGGATCACGTCGGTCACCGTTTTGGCCGGAATCCCGAATTCGCGTTCGCCGCCGAACGACCCGCCGAAGGTGATTTCGGCTTGACCGAAGAACCCACCCTTCGGGCATTCGCCCTTCTTCGGCACTGTGCCGTAGGGGATCACCTTGCCGTGCGACCTGTATGCAGCGCCTGCCTTGAGATGGATCCTGCTGACCGACGCAAGCGGCGCACCGGGCACGGTGGCGACCGGTGGCACGAGCGTCTCGAGCTCCCAGGAGTATTTGCCTGAGCTCCGTACGAAACGGCCTGGAGAGACGACTTCGAGGCTGACCGGGCTCGAGCCTTGCGTATAGAAGTAGATGGTGCCGCCGGGCCCGAAGAACCCTTGCAGCGTGGCCGCCTCAGGCACGCGTTCGCTCCCGAACGTCACTTCGCCGAGCACGCTCCCGATTGGGCTTGCGATCGAGCTTTTCGGGCAGCCGCTCGGGCCGATGTTCTTGAGCGTCGCTTCAGCGCACGAGCCGAAGCCGGACGGATGCAGCTTGACGCCCTTCGGCAAGTAGACGTTGACTGCCGAGATCGGCGGCACGCTTCCGTTCGGGTTCTCCGGCGTCGCGCCGTAGCCGGATCCGCTGATTTCGACGGTCGCTTCGATGTCGGCGCCCTTGCCGTAGTAGTTGCCCGTTCCCGGGAACCCGGGGATCGGAACCGCCGCCGCCTTGACCTTGAGCGTCGGCGCCGGGATTTCTTCGGCTGAAGCTTGCACGGGCACCGCGAGGTAGGCGGCTCCGAACAGGATCAGGCAAATGGCACGCGCAAGTCGCATTTCGATAACTGGATTAAACACCACAGGGCGAGCTTCTGCGCCGGAGCGCAGCGTCTCGATCGAATCGACTGACAGCTCTGGACCGGTCGACCGAAGACTGAGATGATTCGGGGGTGCAGCTGGAGGCCGTCGTCTCGAGACTGGCCATGACCGGCGTCGGCGTGCAGGCGCGAGCGCGTTGGAGGCTTGGCCTCACGCCGGCCTTCAGCCAGCAGGACGCTGCCGGGCCGTTCACCACGCTCGTCGCGTTCATGCCCGGACCGCTCGCCGAGGAGATCGCGAGCTCGGTTCGGCGGCTGCCGGGGGTGGAAGGTCATATCCACTATCCACCGGCTCAGATTCACATGACGGTGCGCAACCTCGACGGCGTCGAGCTCGCCGAGCTGCCAGACATCCTCAGCCAGGCGCCCGCGCTCGAGCTCCGAACTGGACGCCTGTGCTTCACTCCCGCAACTCTGCTCCTGGAGCTCGTTCCAACCGAGCCGACACTGCGGATCATTCGCAGCAAGCTCGACGAGCTTTCCGGCGCCAGTCCGTTCGCGCGGGCTCGTCGCTGAGGGACTTCGGACGCCGTCGGCGCGGTTCTCGGGACCGTCGACGTGCTGGTCGGTCGTTGCGAGGCGCGCTCTGGACTGCGACTGAGATGCTGAGCGCCTCGACAACTGCCTATGGAGCTAGTCGGGCTCGAACCGACGACCTTCGCGCTGCCAGCGCGACGCTCTCCCAGCTGAGCTATAGCCCCGTCGACGCCAATCGTAGCGACGCGCTCACTCGGGTGGAATGAACTCCGGCACGTCGAGCTCGTCATCGCCGTCGTCGAGATCGCTTGCGCCGCGTTGCGCGGCGCTCGGGCGAGGGCCGGCGCCGCCGCCGAGCCCGCCGCTCGGGCTCGCCTGGTCGAGCCGCGCGGTCATGCTGCCGTGCGCGAGGCGCACGTCGCGCAGCAGCCGCTCGGCGTTGCTGCGCAGCGAGACGGACAGCTCGCGCAGGTTGCGCGAGAGCTCGCTGCCCTCGCGCATGACCTCACGCGCGACGATGTGCGACTCGCCGACGATCTCGCGCGCGTCCTCGCGCGCCTTCGTGCGCACGCGCTGGGCCTGCTCGAGCGCGTCGGAGCGCAACCGCTCGAGATCCTCGCCGCCGGTCGCGACCGCGCGCTCGGCCTGCTCGCGAGCGTCGGCGAGGATCGCGCTGCCCTGCTCGCGCGCCTGCGCCAGGATCTGCTCGGCCTCCGCGCGCGTGTCTGACAGCCGCTGCTGCGCGTCCGCGCGCGCCTGCTCGAGCGTCTGCGCGGAGCTCTCGCCGATGTCCGCGCGTGCCTGCTCGGCCTCTGCTGCGGCTGCCGCGCGCAGCTGCTCGGTGCTCGCCTGCGCGTCTGCGCGCAGGCGCTCGGCGTCCTCGCGCGCCTCGCTGCGTGTTCGCTCGGCCTCGGCATGGATCGCGCCGACGTCGGCGACGGCATCGTTGCGCGCGGCATCGGCGTGCGAGCGCGCCTGCTGCAGCAGCTCCTGCGCCTCCTCCTCGGCCGCCTGCACTCGATTCGCCGCGGCGCGATCGGCTTCGGCGATTCGCTCGCGTGCGCGTGCCTCGGCCTGCTCGCGCAACTCGGCTGCCGTGCGTTCGGCTGCCTCGACGATTCCTACGACTCGCGCCGGCGTCGCTTCGAGCGCCTGACGCTCGAAGCTCTCGCCGTGCTCGGCGCCCGGATCATGCTCCATCACGCCATCGTAGACCTCGTGCGAATGCGGCGACGAGCTGCCGCAGGCAGCTGATCATGGCAGTAAATGTTGGAAATATGTCCTTGCAGACAGAACCAGCGTGGGCGATGATCGTCTCGTGTCCAAGCTCCAGCCGACTCGTCAGATCGCGATGCTGCTGTTCGAGCGCGTGCAGAGCCTCGACGTGACCGGTCCGCTCGAGGTCTTCGCCGGCGCCAACAGGCTGCTCGGCGGCGAGCGCCGGCAGGGTGCCGACGGCGGTTCGCCGAGCCGCTCGCGGCGCGGTTACGAGATCCGCACGTTCAGTGCGACGGGCGCGCCGGTGCGAACTTCGAGCGGGCTGCTGATCACGCCGGACGGCGCGCTCGGCGACGTGCCGGCTGCGATCGACACGCTGATCGTGCCCGGCGGCGAGGGCGCGCGCGCCGCGTCGGCCGACGCGGCGCTGCTCGACTGGATCGCGGCGGCGTCCGCGCGTGCGAGGCGCACCGCGTCGGTCTGCACCGGCGCCTACCTGCTCGCCGCGGCCGGACTGCTCGAAGGACGTCGCGCGACGACGCACTGGGCTTCGGCGGCGGCGCTCGCGCGGCTGTATCCGAACGTCGAGGTCGACGCCGAGCCGATCTTCGTGCGCGACGGATCGGTCTGGACGTCGGCCGGCGTCACCGCCGGCATGGACCTTGCGCTTGCGCTCGTCGAGCGCGACCACGACCGCGAAGTGGCGCTGACGATCGCGCGCCACCTCGTGCTGTTCCTGCGCCGCCCCGGCAACCAGTCGCAGTTCAGCGCGACGCTCGCGGCGCAGCAGCCTGAGCGCGAGCCGCTGCGCGAGGTGCAGCGCAGCGTCCTCGAGCACGTCGGCGACGACCACTCGGTCGAGGCGATGGCTGCGCGCGCGCAGATGAGCGCGCGCCACTTCGCGCGCGCCTTTCGCGCCGAGACCGGCGTGACGCCGGCACGCTACGTCGAGCGCGTCCGCCTCGAGGCTGCGCGCCGGCGGCTAGAGGACGGCGCCGAGCCGATCGGCGTCGTCGCTGCGGCGTGTGGATTTGGCACGGCCGAGACGATGCGCCGCGTGTTCCTGCGTACGCTCGACGTCGGCCCGGCCGAGTACCGCCGACGCTTCCAATCGCGCGGCGCATTGCTGGCGAGCGGCGCCCGCATGCACGCGCGAGCGAGACGCAAGCCCACAAGCGAAAGGGAGACGACCCGATGAACACAGCGATTCTGCTCTACGACGGCTTCACGGCACTCGACGCGATCGGCCCCTATGAGGTGCTCAGCAGGCTCCCCGGCGCGCGCGTCACGTTCGTCGCAGCCGAGGCCGGTCCGGTGCAGACGGACAACCGCATGCTGTCGCTGCTCGCCGAGGCTTCGCTTGCCGACGTGTCGACGCCGGAGATCGTGCTCGTGCCGGGCGGCCCCGGCGAGGTCGCCGCGCGCGCCGGCGGGCCGGCGCTCGACTGGCTGCGCGCTGCGCACGAGACGAGCGCTTGGACGACGTCCGTCTGCACCGGCTCGCTGATCCTCGCCGCGGCCGGCCTGCTCGACGGCAGGCGAGCGACCAGTCACTGGCTGGCGCTCGAGAAGCTGACGGAGCTCGGCGCTGTAGCTGTCAAAGAGCGCGTCGCCTTCGACGGCAAGATCGTCACCGGCGCCGGCGTCTCGGCCGGAATCGACATGGCGCTCACGCTCGCTGCGAGGATCGCCGGCGACGATCTCGCGCAGGCGATTCAGCTCGGCATCGAGTACGACCCGCAACCGCCGTTCGACGCCGGCTCGCCGAGCAAGGCGCCTGCCGAGATCGTCGCGCTGTTGCGCGGGCGCAGCCGGTTCGTCGCCGGTGACGACGCGCTCGCCTCTGCGCGCTGAGCTGTCGCCGCGGCGCCGCCGCGCGCGCTGCGCTCGAACGCTCGACGTCAGCCACCCAAGCGACCGCTAACCTGCGGCGCGATGACCGACTATCAATACGATCCGCACGCGATCGAGTCGCGCTGGCAGGAGGTGTGGGAGCGCGAGCAGACCTGGCGCGTGACCAACTCGCACGACGCCGATCGCGCGAACAACGCCTACATCCTCGAGATGCTGCCGTACCCGAGCGGCGAGCCGCACATCGGCCATCTGAAGTGCTACGCGCTCGGTGACGCGATCGCGCACTTCAACCGCCGCCTCGGGCGCCGCGTGCTGCATCCGATGGGCTACGACGCATTCGGCCTGCCTGCCGAGAACCACGCGATCAAAACCGGCGAGCACCCGCGCGACTCGACGGCCGCCTCGATCGCCTCCTTCCAGCGCCAGTTCCGCTCGTGGGGCATCTCGATCGACTGGTCGCGCGAGCTCGCGACGCACGAACCGAGCTACTACCACTGGACGCAGTGGATCTTCCTCGAGCTGTTCAAGGCCGGCCTCGCCTATCGCAAAGAAGCCGCCGTCAAGTGGTGCCCGCACGATCAGACCGTGCTCGCCAACGAGCAGGTCGACGCCGACGGACGCTGCGAGCGCTGCGGGCACCTCGTCGAAGTGCGCCAACTCGAGCAGTGGTTCCTGCGCATCACCGACTACGCCGAGCGCCTGCTCGGCGATCTCGACACGATCGACTGGCCGAGCAACGTCAAGACGATGCAGCGCAACTGGATCGGGCGCTCCGAGGGCGCCGAGGTGACGTTCCGCTGCGAGCAGCTCGGGATCGACTACCCGGTCTTCACGACGCGCCCTGACACGCTGTTCGGAGCGACGTTCTTCGTGATGGCGCCGGAGCATCCCGACGTGATGCGCCTGGCCGAGGGCACCGAGCACGAGCACGAAGTGCGCGAGTACGTGAACGTCGCGCTGAACGAGACCAACCAGGAGCGCGGCAACGCCGAGAAGCCGAAGACCGGCGTCTCGCTCGGGCGGACCGTCACGAATCCGGTCAACGGCGAGCAGATCCCGATGTACGTCGCCGACTACGTGCTGATGGAGTACGGCACCGGCGCAATCATGGCCGTGCCGGCTCACGACGAGCGCGACTACGCCTTCGCGCGTGCCTTCGACCTGCCGATCCGCCGTGTGATCGCGCCGACTGGCGAGGAGGCCGAGGACGACGCGCTGCCGTACGCCGGCGACGGCGTGCTCGTCAACTCGCGCGAGGACTTCGACGGTCTGCCTAATCGCGAGGCGCTCGGCGCGATCGTGCACTGGCTCGACGTCGAGGGCAAGGGCCACGCCTCGGTCAACTACAAGCTTCGCGACTGGCTCGTCTCGCGTCAGCGCTACTGGGGTGCGCCGATTCCGATCGTCTACTGCGAGAGCTGCGGCGCCGTGCCGGTGCCCGAGGACGAGCTGCCGGTCGAGCTGCCGGAGATCGACGACTACACGCCGAAGGGGCGCTCGCCGCTGGCTGCCGCCGAGGACTGGGTCAACACGACGTGCCCGTCGTGCGGCGGCGCCGGTCGTCGCGAGACCGACACGATGGACACGTTCGTCGACTCCTCTTGGTACTTCCTGCGCTACTGCGATCCGACCAACGCGCACGCCGCGTGGGACGCGCAGGCGCTGCGCGAGTGGATGCCAGTCGATCAGTACATCGGCGGCGTCGAGCACGCGATCCTGCACCTGATGTACGCGCGCTTCTTCTGCAAGGCGCTCGCCGACCTCGGGCATCTCGACTTCCAGGAGCCGTTCAAGGCGCTGTTCACACAAGGCATGGTCACGAAGGACGGCGCGAAGATGAGCAAGTCGCGCGGCAACGTCGTCTCGCCCGCTTCGATCGTCGAGCGCGTCGGCGCCGACACGGCGCGCTGCTACATCCTCTTCGTCGGCCCGCCCGATCAGGACGCCGAATGGTCGGACAGCGGCGTCGAGGGCGTGCATCGCTTCCTCTCGCGGCTCTGGCGCCTGGCTGCGGAGACTGCCGAGGCCGTCGGCTCGGCGAGCGCGCCGCTCGTCAGCGACGCCGGCGCGCAGGGCGACGATCTCGCGCTGCTGCGCAAGGCGCACTGGGCGATCGAGAAGGTCAGCGACGACCTGCGCCGGTTCGCCTTCAACACTGCGATCGCCGCCGTGATGGAGCTGCTGAACGACTGCTCGCGCCTGCGCGAGACGGTCGAGACGCAGACGATGCGCTTCGCGCTCGCGACTGCCGGCTCGCTGCTGTTCCCGTTCGCGCCGCATGTCGCCGCCGACGTCTACGAGCGGCTGGCCGGCGAGCGCGTGTGGGAGGCGCCGTGGCCGAGCGCTGACGAGGAGCTGCTCGAGCGCGACGAGTACGAGCTCGTCTGCCAGGTCAACGGCAAGCTGCGCGACCGCGTGCAGGCCGCGACGGGCGCGAGCGCCGATGAGCTGAAGGCGCTCTGCCTCGCCGCGCCGAACGTGCAGGCTCATGTTGAGGGCAAGCAGATCGTGAAGGAGATAGTCGTCCCTGGAAAGCTTGTGAACCTGGTCGTCCGATAGGCGGCCAGGGCTCCGTGTCTCCCGGCACGCCTAGACTCGCTTCATGCCTGAGCTCAAGCCTGCGTACCTGATCCACGGCGACGATCACGGCGCTGTCGCCGAGCGGCGCGCGGGGCTGCGCGCGCTTGCCGAAGGGCCGGGCTCGGATGCGACGAGCGTTGAACTGCTCGACGGCGACGCGGCGACGCCGGCGGGTGTCGCCGAAGCGCTTGCCGCGATGACGCTCGCGATCGGGCGGCGCGTGATCGTCGTCGAAGGCGTCGAGCGCTGGCGCGAGGTCGACGTCGCGCAGCGGTTGGCGCCGGCGATGGGAGCGATGCCGCCGGAGACGACGCTGGCGCTGTTTGCGCGCGAGGAGGGGCGCGCGAAAGCGCCGGCGGCGCTGCACGAGGCCGTCAAGCGCGCCGGCGGCCAGGTCGTTGCGCAGATGAACGTGAAGCCGTGGGAGCTGCCGAAGTGGGCGCGCGAGCAGGCCGCGCGGCTCGGGATCACACTCGACATGGCGGCGGCGAAAGCGCTCGTCACACAGGTCGGCGAGCGCCAGCAGCGGCTGCTGCGCGAGCTCGAGAAGCTCTCGCTCGAAGGCGACGGCGAAGCGCGCACGGTCGAGGCGGCCGAGATCGAAAGCCGCGCGGCGCACTCGGCGCAGTGGCGCGCGTTCGCACTCGCCGACGCGCTCGTCGGCGCCGACGAGCGCGAGTCGACGCTCTCCTACTTGCGCCTGCGCGAGCAGGGCGAGCGCCTGTCGGGGCTGATCTACCTGATGTCGCAGCGCCTGCGCGACGCCGTCGCCGTCTCACAGCGGCTGCAGGACGGCGAGTCCGCAGCGACGGTGAAGCGCGGACTGCGGATGCCACCGCGCGCGGCCGAGCGCTTTCTGGCCGACGTGCAGCGCAGCGATCCGGAGCGGCTGCGCAGCGCGCTCGGCGCGCTTGCCGATCTCGAGCTCGACTCGCGTGGCGGCGCCGTGCTCGCTGCCGACCGCTCGCCGCTGGCGGCGCTCGGCGAAGAAACGCTCGCGCTCGCGGCAATCCGCGAGATCACGACCTGAAGAGGAGGGCTACTCAGTGGAGGAGCCGGCCCGCAGGCGGGCTGCTCGGGACTTCTTGTGCGCGCCGTTGTTGCGGTGCAGCGCGCCGCGCTTGACGGCCTTGTCGATTTTGCTGACGAGCTCGCGGTGCGTCGCGTCGGCGGCGGCGTCGTCCTCGCCGTCCTGCACGAGCGAAGCGAGCTTGCGGAAGTGCGTCTTGATCGCCGAGGTGTACTGGCGATTCTCGATGCGCTCGCGCTCGGAGCGCAGGATGCGCTTCTTCTGAGAGTGGATGTTGGCCATGAAAAGAGCCGCGTGAGCCCGGAATCGAACCGTCCGAGCGCGCCGCGGAGAGCCGTACTATAGCGGCCTTGTCTGAGTCTGGAGAAGCCGGCGGAGACGAGCCGCTCACGCCTGACGAGGCGCTCGCGACGGCAGAGGAGTCCTCGGCGCTGATGGCCGAGCTGCCGGACGTGGCGGAGGAGCCGCAGCTGCCGGCGCCGCCGGTCGGTCGCGGCGTTGCGCGCAACACCGCGATCTTCTCGATCCTGACGGGAGTCTCGCGCGTGATCGGGCTGTTGCGCGAAATTGTCGCGGCAAGCTTCTTCGGGACGGGAGGGCCGGCGTCAGCGTTCACGCTGGCCTTCCAGGTGCCGAACCTGTTCGCGAACCTGTTCGCGAACGCGGCGCTGTCGGCGGCGTTCGTGCCGGTGTTCACGGAATTGCTGCAGAAGGGCCGCAAGAAAGAGGCGTTCCGGCTCGCGTCGACGCTGTTCTGGATCATGCTGATCGCGCTCGGCGCGATCACGGCGTTCTTCATTCTCGCGGCGGGCGTGATCATGCCGCTGTTCATCGGCGACACGTTCAAGCCGGAGCTGACATCGCTGCTCGTCGGCCTGTCGCAGATCCTCTTCCCGGTCGTGCTGATCCTTGGCCTGACGGGCATCCTCGTGGCGGTCTTGCAGTCATACGACCACTTCACGATCCCGGCGATCTCGCCGGCGGTGTGGAACGTAGTGATCCTCGTACTGCTGTTGATCCTGCGCCCCCACTACCCGGGTGGCTATGAAGACGGCAACCAGCTGCATGCCTACGCGATCGCGGTGCTCGTCGCGACGTTCGTGCAGCTGCTGCTGGCGATCGTCGCGCTCGGGCGGATCGATTTCCGCTTGCAGATGCACATCGACTGGCACGACCCGCGGATCAAACAGGTGTTCACGCTGATGCTGCCGGTGACGATCGGCCTGGGCATCGTCAACCTCGACCACCTGATCAACTCGGTCTTTGGCACGCTCGTCTCAGACGAAGCGCCGCGAGCGATCGACAATGCCTTTCGCGTCTACATGCTCCCGCAGGGCCTGTTCAGCGTCGCCGTCGCGACGGTGCTGTTTCCGACGCTCAGCCGGATGGCGGCCAACCGCGACGCGGGCTCGATGCGCCGCGCGGTCGGCAACGGCATGCGCCAGATCAACCTGCTGCTGATCCCGGCCGCGGCGTTCATGATCGTCTTGCCGAACCCGATCGTGCGGCTGCTGTTCCAGCGCGGCCAGTTCGACGCGCACTCGACGCACATCGTCGCGATCGCGCTGTTCTGGTTTGCCTTCAGCCTGCCGTTCGGCGGGCTCAACCTGCTGTTGACGCGGACGTTCTTCGCCGTGCAGCGGCCGTGGATACCGACGCGCCTGGCGGCGATGAACATCGTGATCGACGTGATCGTCAGCGTCGGCCTGTACAAACCGCTCGGAATCGCCGGGCTGATCATCGGCACGGTGATCGCGAACGCGGTGATGACGTTCCTGCAGGCACAGCGCCTGCGGACGGGCTTCAACGGCAGCCTCGAAGGCGCGCAGACGACGATGATCACGGCGCGCATCCTGCTGGCCTCGGCGCTGCTCGGAGGCGTCTCGTGGGTCGTATGGCGACTGCTCGACGGCCTGCTCGGCGTTTCGCTGCCGGCGCAGATCATCAGCGTCGGCGGCGCCGGTGCCGTGGGCCTGCTCGTATACGCGCGCGCGGTGCTCGCGATGCGCGTGCCGGAGGCGCATCAGGTGCATCGCCTGATCGCGCGACAGCTCGGCCGGGCCTGACGCGACGACGCCGAGCAGAGGCCGGGTGGGCCTAGGCCCACCCGGCATGCGCCCGAACTCAGATCGCCGCTTACTACTTACGTCCCAGGACTGTGTGTCTTGCCTGGGCGGCGTGACACTCCCGACCCCTGGACAGGCCGCCGGCCCGAAGGTCGGCGCGTAGCCGCGGTTGGATCTCGAAGACCCTTAGTCGAGTTGGCGATCCGCCGGAGAGACAAGGCTAGCGCGCATCGCGCGCGACCGCCGGGCACCGCTGGCCCATCGCTGCGCACGCCTTCTACGCTGTAGCGGCTCATGGATCAGGCTCACATCCGCAACTTCTCGATCATCGCGCACATCGATCACGGCAAGTCGACGCTCGCCGATCGAATTCTCGAGCTGACACATACGGTCGCCGCGCGCGAGATGCGCGCGCAGCTGCTCGACTCGATGGATCTGGAGCGCGAGCGCGGGATCACGATCAAGGCGCAGGCGGTGCGCGTGTTCTACACGGCGCGCGACGGCGAGACCTACCAGCTGCACCTGATCGACACGCCTGGCCACGTCGACTTCACCTACGAGGTGTCACGCTCGCTGGAGGCGTGCGAGGGGGCGCTGCTCGTCGTCGACGCGGCGCAGGGCGTCGAGGCGCAGACGGTCGCGAACACGTATCTCGCGGTCGAATCGGGGCTCGAGCTGATTCCGTGTCTGAACAAGATCGACCTGCCTGGCGCCGAGCCCGAGCGCGTCGCGGGCGAAGTCAGCGAGCTGATCGGCGAGCCGCCGGAGTCGATTCTGAAGATCAGCGGCAAGACGGGAGAGGGCGTCGAGGCGGTGCTCGAGGAGCTGATCAAGCGCGTGCCGCCGCCTTCGGGCGACCCCGACGCGCCGCCGCGAGCGCTGATCTTCGACTCGGAGTTCGACCAGTATCGCGGCGTGATCGCCTACATCCGCGTCGTCGACGGCACGTTCAAGAAGGGCGAGGCGATTCGCGCGATGGCGACGGACACGCAAGCGGACATCGACGACATCGGCGTCTTCTCGCCGCAGATGATGCCGACCGACCAGCTCGCGGCCGGTGAGGTCGGCTATCTGATCACGGGGCTGAAGGACGTGACGCTGCTGCGCGTCGGAGACACGCTGACGACGCGCACGCGAACGTCGGGACCGGGCAGTCGCACGGCCGGAGAGGAAGCGACGGAGGCGCTGCCGGGCTATCGCGAGGTCAAGCCGATGGTCTTCTGCGGGCTGTTCCCGATCGAGTCCGACGACTACTCCGACCTGCGCGACGCGCTCGAGAAGCTCGTGCTCAACGATGCGGCGCTGTCGTGGGAGCCGGAGACCTCCGACGCGCTCGGCTTCGGTTTTCGCTGCGGCTTTCTCGGCCTGCTGCACATGGACATCGTGCGCGAGCGCCTGGAGCGCGAGTACGACCTCGAGCTGCTCGCGACGATGCCGTCGGTCGAGTTCGATCTGACGCTTACGAACGGCGAGGAGCTGGAGGTGCACAACCCCTCGGACATGCCCGACCCGGGAACGATCGAGGAGATCCGCGAGCCGTTCATCCAGGCGTCGATCATCGCGCCGAAAGAGTTCGTCGGCGCCGTGATGGAGCTCTGCCAGGAACGTCGCGGCGTGCACTCGGGGATGCACTACCTCTCGCCCGAGCGCGTGCAGATGAACTACGAGCTGCCGCTCGCCGAAATCGTGCTCGACTTCTTCGACCAGCTGAAGTCGCGCACGAAAGGCTATGCGTCGCTCGACTACGAGCTGAGCGGGATGAAGCCGTCGGACCTCGTCAAGCTAGACGTGCTGCTCGCCGGCGATCCGGTCGACGCGCTGTCGATGGTCGTGCACCGCGAGAAGGCGTATGAGATCGGGCGCACGCTGGCCGAGAAGCTGCGCAAGCGGATCCCGCGCCAGCAGTACGACGTGCCGATCCAGGCGGCGATCGGCGCGCACGTGATCGCGCGCGAGACGGTCAAGGCGTTTCGCAAGGACGTGATCTCCGGCTGCTACGGCGGTGACATCACGCGCAAGAAAAAGCTGCTTGCCAAACAGAAGGAGGGCAAGAAGCGGATGAAGCAGGTCGGTCGCGTCGAGGTGCCGCAGGAGGCGTTCCTGGCGGTGCTCGAGCTCGGCGAGGACTAGCGCGTGGCCACTGCAGCGGGCCAGGCGCAGGCGCGTCGCGCGCGGCCTGTGCGGCTGCTGTTCGTCTGCCTCGGCAACATCTGCCGCTCGCCGACGGCCGAGGGGACGATGGCGACGCTCGTGCGCGAAGCCGGCCTCGAAGGCGAGATCGAGCTCGACTCGGCCGGCACCGGCAGCTGGCACGTCGGCAGTGCGCCGGACGAGCGCGCGACGGCTGCAGCGGCTCGGCGCGGGATCGCGCTGGAGGGCGCTGCACGGCGGGTTCGCGACGAGGACTTCGACGAGTTCGATCTGATCCTGGCGATGGACTCGTCGAACTTCGGGGATCTGCTTGCACTGGCCGGCGGCGAGCGCTCGCGGCGGGAGAAGGTGCGGCTGCTGCGCGAGTTCGATCCGGCGAGCGCGGCGCACGGCCCGGAGGGCCGCGGCGCCGGCGAGCTCGACGTGCCCGATCCCTACTACGGCGCCGGCGACGGCTTCGAGCGCGTGCTCGACCACGTGCAGGCGGCTTGCGCCGGGCTGCTCGCGCAGATTCGCGCCGGCACGCTGCCGTGAGCTTGCCCAGCTACGCCTGAAGCCGAAGTCCCGCGCGGCGCTCGCCGTCGGAATGGGGAGTGTGCAACCTGAGACAGCAGCGGCGCGCAGGCGTGTGTACCTGCTCGCGCGCGTCGTCGTCGCGCGCAACTACCGGCGCAAGCTCACGCTCGCCGAGGTCGCCGGCGCCGTGTCGAGCTCGCCGCGGCAGATCCAGCGCGTCTACGCGCAGTTCGGCGAGCTGAGCTTCCACGAGGATCTGTTCGCGCGGCGGATGGCGGCTGCGGCGCAGCTGCTCGCCGAGCAGCCGGCGATTGCCGTCGCCGACGTCGCACGGCTCGTCGGCTATCGCCAGCCGGCGCACTTCGCGCGCGCGTTCCGCCGGCGCTTCGGCGTCGCGCCGGCGCGCTTTCGCGAGCGCGCACGGGCGCATCGCGCTCAGATCGAGGAGGGCTCGCCCTCGACGCCGGCGCCGGTCGCAGCGACGTCAGCGCCGGCCGCGTCCGCGTCCGCGCTCAGATCGAGCCCGGCGATGCGCGGATCGGCGGCGGTGTCGAGCGCGATCGTCTCGGCGCCGGCAAGTCGCATCAGCATCAGCGTGCCGCCGCCCGCTGCGCGCTCGGCCGAGACGACGCCGCCCTGCTGCTCGACGACCTGACGCACGATCGCCAGGCCGAGGCCGGAGCCTGGGCGCCCGCGCGCCTCGGCGCCGCGGTAGAAGCGGTCGAAGACGTGCGGCTGGTCGGACGTCGAGATGCCCGGCCCGTGGTCGCGAACGGTCAGCTGGCCGTCGCTCAGCGCGACCTCGACAGGCTCGTGCGGCGGGCTGTACTTGACGGCGTTGTCGATCAGATTGCTGATCGCGCGCTCCAGGCGCGCGGCGACGGCCGGGACGACGGTCGGCTCGAGTGCGACGGCGAAGTCGGAGCTCGGCGCGTGCCGGCGAGCGCGCTCGACGACGTCGCGCACGAGCAGGTCCAGGCGCACGTCCTCGGTCGCCGCAAACGGCTCTTCGCCGCGAGCGAGTTCGATCAGGTCGTTCATCAGCAGCGTCAGCTCCTCGATCTGCTCGACGACGTCGCTGAGCAGGCGCTGGCGGTCGTGCGGCTCCATGTCTTCGGCCTGCTGCAGCAGCTCGATGTTCGTGCGCAGGCTCGTGACCGGCGTGCGCAGCTCGTGCGAGGCGTCGGCGACGAGCTGGCGCTGTGCGTGCACGGAGTCGTCCAGCTTCGTCATCGAGCGCTCGAGCGCATCGAGCATCGCGTTGAAGCTGCGCGCGAGCCGCCCGATCTCATCCGGGCCGACCGGCTTGATCCGCCCGCTCAGATCCTGCGTCAGCGCGACGTGCTCGGTCGCCTGCGTCAGGCGCTTGAGCGGCAGCACGGCGGCGCCGGCGACGAGCCGTCCGAGCAGCGCGGCCAGCGCGATGCCGCCGAGCGCGATCAGCGCGAGGATCAGCCGCAACCGGCTGAGCAGGCTGTCTACTTCGGTCAGCGGCTGCGCCAGCTGCACGGCACGCCCGGCGCCGAAGGGCTCGGCGAGGACGCGCAGGTGCACGCCGTTGACGCGAGCGTCGCGGAAGAACTGCTCGCCGCCACGCTTGGCGAGCGCGAGCGTCGCAGTGTCGACGGGCAGCGAGACGCTGCGCGCCGAGCGCACGACGATCGTGCCGGCGGCGTTGACGACCTGCTGATAGCCGCGCACCTGATCGGGCCCCGGCGGCAGGCGCCCGAACAGGTTTTTGACGGCCGGGCCGTAGTGCGGCAGGCTCGATCCTTCGTCGTCTTCTTCTGCGGTCGAGCCGGCGGGTTCGCCGGAGTCCCTGCCGTCGAGCCGGTTGATGTCGAGGCCGAGGCGTTCGCTGTCGGACTTCGCTGCGGCCGTCGTCTTGCTTCCTGGTTTGAGGTAGCGCTGCAGGCGCCCTGCCGTGCGCGCGCGGTTGTGCAACTGCTCGTCGACCTGGCTGTGAAGCTGGTTGGACGTGAGCACGTAGATCAGGCCCGAGGCGAGCACGACGGCGATCGTCACGGCGGCGGCGGCGGCGATTGCGATGCGGCGGCGGAAGGTCAACTTGCGCCTCGCAGCACGTAGCCGACGCCGCGCACGGTGTGCAGCAGCCGCGGCTCCTCGCCGACCTCGGTCTTGCGGCGCAGGTAGCCCATGTAGACGCCGAGCGAGTTCGAGGTCGCGCCGAAGTCATAGCCCCAGACGTGCTCGAAGATCGCCGATCGCGTCAGCACTTGGCGCGGATGGTGCATGAACATCTCGAGCAGCAGGAACTCGGTGCGCGTCAGCTGCAGCGTCCGCTCGCCGCGCCAGGCCTCGTGCGAGAGCCGGTGCAGGCGCAGGTCGTCGAACGTCAAGGCGTCGTCCTGATCGTCGTCCTCGCCGGCGCGGCGCAGCAGCGCGCGCACGCGCGCGAGCAGCTCGCGCAGCGCGAACGGCTTGACGAGATAGTCGTCGGCGCCGGCGTCGAGCCCGGCGACGCGATCGTCGACCTGCTCGCGCGCGGTCAGCATCAGCACCGGCGTGCGGTCGCCGCCGTCGCGCAGCCGGCGGCAGACCTCGAGGCCGTCGACGTGCGGCATCGAGACGTCGAGGATGACGACCTCGTAGACGGCTCCGGCGAGGCGCTCGAGCGCCTCGCGCCCATCGACTGCCTGCGCGACGTCGTACTGCTCGAGCGTAAGCGCGCGCGAGAGCGCGCTCTGCACGGCAGGCTCGTCGTCGACGACCAATATGCGTGCTTGCTCGGCCATGTCGTGAACGACAGCATCCTCCTCGGCGCGATCCGCCTCGCTGCGCTCGCATCTCAGCGACGGACGGCGGGTAACAGCTCCTCGTGAGGCTACCGTGACCGCTACGGGGTACGTCTCGCTAATCGAAATCGAAGAGGATGCGAAGAACCGTCGTGGGGGCCAGCAATCGCCGATGAGCAAGATGCGCCCGAGCGGCGGCGGCCGTCGATGAGCGACGAGCGCCCGCGCGAGTCGGGTGCGTTGGCCGACGGCGAGCGGGTGATGCGCGAGCAGTCGCGCGCGCTGCGCACGAGCATCGCCAGCCTGGCGGTCTTCTTCGGCATCGTCGCGGCGCTGCTGCTTGCGGTGCCGGACCTGCGCTCTGCGCTCGACCACCTCTCCGACGCCGATCCGTCGCTGATCGCTGCCGCCGCAGTGCTGGAGCTGCTCTCGTGCGCCGGCTACGCGGTGCTGTTCGGTCTCGTCTTCGGCATGCTCGGCCGGCGCCTGACCTCGCGCCTGTCGCTGTCGGAGCTGGCGGTCAACTCGGTCGTCTCGGTCAGCGGCCTCGCGGGCATCGCGCTCGGCGCGTGGGTGCTGCGCAGCAAGGGCGTCTCGGTCGACCGGATCGCGCGGCGCTCGGTGCTGATCTTCCTGCTGACGAGCGCCGTCAACGTCGTGGCGGTCCTCGTCATCGGCGTGCCGATGTGGCTCGGGCTGCTGCCGGGCTCGCGGCGCGCGCTGCTGACGCTGCTGCCGGCGGCGGCGGCGCTCGCGACGATCCTCGGCACGCTGCTGCTGGCGCGCTGGGCCGGGCGCGCGGCGCTGCGGCGCGGCGCTGACGGCGCGCGCAGGACGGTCGCGCTGAAGGCGCTCGCCGACGGCGTCGAGGACGCGCTGCGGCTGATTCGCGAGCACGACGCGCGCCTGCTCGGCGCAGTCGCCTACTGGCTGCTGGACAACGTCGCGCTGTACGCGTGCCTGGCGGCGTTCGGCAACGCGCCGTCGTTCTGGGTTGTCGCGATGGCCTACCTCGTCGGCATGCTGGCGAACTCGATCCCGATCCCGGGCGGCCTGCTGGCGGTCGAAGGCGGGCTCGTCGGGATGCTGCTGCTGTTCGGCGTGCGCCCGGCTTCGCACGTCGTCGTCGCGGTCGTGATCTACCGCGCGATCTCGCTGTGGATCCCGGCCGTGATCGGCTCGATGGCGTTCGTCAGCTTGCGTCGCGAAATCGGCAAGCCGCTCGCGCCGCACCTGTCGGGCTAGCTCGGGTAGACGCTCCTGGCAAACGCCAGCGCGGCGCTGGCGCGCTGACAGGCGTGCGCCGGCAGCGCGTTCATCACGCGCTCGACTGAAGCGCTCTGAGCGCCGGATAGGCCCGGGCAGAAGATCGGCGCCGGCAGGTCGCCGTGCGCCGAGCCGGGCGCGTTCAGCGGGTAGAGCGCCTGCACGGCAGCGTAGGCGTGCGCATAGTTGTTGGAGAAGACGTCGATTGCGACGCGCCCGGAGTAGAGCTCGATCGAGCGGCCGCCGTCGTAGACCGTCGCCGGCACGCCGCGCACGACGATGTTGCGCTGCGTGCCGAGCGTCGTGTTCGAGTGCAGGCGGTAGATCACGGTCGTGACCTGCAGCGGCAGCACGCAGCTGCCGCCGCCGAGCAGGCCCTTGCTGTGGACGCAGTCGCCGTAGTAGACGCTGTCGCCGATCGAGCTGAGGTAGCCCTTCTGGCCGTCGACGGCCGAGAGCGTGTTGCCGAGGAAGCTGTTGCCGGCCCAGTAGACGCGGAAGTACGGGAACGTCTCGGCTTCGGCGAGCTCGTTCGCGTCGACGGCGCGCGGGCGTGTCGTTCCGCAGCCGCCGAGCGCAAGCGCGGCGAGGATCGCCGCGCACAGAAAGGCGAGTTGCAGGGGTCGGCGAGTGCAGTCGGCGAGGCGCATGGCCGTCATTATCTTGGCGTGCGCGTCCGGAGCACAGCTACTTCAGGGTTTCTGAGCGGTTCAGAGGGGTACACATCCGCCGCGACAACGGCGGATAGGCCGGGGTCCGGTGGGGTAGCACACCGGACCCCGGTCGATCTTCCCACCGGACGGCTGCGCGCGGCGCCACTTGGGCTCGCGACGGCGCTGGTGCTGCTGCTCGCATGGGTGCTCGTCGCGCCGCGCACGCCGGACCTCGCTGCGGCGGCGTATCGCGTCGACCTGTTCAAGCACATCGGGCTCGGGCTCTATGACGAGCACTGGTATGCCGGGCACGACCTGCCCGGCTACAGCGTGCTGTTCCCGCCCCTTGCATGGTTGCTCGGGCTGCGCCTCGTCGGCGCGCTGTCGGTGCTCGTCTCGGTGCTGTGCTTCGAACGGATCGCCGCGCAGGCGTTTGGCGCGCCGGCGCGCTGGGCCTCGATCGCGTTCGCGGCGGCAGCCGTCGGCGACGTCTGGATCGGTCGGCTGACGTTCGCGCTCGGCGTGTCGTTTGCGCTCGCTGCGGTGCTCGCGCTGATGCGCGCTCGCAGCGCGCCGGCGTTCGCGCTGGCGCTGCTCTGCGCAGCGGCGAGTCCGGTCGCGGGCGCGCTGCTGGGGCTAGCGGCGCTGACCGATTCGCTGTGGCGGCGCTCGCTGCGGCCGCTGCTTGCTTTGGCCGTGCCGGCGGCGGTTGTAGTGATCGCGCTCGCGCTGCTGTTTCCGGAGGGCGGCTTTGAGCCGTATCCGGCGACGTCGTTCGTCGCGACCGTGCTCGTGCTCGTCGCGTTCGCGTGGGCCGTGCCGCGACGCTATGGCGAGCTCAGGCTCGGCGCGGCGATCTACCTGCTGGCGTGCGTCGTGTTCCTGTTCGTGCGCTCGCCGATGGGCAGCAACATCGAGCGCTACGGCGTGCTGCTGGCCGGTCCGCTGACGATCTGCATGCTGGGCGCGTCGAGGCACGGGCGTGAGCGGCTGAGCGGGAGCGAGCCGCGAGGCGAGCAGGGCATCGAGTCTTCCCCGCTCGCCCACCCGCCGCTCGACCGCTCGCCGCTCGCCCACCCGCCGCTCGACCGCTCACCGCGCGTCCTGTTCGGCGCCGGCGGCGCGCTCGCGGGGGCCGTTGCGCTCGTCGTGTGGGCGCTGTGGGCCGGGTGGGGTCCGCTGCGCGAGACGCTTGCAGTCGCGCACGACCAGTCGACGAGCGCTGCCTACTACGCGCCGGTCGAGCGCTTCCTCGATGCGCACGCGCGCACGCCCGTGCGCCTGGAGGTGCCGTTGACGCGATCGCACTGGGAGACGGCCGAGCTCGCCCCGCGCGTCTCGCTGGCGCGCGGCTGGGAGAAGCAGCTGGACACGCGCTACGACGGCGTGCTGCTGTCGGGATCGCTGACGGCGGCGAGCTATGCGCGCTGGCTGCGCGAGCAGGCGGTCTCCTACGTTGCGCTTCCGGATGCGAAGCTCGATCCGTCGAGCTCGCGCGAGGGCGAGCTGATCCGCGTGGGCCTGCCGTACCTGCACGAGGTCTTCAGCAGCCGCCACTGGCGGATCTACGCGGTCGCCTCGCCGACGCCGATCGCGTCCGGGCCGGGCAGGCTGGTCTCACTCGGACACGACTCGTTTGCGCTCGCCGCGCGCTCGCGCGGGAGCTTTCTCGTGCGCGTTCACTACACGCGCTACTGGACGCTCTCGCACGGGCAGGGCTGTGTCGGGCCGGCCGCCGGCGGCTGGACGCGAGTTCTCGCCGGCGCGCCGGGCCGGATCGTTGTTCGGGCGCGCTTCTCGTTCTCGCGCGCGCTCGGCGAGACGGGCTCGTGCGGGGCGGGCGGTTAGCCCTTCAACGCGGCGCCAACGCGTAGAGCCCTTCGAGGCCGGTCAGGTAGATGTTCTTGCCGTCGCTGATGACGGGATCGAACGAGCCGGTGCCCTTCTCGAAGCTGACGCGGCCGGTCGAGATACCGAGGCCGTAGGTGCGGTGCGTGCCGAGGTCGGCGAAGTAGACGGTCCGACCGACGATCGTCGCCGAGCCGGAGATCTTGCCGTGCGCGTCGAACTTCCAGGCGATGTGCCCGGAGCGCGCGCTGAGCGCGTAGAAGGTGCCGTCGTAGGAGCCGAGGTAGATCATCGGGCCGAGGCCGGGCGCATTGGTGACGGCAGGCGAGGCGTAGACGTAGGCGCCGGTCTGCACGGCCCAGTCGAGCTTGCCGGTCGCGGCGTCGTAGGCGTAGACGCGCCCGTCGGTGTTGCCGAGGAAGACGCGGCCGTAGAAGACGGCTGAGGTCGAGTAGAACGTGCCGCTGCCGAGCAGCGTGCCTTCGGAGCTGCTGATCCAGAGGCGCCGGCCGGCGCGCTCGCCGACGGCTTGCACGTGGCCGGAGTAGTCGCCGAAATAGAGCACGCCGCCGGAGAGCGTCGGGCTGGCCTTGACGGCGCCGCCGGCGTGGTATGTCCAGATGACGCTGCCGTTGGTCGCGTTGAGCGCGTAGACGGTGCCGTTCTGCGAGCCGAAGAAGACCTTGCCGTTGTCGAC
This sequence comes from Solirubrobacteraceae bacterium, assembly GCA_036271095.1. Classification (GTDB taxonomy): domain Bacteria; phylum Actinomycetota; class Thermoleophilia; order Solirubrobacterales; family Solirubrobacteraceae; genus Palsa-744. Next base: position 51,082 of record DATBBG010000071.1, read on the forward strand.
GAGCGGCGAGGACTCGCTGGCGCTGGAGAGGTTGCGCGACCAGATCGTCGCGCCGTTGGCGACGTTCAGCGCGTAGGCGCGACCACCACCGTTCTTGCCGGCGCGCGAGAGGACGGTCGCATAGACGACCGTTCCGGCGACTGCCGGCGAGGAGGCCGACAGGCCGCCGAGGCTACGCGTCCAGAGCGTGTGCCCGGTGAGCTTGTCGATCGCGCGCAGCACGCCGTCGTCGCCGAGCTGGAAGATCCGGTCGCCGCCGATGACGGGCGGGAACTCGAGCAGCGTGTGCGCGTTGTTGACCCAGAGCTGCTTGAACGGAGGGTGCAGCGTCGCGACGGCCGGGAAGAAGCGCGTGTGTTCGGGCGTGTAGCCGTAGAACGGCCAGGCGATCGGCTTTTCGACCTTCTTCGGCGGTGGCGGCTCCGGCGTCGCCTCGGATACGAAGCGAGCGTGCGGGTGGTAGATGCTGCCGGTGCGGTTGCGCTCGTAGAGGTAGCCGGCGAGCGCCAGCGCGATCACGATCACGACGAGCCCGCCGAGAATCAGGCGGACGCGTTTTGAGCGTGGCAACAGGCGCTTGAGACGATCGCTCACGGCGAGGAGGGCCGCCGCTTCAGGCGGCGATCTTGCGGGAGGGACGCGAAGGGGTGGGGGATGACGATGACGGCGATTCGCTGCGTGATACCGATTGTGCGGCTGCGCTGCGCCGGCTGCGCGCGCTCGGGCGGCGCCGTGCAAGTCTCACGGAGCCGAATCGGGCACGTCGAGCGCCTGCCGCGCGACGCGCCGGGCGGTTGCTGTGCCCGCTGCCGGCGAGCAGCCGCGCGACGGTCAGCGCGACCAGCCAGATGAATGCAATCGCGAGCGGCGGCAGGGTCAAACCCGACACGAGCGCGAGCACGTCGTGATTGCCGTTCAGCGACCAGTTCCACAGCAGGTAGTCGCCGATCGTGAGCCCGGAGACGATGGCCAGAGGCCTGTGGGACACGCCCACAGAGTAAAGGGGATGTAAGACGGACGAGACTTATGATCGGCAGATGAGCGATGCCGGCGGCGAATCGACGATCTTCGCGCGCGACGCGCTGCGCGGTCGCTCGGCGCTCGTGACAGGTGGCGGCACCGGGCTCGGCAGGGCCACGGCGCTCGAGCTGGCGCGGTGTGGCGCTGCCGTGACGATCGCCGGGCGGCGGCTGGATGTGCTCGAGCAGGCGGCGGCGGAGATCGGCGAGCTGGTTGGCGATGCCGGCGGAGGTGCTGCTGCCGTGGGGGGAGCTGTCGGCGCGGGCGCGGACACAGGCCTGGGCGCTGGCGTTGGCGTCGTGACGGGTGACATCCGCGAGCCGCAGGATGCGCGACGGCTCGTCGGTGAGGCGGTCGAGCGGATGGGTGCGCTCGACGTGCTCGTCAACAATGCCGGCGGGCAGTTCTTCAGCCCGGCTGAGCTGATCGCGGCGAAGGGCTGGCGCGCGGTGTGGCGGCTGAACGTCGAAGGGATGCTGAATATGGCGGAGGCTGCGCACGAGCTCGCGCTCGCGCCGGGCGGCGGCGGGACGATCGTCAACGTGACGCTCTCGCCCCATCACGGGATGCCGGGCATGGCGCACTCGGGGGCAGCGCGCGCGACTGTCGAGGCGCTGACGCGCGAGCTGGCGACGCGCTGGGCGGGCGATGCGGTCACGGTGACGGCAGTCGCAGCAGGGACTTACGACACCGAGGTGATGGTCAAGTACCCGCAGAGCGTGCGTGGCGGAATGTCGCGCTCGGTGCCGCTTCAGCGGCTGGGGCGGCCTGAGGAGCACGCCTGGCTTGTCGCGCTGCTCGCGTCGCCGCTCGGCGCGGCGTTCAACGGGTCGACGGTCACGCTCGACGGGGCGCGCGACAACTGGTTTGGGCCTTGGCCGCCGCCGGGGCTGGCGGGGGATGGGGGCGAGGTGCCGGTGGAGGAGCGGCGGCAGTCGAGGCCCTAGCTGTGCGGTGCTATCGCGGCCCTGGCAGGGACCGGGTGCCGCGAGGCGTCGGTAGGATGGGCAGCGGCGTGCGGGCGAAGTGTTGTGGTTGCACAGAAGCCTTCCAAGCTTCTAGGGCGGGTTCGATTCCCGTCGCCCGCTTGCTAGCCACGGGGAGTGGCGCAGTCTGGTAGCGCACCCGGCTGGGGGCCGGGCGGTCGCAGGTTCGAATCCTGTCTCCCCGACTGAGAAAAGCCCTGCAAATGAACGTCTTTTGAGAGAATGGTGTCCCCTCCCGCTGAGCTCTGTATTCTATTCGTATTCTATTGCTCGCCTTTCTCGATGCCACACAGCAGAGCTGAGCCCTGAATGCCGCTGATCCTGTTCATCGTCCTGCTCGCGATCATCGGCCTGTTCGTCGGCGCGATTGCGCGCTTCTTGCTGCCGGGTCCGGACCCGATGGGCGTCGGCGGAACGATCCTGATCGGGCTCGCCGGCTCGTTCATCGCCGGACTGTTCTCCTGGTACGTGCTGAAGCGCCACGGCGCCGGGCTGATCCTGTCGGTCCTGTTCACGATGCTGCTGTTGTGGATTCGACGGCGATCTGGGTCGGGGGGCTTGCGGCGGTGAGGACCGCTCGCGACTAACCGAAAAAGCGCTGAGGTCGCGGCGGGCGCCAAGCTAGCTACGCCCAGCTACGAGCCGCCCGCGCGCTGCCTGCAAGCGAAGGCCCGCGAAGCAATACCTGGCCCGCACGCCCGCCGGGCCCGAACTCGTGCAACCCACCGTGCGGCGCAGGTGCAGCAGCACGCGCCGCGACGGTCGAAGACGGCGAGATCGGCTGTGTAGTGCGCGCCCGGATCCTCTGCTCGGAGCAACTCTCGCCTCGCTGCTAGTAACCGCCCGTCGTCTTGCCCGTGAGCCGCGTGTACCAGCTCGGAAGCGGCCGCTTCCCCCGCATGAAGCGCCACGCGCACCACGGCGCGAGCACCGGCGGCACACGAAACGGGCCCGACGATGGATTGATCCACATCGCATGCACTTCCGGCGGTGGCAAGCCGATCGCAGCGCGACCCGCTTCGGTGAGAATCCACCAGTCGCCGTTGTACTCGCGTGTGATCGCCTTGCGCTGGGCCGCTTCGGAGAGCGGGTGGACGCCGTCGCGCGGTCGCAGAGTAAGTGAGCTCGGCGAGGAGGATTCGCTCCGCACGAACCCACGCGAAAGAAGCTCGCCCAGAGCCCTCTCGATCGCCGCGCGGCCAGGTGAGGAGTCGAGCAGTTCCTCATTAAGGCAGTCCAAGGCCACGCCGAATCTTGAGCCGCCGATACTCACTCGGTCCAGTAGTTCCCGCTCGAAGTCGCTGAGATCGCTTTCGGTCACGGGGCCATGCAATCAGGCTCGTCTTCGCAGAGCAAGATCTCGGACCCCACAATCAGGCGGGCTGATCCGCCGACACGTCGCGGGACGGCGTCATGTGCGGGTTATCGAAGAGGGTCGGGGCGGCAGCGAGCGCCGGCGAGGGCCCGGAGCGCATATTGCGGCATTGAGTGGTGGCGACGCTTGGGCGACCGGGACGCTCGCTTCGCTCATTGGCCGCGGCAGGATCGAGCCCCAGCAAGGATCCACTTGAGGCGATGCGCGCTTGGCGCGCTGGACGTTCTGTCGGCAACCGTGATCTCTTGCCAGATAGCGTTGGTGAATGCCCAGCCGTGATCGCCAAACGAAGCGGTTCCAACACGCTTGGTGATCGCATTCGCCTTTGCTGTGATCGCTACCTTCGCGCTTAGCGCTTGCGGCGCAGCGCCGCTGGTCAAGCCGAAAAAGGTCGCCTTTGAACCGACGATCGTCTCCTGCTCGCCGGGCACGAGGCCGGCGCAATGCACCTCAGCGAATCTGCCGCTGCTGCGCCGCGCACATGAAGCAAGGAGCCATCGTTGCCCGCAGGATGAGCCCGACGTGCTCGTCAAGACCGACGGAACGCTGCTCTGCGTGGCCGGGTTTCCCTCGGCGGCGCCGAGCGCAATCGATCTCTCGCCCCCGAGCGCAGTGCGCGCGGGCGGGAAAGCGGCCGTCGGCGAGTTCGAGCCGGACGAACGGTTGCCGCGAGGTCCGGCTGCTTGGCCTGCCACCGGATCGCGCAGGCGGGAAACAATGGCCCCGGGCCGGACCTGACACAGGTCGGCTCGCGTCTCGTGTCAAAGGCGATCGAACGGACGTTGGTCGCCTCGCAACCGCCGATGCCGTCGTTCACCGGTCTGCCGCCGGCGCAGCGTCGCGCGCTCGTCTACTTCCTCACGCAGCTGCGCTGAGCGGAAGTAAGCAAGACCGGCGCGCGAGCGCGTATCGCCTCATGTGGATCATTGCTGGGCGTCGGGTACTGCAGCGCCACCGAGCAAAGCAAGCGAGCGCATCGCCGCGAGCGCCGCCCTCCTCGATGCCGGCGTAGGCGCGTCAAAGCGTCGCTTCGCGCCCAAGGCGACACGCCGCAGATCCTACGACGCTCGCATGCGGTGACAAGCTCCTCAGACAGCTAGTCTCAGGACATAGCCGATCGCAGCGCCATCCCCTGCGTGATCTACGCCGCCAAGAGCACCGAGGACAAGCGCGGCTCGATCCCCTGATCAGAGGACCGACTGCCTAGCGGCGATCGCCGATGCGGGCGGGCGGGTCGTGATCGCCGACTACGCCGAGGAGTCGTTCTCGGCGTTTCGCGGTAGCCGCGGGCCCGAATTGGTCGACGCGATGGAGCACGCCGAGGATCTCGTGCGCGAGTACGGGACGGCCGAGCCCTGGGCCCAGCACAGTGACCGGCTGGCGCGTGGAGATGGGCGCATCGCCCGCCACGTCGTTGAGATCGGCCTCTGGGGGCTCAAGCGAGACGTGGCCGTGCGGACCGTCCAAGATCCCGAGACATTCCGCGACTTGCTCTACGCCGTCGTCACCGGGCAGCGCAACCACGAGGACTCGCGTCGCAAAGGTGCCGCGATGAAGGCCGGCCGGCGACGGGCGGCAGCACGCGGTGAGTTCATCGGCTACCGGCCCGACGGCTATGTGCTCGAGATAGAGCTACGCGACGGCGAGATCAAGAAGCAGATGGTGCTCGATCCCGATCGCCAGGAGATCATCGAAACGATCTTCCGCATGGCGTTGCGCCGGCGCCCGACCGGAGCCATCGCCAGACGCCTCAACGACCAGGGCTGGCTGACCAACCCGCGCCGCAAAGATGCGCTGCCGCAGCGCTGGCGAGTCCATCACGTCGACGCGGTGCTGCGAAATCGACGCTACGCCGGGCTGGCGGTCTTCGGCGGCGAGGTTGTCGGTCGCGGGCATTGGCCGGTCTACATCAGCGAGGCTCAACACGCGCAACTGAAGCGAGTTCGTAAGGCGGTGAGGGATCGGCGAACGATGAGGCTTGTGGATATCGAGTACTGAGCCGTGACCTGGAGATCGTCAGCCGTGCGCGAAATCGACTGAGCGCTCCAGCGCACTGGCTACAGGCTGACCACATGATCCGGCGCGTCAGCATCGCTCTCGTGGCGAGCGCTTTGCTCGCCGGCTGCGCCCAGAACACCACCAAGCAGACGCTCCTCGCGAAGATCTCCGACCCTGCGCTTGCCTGCTTCGCCAGGCACACCCCCAAGCGTGGATCGTTCTCTGTGATCCGCAGCGATCGGCCGCCCGGCAAACGGAGCCCGCTCGATGTAGTGGGCAACGACGTGGCGCTTGGCGAATCCACGGAAAGCGTCGTGGTCAACTGGCCGAGCGGCGAGAGCCTGACCGCGTGGGCGTTCTCCTCGGCACGGACGGCGCAGGCAGCGCTCGCGCAGCTCCGCCGGGAACCTGTCGAAGCGGGTGCGAACCCGCGCTACCCCGACCGGCGCGGTGGGATCGTCGTCGGGTGGAGCAAAGCTCCCGGTGCAGCTGAGGCTGCCGTGCTCGGCGAATGCTGAAGGTAGCTCCGCGGCCCACTTGTTGCTGCAGGCGACCCTCTCGAATTGATCCAAATCCTAGGCAAATGCGTAAGGCGAGATATGGCGGGCGGGTGATGCGCCTGCGCCGGGAGCTGGACGGCGCCGAAGACGAGCTCGAACGCGAGCTTGAAACGAACGAGCGGGCTCGCAGCGGCCATCCGCGTCGCCTGATCGTGGTGCCCGACGCGCCGGCGGATTCGGCGAGCGCGCCCGCAGAGGGCGCCGATCGCGTGGCCTGAGCCGGCGGACCTGGCTCGCCAGTTCACCCCGTGGGCTTGCGTGAGTGCTAAGCGCGGCTTGCCAGCCTAAGAAGGTCTCGACGTCGAAGAAGCGGGCGTGCGCCTCGCTTCATGTGCCGTTACAGACATCACGGCTGAGCCGCTGAGCGCACCACGATCTCGCCCACGTTTACCTCCGGCGGCTGGGCGAGCGCATAGGCGATAGCTTCGGCGACGGCGTCGGGCGCCATGGCGATCGCGGCGATCCGCTCGCGCAACTCGGGGTCGGTCGTGAACTCGGTGTCGGTTGCGCCGGGGCAGACCATGGTGCGGATCTGCGGTCCGACCTCTTGGCGTAGAACCTCACACAGCGCACGGACCCCCGCCTTGGTGGCGGCATAGACCCCCTGCCCGGGCACCCACTTCGCGGCCGCGGTTGACGTGACGGCGACGAAGTGGCCGGAGCCCTGCGCGGTGAACACCGGCAGCGCCGCCGCGACCCCGTGCAGTACGCCGCGGAGGTTCACGTCGATCATCATGTCCCAGTCTGCGAGCTCGCCGTCGAGCAGCGGGGCGACGTGCGCGACCCCCGCGTTGGCGACGAGTACGTCGAGTCGACCGAACTGCTCCACGGCGAGCGCAACGAGTCCTCTGAGGTCCCTCTGCAACCGTGACGTCGGTGGCGCATGATCTCACCTGCCCACCATCCGCCGTGATCTGCCCGACGACGCTGGCAAGGGCATCCTCCCGCCGGGCGCCGAGCACGACGCGTGCACCCTGTGCGGCGAGCAGCCTCGCCGTTGCCGCGCCGATACCGGCGCTCGCTCCAGTAATCGCGATGACTTGGTTGTTTGTCTCGATGGTCGCCTCCTCAGGCCGAGCTCAGGACCACATTGAAGCGGACGGGTCGCTGCGCGAGCGATCCGTTTGCACGCGAAACCTCCTGCCCGGCTTAGAGGATGCCGCCGCCGCGGGCAACTCGCCGCAGCGGCGGACCTTCGAGATGGCGCCAACCGCAACCCAGACCGTGTCCCGACCCGCTCGCCAAGTGGTTGCGGCGTGGGCTGGGAGAGACATCACGTCTCCTGGCGGTCGCGGCGGTTCGCGCTTTCTCCTCACCCGAGCTTGGCCGTCGGCGCCTGCTGCAACCCCACGTGGGGGTTCCCCTCGCCCTGCGGGCTCGGTTCCGCGCGGCGCTCGGCGGCCGGGCCGGGACTCGTCAAGCGCACCACCACAACGACAGGAGAAGATCAGATGCCACTCTCAACACCCACCAACAACGCGACGCTGATCGGCAAGCTGACCCGCGACCCGCAGCTGCGGCGCGTGACGACCCGCTCGGGCGAGCAGTCGGTGCTGACGCTCGGCCTCGCCGTGCGCCGCGCGGGCAAGCAGCAAGAGGGCGCCAACGGCGGACTTCTTCGATGTCAGCGTCTGGGGCCTACTCGCCGAGACCTGCGCGGCGCACCTCTGCAAGGGACGGCTCGTCGCCGTCTCGGCGCGCCTTGAGGCGAGCTCGTGGGAGACCGCGGGCGGCGCCAAGCGCAAAGGCGTCGAGCTGATCGCCGGCGCGGTCGAGTTCCTCGATAAGCCGGTTCGGGAGGGGGAGGCTGAGCGGCCGCGGGAGGTGGCGGCGGCTGCGTAGCGGGGTTGGGGCCGCGTGCCGGCCGCAGGGCCGG
>DATBBG010000072.1:0-41893 GCA_036271095.1 Solirubrobacteraceae bacterium
TGGATCAGCGGCTCGCCGCCGGCGATCGAGACCATCGGCGCGCCGCACTCCTCAACCGCCTCGATCGCTTGCGCGACGGGCATCCGCCGGCGCAGCTCGTGCTCGGGATGCTGGATCTTGCCGCAGCCCGAGCAGGCCAGATTGCACTGGAACAGCGGCTCGAGCTCGACGATCAGCGGGAACTTCTCACGTTTGGCCAGACGCTGGCGCATCAGGTACCAGCCCATGCGCGTGCTCTGCCTGACTTTCGCCGCCATTGGTCGTACCTTAGCCCGCCGCGTGCCAGTCCTGAACCGCGATCGCCGAAACCTTTCGCAGCGACTGCGCCGCCGCCAGCGCTCCGCCGACCGCCTGCACGCGAAACAGCTCGTGGCTGGGGCTGTCGAGCACGACGCGCACGACGCCGAACGGGCGTCCGGCGGCGCCGGCCGCGAGCCACGCAGACTCCATGTCGACAGCGAGCGAGCCAGCCGCGCGCAGCTGCTCGCGGCGCTCGCCGGTCGCGATCTTGCCGACGCCGACGATCGGTCCACGGCGGACCCTCAAGCCGCGCGCGCCGAGCGCGTCAGCCAACTGCTCGTGCCCGTCGCAGTCCGCGCGCACCGCCTCGTGGCCTTCGTCGTCGGTCGCCAGCACGTGCTCGGCGACGATCACTTCGCCCGGGCGCGACTCGGCGTCGAGGCCGCCGCAGAAGCCGAGCACGAGCAATGCCTCGCCCGGCTCCTCGGCGAGCGCGCCGACGGCCGCGAGCGACTTCTCCGGGCCCATGCCCGTCTTGCGCACGTGAGCCCCGCGCGCACCCGAGCGGATCAGCAGCTGCTCGACCGCCAGCGGCGCGGCGATGACGATCGGCTTCATCCGCCGAGCGCTCCCGTGAGCGCCGGTGCCAGCTCGAGCGTTGCAAGCGTTGCGCGCGCCGCCGCGTGCCCGCTGAGCACGGCGCTCTCGAGCGTCGCCGGCCACTTCGTGTCGGTCCAACTGCCGGCCAGAGCGAGCCCGGCGATGCTCGTCTGCGGCCCTGGGCGCAGCGCGCCGACACCGGGAACGGCGCGGAACGTAGCGGCGTGCTCGCGCGTGACGAGGAAGCGCTCGACCGTCGCGCCTCGCGCTTGTGGCAAGAGCGCTTCCAGCGCCGGTATGTAGCGCTCGCGCAACGCGTCGACGCTCATCTGCATCTCCTCCTCAGCGCCTGACAGCGACACGGCGAGGTACTGGCAGCCGGCCGGCGCACCGGCCGCGGCGCTGCGGTCGAAGACGTACTGCACAGGCGTGCCGACGCCGGCGGCAAACGGCTCCTCGCAGACGATCCGGTCGAAGACCACGTGCAGGTTGACGATCGGCGAGCTGCCGATTCGATGCAGCGCCGCAGCCTGCTCTGGCAGCAGCGGCTCGATCAAGCCGGCGGCGCGCGCGTGCGGCAGCGCGACGATCACGGCCTCCGCGCTGAGACCGCCGTCGCCGCCCTGCACCTCGAAGCCGCGCCCGACGCTGCGCAGGCCTTCGGCGCGCCAGCCAAGCCGGTACTCGACGCCGGCCTGCGCGAGCGCCGTCTCCGCCGGCTCGCCGATCACCTCCGCGAGCGTGCCGACGTGAAAGCCGACGTCGCCGGCGTCGGCGCTCGCGAGCAGTCCCGTCTGAAACACGAACGCGCCGAGCGCAAGCGAAGCCTCTGCGGCGCGCACGTTCAGCGTCGGCAGCGCGATCAGATCCCACAGCGCCGCGAGCGAGGCCTCGTTCTGGCCGAGGTCGCCGAGCCAGTCGCCGAGCGTGCGCTGTTCGTTCTGCAGATCGGCGGGGTCGAGCGCCGACAACGCTCGCGCGGCGAGCGCCGCGCTGAAGCGCTGCGCTGCGCTGAGGTGCGGATAGCGCGCAAGCGCACCGGCGAGGTGCAGCGGCGGCGGCAGCGAGCCGCGGCGCAGCACGACGGTCGGCTTGCCGGGGCTCATCACCGGGATCTGCAGCCGCTCCTGCACCGAGACGTGGCGATCCGATCCGAACCGCGCGAGCAGAGCGCGGTAGGCCGAGCAGCAGCGCAGGAAGACGTGCTGGCCGTTGTCCAAGCGCATGCCGTCGCGCTCGAACGAGTAGGCCGCGCCGCCGAGCCGGCGCCGAACCTCGATGAGCGTCACCTCAGCGCCGGCGTCGGCACAGTCCAGCGCAGCCGCGATCCCGGCGAGTCCGCCCCCGATCACGACGACGCGCCCAGCGCTCACGTCGTCCTCCCAGCGAGGCTGCGCACCGCCACGAGCGCCTTCTCGCGTCCGGACAGCGACATCCGCGCGCGCAGCGCGCTTGTCGGATCGGCCTCGATTCGCCCTAGCAGGCGGTGATAGATGCCGGCCATCGCCGCCACGCACGCGGCGCTGCGGCGGTCGAGCAGCGGCAGCAGCTGCATCCCTCGATTGAACCACTGCTGCGCACGCGCAGCCTCGAAGCGCATCAGCGCGACAAGCGCCTCGTCCTCGCGCCGGGCGGCCTCGAGCAGCGCCTGCGCCGACTGCGCCATCTCGGCGCCGGCGCCGACCCCGAAGCGCAGCAGGTCTTCGCCAGGCAGGTACACGCGCCCGTTCGAGGCGTCCTCGCGCACGTCGCGCAGGATGTTCGTCAACTGCAGCGCGACGCCGAGATCGTCGGCCAGCGCTTCGATCTGCGCACGGTCCAGTGCTCCGGCGCCGTTGACGGCGCGCTCGCGCGTGGCGAAGATCGCCAGGCAGACGCGCCCGATCGCGCCGGCGACGCGGCGGCAGTAGAGCACGAGCTCGTCGAAGCTCTCGTAGGAGACGCCCTCGACGTCCATGCGCACGCCGTCGATCAGCTCGCCGAGCGCGCCGGCGGGCAGCGAGAAGCGCGCGTGTGCGTCGGCGAGCGCGACGATCACCGGGTCCGACGGGGCGACCGCGGCCGAGCCGGAGCGTTCGATCGCCTCAAGCTGCGCGGCCGATGCGTCGAGCAGCTCGAGCTTGCTCGCGCGCGCGAGCGTGCCGTCGCCGATGTCGTCGATCCGGCGCGCGAACGCGTACGCCGCACTCATCGCGCGGCGGCGCTCGCCCGAGAGCAGGCGGATCCCGTAGTAGAAGTTGGCCGCCTCCGTGCGCGTGATCGCTTCGCAGCGCCTGTAGGCCTCGGCCGTCGAGATCGCAGCGCCCGCGCCGCCAAAGCCGACGAGCGCCGGCTCGGCGCTCACGAGCCGACCGGCGCCGCGAGCGCCGTCGCACCGCGAGGACGGCCGATCAGCGTCCTCAGCAGCGCCGCCAGCCGCCGTCGCTTCGACGCCGTCGGCGGACCGGCGAGCACGTCGTAGCGGGCGCGCTCGATCGCGTCGAGCGCAGCATGCCCGCCGGCGACGAACGCGGCGATCGCGATCCGCTCGCGCCCCCGCAGCTCGCCGATCAGCGGCGTCCCGCGGCGCAGCAGCTCGCGCGCGCGCTCGACCTCGAACGCGAGCACCGCGCGCAGCGCCCGCCGGTCGCCACTCGTACGGTCCGAAGGATCCAGATCCTGCTCGCGAGCACCGAACCGCTGCATGTCCTCGCTCGGCAGGTAGATGCGTCCCGCGAGAAAGTCCTCGGCGACGTCCTGGCAGTGCTCGGCCAGCTGCAGCGCCGTGCAGATCGAGTCCGACAGCGCGATCCGCGCCGGCGTCGCGGCGCCGAACACGCCGAGCACGATCTCGCCGACCGGATCGGCCGACAGCGAGCAGTACTCGCGCAACTGCTCCCACGTCGCATAGCGGCTGACGCGCTGGTCGACGCGGTTGGCCTCGATCAGGCGCACGAACGGCTCGCGCGGCAGCCGGCACTCGCCGATCGTCACGCTGAGGCGCTGCAGCAGCGGATGCTCGGCCTCGCCTAGGTAGGCGCGATCGAGCTCAGCTTCGAGCCAATCGAGCGCCGCTAGGCGGTCGCCGGGCGCGCTGTCGCCGAGCTCGTCGACGAGTCGAGCGAAGCCATAGACGGCGAGCAGATGTCCGCGCACACGGCGCGGCAGCACCCGGCTGGCGACCGGGAAGTTCTCGCTCTCGGCCCGCGCCATCACCTCCGCGGCGCTCGGCGCCGGCGGCACGGCGTCGGCCAGCAGCATCATCGCCGCGAGCAGGTCATCGCCGGCAGCGGCCGAGCGCCATGATCGGGAACGCCAGCCGGTAGAGGTGGTAGTTGATGTAGTAGTCCGACGGAAAGCCCGTGCCGGTGTACTGCGGCTCGTCCCAGCCGCCATCGGCGCGCTGCGTCGCGACCAGCCAGCCGACGCCGCGCTCGATCGCCGCCGCGCTCGCGGCGCCCGCCGCGCCGATCTGCCCGTTCGCGCTGCGTCCGTTCGCGCTCGCCGAGCCCGCGCCGGCTGCAGCGACCGCCTGCAGCGCCAGCAGCGCCCAGCCCGTCTGCGAGGCCGTGCTGTCGCCGCGCCCGATCCACTCCTTGAAGTCGTAGGAGCGCGGATCCTCGCCCCAGCCGCCGTCCTCGTTCTGGTGATCGAGCAGCCAGCGCACGGCGCGCGCGATAGCTGGATCGGACGGCTGCAGGCCCGCCGCGATCAGCGCTGGCACCGCCGCGCCGGTCCCGTAGACGTGGTTGACGCCCCAGCGCCCGAACCACGAGCCGTCCTCCTCCTGCTGCTCGATCAGCCACTGCACGCCGCTGCGCCCCGCCGGCGTGTCGAGCTGGCCCAGCACCGCGAGCATCTCGATCGCGTGCGCGCTGACGTCGGCGCTCGGCTCGTCGAGCACCTCGCCGAAGTCCAGGAACGGCAGCTCGCGCACGAGCGTCCTCGTATTCTCCGCGTCGAACGCGCCCCAGCCGCCGTTCGCGCTCTGCATTCCCGCCAGCCAGCGCGCCGCGCGATCGACCGCCGCGTCGAGCTTCGCGCTGCGCTTCAGGCGGCGCAGCGCCAGCACGACCTCAGCGGTGTCGTCGACGTCGGGATAGTGGTCGTTCTCGAACTCGAACGCCCAGCCGCCCGGCTGCAGCCGCGGCCGCGTCATCGACCAGTCGCCGCGCACTCTCACCTCCTCGCCGAGCAGCCACTCGCCGGCGCGCACGAGCGCCGGATGCTCGGGCGCCAGCCCCGCGTCGTTCAGCGCGATCAGCGACAGCGCCGTGTCCCAGACGGGCGACTGGCACGCTTCCAGGCGGCGACTGCGCCCGGCCGGCGCGCCGACGCCGACCGCGTCGTCCTCGTCCTCGACCATGAACCGGTCGATTCCCTCGAGCCCGCGCCGCATCACCGGGTGGTCGACCGGATAGCCGTTCAGGTGCAGCGCGATCAGCGAGTAGACCCACGGCGGCTGGATCCCGCCCCAGGAGCCGTCCGCCTCTTGGCGGCGCACGATCCAGCGCTCGGCGCGCGCGACCGCAAAGCGCTGCAGCGGACGGATCGGGTGGCGCTCGTAGAAGCGCGTGACCGAGTCGAGCAGGCGCAGCGCACGCGAGCGCTCAGCGCGCGCGTCGGCGCCGCCGAAGTCGAGCTCGTCGAGGTCGAACGGCAGCCGGCGCGCGGGCCGATGCGCTTTGACCAGCGACAGCGCAACGATCGTCTGGCGCGCCCAGCAGGCGAAGTCGTAGACGTTCAGCGGCACCCACGACGGCAGCAGGACCACCTCCGGCGGCAGCGCCGGCACGCGGTCCCACGACCACAGCCCGAACAGCGCCAGCCACAGGTGCGTGAACACGCGCGCCCGCGCGACGCCGCCCTGCGAGCGGATCCACTCGGCCGCGATCTGCATGTGCTCGGCCTCGGCGGCGTCGCCCGCCAAGCGCAGCGCCCAGTAGGCCTCGATCGTCGTCGACAGCTCGCCGGACGCTCCGTAGAAGTTCGCCCAGGTTCCATCCTCGCGCTGCTGCGAGCGGATCCACGCCGCCGAGCGTTCGGTCTCGTCCTCCTCGCGGATCCCGAGGAACTCGCGCAGGAGCATGTCCTCGGCGTCCATCGTCACGTTCGTCTGCAGCTCGCCCTGCCACCAGCCGGCCTCGTTCTGCAGCGACAGCAGGTGCTCGCACGCGAGCTCCAGCGCCACCTCGGCCTCGTTGCGAGCCTCTACGGTTGACGACGCCATGCAGGGAACTTAAATGTTTTCATCGGACGACGACATTTGCATTAGGGGACAGCCGCGCCAGAAGGCGCGTTCGAGACTTGTGCGCCGGCCGGAACGAGCACCTCGGGATGGGCGAGCGTGATCACGTGGTCTCGCAACTCGAACTCCGACACGAAGTGAGGAAGGGAGGATACGAAGCGATAGACGAACAGCCCGTCGACCTCGCGATGTTCGACGAATCTGAAGCCCGGCGACGGAGCACGCTCGGCGTCTGCACGCAGCGGCTCGTAGCCGGTCTCGTCGATTTCAGAGACGCTGACGCGCGTGTCGCGCGCGAGATTGTGCAGGCGCAGCGGCGAGAGGTAGTACTCCAGCGGCGCAGCGCCCAGCTCGACCGTCGTGATCGCCCGCGCGCGGCCGCCGCGCCCCAGCAGGTGCGCGAGATCGCGCCAGTTTCCGCGCTGCAGCCGCGGGCTCGCGTCGACGTCGACAGACACGATCAGCAGCGCCGTCAGCGCCACTGCGGCCAGCCCGGCGCCGATCCACGGCAGCGCGAGCCCACGAGCGCCGCCTGCGCCGTCAACGCCCGCGCGCGGCGGACAGTCGATCGCCGCGAACAGCACTGCAATCAGCACGCTCAGCGGGATCATCGCGCCGACGAGATTGCGCGGTGCGAGGTAGTCGGCGCCGAGGCCGACAAGCACGATCGGCGCGAGCACGCCGAAGCCGGCGACCGACAGCGCGATCCACGCGGCGCGGCGCAGACGCTCAGGCGGGCGAGTCATCAAGCGCCACGCGCCGAGCCCGGCGCCGGCGACTAGCGGAAGCGCTACGAGCAGCTCGACGCCGTGCCCGAGCGGCGCGCCGGAGTAGCCGGTGAGGAAGTACTGCGGGATCGCCTGCAGGCGGCTCGACAGCGCCCAGTGCCCGATCCACTGCGTTCCGTGGCCGCCCTGAGCGGAGATCAGCGGGATCAGCGCGAGGCCGACGACGGCGATCGCCGCGAGCGCCGGCAACACGAGCCGGCGCGTGCGCATGTCCCACAGCAGCCACAGCGCCATCGGCACGAGCAGGAAGACGGCGAAGTAATGGCTCAGCAGCGCCAGCGCGCCGCTCAGCGCGAATGCGATCGCGCGCCGGCGCGTCGGCTCGTTCAACAGCCGCGCGAAGCAGAGCATCGCGAGCGCGCTGAACAGCACGAACAGCGCGTACGCGCGAGCCTCCTGCGAGTACCAGACGAACAGCGGGTCGACGGCGACGATCGCCGCTGCCAGGAACGCAGCGCGACGGGCGCTCGCCGAGGCGCTCGCCGAGGCGGCTGCCGGGTGTGCGGTTGCCGGCCGCGCGTTCGCCGGGCGCACGCCGATCGCTCCGCCGGCGAGCTCGAGCGTGAGCGCCCAGACGACCGGCACGCTCAGCACGCCGGCGATCGCCGACGGCAGGCGCAGCGCGATCGCGCCATCGCCGAAGATGCGAAAGTCGATCCAGGCCAGCGCGTACCAAAGCGGCGGCGTGTTCTCGCTGTGCACGTACGCGCGCCAGGTCGCGCCGATGCCGCTGTGCAGCACGTGCACGGGCGTGAACGCCTCGTCGTACCAGAAGCTCTGCTCGCCGAGCGTCGCGAAGCGCAGCACGGCCGCGAGCAGCGTCAGCGCGAGCAGCGGCCACCACGACGGCAGCCGGCGCGTGTCTTCGGCCGCCACCGGCGAGCGGGCGGCGACGGCGCTCATCGTGGGCAGTCGCCCTTCGCCTTCGGTTCGCCGTAGCAGCCGTAGCGGTATCGGCGCAGGTCTTCGTGCTTCGCCGGCAAGTACCAGCCGCCGCTGACCGTGCGCCGCCCGTTCGCGACCGGCCCGGTCAGCTGCAGGCAGATCTGCGTTCGTTCTTTCGGCGGGCCTGGCACGGTGTTGCCGCAGACGACGTCGACCGTCGTGAAGTGCAGCACGTCCTCTTCGGTCGACACGTTTTTGTAATCGTGACCGGTGTAGGCGCGCCACGTGCGCAGGTCGGCGCTGAGGCGATGGTTGACGTGCGTCCCGAGCACGACGTCGTTGACGACGGCGATCGCAAGCAGCAGTCCGACGATGATCAGCACGACGGTCTCGATCCGCCACTGCCGGCCGCTGCCGGGCAATTCGCGATCGCGCGGGCGCAGTCGCGGCGGAAGCTGCTGCAGACGCCGCTCGAATGCCGAATCGCGCGCGCTCATGCGACGGGCGCCAACAGCGGCGTCATCTGATGGACGATGAACAGCGCCTGGACCGCAAGCGTCGCGACGAACAGGCGCCGGTCGCGCGAGATCACCGCGAGCGGCAGCGGCCAGAGGATGTACCACGCGAGCAGCCAAGTGCTCGTCACGGAGATCGCCAGCAGCGCCCAGCCCGCGGCGGCGACCCAGTCATAGCCGCGCCAGGTGCGCCACAGCAGGTGCAGCACGATCACGACGAGCGCGAGCTTCAGCAGGTCGTGGTCGATCGGGAACACGCCAGGCTTGCCGAACAGGTGCGCGATCTCCGTCGCGAAGCTGTCGCTGGAGACGAACGCCGCGTCGCGGTTGAGCGCCGCGACGATGTTGACGCCGTCGATGCCGAACACGGCGTAGGCGACGATCACGCCGAGCGCGAGCGCGCCGATCGCGCCGAGCAGCAGCCCGCGGCTGCGGCGCGCGACGATCATGAACGGCAGCAGCGCCGCGACGGTCGCCTTGACGAGCGCGCCGGCGATCACGCTCGCGGCCGCCGGCGCGTCGCGGCCGGCAAACGTCAGCGCGACGGCGCCCATCATCAGCGCCATCATGATCAGGTCGTTGTGCGCGCCGCCGAGCCCGTAGATCACGTACAGCGGGTTCGCGCCGACGAGCAGCACGGCGATCACCGGGTCGCGTTCACGTGCGCGCGCGCAGCGCCACGTCAGCGCCAGCGTGACGGCGCTGGCGAGCGTCGCGAGCACCTTCATGCCCCACAGCGCGCCGGTCACGCCGAGCAGGCCGAACGGATAGGAGATCAGCGTGTAGAGCGGACCGTAGGCCGTGTAGACCTTCTTCCAATCCTGTCCGACGTAGTGGTAGACCGGATCGCTGGTCGCCGAGATCGGCCCGTGCGTGTACGGGTTGAGGCCGTGCACGACGCCGATGCGCGCGTAGTCGATGTAGCTGAAGACGTCAGTCGAGAGCAGGATCGGACCGAGGAAGACGATCGCGTGAAGCGCCGCCAGCAGCGCGATCGCCCAGCGCTTGGAGACGCTGCGCCCGAGCGCGACGAGCCCGGCGTAGCCGACTGTCGCGGCGATCAGCGCGATCAGGAAGACGCGATAGCCGAGGCGCTCGCCGATGCCCGTCAGCCAACCGGCGATCTGCGGCGACTTCGGGATCAGCACCGAGTGCCCGAGCGCGCCGTCGAGCACGATCTCGGCGACGGCAGCGACGATCAAGAGGGCGCAGACCGTCGCCAGCGGCGCCGCCCACTGGGCGGCGCGCGTGCGTGGCAACTGGAGCTCGCCCTGCGCGGCGACGCTCACGACGCCGCGAAGCTCACAAGGCCGTCCAGACGGTCTTCGTCTCGAGGTAGGCGTCGAGGCCGTCGTGGCCGTGCTCGCGTCCGATGCCAGAAGCCTTGAAGCCGCCGAACGGCGCCGAAGGCTCGGCGTTGCCCCACGTGTTCACGTAGACCATGCCCGCGCGCAGTTTCGCGGCGAGCTTGTGCGCGCTCGAGACGTCGCGCGTCCAGACGCCCGCGGCAAGCCCGTACTCGCTCGCATTGGCGCGATCGGCGACTTCCTCGAGCGAGTCGTACGGCGATGCGACGAGGACCGGGCCGAAGATCTCCTCGCGAGCGATCTTCAGCTCGTCGGAGGTCGTGCTGAACAGCGTCGGAGCGACGTAGTAGCCGCCGCTGTCGGTGAGCACCGTCTCGCCACCGGCGAGCAGCTCGGCGCCCTCCTCGCGTCCCGCTTCGATGTAGCTCATCACGCGTTCGCGCTGCTCGGCCGAGACGACCGGCCCGAGCTGCGTGCCCGGGTCCAGGCCAGGGCCGAGCCTGGCCGAGTTGGCGGCCTCTGCGAGCGCGCTCATCACCTGGTCGAAGCTGTCCGCCGGAACAAACAGTCGCGAGCCGGCGTTGCAGGCCTGCCCGGAGTTGAAGTAGAGACCCTGGAAGGAGCCCTTGATCGCCGCCTCGATGTCAGCGTCTCCCAGGATGATGTTGGGCGACTTGCCGCCGAGCTCGAGCGTCACGCGCTTCAGCGCACGACCGGCCTTCGCGCCGATCTCGCGGCCGACGACGGTCGAGCCGGTGAAGGCGATCTTGTCGACACCGGGGCTGTCGACGAGCGCCGCGCCCGTCGCGCCGTCGCCGGTGATCACGTTGAGCACGCCCGGCGGAAAGCCGACCTCGAGCGCCAGCTCGCCGATCCGCAGCGCCGTCAGCGGCGTCTGCTCGGCCGGCTTCAGCACGCTCACGCAACCGGCCGCGAGACACGGGCCGAGCTTCCACGCGGCCATCATCATCGGGAAGTTCCACGGCACGATCTGCCCGCACACGCCGACCGGTTCGCGGCGCGTGTAGCAGAGCATGTTCGGCGCGGTCACCGGCAGCACGCCGCCCTCGATCTTCGTCGGCCAGCCGGCGAAGTAGCGCAGGTGCGCAGCAGCGCCGCGCACGTCGACGTACTTGGCCAGGCCGACCGGCTTGCCGTTGTCGAGCGACTCGAGCTCGGCAAGCTCCTGCTCGTGGTCTTCGATCGCCTGCGCGAGCGCGTGCATCAGCTGCTCGCGACCGCTCGCCGGCATCGTCCCCCACGGGCCGCTCTCGAGCGCCTCGCGCGCCGCGCGCACGGCGCGCTCGACATCCTCCACGCCGGCCTGCGCAACCGTCGCGATCTCGCGGCCGCTCGAAGGATCGAGCGTCGTGAACGTCGCGCCGTCGGCCGCGTCGAGGCGCTCCCCGCCGATCAGCAGCTGCTGTGGCCGGGAGAGGAACTCGCGCGCATCCGCACCGAGCGCGTCGGGCAGAGCGGAGGCTGTGTCGGCAGCGGCGGTCATGGCGACTCCTTCTCGGCTGAGATCTACGGTTGCAGGACTGAGATCTACGGTTGCAGGACGATCTTAAGCGCCTCGCGACGGTCATACAGAGCGTACGCCTCGGGCGCATCGTCGAGGCGCATGTGATGCGTGACGAGCGGTCCGGGGTCGAGCTTCCCGGTCGACATCAGCTCGAGCACATTGTCGACGTGCCCAATCACGTTGGCGTGCCCAGAGCGCATGTCGAGCGCCTTGATCCAGAACAGCCCCATGTGCACCTCGCAGCGCTCGGCATAGACGCCGATCGCCTGGATCGTGCCGCACTTGCGCGTCAAGCGAATCGCCAGCTCGAGCGCGCGCGGGTCGCCGACGGCGTCGATGCAGGCATCCACGCCACGCCCTTCCGTCGCCTCGCGCACGGCCGCGCGCGGGTCGTCCTCAGTCAGGTGCACGGCCTGCGCGCCGAACGCGCTCGCCATCTGCAGGCGCTCGGGCACGGTGTCGATCGCGATCACGTGCGCCGCGCCGACGGCGAAGGCCGCCTGCACTGCGCAGAGCCCGACCGGGCCGAGGCCGAGCACGGCGGCGACGTCGCCGGCCTGCAACCCGCTTTCGGCAGCCGCGTGATAGCCGGTGCCCATCACGTCGCCGGCAAACAGCGCGACCTCGTCGCTCATCGCGGCAGGCACCTTGCGCAGGACCAGATCGGCGCTCGGCACAAGCGCGCGCTCGGCCTGCGTGCCCTGCAGCGAGCCGAGCGCGGCGCCGTGGCCGAACGTGCGCGAGCTGTCGCACTTGTGAAAGAGCCCGCGGCGGCAGAAGAAGCAATGCCCGCACGCCGTCTGAAAGCAGCCGAGCACGCGGTCGCCGACGGCGAAGTCGCGCACCTCGTCGCCGACCGCCGTGACCGTGCCGACGTACTCGTGGCCGATCGTGAAGCCCGGTTCGATCTTCACGCGCCCGTGGTAGATGTGCAGGTCCGAGCCGCACACGCCGCTGGCGTCGATCTGCACGATCGCGTCGGTCGGCGCCAGGATCTCCGGCTCGGCGACGTCCTCGACGCTCACCACGCCGGGCGCCTGGAATGTGACCGCGCGCATCGAGGCAACCCTAGAGGACGAGCGCGCGTTTATGCTGCGCAAGTGAGCGAGGCCTCGAAGGCAGTGCTGATCACAGGCTGCTCGACCGGGATCGGGCGGGCCAGCGCGCTGCGACTGGCGCGTGGCGGTTGGAAGGTCTATGCGACGGCGCGGCGCCCCGAGACGCTGGCCGATCTGGCCGACGCCGGCTGTGAGACGCTTGCGCTGGACGTGACCGACGAGCAGTCGATGCAGAGTGCCGTCGCGCAGGTCGAGGCGGCCGAGGGCGCAGTCGGCGTGCTGATCAACAACGCCGGCTACAGCCAGAGCGGCGCGATCGAGACGGTTCCGCTGGACTCGGTGCGCCGGCAGTTCGAGACGAACGTGTTCGGGCTCGTGCGCTTGACGCAGCTCGTGCTGCCGAAGATGCGCGAGCAGCGCTGGGGCAAGATCGTCAACGTCGGCTCGATGGGCGGGCGGCTTTCGTTTCCCGGCGCCGGGCACTACCACGCGACCAAGCACGCGCTGGAGGCGATCTCCGACGCGATGCGCTTCGAGTTGCGCGGTTTCGGCATCGATGTGACCCTGCTCGAGCCCGGCCTGATCACGACCGACTTCGGCGACACGGCGACGGCCAGCATCGCCGCGACCGAGCTCGCCGGCGACGATCCCTACGCGACCTTCAACACGACCGTCGGCGCGATCACGAAAGGCGCCTACGAGGGCCCGATGCGCCTCTTCGGCGGCGGCCCAGACCGCGTCGCGAAGACGATCGAGCGCACGCTCAAGCGCCGCAACCCGCCCGCCCGCATCACGATCACGCCGTCAGCCAAGTTCACCCTCGCGCTGCGCCGCGTGCTGCCCGACCGCGCCTGGGAAGCCGCGATGGGCGCCCAGTTCCCCCACCCGAGCTAAACGCCCGCCAGGGCGGCCTGCGGTCGGCCGATCTCGAACCCCTGCGCATAGTCGACCCCGAGCTCGCGCAGCAGCTCGATCGTGCGCTGATCGCCGACGAACTCGGCGATCGTCTGCTGGCCCATCTCGCGCACGAGCCCGACGAGCGCCTTGACGACGAGCTGGTCGTGCGGCGAGTCGGGCAGGCCGCGGATGAACGCGCCGTCGATCTTCAAATACTGGAACGGCAGGTGCTTGAGGTAGTGAAACGAGCCGAAGCCGGCGCCGAAATCGTCGAGCGCGATCGCGCAGCCAATCTCGTGCAGGCGCTCGCAGAATGCTCGCGCGCGCGGCATGTCGGAGATCGAGGCCGTCTCGGTGACCTCGATCACGAGCCGGCTCGGGTCGGCGCCGTGACGTTCGAGGCCGCGCAGGACGTAAGCAAGCATCGAGCGATCGGTGACCGACAGCGCCGAGAGATTCATCGCGACGGCGCCGGCGCTCGGCGGCATCTGCGCGAGCTGCGCGGCGACCTTGTCGAGCACCATCCGGTCGATCACTCCGATCAGGCCGTAGCGCTCGGCCGCCGGCAGAAAGCTGGCCGGTCCGATCAGACGCCCGTCGGTCTCGTCCTGCAAGCGCACGAGCGCCTCGTGATGTGTCACGCGCCCGTCGAGCAGCGAGACGATCGGCTGGTAATGGAGCACAAACAGATCTCGCTCGAGCGCGCGCCGCAGGCGCGCCAGCCATGGTCGGCGCGCGGCGCCGGCGCGCGAGGAGATCCGCGCGGCGCGCACGTCGGGCTCGGGCATGCGCCCGTAGCGCGCGTTTGCCGGACGCGCGGCGAACGGCGCCATCAAGAGGCGCGGCTTGGCGCGCACGGTGCTGGAGCTGGCCATCCCGGCGTCGGTCTTCGACGGCCCGCGCGCGTCCCCTGCGGAGAAGCCCGCGCCTGCGCCCGGCGATCAGCGCGACCGGCGCCGCTCATATGGCCTGCGCGCGCGGTCTGAGACGATCAGCAGCAGCGCGAGCAGCACGAAGTTCATCACCACCGACGAGCCGCCGTAGGCGACGAACGGCAGCGTCACGCCGGTCAGCGGGATCACGCGCGTGACACCGCCGACGATCACGAACACCTGCATCGCGACAACGAACGCCAGTCCCGTCGCGAGCAGCTTCGAGAACGAGTCGCGCGCGAGCGCGGCGATCTTCAGGCCGCGCGCGACGAACAGCAGGTATACGAGCAGCAGCCCGGCGGCGCCCGCGAGGCCGAGCTCGTTCGTGATGACCGCGTAGATCGTGTCGCTTTCCGGCACCGGCAGGATCGGCCCGCCGCCATGCGGCAGGCGCAGCAGCGACTGATCGAAGCCGGTCCCGAGCAGACCGCCGTCGGCCTGCGCGAACAGCGACTGCGCGAGCTGGTAGCTGCCGCCGGCCGGCTTGTTGTAGAGCGCCGGATCGAATGGGTGTTCCCAGGCGAGCACGCGCGAGTGCACGTGGCTGACGTGCGTCGCGACGAACCACGCGCCGAGGGCGAACAGCACGAGCCCGATCAACGGGAACGAGAAGCGGCCGGTCGCGACGTACAGCAGCGCCAGGAAAGCGCCGTAGAACATCAGCGAGGTGCCGAGCTCGCGCGTCAGCAGCAGCGTGCCCATCGCCGCGCCCCAGACGATCAGCATCGGGCCGAACTGCTTCATCGGCGGGATCGTCAGACCGAGCACTTTGCGCCCGGCCGTGACGAGCAGCTGACGGTTGTCGTGCAGGTAGCTCGCGAGGAAGACGACGATCGCGATCTTCGCCAGCTCGGACGGCTGGAAGGAGATGCCGCCGACGTGGATGTCGAGATAGGCGCCGTTGACCTGCGCGCCGATTCCGGGCAGCCGCGGCAGGATCGTGATGCCGATGCCGACCGCAGCGATCGTGTAGCGATAGGGCTCGAGCACGGCCACGCCGCGATTGCGCAGCACGATGATCGTCGCGGCGAAGAAGACGAGCCCGACGACCATCCACTGCGCCTGCTGGCGCGCGAGCGTCGGTTCGATCCGGTAGACCATCACAATGCCGACGCTCGCCAGCACGGCCGCGATCGGGAACAGGTACGGGTCGGCGTGCGGCAGCGCGAAGCGGATCACGAGGTGCCCGGCGACGGTCAGCGCGAGGAACAGCGCGCCGTAGGTCAGCGAGACGCTCGAAGCGTGGTTCAGCGTCAGGTTCGCCGGCGCGCCCGGCGAGTTGTCCTCCGACTGGATGAAGATCGCCGTGAAGCCGGCAATGACGAGCAGCGCCGAGGGCAACAGGCCCAGCAGCTCGCGATTTCTGGCGCTGAGCACGGCTGCGAGCGTACCTCGCTATCCGGCGCGCGCACGCCGATCCGCTCGGTACCCTGAGCGCAAGTGCGTCCCGTCCGGGGGGTCGGCGCACACCTCAGACGCTTATGTACAGCTCGGTGCCGACACGCCATGGATGATCGCCTGCCATCGCTCGCAGGAGGCATGTGGAAGCGATTCTCGATCGCCGGCGCACTGATCGTGCTGCTCGCCGCCGGCACGACCGCGACGGTTGCCGAGAACACGGTCAGCAACCTCAAAGACAAGCTGTTCGGTCACGGCCACACCGTGCGCGTGTCCCCGCGCATCGTCAAAGAAGAAGAATATTCCGGCGGGCCCGTGACCTACCTGATCCTCGGCTCGGACCGGCGCGAGAAATCGGCGGATGTCTATGACCGCAGCGACCCGCCGCACAGCGACACGATCCTGCTCGTGCGCTTCGACCCCAACCAGGGACAGACCTCGGTGCTCTCGATCCCGCGCGATCTGCTCGTCAACATCAAAAGCCGCAAGGGCGCTTACTACCCGCAGGAAAAGATCAACGCGGCCTATACCTACGGCGCGAAGGAAGGCGGGACGAAAGGTTCGATGGAACTCGCCGCCGAAACGATCGAGAAGGAAGTCTTTCCCGGACTGCAGATCAACGGCATCATCGACGTCAACTTCGGCGGCTTCATCAAGGTCGTCGACACGCTCGGCTGCGTCTACGCCAACGTCGACCACCGCTACCTGCACATCAACGGCGAAGGCGGCGAAGAGTACTCGGAAATCAACCTCCAGCCGGGCTATCAGAAGCTCTGCTACGAACACGCGCTGAGCTACGTGCGCTACCGCCACGGCGACTCCGACTTCGTCCGCGTCGCGCGCCAGCAGGATTTCCTCCGCGACCTGCGCGAGCAGGTCTCCTCGAGCAACCTGATCGGTCAGTTCGAACACGTCGCCGAAGTCGTCGGCAAGTCGATCGTCAGCGCCGGCATCGGCCGCTCCAATCACGACGTGATCGAATTGGGAAAGCTGATCGCGTTCTCGCAGAAGAAGCCGCTGCGCCAGGTCAAGTTTCGCGCGACGAGCGCGAACGCCGCCGTCAAGGGCGGCTCTTATGTGACGAGCGATCAAACGCTCGAGCACGCCACGCTTGAAGACTTCCTCCACGGCGATGAAAAAGTCGCCGAAGCCGAACCGAAGCCGGCGCCTGCACACAAGAGCAGCAGCCACCATCACCACCATCACCACGCCAGCGCTCCGAGCGCAGCCTCGCTCGGACTGGCGCCGACGCCGATGGGCGGCGACGAAGAACTCGCGAAAGGCACCGTCAGCATGCCTCTGCACGTGCTCTATCCGTCGCTGCAGACAGCCTCCTCAGTCGAGCAGCCGGCGCGCGCGTACGACCTGCGCGACCGCAGCGGGCGGCTGCACAACGCCTACGTCGCCGTCTGGCAGCAGGACACGCTAGGCGGCTACTACGACTTCGAGGGAACCAACTGGCTCGGGCCGCCGCTCGTCGCACACCCGAACGAAGAACGCACGATCGGGCACACGAAATACATGATCTTCACCGACGGCAGCCACATCCACCTGGTCGCGTGGCGCACCGGCGGCATGCTCTATTGGCTGACGAACACGCTGCTGGAGGATCTCTCCAACCAGCAGATGCTGGCTATCGCGCGTTCGGCGAAGCCCTTGCACTAGACGTGCGTGGCACGAACGGCGCTGAGTCGGCTACAGCCGGTTTGCGTCGCGCGCTTGATCCAGCGCGAGGTTGACGAGCGCGTCGGCGTCGGCGTTCTGCGCACGCGGGACGGTGCGGATCGACCAGTGCTCGAACGCGCCGAGCGCGCTCAGCGCCTCGCGGTGCAGCTCGCGCATCGACTCGTTCTTGACCTTGTACTCGCCGCGCACCTGCTTGGCGATCAGCTCAGAGTCGCCGACCACGTCGACTTCGCTCGCGCCAAGCTCGAGCGCGCGCTCGAGGCCAAGCAGCAGCGCGCGGTACTCGGCGACGTTGTTCGTCGCGCGACCGAGCAGCTGCGCGTGCTCACCGAGCGGCGCGCCGTCCGATGAGGCGATCACGCATGCCGCGGCGGCCGGGCCGGGGTTGCCACGGGCGCCTCCGTCGACGTGCACTACGACCTTCATCCGCCGACGGAGCTTTGCCGGCTCTAGGCGTGTGCGAGCGGCAGCAGATCGCCGGCGACGCGTGCACGACGGCGGTCGCGAACGATTCGGCGCTGCGCCTGCTCGTCGGTCGGACGCTCAGCGCTGCGCGCACGTCTGTCGAACTCGCGGCGGTCGACGATCACGGTCACGTTCTCGTCGCCGGAGTAATGCTCGACCAGCTTCGGATAGAGCTCGTCGGCGAGAGGCTTGGGTACCACGCAGTAGACCATCGCCCGAACGATGCTACTCCCTGCCTCGCCGATCGGCAAGGCCTGCAACTTGCGTCGGCGCTCCCCGCGCCAGGCGGCGCGCCCTCGGCGCAGGGTCTCGTGCGGACGAGGACTAGAGCAGCGCGAGCGCACCGCGCTCGTCGGCAAGCGCGTTCGCGAGCCGATCCTCGGCGCCGAGCTCGGAGAGCTCCGTGCCCTGCCCGATCGCTCGCACCTCGATGCCCTGCATGTCGTCGAGGTCGACCTCGTAGGAGTACCAGCACAGCTCCCATGCGAGCACGATCACGACGCTGCTGGCGACGGCCACGCCGGGTCGCACGGTGACCTCGGCCTCGCCGAGCGAACGCGCGAGGCTCGCAGCGCGGCGCGTGTACTCGCTCGCGTTGAATGCGTCGATCGCCTGCTGCAGCAGCGCCTCCTCGGCGCTCAGCGGAGCGGCGACGGGCTCGCGAGCGGCGCTCCCGGACCCGTCGCCGGCGAACGGCGAAGTCAGGTCTTCGAGCGCCGCGTCGACGCCTGCCGCGGGCACGTCCTCGCCGAGCAGATCGAACGGATGCGGCTCGTCGAGCAGAGCGCCTCGGCGCCCGCGCGGCGAGGCGGCGCTGCGCGACTGGCGCAGGCGGCCCAGCAGCCCGCGGCCGCGCCGGCTCGACAGCGAGGAGGAGCCGAGCAGCGCCTCCTCGGAGCCGCGCTTCCAGCCCTGATGGGCAGCGCGCGGCGCGCACAGCTCGCAGACCATGCGCGGCTGCCCGGCGTCGAGGAAGACGTCCGGCTGCTCGCCGCGCAGCAGGCGGCGCTCGCAGACGTCGCACTCGACATCCGGCTGAGACGTGACGATCGATCGAGTTGCCATCAGCCCAGCAGCGTAGCTGGAGCGTCAAGCATCGAGGTGCGCAGGAGCCGCTTGACGCCTCGCCGTCCCGTTTCGCGACGCAAGTGCCGCGAGCGCGCGATCAGTCGTCGAACGACTCCTCTTGCATGCGCGAGCGCAGCCGCAGCACGGCCTTCGTGTGCATCTGCGACACGCGCGACTCGGTCACACCGAGCACCTCGCCGATCTCGCGCAAGGTCAGGTTCTCGTAGTAGTAGAGCGCGATCACGAGCTTCTCGCGCTCGGGCAGCTTCGCGATCGAATCGGCGATGCGGTCCTTCAGATCGCCTACGTCGAGCGCGCGCGAGGGGTCGGGCGCGTTCGGATCCTCGATCGTGTCCATCAGCGAGACCTGATCGCCGCTGGAGTCCGACACGCTCCACAGCTCGTCGAGCGCGACCATCGAGGAGTGCGAGATCGCCAGCAGCGATTCGTTCAGTTCCTCGACGGTGATACCGATCTCGTCGGCGATCTCCTGATCGGTCGGCGCGCGCTGCAGCGTGTTCTCGAGCTTCGCGTTCGCGCGCTCGACCTCGCGCGCCCGCGCACGCACGCTGCGCGGCACCCAGTCCATCGAGCGCAGCTCATCGATGATCGCGCCCTTGATGCGCATGATCGCGTACGTCTCGAACTTGATGTCGCGAGACAGGTCGAAGCGCTCGATCGCGCTGATCAGGCCGACCAAGCCGTAGGAGATCAGGTCGGCCTCCTCGACATGCGGCGGCAGGCCGGCAGCGGTGCGACCGGCTACGTACTTGACCAGCGGCGAGTAGGCGACGACAAGCCGCTCACGCGCCTTGGTGTCGCTGTCGGACTTGTATCGCCGCCAGAGTTCCCGCAGCTCGATCGGTTTGACATTGGTCTCCAGGGTGTTTCCCTTGTCTCAGGCCCGAGGGTGGCTGCGCGCATAGGCGCTTTTCAGTTTCGCTGACTCTACCCGAGTGTAAATCTGAGTGCTGGACACGCTTGCATGCCCCAACAGCTCCTGAATGCTGCGCAGGTCGGCGCCGCCGTCCAGCAGGTGCGTCGCGAAGCTGTGGCGCAGCGCGTGCGGCGAGACCGCACCGCCCCCACTCGACGTCCCGGCGCCGGCGCGAGAGACCCACGTGCGCAGCCTGCGCCGGACGTCGCTGGTGCCGAGCGGGCGACCGGTCTTGGAGAGGAACAACGGCCCGTCGGCCTGACCGCGCTCGCCGCCGGCGGAGTTCAAGCCGGCGCGTGCCCGGTCGAGGTAGGCGCGCAGCGCAAGCAGCGCCGGCTCGCCGACGGGCACGAAGCGCGTCTTGCGGCCCTTGCCCTCCACGCGCAGCTGCTCGCCGTCCCAGTCGACGTCGACGGTACACAGCGAGACGATCTCCTCGGCGCGCAGGCCGCAGGCGTAGGCGAGCTCGAACATCGCCCGGTCGCGCAGCTCGAGCGGGCGGGCGGGGATCCCATCCGGGATCGAGTCGAGCAGCGAAGCGGCCTCGCGCGCGCTGAGCACGCGCGGCAGATGCGAGCCGCGGCGCGGCGTCGAGACGAGGTCGGCCGGGTTCTCGGCGATCTCGCCGTGCTCGCGCTGACTGGCGAACAACGCGCGCATCGCCGCCAGCTTGCGCGCGCTCGTACTCGGCGCGGCGCCGCGCTCGGATAGATGCGCGACGTAGCGGCGCACGAGCTTGGAGTCGACCGAGCGCGGCTCGTGCCCGGCGGCGCCCGCCCAGCGAGCGAACTGCTCGAGGTCGACGCGGTAGGCGCGGCGCGTCCGCACGGCCGCGTCGCGGCGCTGCAGGTCTTCGAGCAGCAGCTCGATCGCGTGCTGCCAGGCGCCGTCGAGCGGCGACGCGCCGGCTTGCCTCTCGCCGTCGGCGCGTTCGTCGCGTATTTGGGCTGTGGCGCTCGTCATGACGTCGCGTAGTTCGCCGCCGGCGCCCGCCTGCCCTGCTCTGAGCGCAGGCGCTCTGTCGGGCGCGCTAGATTCACAGGATGTCGATACCCGCGGTGCAGAACGGTCGTCCTCAACGTTCGGCCTCCTCCGCCGCACGTCGGCGCGCCCCCTGGATGGACGTCGACTGGCGTGCGCATCAACGCTGGCAGATCGTAGACGGCACGCCCGTGAACACGATCGAGCTCGGCCCTGAGCACGCCGGCGAGGCGCAGCCGCTCGTGTTCGTTCACGGCCTCTCCGGCTCGTGGCAGAACTGGCTGGAGCAACTGCCGCTGTTCGCGGCCGAGCGTCGCGTGATCACCTTCGACCTACCCGGCTTCGGCTACTCGCCGATGCCCGCGCAGAAGCTCTCGATCTCCGGCTACGCACGGCTGCTCGACCGGCTGCTGGCGCAGCTCGGCGTCGATGCGGCAGCCGTCATCGGCAACTCGATGGGCGGCTTCATCGGCGCCGAGCTGGCAATCGCCTTCCCGCAACGCGTGGAGCGGCTCGTGCTCGTCTCCGCCGCCGGCCTCTCGACGCACGAACATCCCGGCTCCAAGCGCGTGCTGCCGGCGATGCGTCGCGCCGAGCGCGTGTTGATCGCCTCAGGCGCATGGGCGGCGACGAAGTCCGACGCGGTCGCCCGCCGCGCGCGGCTGCGCGACGCAGCGCTTGGCGTCGTCGTGCGCCGACCTGGACGGCTGCCGGCCGCGCTCGCCGCCGAGCAGATCCGCGGCGCCGGCAAGCCCGGCTTCCTGCAAGGCCTCGAAGCCGTGCTCGACTACGAGATCCGCGAACGCCTCGGCGAGATCGCCTGCCCGACGCTGATCGTCTGGGGCGAGAAGGATCGGCTGATCAACGTGCACGACGCCGACGTCTTCGCCGAGCTGATCCCGAACTCGCGCAAAGTCGTCTTCGACGACACCGGCCACATGGCGATGCTCGAGCATCCCGAGCGCTTCAACCCGCTGCTCGAGCAGTTTCTCGCCGAGTAGCCAGCGCCCGCGCAGCGCCGGCGCCGTTGCTGCGAGCGAGCGGCTGGTCGCACGCTCCGTTTCGGTGTCGCGGTAGCAAACGTATATACGGCGTATATACCGCTGCTATCGAAGGCCGCGCACGACTACAGCGCGACCGCGCCTTCAGAGGCACTACCGACGAGCTTCGCGTACTTGCGAATCGCGACGTCGATGTGTTCGTCGGCGCGCGGCGGCTGCACGTAGGCGCTGACGCGCTCGGCGATCTGCTCGTCGCTCAGCGCCACGTCGAGGCGCCCGGCGTCGACGTCGACGGTCACCTCGTCGCCGGTCGCAAGCGCCGCGATCGGACCGCCGCGGACCGCCTCGGGTGCGACGTGCGCGACCATGAAGCCGTGTGTCGCGCCGGAGAAGCGCCCGTCGGTGATCAGCGCGACCTCTTCGCCGAGCCCCTCGCCGACGATCGCCGCGGTCACGGCCAGCATCTCGCGCATGCCCGGTCCGCCGGCCGGCCCCTCGCCGCGGATCACGACGACGTCGCCGGCCTCGATCTCGTGCGCGAGCACGGCTTTCATCGCCGTCTCCTCGCCGTCGAACACGCGCGCCGGGCCGACGTGTTTGCGCCGCTCATGCCCTGACAGCTTCACCACGCATCCGTCAGGCGCGATATTGCCGTGCAGGATCGCGAAGCCACCGGTCGCTTTGACGGGGTTCGAAAGCGGGCGCACGACCGGCTGCCCGTCCGTCTCCTCAGCTTTGTCGGCCTCCTCGCCGATCGTCTTGCCGGTGACCGTGATCGCATCCGCATTGAGAATTCCTGCTTCCTTCAAGCGGCTCAGCACGAGCGGCACGCCGCCTGCTTCGTAGAGCTCCGTCGCGACGTACTTGCCACCCGGCTGCAGATCGCACAACTGCGGCGTGCGCTCGGAGATCGCCTCGAACTCGTCGAGCTTGAGCGGCACGCCGATTTCGCGCGCGACGGCGAGCAGATGCAGGACGCCGTTGGTCGAGCCGCCGCTCGTCGCGACGGCGGCGATCGCGTTTTCGAACGCCGGCTTGACGAGCACTTCGCTCGGACGCTGCCCGCGACGCAGCACATCCATCACCAGTTCGCCGCACTCTTTCGCGACCGCCAGCTTGCGGCCGTCCTCGGCCGGCACCATCGCCGAGCCGGCCGGCGAGATGCCGAGCGCCTCGAACGCCATCGCCATCGTGTTCGCCGTGAACTGGCCGCCGCACGCGCCCGCGCCGGGCGAGGCGGCCTCCTCGAGTTCGTGCAGTTCCTGCTCGGTCATCTTGCCTGCGGCGAACTTGCCGACGCCCTCGAAGACCTGCTGGATCGTCACCTCGGCGCCCTGAAACCAACCGGGCTTGATCGAGCCGCCGTAGAGCATCAATCCGGGGATGTCCAAACGCGCGAGCGCCATCACCGTTCCTGGGATCGTCTTGTCGCAGCCGGAGATCGTCACGAGCGCATCGAAGGCGTGAGCGCTGGCGACGAGCTCGATCGAGTCGGCGATCAGCTCGCGCGAGACGAGCGACGCGCGCATGCCCGACGTGCCCATCGTGATGCCGTCGGAGATCGCGATCGTGTTCAGCTCCATCGGCGTGCCGCCGGCGGCGCGGATGCCCTCCTTGACCTTCGCCGCGAGCACGCGGTTGTTGAAGTTGCACGGCATCGTCTCGATCCACGAGTGCGCGACGCCGACGATCGGCTTGGCGAGATCCTCGGCCGAGTAGCCGACACCGTGCAGGTAGGAGCGCGCGGCGGCGCGCTCAGGCCCCTCGGTGAGGGCGCGGCTGCGGTGTCTGACGTCGAATCCGTTTGAGCTGCTCACGCGGCGCGCACGATATCTGCTGCGCTCGCGTCGCCGAGCTCACGCTCCCAGCGCGTCAGCCGCGCGAGGTCGCGCCGAACCCGCTCTGGGTCGACCTGGCGTCCGGGAAGGTGCATGTTCGCCACTTCGATCAGCCTGCGCTCGTCGGCGTTCAGCGCCATCCACTTTGCCAGCACGTCGTCGGCATCCGGCAGCCGCGCGCTGCCGTATGGGCGCGTGTGGTCGGGAAACGCGACGCAGTACTCGTTCAGCAAGGCACCGGTCTGCGGCACGTAGGCGACGATCGGCCGGTGTGGGTAGATCAGATAGGCGTAGGAGGCACCGGCTGCATGCGCGCGCTCGCCGAGACCGCCCCACACGCGGATGAAGCCGAGGTCGCGATACATCGCCCACTCGCGATGCTCGACGCACGAGCGCAGCAGCTCGCGCGCGCGCTGCTCGGCACGGCGTTCGCGGCCGGGGTCGAAGCCGATCGTGGCCGGCTCGCGCCGGCGCCACTGGTCGAATGCGCTCCAAGCGCGCGCGCCAGCTCCAAGCACCGACGAGCGCGCAAGCTCCCACAGCAGCACGACGAGCACGAGCGCGGCGGTGCCGAGCGCGAGCAGCACTGCGCTCAGCGAGCGGTCCGCGGCGCGCCGCCGGCGGCGCGCGGAAAGAAGATCACGCGCTCGGCGTCGCGCGGGACGTCGGCGAAGGTCTTGACCAGCTCCGCGCGGCGGCGACCGTCGTGCGCCTCCGTCGGGACCGCCGCCCACATGCCGGCGTCGAGCTCGCGGCGAAACGCCTCGATCAACTCGCGCTCCTGCTCCGGCGCCTCGACATCGCCCTCCGCCAGCAGGATCTCGCCGTGGCCCGGCTTCATCCGCAGCAGCCTCATCGTTCGCCAAGCTCCACGCAGCAGCGCCTCATCGTCTGGCGATTATGGCAAACAGACTCGGCCACGTCGCGCGCCTCGACGATCAGGCGGCGTTCGCGTCGAATCGCGAGCGCGCGCGAGCGAGCCCGGCGACATCGACCGGCCCCGCGCCGGCGCCGACGTCGCGCAGCCCATCCCTGACGGCCGCTCCGGTCAGCTCGCGCGCCGTACGTGCAGCCTGCAGCGGCGTGCGGCCGAGCGCCAGTTGCGCTGCGATTAGCGAGGAGTGCGTGCAGCCTGAGCCGTGCGCGGCGCCATCCGCGTGGCGCTCGCCGTCGATCGCGACCGGCCGCGCGTGCGCGCCGGCAGCGAGAAACAGATCGACTGCCTGTGCGCGATGCCCGCCGGTCACGACAATCGCGCCCGGCCCAAGCTCGAGCAGCGCGCGAGCCAGCGCCTCGGCTTCGGCGGCATCGCGCGCGGCGGCTCCGTCGTCGAGACGTGCGGCCGGCGCCGGCGCGCCGAGCAGCGCGCGCGCCTCCGGCAGGTTCGGCGTCAACACGTTCGCCTGCGCCAGCACGCGCTCGATCAGCACGCGCTCGGCGCCGGCGTCGAGCAGGCGCGCGCCCGACTCGGCGACCATCACCGGGTCGACGACGACGGGAACGCCGGCCGGCAGCTCGGTGAGCGCCTGCGCGACCGCTTCGGCGCTCTCGGTCGTGCCGAGCATCCCGACCTTGACTGCATCGACGCGAATGTCGGAGATCACCGCGCGAACCTGCGCGAGGATCGTCGCCGGCGGAACCGGGTGGATCTCGCTGACGCCGAGCGTGTTCTGCGCCGTGATCGCCGTGATCGCGCTCGTTCCGTGCACGCCGCAGCGCGCGAACGCCTTCAAGTCGGCCTGAATCCCGGCGCCGCCGCCGGAGTCAGAGCCGGCGATCGTCAGCGCTACGGGCGTGCGCGCGTCGCTCGTGCCCCCCATCGCTCAGGAAGCCGGAGCAGCCGGAGCGTCGGCGCGGCGCGGCGGGAAGATCGTGTAGCTGCCGATCGCCGTCACGAGCAGGCGCCCGTCCTCGTGCGTGACCTCGCTGCGCATCACCGCCGTGCGCCGGTTGCGCCGGTCGAGCACCGTGCGGCAGACGATCTCGCCGTCGGTCGCCGTCTGCACGTAGTTGACCGCGATGCTGATCGTCGCGATGCGCTCCTCGGCGGTCGTCTGCGCCCACAGGGTCGAGCCCATGCAGTAGTCGACGAGCGCATACGTGACGACGCCGGAGAGCAGCCCGCCGGCGTTGATCAGCTCCGGGCGGATCGTCAGGCGGACGGTCTGCGGATCCTCCCAGCGCATGCCCATGAAGCCGGTGACCCCATCGATCGCGCCGGGGCCGCGCGGGGGCTGTTGCATGCCATCGGTCACGGCCGTGCAGGCTATCGACCCGCCCCACCGTCGCATCGCAAGCCACGCTTAGCATCGCCACGATGAGCGACGATCGACGACATCTCCTAGGCCGCCGCGGCGAGCAGATCGCCGCCGAGCATCTGCGCCGGCGTGGTTGGTCGATCCTCGCGCGCAACGTGCGCACGCGCGAGGGCGAGATCGACCTGATCGCGCGCGATCGGGCGACGCTCGTGTTCGTCGAGGTCAAGACGCGCTCGGTGCGCTCAGGCCAGGGGTCGATCCGCGAAGACCAGCTGCCGCTCGCCGGGCTCGGCGCGCGTCAGCGGGCGCGTCTACGACGGCTCGCGCTCGCCTGGCTGCGCGAGCGCCGGGGCGCGCTGGCGAGCGCCAACACGATCCGCTTCGACGCGGTCGGCGTCGTGATCGACGCGCGCGGAGCGCCGCTCCAGCTCGATCACGTCGAGAACGCGTGGTGAGCCTCTCGCGGAGCGCGGCGTGTCGCGCGGCGCGGGTGGCGACGTGTCGCTACAGCGCGAGCTGCTGATAGGCGAGCGACTGGAACGACATCCGATGCAGCGGCGATACGCCTTGGCGCAGGATCGCCTCGCGGTGCACCGGCGTCGAGTAGCCGACGTGCTCGGCGAAGCTCCAGCCGGGATGCTCGCCGTCGGCGTGGCGCATGTAGCGATCGCGCGTGACCTTCGCGACGATCGACGCTGCGGCAATCGCCGCGCTCGTCGCGTCGCCGTTGACGATCGCGCGCTGCGGGCGGCCGAGGTCGCGCACCGGAAAGCCGTCGCTGAGGCAGATCACTTCGCCGCGGACGTCGCGCGTGACCGCGAGGAGCGCGTCGCGCAGCGCCGCGAGGTTCGTCTTGTGCAACCCGCGCTCGTCGATCGCGCGAACGCTGCGCGAGACCACGACGACGCGCGCGGCAGTGCGCAGCACGAGTGGGAACAGCTCCTCGCGGGCCTCGTGGCTGTGCTGCTTGGAGTCGTTCAGCGCGCTCAGCGCGCGCAGCTCGCGCGTCGTCAGCGCGTCGTAGTCGAACAGCACTCCGGCGGCCATCAGCGGGCCGGCGAGGCAGCCGCGTCCAGCCTCGTCGGCGCCGGCGACGAGCGGAACGCCGAGCTGGCGATCGAACGCGAACAGGCGCCTGCCGCTGCTGCTGGCGCGCCCGCGCCGAGCGCGTCGGCGCGATCGCGCCGAGCCCTTCGCCGTGGAGCGCTGCTTGGGATCCGTCGCCGCGAGATCGGCGCCGACTCGCGTCACGACTTCGCTAGAGGCTTCCGATTCGGTCGGGCGGCCAGTAGGTAGCGAAGGCTCCGCCGATGATCCATCCGGTGGGAACTGGGCCCCAGAAGCGGCTGTCGTCGGATTCGCCACGATTGTCGCCCATCATGAACCAGTGCCCGGCGGGAACCTTGATCGGCACCGGGAAGTTGCACTCCGAGACGCCTGGGCACGGGCGGATGTAGGAGTCCGACTCGCGCTTGCCGTTGCGGATCACGTGGCCTTCGATGATCTTGATCGTGTCGCCCGGTCCGGCGACGATCCGCTTGATGAAGTTGGTGCCCGTGTCCTCCTTCGGCACCGGCGTATCGCACGGCGCGCCGCCGGGGTTGATCCGTGTGTCGCCGCCGCACTCCTCTTCGGTCGCGCCTTCAGGCGGATGGAAGACGGCGATCTCGCCGACGTGAGGTTTGCCGAAATGCGTGCCGATGCGGTCGACGAGCACGCGCTGACCGACATCGAGCGTCGGCTCCATCGAGCCGCTCGGAATCCGGTAGGGCTTGACGATCCAGGCTTGAATGCCGAGCGCCAAGCCAAGCGCTACGAGGATGATCACGACCAGCTCGACGATCGAGCTAGCGGTCGATTTCGACCCTTTGCGCCGGCGTTTCACGCCGGCTCGTCGCTGCCGGCGTCCTTCCCGTCCGTGTCAGCACCGGGAGCGCCCTCTGCCGTGCCGGCGATCTCGCCTGCCTGCTCCGGGCCGGAGTCTGCCGCATCCTCTGCGAGCGCGGCGGGCTCCGTATCGGCATCGGCATCCGCTGCCTCGCCTTGCGTCTCGCTCGCGGCCGCGGGCTGCTGCGCGTCCGTCTGCTCGGCGGCCGGCGCCTCGACGGCCGCGTCCTGCTCGAGCACGGCCTCCTCGGCCGTCAGCCCATCGGCGTCTGTTGCGCCGTCCGGCTCGTGCAGCAGGCCCGGCTCGACGATCTCTTCGGGACCGGAGTAGCGGCGCTCGCGAACACGTGCGCGCTTGCCGACGCGATCGCGCAGATAGTAGAGCTTCGCCCGGCGCACGTCGCCGCGCGCCGCCACCTCGATCCGCTCGATCTTCGGCGAATTGACCGGGAACATCCGCTCGACGCCGACGCCGAAGGACTGCTTGCGCACGGTGAAGGTCTCGCGCGCGCCATGCCCCTGGCGCTTGATCACGACGCCCTCGAAGACCTGCACGCGCCGGCGGGTGCCCTCGATCACCTGGAAGTGGACCTTGACGCGGTCGCCCGGCGCGAAGTTGGGGACGCGGCGCAACTGTGCGCGCTCGATGGTTTCGATGACGCTGCTCATGAGTGAAAGAGGTTGGTGCGGCAGCGGCCGAAGCTGATCCCCGAACGGGTTCTCGGCCAGCGCGGTCTGCATGGTAGCGGACGGCTGGCGCGCGCCGCGTCACTCCGCCGGCGGCGCGGCGGCGCGCTGCTCGGCGCGCTGGCGATCGCCGCGCTCGCGGCTGCGCTCGCGCCGCCACTGCTCGATGCGCGCGTGATGACCCGACAGCAGCACCTCGGGAACACGCCAGCCGCGGTGCTCGGCCGGGCGCGTGTAGTGCGGATACTCCGGATCGCCGCCGAGCGCTGCGCTGAAAGACTCCTCGACGGCCGAGCGCTCGTCGCCGAGCGCTCCAGGCAGCTTGCGCAGGACGGTGTCGCAGAGCACCATCGCCGCGAGCTCGCCGCCGGCCAGCACGTAGCGCCCGATCGAGACGACGTCGCTGCAGAAGTGCTCGACGATGCGCTCGTCGAAGCCCTCGTAGCGGCCGCACAGCAGCGTCAGCGCCGGCTCTGCGGCAAGCTCGTCGACGAGCGCGTCGTCGAGCAGCCGGCCGCCCGGAGCGAGCGCGATCACGCGGCGGCGCTCGCGCAGCTGGACCGGATCGAGCTGAT
The DNA here is from genome assembly GCA_036271095.1 of Solirubrobacteraceae bacterium. Lineage (GTDB taxonomy): Bacteria > Actinomycetota > Thermoleophilia > Solirubrobacterales > Solirubrobacteraceae > Palsa-744. Next base: position 28,756 of record DATBBG010000072.1, read on the forward strand.
AGCGAGCGCGCAGCGCCGCTTCGACGACGTCGACGCGCAGCACCATCCCGGCGCCGCCGCCGAACGGCATGTCGTCGACCTGCGCGCCGCTCAGAGTCGTGTGGTCGCGGAAGTTGACGAGGCCGAGCTTCGATCCGCCTGCGATCGCGTTGGCGACGTGCCGCTGGGAGCCGAGCCAGTCGAACCACTCGGGAAACAGCGTGAAGACGTCAATCTCCACGCTCGACCTCGCCCAGATCGAGGAACTCCGCGTCGACCTCGACGCGCCTGCCCGACACGTCGACTTCGCGAATCGCGTCTCTGACAAGCGGCACGAGCAGCAACTCGGCGCCGCCGGCGCCGCGCACCTCGAGCACCTCGCACGAGGGCATCCCGAGCAGTCGCGCGACCGTGCCGAGCGAGCGGCCGTGCTGATCGAACACCTCGCATCCCTCCAGCTCGTGCGCCCACCACTCCCCCTCGCCGAGCGCCGGCGCGTCGCTCTTTGCGACCGACAGCTCCTCCCCGCGCAGCTGCTCGGCGCCGGCGCGGTCGACGACGCCCTGCAGGCGCAAGATCGGACGCGCGTCGGTGCCGGCGCGGCGGACGATCTCAGCGCTGCGCCCGGCGACCGTCACGACCGCGCCGAGCGTCAGCAGCCGTGTCAGCGGGCCGGTCGCATAGAAGCTGCCGTCGAGCCCGTGCGCGCGCCCGACGCGGCCGGCCGCCAGCTCGCGTGCGTCGCTCAATCGACGATGTCGACGAGCACGCGGCAGCCCTCGCTCGTCGCGGCGGCTTTGACGACCGTGCGCAGCGCCTGCGCGGTGCGCCCGCCGCGCCCGATCACGCGGCCGTAGTCGTCGTCGCCGACGCACAGCTCGAGCACGATCGTGCCGTTGTCGCCGTCGAACTGCTCGACCGAGACCTCTTCGGGCGCGTCGACGAGGCCTTCGGCGAGATACTCGAGCAGCCGCCTCGGAACCTCGCTCGCCTCGCTCTTGGCGGATGCGCGCTGCTCGTTCATCGCCGCGTTCCCTGCCCCAGCTCGCACAGACGCCGGCGCGCCAGCGTCAGCGCGCCTCGATGCCCTGGATGCGCAACAGCTTGCGCACCGTGTTCGACGGCTGCGCTCCACGTGCCAGCCAGCTGCGCGCGCGCTCCTCGTCGAGCACGATCGTCGACGGGTCGGTCTGCGCGTTGTAGTGGCCGATCGTCTCGATCACGCGACCGTCGCGCGGCGAGCGCTGATCGGCGACGACGACGCGCCAAATCGGATCCTTCTTGCCGCCCACCCGCGTGAGCCTCAGCCTTACCGACACGTTTTCCTCTCTGCTGCGGAACGAGATCTCGACGTCCGCGCCGGCCCGCTGCTGCACGGACCGCGACGCACATCGCCAGAGAGCTTAGACGGTGTGCGCGCGCGAAGCCGGATCGGGCATCTGAGGGTGTCGCCGGCCAAGCGAGGCAAGGACGCAGGGAGCGTGGCGTGTTGGCCGAAACGGGGATGCGAGCGCAGCGAGTGTCTCCCGGCTTCGGTACACGAGCGAGCGAGGACGCAGCCTCGCGCAGCGCCGGCGGCGTCCTCAGCGCGCGCCGCGCATGATCGCGCCGAAGTCCGGCGTCCTGCCGCGCCCGACCTGGCGCATGATCTTGCGCGTCTGGCCGAACTGCTTGATCAGGCGACTGACGTGCTGCACGCTCGTGCCCGAGCCGCGCGCGATCCGAAGCCGCCGCGAGCCCTTGATCAGCTCCGGCGAGCGGCGCTCTTCGGGCGTCATCGAGAGGATGATCGCCTGAATCCGGTCGAGCTCGCGCTCGTCGACCTTCATCTGCGAGAGCTGGTGGCCGGCGAGGCCGGGAATCATGCCGAGCAGGTTCGTCAGCGGTCCCATTTTGCGGATGCTCTTGAGCTGTCCGAGAAAGTCGTCGAGGTCGAACTCGTTGCGCCGCAGCTTGCGCTCGAGCTCGAGCGCGTCGTCCTGGTCGAACTGGCGCTCGGCCTGCTCGATCAAGCTCATCACGTCGCCCATGCCGAGGATCCGCTGCGCCATCCGGTCGGGGTGGAAGCGCTCGAACTGGTCGAGCTTCTCGCCGGTCGAGGCGAACAGGATCGGCTTGCCCGTGACCGCCTTGACCGACAGCGCGGCGCCGCCGCGAGCGTCGCCGTCGAGCTTGCTCATGACGACGCCGTCGAACTTGACCGCCTCGGCGAACTGCTCGGCGACGTTGACGGCGTCCTGACCGGTCATCGCGTCGACGACGAGCAGCACGCTGTGCGGTTTGACCGCGTCGCGCACGCGCACGAGCTCGCTCATCAGCTCCTGATCGACGTGCAGGCGCCCGGCCGTGTCGACGATCAGCACGTCCTTGCCGTCCTCGCGTGCGCGCTCCAGCGCCCACTTCGCGATCTCGACGGGATCGCGGTCCGTGCCCTGCTCGTAGGTCTCCGCGCCGGCCTGCGCGGCGACCTTGACGAGCTGCTCGATCGCCGCCGGGCGATACACGTCGCAGGCGGCGACGGCGACCGACGAGGAGTTCTCCTCGCGCAGATAGCGCGCGAGCTTGGCCGTCGCCGTCGTCTTGCCGGAGCCCTGCAGCCCGGCCATCAGGATCACCGTCGGCGGTTTCGGCGAGAAGCTCAGGCCTGCCGTCGCGCCACCCATCAGCGCCGCGAGCTCCTCATTGACGATCTTCACGACCTGCTGGCCGGGGTTGAGCCCGCCGACGACGTCGGCGCCCATGCAGCGCTCCTTCAGCTGCGCCGTGAACTGGCGCACGACCTTGAAGTTGACGTCGGCCTCGAGCAGCGCCAAACGGATCTCGCGCATCGCCGCGTCGATGTCCGCCTCGGTCAGCGTGCCGCGATTGCGGACGTCGGTCAGCGTCGCCTGCAGCTTCTCCGCGAGCGAATCGAACATCGGCGGCGCTCAGGAGTCCTTCGGCGGCGGCACCGAGCGCGGCCGTGACGGCGGGCCGTCGGGCTCACGCGCCGCGGAGCGGCCGGCGAGCGCCTCGCCGATGCCGCCGAACGCCTGCGCGAACTCCGACGGCACGACGAAGACCTTGTTCGCGTCGCCTTCGGCGAGCTGCGGCAGCATCTGCAGGTATTCGTAGCTGAGCAGCTCGCGATTCGGTTTGCCCTCGTGAATCGCGCTGAAGACGGTGTCGATCGCCTTCGCTTCGCCCTCGGCGCGCAGGATCGCCGCCTGGCGCTCGCCCTCGGCGTCGAGGATCGCCGCCTGCTGCGCGCCTTCGGCAGTCAGCACCGCGGCCTGCTTGGCGCCCTCGGCGGTGAGGATCTGCGACTGCTTCTCGCCTTCGGCCGTGAGAATCGCCGCGCGGCGATCGCGCTCGGCGCGCATCTGCTTCTCCATCGCCGAGCGGATGTCCGGCGGCGGGTCGACCGACTTGATCTCGACGCGGTTGATCCTGATGCCCCACTTGCCGGTCGCCTCGTCGAGCACGACGCGCAGCTCGGTGTTGACGTTCTCGCGCGAGGTCAGCGTCTTCTCCAGCGACAGGCCGCCGATCACGTTGCGCAGCGTCGTCACCGTCAGCTGCTCGATCGCCTGCAGCGGGTTCGCAATTTCATACGTAGCCGAGCGCGCGTCCGTGATCGTGAAATAGAGCACCGTCTCGATCCCGACGACGACGTTGTCTTCGGTGATGACCGACTGCGGCGCGAAGTTGACGACCTGCTCGCGCAGATCGACGAGCGGCTTCACGCGATCGATGAACGGCGTGATGATCGTCAGTCCCGGCTCGAGCGTGCGGCTGTAGCGCCCGAGGCGCTCGACGACGCCGGCGCGCGCCTGTGGGATCACGCGGATCGTGCGCGCAGCGAGCACGAGCGCGAACACGACTACGACGATGACGACGATCAGGACGACCATGAGCAGGTTCCTTTCTAGTGCATCACTAGGGCGGTTGCGCCCCGGATCTCGACGACCTCTACCCGCTCGCCGGCGGGTATTTCCTCGTGTTCGTCGTAGCTGCGCGCCGTCCACACCTCGCCGCCGTCGATCTTCACGCAGCCGACGCCCTCGTCGTTGGCGATCCGCTCGAGCACGAGCGCCGGGCGGCCGACGAGCGCGGCGGCGCCGGTTCGCAGCGTCGGCGGCAGTCGCCGGTGGCGCTGCGCGATTGGGCGCAGCGTCGTGAAGACGAGCGCCGAGCCGCCGAGGAAGGCGACGGCCGAGAGCAGCGCGCCGACCCCGAGCAGTCCGAGCACGGCCGCAAGCACCGCGCCGAGCGCGAACGGCGCGAGGTAGAAGCCGCCTTGGTGCATCTCGCCGACTCCGAGGACGCAGGCGGCGATCAGCCAGATGACCCAGACGTCCATGAGCTCCAGGTTACCCCTGCGCGGGCGCCGAGACGAGCATTTTCACTGCGCGATCAGCGCGCGTGCGAATTCCTCGGAATCGAACGGGCGCAGATCCTCGACCGACTCGCCGACGCCGATCAGCTTGACCGGCAGCTCCAGCTCGCGCGCGATCGCCAGCGCGATGCCACCGCGCGCGGTGCCGTCGAGCTTCGTCAAGACGACGCCGCTGACGTGCGCCGCCTGCGCGAACAGCTTCGCCTGGCGCAGCCCGTTCTGTCCAGTCGTCGCGTCGATCGTCAGCAGCGTCTCGTGCGGCGCGCCGTCGAGCTGGCGTGCGATCACGCGGCGCACCTTCGCCAGCTCGCCCATCAGGTCGTCCTGAGTGTGCAGGCGTCCGGCCGTGTCGATGATCACGACATCGACGCCCTCGGCGTTCGCACGCGCGATCGTCTCGAACGCGACCGACCCAGGGTCGGCGCCGGAGGGCCCGGTCACGATCTCACAGCCGGCGCGCTCGGCCCAGCCGGCGAGCTGCTCGCTCGCTGCCGCGCGAAACGTGTCGGCCGCGCCCAGCAGCACGGTCTGGCCCAGCTCGTTGTGCAGATGCCACGCGAGCTTGCCGATCGTCGTCGTCTTGCCCGTCCCGTTGACGCCGACGGCCATGATCACGGTCGGGCGGCTGCGCAGGTCGATCCGGCTCTCGCCGACGCGCGTCGTCTCGGCGAGCAGCTCGATCAGCCGCTCGCTCAGCGCCTCGCCGCCCTCGAGCCCGCCGTCGGCGACCTCCGCTTCGAGCGTCGCGACGACCGACGCCGTCGTGCTCGCGCCGACGTCGGCCATGATCAGCGCCTCCTCGAGCCGTTCCCAGGTGTGCTCGTCGAGCACGCCGAACAGCGTCGCCTGGATCTCCGAGCCGAGCGCCTGGCGCGTCTTGGCCATGCTCTCGCGCAGTCGCCGGAAGAGCCCACCGCGCTTGCGCTGCGCCCCCTCGTCCGCCGCCGGCTCGACCGCCGCGCCCGCGTCACCACCGGCGCGCTCGCCGCGATCGGAGTCGTCGAAGATGAACAGATCGCTCCACTCGCGTGCCACGGGCCGCGCGACGATATCAGCGCGTGCGCGGCGCGCCACGTGGCAGGCCGCGGATCGCTCAGGCGAGCGCGAGCATGCCGCTCAGCATCCGCAGCATCGCCGCGACGACGACGGCGCGCGCGACGTCGGGATGGTCGAGCCACCACAGCGCCAGGCCCGTCAGAGAGCTGCGGATGATCTCGCCCAGCGGCTCGAGCTGCTGCTCGGGCAGCGGCGGCCCGAACTCGCGCAGCAGGGCCACGTCGGCCGCGCGCTGACGACGCCTGAGCTCGCGTTGCAGCTCGCGGACCGATTGATCGCCGGTCACGTCTGCAAACAGCAGCCGGCAGCTGTCCGGATGCCCTTCGACGTGCTCGAACCAAGCATCGATCATCGCCGCGAGCCGCTCGCCGCTCGAGCCGTCGGTCTCCATGAAGCGCGCGATCGGCGCCGCCGCGAGCTCGTCGCGCCGGCGCTCGAGCAGCTTCATCTGCAGTTCCTGCTTGGACTCGAAGTGCCGGTAGAGCATCGGCTTGCTGACGCCTGCTGCGGCGCAGATCTGCGCGACCGTCGTCGACTCGTAGCCGCGATCGGCGAACAGCCGCGCGGCCGCCTGCTCGATCAGCAGCCGTCGCTGCGCCGCCGGAAGCCTGCGACGCGACCCGGCGCGCGCGGGCTTGAGCTGCTCGATCTCACGTGAAGTTACCATCTGGTATACCTCAGAGTAACAAACCGATCGGAGGGTGATGCAACGATGATCGCCTCGATTCAGATCGCCGACACCGGCGTCCTCGCCGGAGCGCGACTGCTGCGAGCGCAGCCGACCACGAAGACGGCGCCGGGACTGCGCTACGCCGCGCTGATGGCCACCTCGCCGTTGAGCAGCAGCCGCCTGCCCCGCCCTACCCCACGCCGGATCGCGCTGTTCTCGGTTTGGGAGAGCGAGCGCGCGCTGGCTGCGTTTCAAGCCGGCGACCCGCTCGCAGCCGCGCTTTCGCGCAACGGTTGGCGCGCGATGCTGCAGCCGACGCATCTGTTCGGCGCTTGGCCCGGGCTCGACGGAATCGTCGGACGCGAGCCGGCGATGGCCGATGAGGAGCCGGCTGCCGTGCTGACGCTCGGCCGGCTGCGGCTTTCGCAGGCCGCGCGCTTCCTCAAAGCCGGCGCCGCGGCCGAACGGCTCGCCGTCGGCGACCCGGCGATGCTGCGCGGCACCGGCATGGCTCGCCCGCCGGCGCTGGTCGCGACCTTCTCGCTCTGGTCGACGACGGCTGCGATGCGGGAATACGCGAGCGGCCGCGCCGGGGCCGAGCATCGCGACGCGGTCAACGCACACGCCAGACGCCCGTTCCATCATCAGTCGGCCTTCTTCCGTTTCCGCCCCTACGGCTCCGAAGGCCTCTGGGACGGCGCCGATCCGCTGCTCGCTCAGGCCACCTCGGCAACCTCGGGCGGATCCGAGGTCTCGGCCGCTTCGACCGGCTGACCGGGCAGCTTGCGCGAGAGCACCTTCGAGACGCCGTTGCCGCCCATCGAGACGCCGAACAGCCAGTCGGCGGCCTCCATCGTGCGCTTCTGGTGCGTGATCACGATGAACTGCGCGCGACCGGCATAACGTCGCAGCAGCGCGAGGAAACGATCGAGGTTGAGGTCATCGAGCGCCGCCTCGACCTCGTCGAGGATGTAGAACGGGCAAGGCCGCGCAAGGAAGACTGCGAACAGGAACGCCAGCGCCGTCATCGACTTCTCGCCGCCCGACAGCAGCGACAGGCGCTTGCTCGACTTGCCCGCCGGCGTGATCTCGATCTCGACGCCGAGCTGGCCGATCTCCGAGCTGTCCTCCTCGCGGCGCTGCTCGAGCTCTGCCTCGCGCTCGGCCGCCTGCTCAGCCGCCTCGCCATCCTCAGCGGCGCTCGCCGGCGCCCCGCCGACGACCTGAGCGCCCTCGCGAGCGCCGCCGCGCGCCAGCGGCTGCCCGCCGAGCACCGCGCGTGCCGGCTGCTCTTCGCTGACCAGCCGCAGGCGACCGGAGCCGCCCGGAAAGACGTCGCCGACGAGTTCCTCGAAGTTGCGCGCTGCGGCCGCGAACGTCTCCTCGAAGGTCTCCTGGATCTGGCGGTCGGTGTCGCGAATCACGCCGCGCAGCTCGCGCAGCGCCGTCTCGAGATCGGCCCGCCGGCCCTCCATCTCCTCGACGTGCGCGACCGCCTCGGCATACTCCTCTTGCGCCAGCGGATTGACCGGGCCGAGCTGCTCGCGGCGGCGCGAGAGCCGCTCGACGCGGCTGCGCAGCGCCGCCAGCTCCTCCTCGCCGAGCTCCACGGGAGCAGGCTCGCTCGACTCGTCCTCCACCGCCGTCAGGCCCAGGCGCTCGACGACCGTTCTCAACTCCAGTGCGGCGTCCTCGGCCAGGTCGCGCAGGCGCTGCGCTGCGACCTCGGCGTTCGTGACGGCCTCGCCGGCGCTGCGCAGCGCCGCCTGGATCTCCGCCTCGCGCGCGGCGCAGGCGCGCAGCTCGCCGGTCATCTCCTCGCCGGCGAGCCGGTCCGCCGCGAGCTCGCGCTCGATCGCCGCGACGCGCTCGCTGACGAGCTCGCCGGCTTCGCGCAGCGCGACTGCAAGACGCTCGGCACGCGGCGCCATCTCGGCGTCGAGCGCCTGCTGCGCTTGCAAGCGCGCGATCCGCAAGCCGCGCTGCTCGAGATCGCGCGCGATCCGCGTTGCTTGCGCGCGCTCGCTCGCGAGCTCGCCTTCGAGCTCGGCCTTGCGCACCGCCAGCGGGCCCTCAGCAGGGGCCGCCTTGCGCTGCTGCATCAGCCACTCGTTTCGGCGCACCGCCTCGGCCGCCTCGGCTTGGCGGCGCTCGCTCGCTCGCAGCTCGTCCTCGGCGCTCGCGCGCGCGGCTTCGGCGATCAGGCGCTCGCCCTGCGCGCGCTCGACGCCCGCCTTCGCGGCCTGTTCCTCCTGCAAAGTGCGCTCGGTCGCCGCGATCAGGCGCTCGCGTTCGTTGTGGCGCGCGAGCACGCGCTCAGTGCCACCCTCGGCGAGCTGTCGCACCTCGCCCCAAGACGCGAACCAGACACGCCCGGCGCGCGTCACGGCGATCCCGCCGAAGTCTCGCGGCAACTGCTCCAGGCGCTCGACGACCCACGCATCGGCGAGCAGCCGCCGCGCGAGCGCCAGCACGGCCGGTGGCCCGCTGAGCAGGTCGAGCAGGCGCTCGGCTCCGGCGACAGGCGCGGCCGCCGGAAGATCGGCAGCCGACGCTTGGCCGGGCGCATCGGCCGTCGTCGCGAGCAGCGCCGTCGCACCGTCCGGTCCGGAGCGGTCGAGCAGCGACTCGGCTCCCGCGACGTCCTCGACGAGCGCCGCGTCGAGGCGACCGCCGAGCGCCGCCGCGAACGCCAGCTCGTAGCCGTCGCGCACGCGCAGCTCCTCGCTGAGCGCCGGCGGCGCGTTCTCGCCGCGGCTGGCGCGCACCGCCGCGTGACCGCGCAGGAACTGGTTCGCCGCCGCCAGCTCGGCGCCGACGCGCGCGGCCTCGCGCCGCGCCGCCTCGACCGCTCGCTCGGCCTCCGCCAGCTGCTCGCGCGCGCTCGCCGCGGCCGCGTCCGCCGCCGCACGCTCCGACTGCGCCGACTGCGCCTCGCCGCCGAGCGCGGTCAAGCGCTCGCGCTGCTCGGACAGCTCGCGCTCGAGTCCGGCGAGCTCCCGCTCGAGCTCGTGCTCGCGTTCGCCCGCGAGCTTCGCCAGCGCCGCCTCGAGCTCGCCGATGCGGCTCTCGCCCGAGACCCGATCGGCGTCCTCGGCGCTCTGCTCGTGCGCGAGGCGCAACTGCGCCAGCTCACTCTGCACACGCTCGCTGCGACGCGCGATCGTCGCGGCGCCGGCCGCGACCTGCTCGCCGCGCAAGCCCAGGCGCTCGTGCGCCGAGCGCGACTCGTAGGCGCGTCGTGAGAGCACGTCGTGGCGCTGAGCGCGCTCGGACAGCGCGCTCTCGGCGCGGCCGCGCCGCTCGACGGTCTCCTGCAGGCTCGACTCGATCTCACCGCGCGTGGCGCGCGCCGTCGCGACCTGGCGCTCGGCCTGCGCCAGCTCGATCCCGCTCGTGCGCGTCGCGTCGCGCGCCAGCTCCAGGCGCGCTTGCAGCACCTGGCGCTCCAGGCGCTCGTGCAGCTCAGCCGCTTCGGCCTGGCGCTTGAGCGGGCGCAGGCGTGTGCGCGCCTCGCGCTCGACGTCGAGCGCACGGTCGAGGTTCTCCTGCGTGCGCTCGAGCTTCAACTGCGCACGCCGCCGGCGCTTGCGATGCTTGCCGAGCCCGGCCGCCTCCTCGATCAGCAGGCGCCGGTCGCGCGGCTTGGAAGTGACGATCTGCTCGACGCGCCCCTGCGAGATGACCGAGTGCGTCTCCTTGCCGAGTCCGGTGTCGGAGAGCACGTCGATCACGTCGGTCAGGCGACAGCGCGCGCCGTTGAGTCGATAGCCGCCGTCGCCGTTGCGCTCCAATCGCCGCACGATCGAGATCTCGCTGAGCGGCAAGTCGACGGTCCCGTCGGAGTTGTCGAGCACGATCTCGACCTCTGCCGCGCCGCGCGGCTGCACGCCGTGCCCGCCGCCGAAGATGACGTCCTGCATCGACTGCCCGCGGACGGCCAGCGGCGACTGCTCGCCCATCGCCCAGAGGACCGCGTCGGTCACGTTCGACTTGCCCGATCCGTTCGGGCCGACGACGACGCTGACGCCAGGACCGAAGTCGAGCGTCGTGCGATCGGGGAAGGACTTGAAGCCCTTCAGCGTGAGCGACTTCAGGCGCATTGCCGGCTCACGCCTCCAGTCGCTCGACGGCTTCGCGTGCGGCCTCCTGCTCGGCGTGCTTCTTGCTGCGCCCGCGGCCGCTGCCGAGCTCGCGTCCAGCGACGCTCGCGGCGACCGTGTAGGTGCGCTCGTGCGGCGGGCCCTCCTCGCCGAGCACGCTGTAGATGACCTCTTCGCCGCGCCGCGCTAGCAGCTCCTGCAGCGCCGACTTGAAGTCGACCGGGTGCTCCAGCGCCTCCTCGATCTCCGGCGTGAACGCCTCGACTACGGCCTGCGCAGTGCGCTCGTAGCCGGCGTGCAGGTAGCAGGCGCCGATCACGGCCTCGATCACCGACGCGAGCACGCGCTCGGTCTCGACCAACGCGACTGCGCTGTCGCGTACGCCCGCCGGCGCCGCCGCGCGCAGCCGCTGGGGCAAGCCGAGGCGCACGGCGACGGCGCGACAGGACGGCCCGGAGACGGCTTGCGCGCGGATCTTCGTCAGCCGCCCGGCGCCGAAGCGCTCGGCTTCCAGGCGCGGATACAGGTGTGTCGTCACTGCCAGCGCCAGCACGCTGTCGCCGAGGAACGCCAGGCGCGCGTAGGAGTCGGCGCGCCGCTCGCTCCAAGAGGCGTGTGTGAAGACCTGGCGCGCCAGATCCTGCGGAAGCTCGTCGAGCAGCTCGGCGAGCAGCTTCATCGTCGCCCATTCGCGGCCCCGTCTTGATGTACGAGCACGAACTCGACGGCCTGGCCGACCGTCAGGATCTGCGCGGCCTGCTCGTCGGACATGCTGACGCCATAGGTGTCCTCGAGCTCCTGCACGAGCGTGTACAGGTCGAGCGAGTCGGCCTCGAGATCCTCCTTGAAGCGCGTACCGTCGCCGATTACGGCCGTGTCGACGTCGAGTTCATCGGCGAGATGGGCCTGGATCAGCGCGAACACCTGCTCGCGCGCGAGCGACGTCATCGCCGCGGACGCGCGCGACCGAATCTCGTCGCTTCGCGGGCGCGCGCGGACGTCGTCGTCGTGGGCCGAATCGGATAGCTCATGCGGTCGGGCGCAGGCTAGCGGCCGACGCGGACGCGGGCACCGGCGCCTCGCGCAGCGCGCCGGCCGCGCGCAGCGCGCGCTCGGTTCGGCCGACGACGTCTTCGCGAGCACCGCGCTGTGCGCGCAGGATCGCCTCGGCGAAGCCGATTCGCGAGAAGCGCCCGTGCGGCACGACGCCGAGCCGGCGCAGGCCGAGCAGGTAGGCGCCGCCCTGCAGCTCCGGATCGACCTGCGCGCGAAAGTCGCCGAGCGCCGGGCGCAGCAGCGCGCCGCCGAGCTTCGAGCGCGACGAGGACAGCGCCGCGTCGCGGACCGCTCGCAACACCGTCTGCGACGTCGCCTCGATCAGCTTCAGCGCGACGTTGCCGGTGAAGCCGTCGGTGACGACGACGTCGACGGCGCCGTCGAGCACGTCCGTGCCCTCGACGTTGCCGGCGAACTCGAACGCCTCGATGCCGACGCCGGCGCGCTCGGCGAGCTCGGCGTTGGCTTCGACGACGAGCTCGCTGCCGCGCGCCGCCTCCTCGCCGTTGGAGAGCAGCCCGACGCACGGGCGCTCGACGCCGAGCACGGCGCTCGCGAGCGCGGCGCCCATGAACGCGAACTGCACGAGGTGCTCGCGGCGCGCGGCCGCGTTCGCGCCGACGTCGAGCAGCGTCACGGTCCGTCCGGGCAGCGGCAGCGGCAGCGCCAGCGCGGGACGGTAGATGCCGCGCGTGCGCTTGATGTTGAACAGCCCGGCCGCGAGCGCGGCGCCGGTCCCGCCGGCGCAGACGAGCGCCTGCGCCTCACCCGCGGCGACGGCGCGCGCGGCCTGCACGATCGAGGCCTCCGGGTGCGCCCGAACGGCGCTTGCCGGATCGGAGCTCTTGGCGACCGAGAAGGGCGCGTCGACGATCTCGACTCCAGCCGGCGCCGCGCCCAGCTCGGCGGCAGGGCCGAACAGGATCACACGAGCGCCGCGCGCGGCCGCGATCGCGGCGCCGGCGGCGACCTCGGCGGGGCCGAGATCGGCGCCGTTGCAGTCGACGGCGATCCTGACCTGCCGGCTGACGTCCGAATCCTGCGCGGCGACTGACAGCGGCCTCGGCGCCACCGCGCCGTTACTCGTCGTCGTGCTCGTGCGAGTGATCGTGGTCGTGGCCGTGCGCGGCGGGCGCGACGACCTCGCGGCCTGCGTAGTAGCCGCACACCGGACAAACTCGGTGCGGCCTGCGCGGGCTGTGGCACTGCGGGCAGGCGTTGACCGCCGGCGTGCCGATCTTGTGCTGCGCACGGCGCTTGGCCGTGCGGCTGTGCGATTGCTTTTTCTTTGGTACTGCCATCGAGCTGGAAAGGCTACCAGCCAACGGCCGTGCTACTCGAGCTCGAGCTCGCTCAGCTTCGCCCAGCGCGGGTCGGGAGCGCGCTCGTGATGGTGCTCGGGACCGGCTTCGTTGAGGTCGACCGCGCAGATCGGGCAGAGCCCGGCGCAATCCTCGCGGCACAGCACCTTCGTCGGCGCGCTCAGCGCGAGCGCGTCGCGCGCCCAGGCGGCGAGGTCGAGCGTCTCGTCCTGCACGTAAGGGCTTTCGAGCTCCTCGCCTTCGCCCGGCCTGTCGACCTCGTGCACGTCGACGGCGATCGTCGGGCGCGCCTGCTTCAGGCAGCGCATGCACGGGCCCGTCAAGGCTGCGGCAAAGCGCAGGCGCAGCGCGTAGCCGCCGCCCATCATGCGCGAGACGTCGAGCGTCACCGGCAGCTTCGCGGGCTCGGCGCCGTAGTGCTCGCCGCCGAGCAGCAGCGGCTCGATCGGCACGTCGAGCGCGAGCCGGCGGCCCTCGCCGGAGCTCAGCCGCAGCGCTGCCAGATCGAAGTCGTGAGTCCGTGCGGCCACCGCTTGAGGCTAGCGGCGCGGCGCGGCGCGTCTGCTTGACTTGC
>DATBBG010000073.1:0-14976 GCA_036271095.1 Solirubrobacteraceae bacterium
GACCGCGTGCTCGACGTCGCGACCGGCACGGGCGACCTCGCGTTCGAGCTCGCGCGCCGCATCGTGCCCGGCGGTGAGGTGATCGCCAGCGACTTCTCCGACGGGATGCTCGCGCGCGCGAGGCAGAAGGGCTCGTCGCTCGCCGGCAGCGCGGGCGAGGTGCAGCCCCGCTTCGAGTGGGGCGACGCGCTCGCGCTGCCATACGCCGAGGACTCCTTCGACGCGGCGACGGTTGGCTTCGGTGCGCGCAACTTCTCCGACCTCGCCGGTGGCCTCGCCGAGATGGCGCGCGTCGTGCGCCCGGGCGGGCGCGTCGTCGTGCTCGAGATCACCTCGCCGGTCAAGCCGCCGCTGTCGACTTTCTACGAGCTCTGGTTCGACCGGCTCGTGCCCGCGCTGGGACGCGCGACGCAGGCGGCGACACGTGCGCTCGGATCTCTGCGCGGCGGCGGCTCCTCAGGCGAGTCGAGCGCAGCGCCGTCGATCGGCGACGCCTACGCCTACCTGCCGAGCTCGGTCAAGCGCTTCCCGGCGCCGGCCGAGCTCGCCGCCGAGCTCGAGCGCGCCGGCCTGGTCGAGATCGGCTACGTCGTGCTCGCGGGCGGAATCGTCGCGATCCACGCAGGAACGGTGCCGGCGCGATGAGCGCTCCGGGAAGCGTACGCGCCGAGCGCAGCAGCGACGTCGAGGGCCTCGACGCGATCATGCGCCGCGGCGGCGAGTCGTTGCGCGAGCTGATGGCGCGCACCGAGCAGCACCTCGAGCGCGTGACGGCTGAGGCGGGCGAGCCGCTCGCAGCGCACGCACATGCTGCGATCGGCGGCGGCGGCAAGCGGCTGCGCCCGCTGCTGGTCGTGCTCGCGGCCGAGTCGGCCGGCGGGCCGCCGCCTGGCAAGGACGGCGAGGAGCGGCTCGTGCGCGCGGCCGTTGCAGTCGAGCTCGTGCACTCGGCGACGCTCGTGCACGACGACCTGATCGACGGTGCTCAGCTGCGGCGCGGGCGACCGACAGTCGCGGCCGTCGCCGGGCGCGAGGTCGCGGTCGCGACAGGCGATCTGCTGTTCTCGCGTGCCTTCGCCGAGCTGGCGCGCAACGAGAGCGCGACGCAGCTTCTCGCGCTCTCAGACGCCAGCTCGGCGCTCGCCGCGGGCGAGCTGCTCCAGCGTGAGGACTGCTACGCCGCCGACGTCGCCGTCGAGCGCTACCTGCGCCGCTGCGAGCTGAAGACGGCAGCGCTGTTCGAGGCCGCCTGCCGGCTCGGCGCGCTGACGGCCGCTGCCGGCTCGACGGCGCTGGCCGACGCGCTCGGCGCGTTCGCGCGCGGCATCGGGCTTGCCTTTCAGATGCTCGACGACGTGCTCGACGTCTCCGGCCCGGTCGAGCGCACGGGCAAGTCACGCGGTACCGACCTGCTCGACGGCACCGTCACACTGCCGCTGATCCTCGCGCGCGAACGCGACTCCGAGCTCGCGCGCTTCGACCTGGCCGGGCTCGACGGCCCCGAGCAGGCCGAGCGCCTGTGCGAGCGAATCGCCGCGACCGGCGCGCTCGACGAGGCGCGCGAGCGCGCGCTTGCAGTCGTCGCCGAAGCCAAGGCAGCGCTGCCGACGATCCTCCCGGACGGTCGCGCGGCGCTACTCGAACTCGTCGCCGACTCGGTCGTAGAGCGCTACCGGTAGCAACAGGCGGCCCGGATGGCCGCCCAGGTAACGGTCGTGGCGACCGGAGCGTTCACAAGTTGAATCGAGGAGCGGAGGTCGGCTCGACGAGAAGGCAGGATGCCGGTCACGAGGTGGGTGACGGGCGCGGTCTTCTTAAAAGTCGGCCGGAGTGATCAAGTCCGCGTCGAGCGCCTTGCAGAAGAACTCGACTTCCTCGGACATGTTCGCGTGCGTCATCCGGCGCAGGTCGCCGAGGAGCGCTCCCGCGGCGCGGTCGAGCTCGTCGTCCAGAAGTTCGACGGCGGCCTGCTCGAAGACGCCCTCGCGGCGCGACTCGCAGTCTGGGCAGCGCAGCACGATCCGCCAGTGGCGAACGCCTTCCTCGCACCAGTCCAGCGGGTAGACGAGCTCGCCGCTGCAGTTGAAGCAGACGTGCAGCTGGTCGGGCGTGCAAGCGCCGCCGGCGCTCTGGAGCTGCTGCTCCTGCGCCGAGCTGTTCGCGCCGGCCTGAGGCGGCTTCGGTGCGCGCGGGTGGATGTCGGGGCTCTCGTTCGGCATGATCGTCGTTGCACGCGTCTCATCGACTTCTGGCGGCGGCGGCTTTAGCAGGGCGCTTTCGCGACCGTTCTTCTGTGCAGTGCGCACCGGCGGGGCGTGGCACGCCGGTGCGCGTGGCGCGAGGCCGCGAGCGGTGCGGTGGTAGCTTGGAGTCGCCCATGGCCACCGCCATTCGCCCGATTGGCCACGAGGATCGCCTCAGCCTCGTGGAGCACCTCGACGAGCTTCGCACCCGCCTGATCATCAGCGGTTGCGTGCTGGCGGTCGTCTTCGGCGTCTGCCTGTGGCAGAACCACGAGCTGCTGCACCTGCTCAACAAACCGCTGCAGACGCAGACAAAGAAACAGGTCGCCAAGGGTCAGGGCACGGTCGGGCAGGCGGTGCTCGCGCAGCAGGGCGTGCTGAAACTCTCCGGCGACACGCGCGCGGCGCTCGAAGCACTCGAGCGCCCCGGCAGCGGTCTCTCGCCGCAGACGCGCGCGCAGCTGCCGGCGCTGATCGCGGCGATGAAGGCCGACGTCGCGAAGATCCCGCGCCATCCGGTCGGCGACAACCCGGTGACACTCGGCGTCGGCGAGCCGTTCACGACGACGATCACGGTCTCGCTGCTGTTCGCGCTGGTGATCTCGCTGCCGCTGATCCTCTACGAGCTCTACGGCTTCATCATGCCGGCGCTCAGCCCCGATGAGAAACGCGCCGCGAGGCCACTGCTCGCGGCCGTGCCGTTCCTGTTCGTGATCGGCGTGCTGTTCGGCTACTTCGTCGTGCTGCCGGCGGCCGTGCGCTTCTTCGTCAACTTCAACGCAGGCCAGTTCAACGTGCTCGTGCAGGCGAGTCAGTTCTACAAATTCGCCGCAACCGTGCTGCTGGCGATGGGCGTGATCTTCCAGGTTCCGGTCGTGATCCTCGGCGCGACGCGCATCGGCCTGGTGAGCGTCAAGCAGCTGCGCAAGAGCCGTCGCTACGCCGTCGTCGCGTGCGCGGCCGTCGCTGCCTTCCTGCCTGGCGACGCGATCACGCTGATCCTCGAGACGGTGCCGCTGTACGTGCTTTATGAGGCGAGTATCCTGGTGGCCGCGCTAGCCGACCGCAGAGCGGCGAAGCGCGAGCGGGGCGTCGGGGATTCGCAGGAGAGCCCGGCGCCGACCCCAGGAGAGGCAGCGGAGCCAACCGTGCAGCAGATTATCGACCACGTCGACCCGGACCACACCAGCTGATGCTGTTCGACCTCAGAGGGCGCCACCGCCGCCGCGCGGTGAAGGTTCTGTACGTCGGTCTCGCGCTGCTGATCGGCGGCGGGCTGATCCTGTTCGGAGTCGGCGCCGGCACGGGCGGCGGCGGTCTGCTCAACGCTGCGACCGAAAACGAAAGCAGCGGCGGCGCGAGCTTCTCCAGCCAGATCAAGAAATACGAAAAAACGCTGCAGAAGGATCCGAAGAACGTCGCGGCGTGGGAAAAACTGACGCTCGCCGAGCTGCACGAATCGGGCGGCGAAGCGTTCACGAACGCGACCACCGGAGCGCCGACTGCGAAGGGCAAGGAGCTGTTCGCGAAGGCGTCGCGCTCGTGGGAAAGCTATCTCGCGCAGAACCCGCCGAAGCCGAGCACCGAACTGGCGAAGCTGATGCTGCGCGTCTACGGAGCCGAAGGGCTCAACGAGCCCGCGTCGGCCGTGCAGGTGCTGCAGCTCGTCGTCGCGGCCGAACCGAACAGCGCCGCCTACTACGCGCAGCTCGCCGAGTACGCCTACAAAGCGAAGAACGCGCGCGTCGGCGACCTCGCCTCGGCCAAGGCCGTCAGCCTCGCGCCGTCGACCGATCGCACGCGGATCAAGCAGGAACTGGAAGCGGTCAAGAAGAGCCCCGAAGGCGGCCAGACGTTCACGACGACGACGAACGGCACCGTCTACACGGGCAAGGCCAACAGCAGCGGCGGCTTCCAAGGAACCGCCGTGACGACTACGCCGCAGCCGTCGACATCGACCGGCAAGACGACGTCGACGAGCACGACGCCGGCAGCCAAGTCCAAATAGGCCGCGCTCGGCCTGCCTCGCTAGAATCGCGTTTCCAGCTCGGCGGTTTCGCCGAAGCAGTGCTCCGGGCCGTTAGCTCAACCGGCAGAGCAGGGGCCTCTTAAGCCCAAGGTTGCAGGTTCGATTCCTGCACGGCCCATTAGTCCTCGACGACGACGCGCACGGTCCGCAGCAACCGATCGCTAGCCCCGCGCACGCTGCCGCCCAGCTCGAGGGTGCGCTGGATGTAGGCGAGCGTCTCGGCCGTGAGGCGCTCGCCGGGCAGCACGTTGGGGATGCCCGGCGGGTAGGTCGCGAGCGACTCGGCGGCGATCCGCCCGGCGGCGTCGGCAGCCGGCACGGCCTCCTGTGCGCCGAGGAAGGCTTCGCGCGGAGTCATCGCCAGCTCGCCCCACGGCGGCGGCGAGGCGAAGCTCGCGCTCGCTCCGGTCGGGTCGAGCCCGACGCGCTCGACAGCCTGTTCCAACGCGTGCACGAGTCGCGCGGCCTCGGGCAGCGTGCGCTCGCCCATGCCGAAGACGGCGACGAGCACGTTCTGGCCGTACAGCTCGAGGTTGATGTCACCGAGCTCGCGCAGCAGCCGCGCGAGCTCGTAGCCGGTCGCGGCGACGCCGCGCACGTCGACGGCGAGGCGCAGCGGGTCGTAGGCGAATACGCCGCCGCGTCCGGTCATCCGCTCGTCGAGCACGTCGAGGCCGTCGATCGCCTTGATCTGCTCGCGCGTGTGCGCGAGCACCTCCATCGTGTGCCCGAGCAGCTCGCGTCCGTGCACGGCAGCCTGCCGTCGCGCGGCGTCGAGCGAGGCCGTCAGCAGCGAGCTGGGACTGGTCGATTCGGTCAACGTCACGGCGCGGTCGACTGCGTCGGAGCCGATCAGCTCGCCGCCGCCCTCGCCGAGGTGCAGCATCGCTGACTGCGTCAGGCTGCCGACGATCTTGTGCGTGCTCGAGATCACGAGGTCGGCGCCGAGCGAGAGCGCGTGCGCGGGCAGCTGCTCGTGGAAGGCCATGTGCGCGCCCCACGCCTCGTCGACGACGAGCGGCAGGCCGCGCGCGTGCGCGACGTCGGCCAGCGCGCGCACGTCGGCGACGGCGCCGAAATACGTCGGCGAGACGACCCATGCGCCGACGGCGCCGGGCGTCTGCGCGAGCGCTCGATCGAGCGTCTCGGCGGTCAGGCAGTGCGCGATGCCCAGCTCGGGGTCGAGCTCGGGTGCGGCGAACGTCGGGCGCAGGCCGGAGAGGACGAGCGCGTCGATCGCGCTCGAGTGCGCATTTCGCTGCACGACGATCCTCTCGCCGTAGTGCGCGAGCGCGAGGCCGGCAGCAAGGTTTCCCTGCGAGGCGCCGTTGACGAGAAACCAGGCGCGCTTCGCGCCCCAGGCCTCTGCGGCGAGCTGCTGCGCGAGCTCGAAAGGAGTCGGCTCGACGCCGACGTCGATGCCGTGCGTCAGCGCCGGGATGTCGAGCGCGAGCGCGCGCTCGCCGATCGCCTCGAGCAACCGCGGATCGGCGCCTGGACCGCCCTTGTGCCCCGGCACGTGCAGCCGCGCCGGGTCGCGCTCGGCGTATGCGAGCAGCGCGTCGAGGTAGGGCGTCTGTCGCTGATCTGAGCTCACCTCTCCCAGGCTAGAGCGCGCCGAGCTCGAAGCCCGTCGCGGCTCCCTGGAGGAGCCGCAGCTCGCTAGGCGACGGCGTCGGGAGCTTTGCGGCCGTGCCCGATCAGCGTCTGCTCGGCCGCATCGGTCCACAGCACCTGCTCGCGCCCGGGCCCGACGCCGACGAGCGTGACCGGCGCGCCGGCGTGCTCGGCGATGAACTGCAGGTACTCCTGCGCCGCCTCGGGCAGGTCGGAGTAGGTCCGGCACTCGCCGATGTCTTCGCTCCAGCCGCGCAGCTCGGTCAGCTCGGCGGTCGAGTGATGCAGCACGGTCTGGTGATAGGGGAAGTCCTCGAAGACGGCGTCGTCGGCGCCGCGATAGCTCGTGCAGACCTGGATCCGCTCGAGCCCCGAGAGCACGTCGAGCTTGGTCACGACGAGGCCGGCAAGCGTGTTCAAGCGCGCGGCGTAGCGCAGCGCGACGAGATCGAGCCAGCCGGTGCGCCGCGGCCGGCCGGTCGTCGTCCCGAACTCGCCGCCGCGCTCGCGAATCAGCTCACCCATGTCGTCGTGCAGCTCGCTCGGGAACGGTCCCGCGCCGACGCGCGTCGTGTAGGCCTTGGAGATCCCCCAGACTTCGTCGATGTCCTTCGGGCCGACGCCCGTGCCGACACAGGCCGCGCCCGACAGCGGATTCGAGGAGGTGACGAACGGATACGTGCCGTGATCGATGTCGAGCATCGCCGCCTGGGCGCCCTCGAAGATCACGGTCTTGTGATCGTCGAGCAGCTCCCACATAAGTTTCGAGGTGTCAGCGATGTGCTGCTCGAGGCGGTGGCCGAAGGTCAGATATTCCTCGGTCATCGTGTGCAGGTCGAGCGACGGATCCTTCTCGAACGGACGCAGCGAGAGCCGCTTCGGCTCCATCGCGGCGACGATCTTCTTCTTCAGGATCTTCTCGTCGAGCAGATCCTGAACGCGGATGCCAAGGCGCGCGGCCTTGTCGGCGTAGCAGGGGCCGATGCCGCGGCGCGTCGTGCCGATCTGCAGGCTGCCGAGCTTCGCCTCGCCGGCCGAGTCGAGCAGCAGGTGGTAAGGCATGATCAGGTGCGCGTTGGCCGAGATACGCAAGCCGCCGACGTCGACGCGGCGTGCGCGCAGCGCGTCGAGCTCGCCGATCAGCACCTTCGGGTCGATCACGACGCCGTTGCCGATCACGCAGCGCTTGCCGGGATAGAGGATGCCGGATGGGATCAGGTGCAGCTTCCACTCCTCGCCGTCGCGCACGATCGTGTGACCGGCGTTGTTGCCGCCTTGAAAGCGCACGACCGCGTCGACCTGCTCGGCGAGCAGATCGACGATCTTGCCCTTTCCCTCATCGCCCCACTGGGCGCCGACGATCACGATGCCTGGCATGTCAAGTGCAGTCTAGGGAGGGCTCGATCGGCTCAACGCCTGCCGCGTTCAGACGCTGTGCGCCTCGCGTGCCTGCACCGTCGCGGGCTTCAGCACGCGACGGTCGTCTTCGCCGAACAGCGGCAGCCCGTTGCCGCAGATCGCGACGAGCCGCGAGACGGTGCGTTCCCCGAGCTGATCGACCAGCTCTTCGTACTTGAGGTTCGTCGTGACGATCATCGCGCGCTCGTCCTCATAGCGCGTGTTGACGATCGAGTAGAGCTGCTCCAGCACCCACTCGGTCGTGTTCTCGGCGCCGAGATCGTCGATGTGCAGCAGGTCGACCGCGGCTAGGCGCTCGAGGAAGCCGACCATTCCGTCGTCGGTGTCGATCGCTGCGCGGATCAGGCTCAGCAGTCGCGGCAGCGAGTAGATCGCAACCGACCTGCCCGCCTCGATCGCCGCTTTCGAGACGATCATCGCGAGCGTCGTCTTGCCCGTGCCGACGTCTCCCATCAGCCACAGTCCTTGGCCGGCGTCGAGCTGAGCGTCGACGTCGCGCACGTAGCGCCTGATCGCCTGCACGACGTCGGGCGCGACGCGCGCGATTTCGGGCACCGGCGGGCGCTCGAAGGAGACGCCGCGGTAGTGCCTCGGGATCCGTCCCTCCAGCCCGGCCGCGCGTCTGCGCGCGATCCGCCCGACGCGGCACGGGCAGTCGCTCGCCGTGTCGGTCGCCTCGTCGACGACGAAGCCGCTGCCGTCGCACAGTCCCAGCTCGCAGCGCTCCTCGCGCCCGGTGTCGGCTTCGCCGGCGAAGCTCATGCCGCGTAACGGTCGCCGGCGTAGTTGTTGAACTTCGGAAACTCCTTCTGGAAGGTCAGCGTGACTTTGCCGACGGCGCCGTTGCGATGCTTGGCGATGATCAGGTCGGCCTCGCCGACGCGCTCGGATTCCTCGTCGTAGTACTCGTCGCGGTAGATGAACATGACGAGGTCGGAGTCCTGCTCGAGGTTTCCACTCTCGCGCAGGTCCGACAGCTGCGGTTTCTTGTCGGGGCGCGTCTCGACCGCGCGGCTCAGCTGCGACAGCGCGATCACCGGCACGCCGAGCTCGCGCGCGAGGATCTTCAGACCGCGGCTGAGCTCGCCGACGGCAGTCACGCGGCTGTCGTAGCGGCTGTCGGTGCGCATCAGCTGCAGGTAGTCGATGATGATCAGCCCGAGGCCGCCCTCGCACTGGCTGTGCAGGCGGCGCGCCTTCGCGCGGATCTCGAGCAGGCCGACGTCGCTGGAGTCATCGACCCACAGCGGCGCCGCGGCGAGCACCTGCGAGGCCTTCAGGATCTTCGGCCAGCGCTGCTCGGCGACGCGGCCCTTGCGCAGCTCCTCGCCCTTGATCCGCGCCTGCGAGGCGACGAACCGCTGTGCGAGCTCGGCCTCGGCCATCTCCAGCGAGAACAGCGCGACCGGCTTGCCGTATTTGACGGCGGCGTTCTCGGCGATGTTGCAGACGAGCGCGCTCTTGCCCATCGCCGGGCGCGCGGCGATGATGATCAGGTTGCCCGGCTGGAAGCCGCCGGTGATCTCGTCGAGGTCGTTGAACCCCGATGGCGTGCCGGTCAGCGACGTGCCCTCGATCGAGAGCCGGTGCATCTTGTCGAGCTCTTCGTGCAGTACGTCCTCGATCGAGCGGAAGTCCTGCTGGCGATCGTCGCGCGCGACCTCGAGCATCGCCTTCTCGGCCTGCTCGACAAGCTCTCGTGGCGGCGCCTGGTGGGAGACGACGCTCTCCTGGATCTCGTAAGAGGCGCGCAGCAGCCGCCGCAACAGCGCGTTCTCGCGCACGATCTGCGCGTAGCGGCGCGCGTGGCCGGCAGCCGGCACGACGCCCGTCAGCTCGTCGACCGTCGCCGCGCCGCCGATCTCCTCGAGCCTGCCGACCTGGCGCAGGCGGTCGATCACCGTCAGCGTGTCGACCGGCTCGCTTTCGTTGTAGAGCGCGAGCATCGCGTCGTAGATCGCGCCGTGGCGCTCGCGATAGAAGTCGTCCGCGCGCAGGCCCTCTTCGATCACGAGCGCGTACAGCGAGCGGTCCGAGAGCAGGATCGCTCCGAGCACGGACTGCTCCGCCTCGAGGTTGTGCGGTGGCGCGAGCGCGCCCGTCGAGGCGCTGCCCGCGCCGTTGACTGTCGAGACGGCGCTCATCGGTCGGGCGAGTGTAGGTCGAGCGTGATTGCGCCCCAGCGACGCTCCCCGCTACGACGGCCTTTTTGTTGTCTCACGAACAGATGTTCGCACCCCGGCCGGACTGAATGCGCGGAAATGAGACCGGCATCCGGCCTTCCAGGTCGTGTCGTGCTCCGCTCCAGGAGTGCAGGAGAGACGCTCCGCACGCCACGACAAGTTACGGGCCGGCGATCCGGGCCGGCTGTGGTTCTACCCAGCGCGGGGCCAGGACCAGCAGCGCTATTTCTTCGCGACGACCATCGTCTTGATCGTCGCCGTGACACCCTCGACGACGTCGACGACGACCATGTACGTGCCGACGTTCTTGATCGCCTCGGGCAGGTGCACGTTGCGTTTGTCGAGCTTCAAGCCGCGTGCTTCCTTGATCGCCGAGGCGATGTCCTGTGCGGTGACCGAGCCGAACAGGCGCCCGTCGGCGCCGGCCTGCTGGGGGATCGTCAGCACCGTGCGGTTGAGCAGGTTGACGTTCTCCTCGGCGCGCTCGATCGCATTGCGCGCAGCGCGCTCAGCCGCGTCCTGGCGCTGGCGGATCACTTCGACGGCGCCGCGCGTCGCCGGCTGGGCGAGCTTGCGCGGCATCAGGTAGTTGCGCAGGTAGCCCTTGGAGACGTCGACTACCGTGCCCTGCTCGCCGAGCTGCTCGACGTCCTGGAGGAGGATCGCGTCGGGCATCGGACTACCGGTCCCGATCGCGGTCGCCGCGGTCACGACGTCCGCCGGGGCTGTCCTCGCGGCCGCCCTCGTTGACGTACGGCAGCAGCGCCAGCTCGCGCGCGCGCTTGACGGCCGTCGCGATCTGCACCTGGTGGCGCCGGCAGGAGCCGGTGATCCGTCGCGAGCGGATCTTGCCCTTCTCGGAGATGAACTTGCGCAGCGAGGCGACGTCCTTGTAGTCGACCTGCTCGATCTTGTCGCGGCAGTGCTGACAGGACTTGCGCCTGCCGCTGCCGACGCCGCCCTTCTTGTCGCGCCGGCGAACCGGCTTGCCGCGTCCGCGTGCTTTGGCCATCAGTGGCCTCCGCGACTGCGCTCGCGGCGCTCAGGCATGAAGCAATGTGATTTCACGAAGACCTCGATGTGCTCTCTGAATCTCAGAACGGAATGTCGTCGTCGCCGGCGGCGACAGGTGCGGGCTGGAAGTCCCTTTCGTCGACCGGCACGTCGCCTCCCGTGGAAGCGCCGTTGCCCTGACGAGCTCCGAAGCCGCCTCCTCCACCGGAGGCGTCCTCACGCGAGCCCAGGAACTGCACCGAATCGGCAATGATATCGGTTGCTTGGCGCTTCGTGCCGTCCTGTGCTTCCCACTCGCGCCACTCGAGCCGTCCGTCGATCGCGACGGGGCGTCCCTTGGCCAGGTAGCGCGCGGCGTTCTCGCCCTGCGCCCCCCAGACGGTGACGTTGAAGTAGTTCGGCTTGTCGACCCATTCGCCGCTCGCGCCGTCCTTGCGGCGCGTGTTGCATGCGATCCGCAGGCTGCAGACGGACATGCCGCTCGGCAGCGAGCGCAGCTCCGGATCGGCGGTCAGGTTTCCGGTCATCACGACCCTGTTGATGTTGGTGGCAGCCACGGCTTGTTCCTTTCGGCTCCTTGCGGTCCCGCTTGTCGGGCGTCTGTCGATTCTCTGCGAGTGTGCTTCGAGTCTAAACCGGCTTGCGGGCGCGACTGCGCTCGCGCCGGATCGCAATCTCGCTAATTGCGCTCGTCGGAAGTGCTTCGCGCGGCCGTCCGCCGCGCACGCGAGGACGTGCCGAAGATCTCGTCCCAGTAAGGCGCGCTGATGCCGAAGCCGCGCGTGTCGTCCTGGAAGTGGTGGCGCATGTGGCGCTCGCGCAGCATTCGCCCGAGGCGCCCGTGTGGGCGGAAGTGGTGCAGGTAGTAGTGCATCATGTCGTAGACGAGGTAGCCGAGGAAGAAGCCGGCGCCGATGCCTGGCGCGTAGTCCTGGCCGAAGATCAGGTAGAGCAGGCCGAACACGGCTGCGCCCAGCGGGATGCTGACCGACGGCGGCATGACCAAGCGCATCGGGTCGTTCGGGTGGTCGTGGTGAACGCCGTGGATGATCCAGTGCAGGCGCGCGCCGAGCCCCTGCTCGGGCTCGAAGTGGAAGACGATCCGGTGCAGCCAGTACTCGAACAGCGTCCACAGCGCGTAGCCGGCGACGAGCAGCGCGAGCGACAGCAGCACGCTCACTTTCGACAGGCCCCAGGCCTCGAGCACGACGATGCCCGGCACGAAGATCAGGACCGGCACGACGGGGTGCACGCGCGAGAGCGCGTCGAGCACGCGCGACTCGAACATCGGCGGCGACGCACGCAGCACGTCAGTGCGATTCGCCGACCCGTCATTCATGTCTTCAGCCCAGCCCACGCAGCGATATTAGTACGAGCCGTCGCGATGCCACGGCCCGCCGCGCGCGCTTCGATTCGCGGCGCGCGCGTCAGGAAGGATCGCCGACGGCGACCTCGGTCGCCGGCTGATCCTCGGCGCTCGGAGCGCTGGGAGGGCTCTCGGCGGCCGGAGCGCTCGGGGCGCTGGGCTCGCTCGTGGCGGCCGGAGCGCTTGCCGCGCTCGGCGTCGGCGCGGCTGGCGCGGCATCGCCCTCGGCGCGTCGCGCGCTGGCTCCAGCGGACATGTCCGGAGCGGGCGGCACGCCGGGCGCGAGCTTGATGATGCGAAAGCGCAGCACCTCGTCGGCGATCTGCAGCGTGCGGTCGAGCCCGTCGAGCAGCTCGGTCTCGCCGACGTGGAACTGCAGCAGGTGGTAGATCGCGCTCGCCTTGCGGTCGATCGGATAGGCAAGCGCTCGCTCGCCCCACTCGTCGTGGCGCAGCAGCTCACCTTGCGCCTCGATCGCCGTGCGCGCGTCGGCGACGATCTTCGTGCGCGTCGGCTCCTCGGCCTGCGGGTCGAGCAGCAGGACGAGATCGTATGTCGGTGCGGGCAGCGTCATAAGAAAGCGCCCGAAGGCGCAGCGCTTTAGATTAGCGCGTTCGGCCCTTGGCGCGGATGTCGGCGAGCTGCTCGTCGATCCAGTCGCCGGGGTCGCGCGAGGTGACGATCTCGACGAGCCCGTCTGCGCGCCGGTGCTTCTCGGCCGGCGCCATCGTCAGCGCCGCGTGGATCGAGTCGGCCGTCTCTTGGATGTCGAACGGGTTGACCGAGAGCGCGTACTCGCCGAGCTCCTCGTGCGCGCCGGTGTTCTCGGAAAGGATCGAGACGCCCTCGCGCTCGTTGACGATCGGCCCCTCCTTGGCGACGAGGTTCATGCCGTCGAACATCGCATTGACGAGCAGCACGTCGTAGTGCTTGTAGGCGGCCATCGCCTCCTCCAGATCGTCTCTCAGCTTCAGCTGGATCGGCATCCAGTCGGGTGTGCCGTGGCGGTGGTTGACGACGGCGACGAGCGCCTCGATCGCCTCGAGGTACTCGGCGTACTGCGGCACGTCGGTTCGCGAGGGCATCAGCTGCGCGATGAACGACACGCGCTCGGAGAACTCGGGGTGCTGCTCGAGGAACAGGTCGAACGCGGAGAAGCCGCGCAGCACGTTCTTCGAGAGGTCGGCGCGATCGACGCGCAGGATCAGGAAGTCGCGACGACGGCGCAGCAGCTCCTGCTCGAACTCGCCGACGCGCGCACGCTGGGAGACGCGTCGCGTCGCCTCGTGGTCGATCGGCAGCGGATACGCGCGCACCCAGACCTCGCGGTCGCCGCCGGGCGCGACGACGGTGCCGCGATCGAAGTCGATCTCCAGCCCCATCAGGTCGCGGCAGCACTGCAGGAAGTTGCGCCGGTAGGAGCGCGTGTGAAAGCCGATGATGTCGTTCGCGAGCAGCCCTGTGAAGATCTCCTCGCGGATCCGCGTCGGCAGCACGCGCCAGGCGTCGGACTGCGTCCAGGGGATGTGGATGAAGTGATGCAGGAAGGCGTCCGGGCGCGCTCGGCGCACCAGCCCAGGCAGCGTGTAGAGGTGGTAGTCGTGGATCATCACGACCGGCTGCTCGGCGCCCTGCAGCTCGTCGATGACGGCCTCGGCGAGATCGTCGTTGACGGCGTTGTAGCCGAACTCGAACGCCTCGATCTCCTCGCGGCGGATGTCGGGCGCGTTCGACAGATCCCAGAGGTAGTGCTGGATGAACCAGAGCATCGGGTTCGCGACGACGTTGTAGAAGCGGTCGTAGGCGTCGGGGTCTGAGACGACGAGGCGCACGCGGAAGTCGACGTCGCCGGTCGGCGAGCGCACGGGAAACGCCTGCCCGTCGTGCTCGCGCGAGGCCTTCGCGTCGTACTCGCTCATCGCCGAGGCGATCCAGATCGCTTCGCGATGCGTCGCCAGGCCGGTCAGCGCGGTGACGACGCCGCCGGAGCCGCGCTGGGTCTCGCCACGAGCGTCGAATGTGACCGGTCCGCGGTTGCTCACGAGCACCAGCGGCACGGTCTGCTCGTTCATGACTGCTTCAGCTCGGTGAAGATCTTGAGGTAGTCGCGCAGGTAGCGCGGCGTCAGGAAGTGCGTGCGCACGTGCTCCTTGCCACGCCTGCCGAGGAACTTGCCGAGCGCTGGATCCTTCAGCACCTCGAGCGAGCGCGCTGCGCACTCCTCGACGCTGCCGACGAGGAAGCCGGTGACGCCGTCCTCGATCTGCAGCGGGATGCCGCCGACGTTGCCGCCGATGAACGGGCGTGCCTTCCAGATCGCCTCCGAGACGGTCAGGCCGAAGCCCTCGCGCGTCGACTTCTGGATCAGCACGTCGGCGTGCGACTGGAAGGCGTTGACCTCGATCGCACCAACGTTGTTGAAGTTGTTGAGGATGTGGATGTCCGGGTCGCCGTCGGCGTGAGCGATCGTCGCGTTGAAGAAGTCCCAGCCCTCGGGGTCGTCGCTGGCCATCGAGCCGACGAGCGCGAGCTGCATGTCGGGCATCGACTCCTTGACGATGCGATAGGCGTCGATCACGCCGAGCGGATCCTTCCACGGGTCGAAGCGCGAGACCTGACACATCAGCGGCCGGTCGACGTCGATGCCGAACTGGCCGCAGACGAACGCGCCGTCCTCGGGCGAGAGCGCCATGTTCTTCGGCGTCAGCGGGTCGATCGCCGGCGGCACGATGTTGACGTGGCCGCCCATCCCCTCCGGCACGTACTCGCGCATGTGGAACAGCGACTGCGGATAGTCCTTGATGTAGGGCAGCAGCTGGCGGATCGTGTCCGGGTTCGGCGTCGAGACGTCGATGTGACAGCGCCACACCCAGCCCTTCGCCTTCTCCGGCACGAGCCCGAACAGCGCCGCCGGCTGCGGGTCGTGCACGAGGCATACATCCCAGCCGCCGGAGAGCTCGCGCGCGTTCATCTCGTTGTACTGCTTCCAGGTCGCCCACTGCTCCTCGTCGAGATCCTGCGGAGCCCCTTGTAGCGCGTTGTGCATCAGCTTGGTCGCGTTGAAGAACTCCTCGCGGCCGTAGATCACCTGCCACTCGCAGTCCA
>DATBBG010000074.1:0-44318 GCA_036271095.1 Solirubrobacteraceae bacterium
CAGCGCGTCGCCGAGCTCGAAGCGCAGTACGACGGGCAGCAGCCGCCGCTGCCGGAGAGCTGGGGCGGCTTCCGCCTGCGGCCGGTCACCGTCGAGCTGTGGCAGCAGCGCCACGATCGCCTGCACGACCGCCTGCGCTACCGGCGCTCGGTCGAGCACGAGGCGAGCTGGATCGTCGAGCGCCTCGCGCCGTAGGCGCGAACGTCGGCAGCAGGCGCCGGAGGGCGAGCGAGAACAGACCGAGCGACGGAGCCGGTGCGGTGGGCGCTGCTAGCTCGTCGCGCCGGAGCGCGTGTACTCGTCGAGCGACACGCGCGCCTCGTCGCGGCCGAGGATGCTGATGAAGACCGACGCGAAGGCGATGCCGAAGACGAGCGCCTCGGTGAAGCACATCGCGGCACCGGCGAGGTGCTGGTCGTTGATCGCCGAGAGGCCATAGGCACGCGGGGCGCTCGCGTAGAGCGAGTACTGCGTCGTCGTGATCCACGTCAGCGGCAGGCACACGCAGGCGCTGGCCAGCCGCGTGAAGCCGAGCAGCGCGAGCCGCTGCCCGTTCGGGCGAAGCCGAGCGCGCGGCAGCGGGTCGATGATCAGCCACCACATCGCCAGGCCCGTGTAGAACAGCGTCACGTGCTCGATCGCGTGAATGCCGGAGTGCCGTGCGGCGAAGTCGAACACGCTCGGGATCGCCCACACCCAGGTAGCGATCGCCCACAGCGGCACGGCGACCCACGGCGAGGTCAGCCGCGACAGCACGCGCCCGGAGCGGCCTCGCGGCGCGACCGCGAGCAGCGCCCCGCGGGAGAGCCCGAGCGGCAGCACCGGTGAGCGCAGGCCGAGCACGAGCAGCGCCGGCGCGATGTCCGAGAGCAGCACGTGCTGCATCATGTGCGCCGAGAGCAGGTAGCGATCGCCGATCGCGTCGAGCGGCGAGAGCAGCGCGATCGCGATCACGAGCAGGCCGGCGCCGTACGGCAGCCAGTGGCCGACGCCGGGCTTCGACGTGCTCGCGCGGCGCTCGGTACGGCGGTAGACGCGCGCGTAGATCACGGCTGCGGCAAGCAGCACGACGATCACGATCGGGTTGAAGCTCCAGGAGCCCCAGCCGGGTGCTGAAGCGGCGCTCATCGGTGACTCGTACCCGCGGCAGGTGGGACGAAACGGCTGCGTACGTCGTTCATGCGCGCCGAATGCTACCTCGTTCGGGCGCTGGCCGAAGCGGCGGACGCGAGCTGCGCGCCCGCCGCTTCAACGCTCGGGTAGCGGCGTCTGGCTCAGCCGCCGCCGGTGTCGTAGGCGCCGACGTCGCACTTCCCGCGCGTGCTCGCGTCGCGACTGGCGCCTCGCTGGTCGCGGTCGTCGACCGGTTCGGCCAGGCAGTCGCTGGCCTCGCCTGCTCCGATCGCCGGACTGCCGGCGAGCAGCGCCTGCGTCGGCGTGCGACCGCCGTCTGGCGCCAGCGGGCCGAGCCCGGCGGCCAGCGGCATGGCGACCGTGCCTGCGTGACTACCGGCGAGGCCGACGAAGCCGCAGTCGGAGCCTCCACCGGCGACCGCCACGCCGACCACGTCGAAGCCACCGGTGAGCGTCTGGCCAGGCCACAGACGGCAGTCGTCCCAGATCGCCTGCTGCGCTTCGTTGCCGGCGAGCAGTGTGTTCGTGACCGTCGCGCTCGACCCTTCGGCGACCAACAGTCCTCCCACGTCGCCGCCGTAGTTGCCGGCGATCGTGTCGTCGCGCAGCGTCGCCTGCGTGTTCTTCACCGCGACGCCGCCGAGCACGTCGCTTTCGTTGTCCGACACGGTCGAGTCGACGAGCGTCAGCGTCGAGGAGCGCGCCGCTGAAGGCGAGGCGACGTAGATCCCGCCCGAGCGTCCGTGGGAGATCGTCGAGTCGCTCACTTCGACGTTCGCGGCCGCTTCGCTCGGTTCGGCGAACAGGTTCTGCTTTCCGCCGGAGTCGCCTTCCGTGAGGACCGAGTCGAGCAGGCGCAGCGTGCCGCTTCCGGCGACGAGATCGCTGTTTTCCTGCCCGGCTCCGACCCGGCCGCTGACGGTCAGGCCTTCGATCGTCACGCTCGGTCCATTGGCGATCGTGATCTCGGGGACGGCGAGCTTCGCTTCGCTGGCGATCGTCGTCTTGTTCGCCCCCGCGCCGACCAGCCTGACGTCGAGCGGGATCGTGAAGCCGCCAGCATACGTGCCCGCGGCGAGCTTGATCGTGTCGCGATCGTGCGCGCATGCGAGCGCCGCCGCGATCGCCTGAAACGGGATCTTCGACGATGCCGTCGCACAGCTCGGATTCGAGCTTGCCTTGGGCGACACGCGCCAGGTCGTCGGCTTGACCTTGCCGGCCGTGTCGTACGCGCCGACGTCGCAAGCGCCGCGCTTGCTCGCGTGGCGCTTCTCACCGCGCTGGTCGAGGCCTTCGACATGATCTCCTTCACACGTAGCGGCGGCGCCCGTTTCGATCGCTGGGCTTCCAGGCATCGGCGCGAGGGTTTCGGTTCCGCCGCCGTTTTCGGCGAGCGGGGCGAGCAGCGGATCGAGCGGGCTCGAAGGCGAGCCGGCGCGCACGCCTTCGAGGTCGTCGACGAAGCCGCAGTCCAGCGTTCCGCCGGGGCTCGAGATGCCGATCAGGTCGGAGCTGCCCGAGACGCTCGAGCCGGGCGCGACGGCACAGTCCGACCACGGCGCGTGCTCCGTTTCGTTGTTCGCGAGGATCGTGTTCGTGAGCGTTGCCTGCGAACCGGCGCCGACCAGCAGACCGCCGGCTGCGGTGCTGCCGTAGTTGTGTGCGACCGTGTCGTCGACCAACGCAGCGCTCGCGTCCAGCAGTTGGACGCCGCCGTCCTGACTTCCCTCGTTTCCGCTGATGGTCGAGTTCGCGATCAGCAGCGTGGAGACCGCTTCCTTGCCTGTCCCGGCTACATACACGCCGCCGCCGTGCCCGTCGGAGATGGTCGAGTCGAGCACGGTGACGTTCGCGACGCCCGAGTTCGGCGTGACCTGCAGGGCAGCCTGCGATGCGAAGTTGGTGTCGCGTACCGCCGCTTCGCGCAGGAGCAGCGTTCCGCTGCCGGCGAGGATGCCGCTGTTCTCTACGCCGCCGCCGCCGGCGCCGCTGATCGTCAGCTTCTCGACAGTCACGTTCGCGCCCGACGCGATCGTCAGCTCCTGCACGCCGCTCATACCTTCGTCGGCGATCTTCGTGTAGTTCGCGCCGGCGCCGGCGAGCGTCAGGTTCGCCGGAATCGTGATGCCGCCGGCGAATGTTCCTGGGCCGACGCTGATCGTGCCTTCCGGCGCTGCACAGGCGATCGCGCCGGTGATCGTCTCGAACGGATTCTCAGCCGATGCACTCTCACAGGTCGGTTCCGACGTCGCCTGCGCCGAGACCCTCAGCACATGAGCTTTCGGCTTCTTCGCCGCAAGCGCTGGGGCGCTGCCGGCCGCTGAAAACAGCAGGATCGCCGCGATCAGTGCGAACGCGCCTCGCGCGGAGGCGCGTAGCGCCGGAGCGCATCCGGTGAGGTTCCGGATCGTTCGTTGCCTGATTCCCCACATCTGTCCTCCTTCTCGGTTTGCCTCGCGCGTCTCCGCCTCGGCGGGTGACGACGAGACGCCTCTGCGCACCATCCGGCCAGCTCTGGCGGACCCCCTGGAGTGACGCGAGCCGGTCGATTTGTTACAGCTCCTTGCGAGAAGTCCCGCGGTTGTAACGCCTGAGCGCCTCGCTAGACCAACAGGTGGAGATGCTGAGGCTTAGCCCGATCGAGAAGCAGTCGTCCGTTGACTGGACCGAGCCCGTCCGGCAAGCTGAAGTGATCTTGAGCGACGCGGCGAGGCACGAGGAATACGTCGATGCGGACGGCGATCGGGTAGGCCCGGACGTCCTTGTGTCGGCGTTGCGCAGGGGCGACGAGGCCGCGTTCGCGCGCCTCGTCGACGAGTGGTCTCCGGCGATGCTGCGGCTTGCTCGGCTTCACGTCTCGACGCGCGCGTCGGCGGAGGAGGTCGTCCAGGAGACGTGGCTGGCCGTGCTGCGCGGACTCGACCGCTTCGGCTGTCGCTCGCGTCTGCGCACATGGGTATTTGCGATCCTGCTCAACATCGCCAAGCGAACGGGCGTGCGCGAGCAGCGCGTCGTGCCGCTCGAAGACCGTGCCGAAGACCATGCGCCGACGGTCGATCTCGCCCGTTTCCAGGATGCGAGCGAACGCTATCCCGGCGGCTGGCGCCAATTCCCGGCCTCGTGGCCGACGGACCCCTCCGAGCGAGCGCTGACAGGCGAGCTTCGCGCCGTGATCGACCGCTGCGTCAGCGAGCTCTCGCACAGGCAGCGCGCCGTGCTGACGCTCCGCGACGTGCTCGGCTGCGCCGCCGAGGAGGTCTGCGAGCTGCTGGAGCTGAGCGCCGTGCACCAACGCGTCCTGCTGCACCGGGCACGCGCCGCCGTCCGTCGCGAGCTGGAGACCTACTTCGCTGGCGGCGTTGCGCCCGGCGGCGAGGAGACTTGAGATGGAACCGGCTGCGATCTCGTGCAAGGAGTTCGTCGAGCTCGTCACCGAGTACGACGAGGGGACGCTCGACGTCGACAGCCGGGCGCGCTTCGACCACCACATCGCGCTGTGCGACGGCTGCGCGACATACCTCGACCAGGTACGCCAGTCCGCGAGCGCCGTCGGTCGTCTGGACGAGGAGCATCTGTCCGAGCCGGCGCGAACGCATCTGCTCGACGCGTTTCGCGGCTGGCGAGATGGCGGCGGATAGCCACGCTGCTCGCTGGCGTAGCCTGAGTGCATGCCTGACTCCACACGCCATCGCGTCGTGATCATCGGCGGCGGCTTCGCCGGGTTGCAGGCGGCGCTGAAGCTGGCGCGCAAGAGCGCCGACGTCGAGGTGACGCTCGTGGACCGGCGCAACTTCCACCTGTTCCAACCGCTCGCTTACCAGGTCGCGACGGGCGCGCTCTCGGAGAGCGAGATCTGCTACCCGCTGCGGACGATCTTTCGCGGCCGCGAGAACGTCGACGTGCTGCTCGCGGAGGCGACCGGCTTCGACCTCGACGCGCGCCAAGTGCGGCTGCGGCGCGCCTCCGAACACGTCGCGTCGCCTGCGTCGATCGAGTACGACAGCCTGCTCGTCGCCGGCGGCTCGCGCTACTCGTACTTCGGCCACGACGACTGGCAGCGCTTCGCGCCGGAGCTGAAGTCGCTCGAGGGTGCGCTCGATATTCGCAGCCGTATCCTCACGGCGCTCGAGGCGGCTGAGTGGGAGAGCGACGCCGAGCGACGCCGCGCCTGGCTGACGTTCGTCGTCGTCGGCGCCGGCCCGACCGGCGTCGAGATGGCCGGGCAGATCGCCGAGATCGCACGCGACAGCAAACGCGAATACCCGCGCATCGACACGGCAGCGGCGAAAGTGCTGCTCGTCGAGGGCGCCGAGCGCGTGCTGACCGGCTTTCCGCCGTCACTGTCGGCGAGCGCCGCGCGCGCGCTCGAGCACATCGGCGTGACACCGCTGCTCGGCCACATGGTCACGGGCGTCGACGCCGAGGCGGTGACGACGTCGAGCACCGGCGAGCAGCCATCGCGCTACCCGGCGCGAACGGTCGTCTGGGCGGCCGGCGTCGCGCCGTCGAGCCTCGCGCGCGAGCTCGGCGAGGCGGCCGGCGCCGAGCTCGATCGCTCCGGGCGGTTGATCGTCGAGGAAGACCTCTCGCTACCGGGACGCCCGGAGGTCGCGGCGCTCGGCGACATGGTCGCCGTACGTCGCGGCGACCATGTCGAGACGTTGCCCGGCCTCGCGCCGGTCGCGATGCAGCAGGGCCGCCACGCCGCGAGCGCCGTGCTCGCGCGGATCGGCGGGCAGCGCCCGGTGCCGTTCCACTACCACGACAAGGGCAACCTCGCGACGATCGGCCGTGCGCGTGCGGTCGCGGACATCAAAGGAATCCATCTCAGCGGCGCGATCGCTTGGCTGACGTGGCTCGCCGTCCACCTCTTCTACCTGATCGGCTTCCAGAATCGCCTGCTGGTACTCACGCGCTGGGGCTTCAGCTTCGTCACGCACGGACGGGGCGCGCGGCTGATCGCGGCCAGCGGTCCGGCCGCTCCCGCTCCCGCGCCGGCGTCCGAGTCCTGACCTTGCCAGCGGGCGAGCAGCAGGCCAAGCGGCACGACGGGCAGGCCTTACGGCGAGCGCTCGGCCCGGCTCAGGCGCTCAGGCGCTCGACGATCGCGCCGGAGTCCATCTCGTCCCACGCCTCGACGATCTCGCCGCCGGCCAGCTTGAGCACCGCCGTCGAGGTGAACGCGATCTCGCGACCGCTCGCCGGCACGCCGAGGAACTCGCCGACATGGCGACCGCTCCAACGCTGGTGCGCGGCGACGAGTTCGTGCTCGGCGAGCAGCAGCAGGATCTCGTGGCGCAGCGGCTCGAACGCGGCGAGGAAGTAGGCGACGGCCTGGCGCTGCCCCTCGGCGCCACGCTTGACGCCGTTGTGCACGAAGCGCTTCGACAGCCAGCGCTCACAGGCGTAGCTGTCGCGCCCGTTGATCGCCTCGGCGTAGAAGCTGCGGACGGCTTCCTTGTTGGCGTCGAGCGACACGCCCACACAACCTAGCTGCGCTCACGGAGGCGATCGCGTCGTCGTTGCCGCGGCTGACTGCGGCGCGGCCGGCGCTAATGCGGCGCGGCCGGCGCTAAGCGTCTGGCGGGCGCGGGTATGGCAGCGGCGTGAGGATGCCCTGCAGGCGCTCGCGCAGCGACTCGAAGCGCGGCGGCAGCGAGAGCCGCTCGCCGAGGTGCGCGGCGTCCTCGTCGACGGCGAAGCCGGGACCGATCGTGGCGATCTCGAACAGCACGCCGCTCGGCTCGCGGAAGTAGACCGAGCGGAAGTAGAAGCGGTCGATCACCTGCGTCGGATGCGAGCCCGACTCGGCGACGCGCGCGCGCCAGGCCTCCTCGTCCTGCGGCTGGGAGGCGAATGCGACGTGGTGGACGGTGCCGGCGCCCTGGCTCGCGACCGCCTCGGGCGGGGCCGCGTCATAGGCGTAGAAGCTGCCGCGCTGCTCGCCGCGAAGCTGCCAGCGCAGGCCATCGTCGGTCGTGAAGCCGAGCGTGTCGAGCAGCAGGCCGGCGCTCTGCGCCGGATCGGCCGAGTAGGCGTGCACGCCGGCGAAGCCCTGCAGCGCGTGCTCGGGCGGGACGCCGGACGCGCTGGCGCGCAGCGGCTCATCGGCGGCGTCGGCGAGGATCAGTTCGTGTGCGAGACCCTCGGGGTCATCGAAGCGCAGCCCGCCCTCGCTGCCGATCTCAACGGCGACGTCGTGCTCTTCCAGGCGCCCCGCCCAGAACTCGAGCGACGCAGGCGAGCCGACGCGCCAGACGATCCGGTGGACCATGCCTGCGCCCGGCCGGCCTCGCGCGGCGCCGGGGTACTCGAAGAACGTCAGGTCCATTCCGGGCGAGCCGTCGTCGTCGCCGTAGAACAGGTGGTAGACGGTCGGATCGTCCTGGTTCACCGTCCGCTTGACCATCCGCAGACCGAGCACGCCAGCGTAGAAGTCGACGTTGCCGACGGCATCGGCAGTGATCGCCGTGATGTGGTGGATCCCCTCGAGCTTCACCTGAAGTGACATTATCGCCGCGTGCAAGAAGGCCCGCTGATCGCGCGCTTCGGTCGCGCTCGGCGCGATCCGTCGCTCGCCGTGCTCGAAGGCTTTCACCCGCTCAAGCACGCGCTGCGCTTCGGCGCCAACGTGCTCGTCGCCGTCACGCGCGACACCGACGAGCTCGAACGCCTCGCGTTGCAGCTCGCGCCGGACCTCGCCGCGCAGATCGCCGAGCTCGCGCAACCGGTGCAGGCAAGCGTGTTCGATCAGCTCGCGCCGCTGCCGCCGACGACCGGCGTGATCGCGCTCGCCGAGCGCCGCACGATCGCGCCTGCGGCGCTGCTGGCGGATGCGCGCGAAGCGCCGATCGTGCTGCTCGAGGATCCGCGCGACCTCGGCAACATGGGCGCGTGCGTGCGCGTCGCAGCCGCAGCCGATGCCGCCGGCGTGCTCAGCACGGGCAGCCACGACCCATGGGCGCCCGACGCGCTGCGCGGCGCCGCCGGCCTGCACTTCGCGCTGCCCGTCGCGCGGCTGAGCACGCTCGAGGAGCTCGGCCCAGCCGGCGGCCTCCTCGAGGGCGACGCGCTCGACGCAACCGGCGCGCGCGACCCGAACGGCGCCCCGCTCGCGCACGGCCGGCCGCTGCTCGCGCTCGATCCCGACGGCGAGCCGCTGCTCGCACGCGAGCTGCCGCCGCGCGCGCTGCTCGCGTTCGGAACTGAGCGCTACGGCGTCAGCGACGTGCTGCTCGCGCGCGCCGACGCGCGCATCAGCATCCCGATGCGCGCCGGCGTCTCGAGCCTGAACCTGGCGACGTCGGTCGCGGCCGTGCTGTTCGCCTGGCGGCTGGCCGGCGCTGCCGCTCGCTGACCAAGCCTCGCCAGGACGCAGGGAGCGTGGCGTGCGGATAGCACGCGAGCGACCGAGGACGCCGCAAGGCGCCGGTC
The DNA here is from genome assembly GCA_036271095.1 of Solirubrobacteraceae bacterium. GTDB lineage: Bacteria > Actinomycetota > Thermoleophilia > Solirubrobacterales > Solirubrobacteraceae > Palsa-744. The sequence continues at coordinate 8,569 of DATBBG010000074.1, forward strand.
AGCGGGCGGCAGCCGCTTCGACGCCGTCGAGCAGCTCCCAGTTGCCGCGCAGCGCGCCTCGTGCGCACGCGAGCATCCGCTCGCCGAGCTGCTCGCGCTGCTCGCTCTCGCAAGCGGCCAGCAGCTCTGCGATCAGCTCGCGCGCCTGGCTGGCGTGCTCGCGGTCGAGGCGCTCGTGCAGCGTGAAGTACTCGACGGCAGGGCCTTCGGGCCGGTAGCCGTAGTGCTCGGTGAGCCCGTCAAGCTTCGTCTGCGCGATCTCCGGCTGGCTCGCCTCGATCGCATAGAGCACGGCAAGGTGCTCGAGCAGCTGCTCGCCGGCCGTCCACGCCTGCGCGCAGCGATCGGTCTCGGCAAGCGTCTCACGCTCGCCGAGCAGCGCCGTGCGCGCGCCGGGCGAGCGCTCTGCGCTCTCCTGCGCGAAGCGATCCCAAAGGGCGACGTGCGCGGCCTCCTCGTCGGCGTGGCGGGCCAACCCGGCCGCGCGCTCGGGCGCCGAATCGGCGGCCTTCTCCGCGGCGAGCGCCGAGGCACGCGCGAGCGCGACGACGGCTGCGCGATACTCGCCGGTGTACAGCGACAGCTCCTCGGCGCTCAGCTGCCCGGCGCCCCAGCGCTGGTAGAAGGGGTGCTCGAGCACGTTGATCGCGCTGCGCTGCTCGTCAAGCTGGGAAAGGATGTCCATCGGAGTGTCTCCTCTGCGTCTCGCTGGTCAATGCAGTCGTGCGCTCGGCGCCTGGCGCATTTCAGCGCGGCGGCCGGACGTTCGCTAAGCCGGATGGGCGCCGGCCCACGCGATGATCTCGCGGGAGTCGGCGATCGCGCTGCCGTCGTCGAGCTCGAGCACGGGCACCCAGCGTTTGCCGGTCAGCTCCTGCGCGCGCTTGCGCCCGGCAGTGTCGTTGAAGATCGCCGGCAGCGGCGCGAGGCCGTAAGACCTGACCACCTCGGGTTCGTGCCCGGCGTCCTCGAGCGCGTGGTAAGCGTTCGCGCAGGGATGTCCTCCGGGGCGCGGCGTCGGAAAGGTGCCCCAGCAGACATACAGCTTCAAGAGACCGTCAGCGTGCCTTCCATGCCCGCCTGGCGATGGCCGGGAACTGTGCAGAAGAACGTATACGTGCCGGGCTTGAGCTTGACCGTGACCGACTTCGAGCCGCCGGCGAAGACCGGCGTCTGCCCGACGATCTTGCTGCCTTCGGAGATCGCGACGTCGTGTTCGATTGGAGACATGTTCGTCATTTCGATCGTCACCGTGCCGGCCTTGGCGCTGAGCTGCTTGGTGTCGTAGGCGAGCTGGCCGGCCGGATTGGCGGCGAGCTTCAGCTTCGTCGTCGCGCTCGCCGCCGGCGAGGACGCCGGAGCGGGCGTGCCGGTCGTCGCCGTCGGCGCCGGTGTCACGGTCGTCGCCGAGACGGCGGATGTGGCCGAAGCAGGCACTTCGTTTGCGCTGGCAGGCGTCGTGCTCTGAGCCGCCGCGCTGGCGGTCTCGCTGCCGCCGGAGGTGATCACGGCGGTCGAGGCGGCGGCTATTACGAGGACTGCCGTGATCGCACCGACGATCCGCTGGCCGGTCAGGCTTCCGGGGAAGTCAGGTTTGCGCAGGCCGAGCCCGAGCGAGAGCGTCAGCGCCCACAGCACCAGCAGGCCGCCGGCGATGTAGAACGGGACTTTGCTCTTCTCGGCCGCGAGCACCGGCGCGATTTGGACCGCGAGAGCGTGCACGAGCGCGAGCCTAACCGATGCGCCGCCGGATATGCTGGCCGGCGGGATGGACGGCGTGGTGCGCATAGCCGACGACGCGCTCGACGGCCTGACGGAGTTTCCGTTCGCGGCGCGCTATCGCGAGCTCGACGGTCTGCGCCTGGCGCACATCGACGAGGGCGACGGCGCACCGGTCGTGTTCGTGCACGGCGAGCCGACGTGGTCGTTTCTGTGGCGCAAGGTGATCGCGCCGGTGCGCGACGCCGGCTACCGCTGCATCGCGCCGGACCTCGCCGGCTTCGGGCGCTCGGACAAGCCGACGGAGATCGGCTGGTACTCCTACGATCGCCACACGCAGCTGACGGCGACGCTGCTCGAGGATCTCGACCTGCATGGCGCGACGATCGTCGTGCACGACTGGGGCGGGCCGATCGGGCTGCGACTGGCAGTCGAGCACGCGGCGCGGATCGATCGCCTCGTGATCCTCGATACGGGCCTGTTCACCGGCCGCCAGCGGATGACCGACGCCTGGACGGCGTTTCGCGACTTCGTCGAGCGAACTGACGATCTGCCTGTCGGCATGCTCGTGCGCGGCGCCTGCAAGAGCGATCCGGGCGACGAGGTGATCGCGGCCTACGACGCGCCCTATCCCGACGCCGCGTCGAAGGCCGGAGCGCGCGCGTTCCCACTGATGATCCCGCGCTCGCCCGAGGAGACCGGCGCGGCGGCAGGTCAGCAAGTTCAGGACGCTCTGGCCGATGACCGCCGACCGACGTTGATGCTGTGGGCCGACTCCGACCCGATCCTGCCGCCGAACGTCGGCGAGCGCTTCGCGGCCGCGATCGGGCGCCCGCCGCCGCGGCCGATCGAGAATGCGAGCCACTTCCTTCAGGAGGACCAGGGACAGCTGATCGGCGAGCTGGTCGCCGACTGGCTGCTCGCCGGCTAGGACTCGCCCGGCGCGCCTTCGTCCTCGGCCGGCGCTGGGCCGCCGGCCGAGCTCGCGAGCTGGCGCTGCTCGGACTCGTCGAGCAGACCAGGCTCGGAGCGCGCCGCGCGCAGCTCGTAGCCGGCGCGAGCGGACGAGTCGGCCTGGCCGAGCACGGCGTCGGCCTTCATCACGCGCGAGAAGCCCTCTTGCAGCGACAGCGGCAGCAGCGCCGAGACGCGCTCGCTGATCGCGAGCTGGCTGGGCACGTGCACGTCGAAGCTCGGCACGCGCAGCGTCTGCACGATCGCGTCGGCGACTTCCTGCGGCTCGACCTTGCGAAACAGCCGCTGGCGCGGTTCGACGAGGCCGAGGCCGAGCTCGGTGTTGACCGCGACGGGGCTGATCAGCGACAGCTCGACGCCGGTGCCGCGCAGTTCCTTGCGCACGGCGCGGCTGAGGTTGATCACGGCTGCCTTGCTGGCGCAGTACGTCGCGCCGCCGGGAAAGCCGTACTTGCCGGCTTGCGAGGCGATGTTGACGACGTGGCCGCGCCGCCGCGCGATCATGCTCGGCAGCGCCAGCTTCATCCCGGTGATGACGCCGTGGAGGTTGATGTCGATGATGCGATGCGCCGTCGCATCGTCCTCCTCGACGAACGCCCCGAGCGGCATGATGCCGGCGTTGTTGACGAGCACGTCGATCGGGCCAAGCTCGCGCTCGGCGGCTGCGAGAAACGCGGCGAAGGAGCTGCGGTCGGTCACGTCGAGCGGCAGGCCGACGGCGCTCGGGCCGAGCTCGGCGGCCGTAGCCACGGCAGCGTCCGCGTCGACGTCGCCGATCGCGACGCGCATGCCCTGGGCGAGCAGCGCTTTGGCAGTGACACGCCCGATGCCACGGGCGCCGCCGGTGATCGCGGCGGTCTCGCCGGCGAGGATGCGCGGCTGCTTGGCCATGGTTCTCCTCCTGATCGGTTCTCGCCGCCGCACGCTCGCGAGCGCAGCGGCGCGTCTGACGACATCGTCGCCGACAAAGCTACCGCGACGTAGCGCGCGATGTTGGCCGCACGGCCAATTTGGCTTAGCGGCGCCGGCCGCTAGGGTTGACCGATGGCGACGTTCGAGTTCGAGGGTCACAAGATCGCCTATACGGAATACGGCGGCGGCCCGGCGGCGGTGACCGAGCGCGGCACGCGCGGTCGCACGGCGCGCAGCTCGAAAGCCGGCGATCGCCCGCTGATCCTCGTGCACGGCTTGCTGCTCTCGCAGAAGATGCACCAGCCGCTCGCCGAAGAGCTGGCGGCGCGCGGCAACCGCGTGATCACGGTCGACCTGCTCGGGCACGGCGAGTCCGATCGCCCGGTCGACATGTGGCGCTACTCGATGCGCTTCTTCGGCGATCAGCTGATCGCGCTGATGGACCACCTGCAGATCGAGCAGGCGGTCGTGATGGGCACGTCGCTGGGCGCGAACACGGCGCTGAACGTCGCGCTGACGGCGCCGCAGCGCCTACGCGGGATGGTGATCGAGATGCCAGTGCTCGACAACGCGCTGCTGTGGAGCGCTGTCGCGTTCACGCCGCTGCTCGTCGCGCTGACGTTCGGCGAATCGGCGATGAAGCTGCTCGCGCGCGGCGCTCGCGCGGTGCCGCGCAAAGCGCTGCCGCACTACGGCAACGTGATGCTCGACCTCGTCCGCCAAGAGCCCGGCCCAAGCGCGGCCGTCCTGCAGGGACTGTTCTTCGGGCGGATCGCGCCGCATCGCAACGACCGCCGCAGCTTCCAGACGCCGACGCTCGTGCTCGGCCACCATCGCGACCCGGTGCACCCGTTCTCCGACGCCGGCATGCTCGCCGAGGAGCTGCCGAACGCGCGCCTGCTCGAAGCGAGCTCGATCGTCGAGCTGCGCACGCAGCCGGAGCGCCTGACGAACGAGATTGCAGCGTTCCTCGACGAAGTCTGGGCGCCGCCACGCGCCGCGCGAGCGAAAGCGCCGGTGGTCAAAGCCGGCAAACGCGCCGCGGCCAAACGCACGACGCCGAGCAAACCGGCGGCGCGCAAAGCTGCAAAAGCACCAGCCAAACGCGCCGGTTCAGCTCACTAGACGGCCGTCTACTTCTTCTTGAAGGGGAAGAGTTCGAGCTCGTTGACGCTGACGTGGCCTGGCGCTTCGGGCGTGCCGACAGAGGCGGCTGGCGCCTGGCTGATCCAGAGCGTGACGAAGCGGTGCGGCTGCTTTGCGGCAGCGACGATCGCGGCGCTGCCGTGGCCGAGCTTGATTCGCACGTGGCGCTTCTTCTCGACGAACGACGGCGTCAGCGCGACCCAGGCGGGGTCGGTGATCGAAGTGGGCAGCGTCGCGGCGCTCGAGCCGTAGATCTGGATCGTCATGCCGGGCGTGTCGGTCGTCAGTGCGACGGCAGCGAGCTTGCGCGCGGTGTTGAGGTCGATGACGATGCCCTCGGCCAGCTTCGGCGCGACGGACGGTTCGACGAGCGCAGTCCAGGCGGTCGTCGTGTCGCCGTCGATCGCCAGGCTCGGGTCGCCGAAGTTGCTCGCGGCGTAGTTGTAGGGGTTGTAGGTTGCGGCGGCGTTCGTGTCGAGCAGCAGCGCTTCGGGGTGCGCTTCGCCGACGACTTCTTCGCTGGCTTTCTTCGGCGTCGTCGTGCTTTCGGTTTTCGTGCCCGACCCGGCGGGCGTCGGCGTGGTCGTCGCTTTCGGCGTCGGCGTGACCGTCGGCGTCAGCGGGATTTTCGTCGGTTTCGGCAGCGGCGTTGGCTTGATCGTCGTCGGCGTGCCGATTTTCGCGGTCGCCGTTGCAGTCGGCGCGGGCGTGACAGGCGTAGTCGGCGTCGCTGCCGGCGGCGTCGCCTGCGCGATCGTCGTCGCAGCTGCCGGCGCGCTGCTGCTCTTGTTCAGCGCCGCATAGGCGGCAGTCGCAGCGCCGGCGACGAGCACTACGAGCGCCGTCGCGATCACAGCCGCTGAGCGCCAGCTCGGCGTTCGCGAGCTGAGGCTGCCGGGCGCGCCGGCGCCGCACTGCAGGCACCAATCCTGTCCGGCGGCGAGCGGCGTGCCGCAGTTGGCGCAGTTGTGCGCGAGCGAGCTGGGGCCGTCGGCGCTTGGCGTCGGGTCCGAAGGATCTCTGTTCGAGCCGGCGGTCTGCTGCTCGGCAGACTCGGCAGGCGGATCTGCGACCGCTGTGGACACGCTCGCAATTCTAGTGGCGCGACTGGGCGGCTTGCGCGGGTCGGCAGCGTGAGCGCCGAGGCGGGGCTGCTAGCGGCGCGTCTCGGCGCCGGGCAGCGGCGGACCGCCGGGGACGATCTCGCGGCCGCTCGGCAGCATCTGCTCGTCGAGCTCGAGCTGCCAGTAGTAGCGCGTGAACGTGCGCCCGGCGTTGAACTCGCCGACGTGCGGCTCGACTGGATCGCCGTCGGCCATGCGCACGATCAGCTCGGGGTAGCTGCGTCCGGGCAGCGCTGCGTAGGCGGGCGCCGGGAAGGCGCCGCCGAAGCGCGTGTTGACGTCGGTGATGCCGAGGCCAATCTCAGGGTCGCGAAAGACCTGGATCGTCGCCGGACCGGTCACTTTCAGCGTCTCCATGACGTTGCGCCCGAGCTCGATCAGCTGCTCGTCGTAGATCGCAGCGCCCTTGATCGACTCGCCGCCACGCGACTCGAGCATCGTGCGCGGGATCGCGTTGAGGCAGCGCCCGGCGAGATCGCCGAGACAGTCGATCGAGAGCTCGTCGCCGCCCATCGCGCGCTGGACCATCACCTGCTCGGGCGCCGGCGCGCCTTTCGGCCGGCTGACCGTCGGCGCGCGCTGCACGTAGTCGACGAAGAAGCGCGCCTGCGCAGCGTCGTGCGCGAGATGGATCGAACGCGCGCCGGAGCCGTGCGTCGGCTTGACGACGACCGGATAGTCGAGCGCGTCGAGGTCGGCGTGCTCGGGCAGGACAGTCGGCGGCGAGGGCAGCCCGAGGCGCTGCAGCAACAGGTGCGTCTCGTACTTGTCGTAGGTCGTGCGCGCGATCTCAGCCGAAGGCACGAACGCCGGCAGCCGGTGCTCTTCGCGAGCGCGCGCGAGCAGCTCGATGTCGAGGTCGGTCAGCGGCAGCAGGGCACCGACTTCGTGCTGTTCGCAGAGCTCGCGCAGGGCGCTCACGTAGTGCGGATCGTCGACGCTCGGGACGACCGTGCGCACGTGCGCGGCATACTGCGCCGGCGCGAGCGGCGAGAGGTCGGCGGCGACGGTCCTCGTCAGCTGCGCGAAGCACGAGACGATGTCGTAGCGCTTGCCGACGCCCGTCAGCAGCACGGCAGGCGGGCTCACAGCTCGCCCTCCCAGCCGCCGCCGGCGCCCTTGTAGAGGCCGCTGCCGGCGAGCACGAGCGCGGGCGTGCGCAGCAGGATCTGCACGTCGAGCATCAGCGAGCGATGCTCGACGTAGTAGAGGTCGAGCTCGATGCGCTCCGACCACGGCAGCGAAGCGCGGCCGTTGACCTGCGCCCAGCCGGTGATGCCAGGCTTGACGGCGAGGCGCTCGCGCTGGCGCGCGCTGTACTGCTCGACCTGCGCCGGCAGTGTCGGACGCGGGCCGATCAGCGACATCTCGCCGCGCAGCACGTTGACGAGGTTCGGCAGCTCGTCGAGCGACGTGCGCCGCAGCAGCGCGCCGACGCGCGTGATGCGCGAGTCGCCGGCGTCGACGGCGAGCCCGGCGCCGATGTGCTCGGCGCCGTCGACCATCGTGCGCAGCTTGAGCATCTCGAACGGCACGCCGCGCAAGCCAGAGCGGCGCTGGCGGTAGAAGGCGGCGCCGCGCGACTCGAGCTTGATCGCGACGATCGCGGCGAGCAGCACCGGCGAGGCGAGCGCGAGCGCAGAGGCGGAGACGACGATGTCGAACAAGCGGCGGATCATCGCGTCTGCTCGAGACGGTTCATCGCGTTCCCTCTGCGACGTCCCACCAAGGCTCAGTGCCGTGGCGCAGCCAGTCGTAGAAGCCGGCTGCCGGCGAGGCGGTCGTCAGCACGTAGTAGCGCGCGAGCCGCAGCAGCGGAAACGGCAGCGCGCCGGCGAGCGCGGCGCCGAGCAGCAGTAGTCCTTGCAGGTAGAGCGTGAGGTTGTACGGCAGGCCAGCGCCGGCGAGGACAAGCGCGAGGTTTGCGCCGAATGCGATCAGGTGCAGCACCGGCGTGGCGTAGCGGAGCAGGCGGTGAGAGAAGATCATCAGCGCGTACAGCGGCGGATAGCCGCGCGGTGAGAGCATGCCGCCGCGCAGCACGATCGGCCAGGTGTGGCTCATCATGCGCCGCTTGCGCGCGAACTCGCCGAGCAGCGACGGGACCATCTTCTCGCTCGCTCGCGCGCTCGGCACGTAAACGGCGCTCAGGCCGCGCTTGACCATGTTGAACGGCAGCGAGAGGTCGTGGCCCATGATCGGGTCGACGACGATGTAGGCGTCGCGGCGCGTCGCGTAGATCGCGCCGTTGCCGGCAGTGATCGACGACAGGCGCGACTCGAGCGCGCGCACGGCCAGCTCGTAGCGCCAGTAGACGCCCTCCTGGTTGGAGGCCTCGGCGCCGATCGCGCTCTGCACGAAGCGGACCTGCCCGCAGGCGTAACCGACGCGACGGCCGCGCTCGGCGCTGCCGGCAAAGGCGGCAGCGAGCTCTCGCAACGCGTCCGGCTCCCAGTAGGAGTTGGCGTCGGAGAAGGCGACGAGCTCGCTCTCGGCGTGCTCGACGGCGCTGTCCTGCGCGCGGATCTTGCCGCCGCGCGGCAGCTCGAGCACGACGTCGGCGCCGGCCGCGCGCGCGCGCTCGGCAGTCGCGTCGGTACAGCCGTCGCATGCGACGATCAGCTGCAAGAGCTCGCGCGGGTAGTCGAGCGCGAGCGCGTTGGTGAGCTTCGCGGCGATCACGTCCTGCTCGTCGTGCGCAGCGACGATCAGCGAGACGCGCGGCAGCGACTGCTCACGCGTCGGAGACTGATGATCGGCTCCGCCCCTGCCGGGGCTCCGCCCGTCGATGTCGCGCAGCGGCGCGCCCGGCGCGCCGCGACGTAGCCGGGCGAGCGCTGCGAGCGCGAGCGCATAGCCGAGCTGCGTCCAGACGATCAGCGCGGCGCACAGCCAGAAGACGACCTCGAGGGCGATCACGCTGCTGATTCTCGCGGAGACTGGAGGCGCAGGCCGCGACAACGTTTGCGAACGCCGTCGCAAGCGCCGTGCATCGTCGGCGTTCGCGAGGGTAGTGTCGTGGCATGAGCTACACGATCAAGAACCTCACAGAGACGACTGACAGCGCGCCGAAGTTCGGCTTGGGCGAGCTGGGCGAGGCGCACTTCCCGCGCGAGGAGCTCGGCGCGGAGACGACGGGCCTCTCCTACCAGGTGCTGAAGCCGGGCAAGCGCCAGGCGTTCGGCCACCGCCACGACAAGGCCGAGGAGATCTACGTCGTGCTCTCAGGCGACGGTCGCGTGCGCCTCGACGACGAGATCGTCGAGATCACGGCGCTCGACGCGATCCGTGTCGAGCCGAGCGTCAAGCGCGCGTTCGAGGCGGGGCCGGATGGCCTCTGCTGGATGGCGTTCGGGCCGCATCACGAGAAGGACGGCGAAATGGATCGGGAGTTCTGGACCGACTGATAGAGCGCGAGCGTACGGCGCGCGATCGCGTCCCAGCCGTACTCGCCGGACGCGGCGGCAAGCGCTCCGCTGCGCAACGCATCGAGCGCAGCCGGATCGTCCAGCAGCGTCGTGATCGCCTCGCGCAGCGCGTCGGCGTCTCCCGGCGCGACGGCGCGCGCGGCGCCGCTCGCCGCCAGCTCGCTGAAGCCGCCGACGTCTGAGACGAGCAGCGGCTTGCCGAAGGCGAGCGCCGTGAACAGCACGCCGGACTGCTCGATCTCGCGATAGGGCAGCACGACGAGGTCGGCGCGGCGGAAGTAGGCCGGCAGCTCAGCGTCGGCGACGAAGCGCGTGACGAAGCGAACGCTCGCCGGAGCGCGAGCGCGCAGCTCGGCGACGTCCATGCGCGGCATGCCGACGATCCACAGCTCGGCGTCGTCGATGCCGCGCCAGGCGTCGAGCAGCACGTCGAGGCCCTTGTACGGGCGCAGCAGGCCGAAGAACAGCACGACGCGCTTGTCGGTCTGGAACGGAGGCGGTCCGGCGGGCAGCTCGGCGAGGTGCGCGAAGGCGCCGTGCGCGATCACGTGAACACGGTCCGCGTCGACGCCGAGCTCTTGCGTCAGGCGCTCGCGGCTGTGCTCGGTGTGCGCGACGATCGCGTCGAAGCGCTCGTACAGGCGACGCTGCGCATCGCGCTGACCGGCCCGCGGCTCGCGCGGGAGGACATCGTGGGCAGTCAGCACGAGCGGCACGTTGCGCGGCAGCAAGCGTCCGTCGAGCTGCTGCATCGCGAGCCACTGGAAGTGGACGACGTCGGCGCTGCGTGCGAGTCGGCGGTAGCGCAGCATGTCGGGCGCGTGCTCGGCGAGCTTCAGGGCTCGCCGCGCGCGTTGTGCCCTCGGCGAGCTGCCAGGCGCGAGCTCGGCTGCGCGGTAGAAGTGCTCGACGCGCTCGTAGCCGACCGATGCGGGCACGGAGCCGTAGGCGAAGCGGCTCGTGTACAGCTCGACGTCGGCGCCGGCTGCCGCGAGCGCGGCGCTGAGCGCATGGTCGTACGGCGGCGTGTAGGCCGACGGGTCGACGAGGTGGACGCGCATGGCGGCAGACGATAGGCGGACGCGGCCGTCCCACTCGTGCTCGTTCGTCGGATCAGGAGTCCGTGAAGGTGCGCGTGATGATCAGGCTGATCGAACGGGACGGCTGGCGCCAGGTCCGCCAGACGGGAAGCCATCGCCACTTCCACCATCCGACAAAGCGCGGCACGGTTACGGTGCCGGGGCATCGGAACGACGACATCGGGCCCGAAATGCAGAGTAACATTCTCAGACAGGCGGGATTGAAGCGATGATCGAGATCGACAAGTACATGATCCACGTGGAAGGCGGACCGCCCACCAACTACGGCGCCTACTCGCCGGATGTCCTTGGTTGTATCGCGGTCGGCGACACGATCGACGAGTGCGTCGCCGAAATGCGCTCGGCGCTCGCGGCGCACTTCGAGCTCATGCTCGAGGACGGAGAAGATATCCCGGAGCCGACGGGACCGGGCATCTACGTCAAGTACGACGAGGCCGCATAGCAGGCGCAGGGTAGGGTCCGGCTGGTGTCGGACGTCGAGGTCTCCTACTGCGTCGTCAACACTTCGCAGCGCGACCTGCTCCTGCGCGGCCTCGACGCGGTCGCGCGCGAGCGCGCCGCGCTGCCGTTCGCGAGCGAGGTGCTCGTGCTTGACAACGGCTCACGCGACGGTTCGGCGCAGGCGGCGCGAGAGCACGCGGCGGTCGACCGCGTCGTCGCGCTGAGCGAACGGCGCGGCAAGGCGCTCAACGACTCGCAGCTGCTGCGCGAGGCGCTCGGGCGCTACGCGCTGCTGCTGAACGAGGACTCGGAGCTGCAGCCGGGCGCGACGCTAGCGCTGTGGCGCGCGCTGCAAGAACGGCCGGACGCAGCGTGCGCCGGCGCAAAGCTGCTGCGCCCGGACGGGCGCGAGCAGCCTTCGGCGTGGCGCTTTCCGACGCCGCTGACGGCGCTCGCCGGAGCGTTGCTGCTGCATCGCGCGTGGACCGTCCAGAGCGGCGGCTCGCACACGCGCGTCGTCGACTGGTGCCAGTCGGCGGCGCTGCTCGTCAGGCGCGACGCGGCAGCCGAGGTCGACTACCTCGATCCTGCGTTCTTCGTCTACTCCGACGAGGTCGACTTCGCTCGCCGCCTGCGCGACGCCGGCTGGCTGAGCGTCTATGTGCCGGACGCGGTCGCCGTGCATCACGAGCAGCTCGCGACCGACACGGTGCCCGAGCGCCGGATCGTCGAACTGTCGCGCAACCGCGATCTGTACATGCGCAAGCACCATTCGGCCGCGGCAGCGCGCGCAGTGCGCTGGCTGACGGCGCTGCCATACGCACTGCGCGCGCTCGCGGCGACGGTGCTGCCGGGCCACTCGCCGCGGCGCTACCGCCGCCACGTCACGGCGACGCTTTGGCCGCAGCGCGGCGAGGGGCTGCGCGAGGCAGCCGAGCGTTACAACCGGGGCGGCTGAACGCGCAGCTCGTCGAGCAGCGCCTCGACGACGCGCGGGTCGAGCTGCGCTCCGGATACGCGGCGCAGCTCGCGCGCGGCGACGGCAGTCGAGCGCGCGCGGCGGTAGGGACGGTCGGTGACGATCGCCTCGTAGGTGTCGCACGCGGCGATGATCCTCGCGGCAAGCGGGATCGCCTCGCCGGCGAGGCCGTCGGGATAGCCGGCGCCGTCCCAGCGCTCGTGGCTGGCGCGCACGGCAGCGGCGAGGTGTGCAAAGGCGGGAATGCTCGCGACGAGCGTGCCGCCGGCGGCGGCGTGGCCGCGCATCGTCACCCACTCCTCCTCGCTCAGCGGTCCCGGCTTCAGCAGGATCTCGCTCGGCACGGCGACCTTGCCGACGTCGTGCAGCAGCGCGGCGTAGCGCGCGTCGCTGGCGCGTGAAGGGCTGAGGCCGAGGCGCAGCGCGACGCGCCGCGTGAGGTCGGCGACCTGCTGCTCGTGCGAGGCCGTGTAGTCGTCCTTCGCCTCGACCGTGCTCATCAGCGCGGTCAGCGTCGTCGAGAACGTCTGCTCGAGGTCGGCTACGAGCATCGCTCGGTGGATCGACGAGCCGAGGCTCGCGGCGATCGTCTCGACTAGCACCGCGTCGGCCTCGCCGAACGCGCCTGCCTCGGGCGCCTCGATGTTGAGCACGCCCCAGACCGAGCCGTCGACGATGATCGGCACGCTCAGCTCCGAGCGCGGGTCGGTCTCGGGATCGCGCTCGATGTAGTCGGCGTCAGTGCTCGTGTCGGTCACGAGCGCTGTCACACCGGAGCGCGCGACGCGCCCGTTGACGCCCTCGCTGACTGTCTGCTCGACGAGCAGGAACTCGTTCATCACCTCGGCGAGCGCGCCCTTGCCGGCGACGAGCCGCAGCATCCCGTCCGAGTCGAGGCGCTGGATCGCAACGAGATAGAACGCGAACGTGCGCTGCAGCTCGTCGACGAGCAGCTGCACCATCTCGCGGATGTCGTTCGTCGCCGCGAGGCGCGCCGTCAGGCGCGCGGCCAGACGCAGCTGCACGCGCAGGTACGGCAGCTCGCCGGCCGCTGCCATCTTGCGCGCGTGATCGTCCGCGCGGTGGTGGCGCAGCGCTTCGGCCCGTCGGCGACGCTCGCGGACGTCGGCCGGACTCCGCGTGACGGCAAGCTCAACCATGTTGCGCGCCCAATCGGCTGATTCCGCCTATTCCTTGACAGGCGTTGGACGCAAATAGACACGTCTACTGCACGCTGACGTCCGTCAGAGGTCTTTCAGGGGATCCTCGCCGTATGCCTCGACGTCGCCGTGCCCGGCGCGGAACGCGGCGACACGCCTGCGCCCGTCGACGATCAACGCGCGCGTCTGGCGGCGCTCGTCGGCGTCGAAGAAGCGCGTCAGCAGCAGCAGCGCCGGCACGATCAGCAGCCACAGCGCGCGCAGCGCGATGCCGGCGAAGCCGCTGCTCGGCAGCAGCAGCTCGCCGGAGACGGCGACGCCGGCGAGGATCGCGACGGCCTGGGCGAGGCGCTTCCACTGGAAGCCGACGGCGAACAGCCGCCGTGTCAGCAGGTGCATGACGAGCAGCATCGCGACATACGCTCCGCACAGCGCGATGCCGGCGCCTGCGATTCCGAGGCCGGCGCCGTCGCGTGGCACGAGCCACAGCAGCAGCGCGATGTTGACGAGCAGCCCGGCGAGCGCCGCCGGCAGGTTGCGCGCGGTCGCGCGCGCGCGGCCGGTGATCACGATCATCACCTGGTAGAGCCCGTACAGCGTCCAGGCGAGCGCGAGCCACGGCAGCGCCGAGTGCGCGCCGAAGTACTGCGGCGCGGCGAGCAGCCGCACGATCCAGCGACCGAGCAGCGCGACGGCCGTGACGACGATGCCTGTCGCAAGCACGAAGTAGGTCGTCACGATCGAGTACAGCCGCGCCGCTTCGGCGTCGCTCTCGATCGAGTAGGCGAGCGGCGGCCAGGCGTACTGGAAGCCGCGCACGATCACGAACACGACCGTCGCGAACTGCAGCGCGACGGAGTACTCGCCGGCGGCGGCATGCGAGTAGCTGCGGTACAGGTAGAAGCGGTCGGCGACCTGCAGCGCGTAGACGCTCGCGTCGGCCGGCACCGTCGGCAGGCCGAAGCGCAGCATCGCGCGCAAGTCGCCCCACTGCACGCGCAGGCTGAAGCGCTTGCGCAGCACCCACCAGAGCCCGAGCACGACGATCGCCGACGCGCCGAAGTTGCCGAGCCGCAGGCCGCGCGCGCCCTGTCCGGCGATCACGACGAGCGAGACCGTGAAGATGACCGTCATCGCGACGTTCGCACCCGACGCGTAGACATACGCGCGTGCGCGTTCGTCGACGCGCAGCTGCGCATAGGCCATCTCGATGTTCGTGAACGACCACAGGCCGACGATCGCGCAGTCGATCAGCAGCGGGTCGCGATAGCCGAGCAGCAGTCGCGAGAGCTCACTCGCGAAGACCAGCGCGAGCAGTGACGCCAGCGTCGTCGTCCACGCGACCGTCGCCATCGCCGTGCGCGCGATCCGTGCGCGACGCCGCTGATCCTCGTCATCGAAATAAAAACGGATGAACGCCTCGCCGACGCCCACGCGGAGAAAGATGCTCGCCAGGATCACAGCCGTCAGCAGCGAGTTGGCAGCGCCGTAGCCGGCCGGCGAGATGTGACGCGTGTACAGCGGGATCGTCACGAGCGCGATGCCCTTCGCGACGATGTCGCCGAACTGGTACGCGGCGCCGGTCGTCAGCAGCCGCTTCAGATAGCCGAGCACGGCCTGAGAACCTACCCGCCGCTCGCGGCTACTCCGTCGCGGCGGCGCTCGCCGGCGCCACGCGCGGCTCGGCGCGGCGGCGCAGCAGCCAGGCGAGCGCATCCGCCTCGCCGTCCGCTCGCGCGAGCGCGAGCCCGATCCCAAGCAGCGTCCACGTCAGCGGATCCTCGAGGAAGTCGGCATAGGCGAACGTGTGCAGCACGAGCGCCGAGAAGCACGCCACGATCGCGATCCGCGGCGGCGAGCGACCCGCGCTTTTGAACAGCGTGACGAACGCGACGATGAGCAGCGCGACGTAGAGAGCCAGGCCGACGATCCCCTGCTCGGCCGCGACCGTCACCGGGATCGTGTGCGACGCCGACGTCGCGTTCTCGGCGCCCGTCTTCGAGTGCACTTCGTACTCGCGCTGGAACGAGCCCGAGCCGTAACCCTCGAACGGGCGTTTGCCGAACAGTTCGAGTCCGCCTTCGATCAGCTTCGTGCGCCCGTTCGTCGCGTTCTGCGTCGAGCCGCTGTCGCCCTTCAGGCCGAAGTGCAAGCTCGCCGGCGCCAGCAGCACGACGAGCAGCGCAAGCACGACGACGCCTGCCGCGACGTAGACCGTCGCGCGCGCCGACCAGCGGTAGGCGGCGAGCACGGCCAGCCCGAGCAGCAGCGCGGCGATGCTCGACTGCGAGAAGCTCGTCACCAGTCCGGCCAGCAGCCACAGCAGCACGAGCGCCGCGATCAGCACGTCGCGGCGCTTGCGCCGCCACAGCACGATCGTCGTCAGCGCGATCATCACGAGCGCGAGGAAGCGCCCGTAGATGTTCGGATCGAAGAACAGCGAGTTGACGCGGAAGTAGTTGTCGTACTGGTTCGCCGAGACGACCTTCGGGTTCAGGAACAGTTCCTTGCGCGCGTACTCGACGAAGCCGATGCCGGCGAAGACGACGGCGAGGCCGACGGCGACGGCGAAGCAGCGCAGCAGCAGCTCAGGCGTCCAGCGGACGTCGCGCAGCAGCAGGAACAGCAGCGCGAACGGCACGTAGAAGAACGCCAGGTTCTCGCCCGCTTTCGCCTTGTCGTGAGAGTAGAGCGCCTGCACGGCGTAGAGCGCGACCGACGCGAGCAGCAGCCACTCGAGCGCTCCGAGCGCCGGCTCCTCGCGGCGCAGCAAGCGCGGCAGCAGGTGCGCGAGCACGCCGGCCGCGACGACGAGGTAGAGCGGGATCAGCAGGTTGACCGTGCGCCCGTCAGCCGAGATCGGCAGGCGAAACGGCAGCGCGAGGATCGCCAGCAGCGGGAAAGCCTCGGCGTAGCGGCGCATGATCACGACGAGCACTGCGATCACGACAGCCGCGCCAAGCAGCGCGGCGACGATCGCGCCGGCGCTCAACGACGTCGCCAGCGGCACGACGCTCACTCCGGCCGCCACGCGCCGCTCGAACAGGACGCGCCGCTCATCCCAGCACCAGCTTGAAGCCGCGCGGAGAGAGCACCGAGCGGTGCTGCTCGCGCAGGCTCACGCGGACGCGATATTCGCCGGCCGGCGCAAGTGCGCCCGACAGCCTCGGCGCGAGCGAGACGCCGCCGTCCGGCCCCGGCAGCCGCTTGTAGCCGCGCGCCGTGCCGCGCCGGCCGCTCCAGCGCAGCGAGAACTGTTTGTAGCGTGCGATCGGGTAGTCGCGCAGCAGTGTCGCGACGGTCGCGCCGGAGGAGGACAGGATCGTGACGGTCGCCTCGTCGGCGTGTGAGAGCTTGAACGAGATCCGCGCTTCTTTGATGTGGCCGCTCGGCGTCGGCGAGAAGAACGGCGTCAGCTCGAAGCGCTGCACTGCCGTCGGCGTGTGCTTGAGGTGCTGCGTCAGGAAGAACGCGACGAGGCAGGCAAGCACGAGCAGCGCGAAGACCGTGCGAGCGAGCCGCTCAGTGGCTTCGCCGGCCGATCGTCGATCGGCCGCGCCCGCCGCGCTGGTCAATCGCTACCGGCCGATCTGTCCTCGCCGACCGCGAAGTGCTCGACCGTGTCCGAGCGCAGACCGAGGCGCAGCGTCTCGAGCGAGAGCACGTCGTCGGGCGCGATGTTGCCGAGGCTGCACTCGGTGCCGAAGCGCTTCAGCAGCCACACCTGCTGGCGCTGAAGCGGCGCGTCGAAGATCAGCCGGTCCGGGTCGACGGCGTGCGCGATCTCGTCGATCAGGCCGGTGCGAACCTCGCCGTCGGCACGGTAGATGCCGGCCGTGCCCGACTCGCGCGCCTCGGCGATCACCTTCCACGCGCCCGCGTCGAGGTCGCGTTCGATCTGCTCGACCCAGATGTACGGCGCCATGATGAAGTCGGCGTCCTTGCTGCCGACCTCGGCGAAGACGACGAACTCGCCCGAGAGCCGTTCGATCAGCGCGCGCTTGACCTCCGCGTCGAGCGTGATCGTGCCGTCGGAGATCTCGACGTGGCGCAAGCCGAGCTCGCGCAGCCAGGCGACGAGGCCGTCGACGCGGCCTTGGCGGATCGCGACCTCGGTGAGCGTGCCGCCGAGCACGACCGGGATCTCGTGTTCGGCATAGCGCGCGAGCTTGCGCTCGAGGTTGCCGGTCACAACTGCCGTGCCCCAGCCGAGCTTGACGACGTCGACCGAAGCGCCGGCGACCTCGAGTAGGCCGTCGACCTCGGCAAGCGACAGGCCGCGGTCGATCACGTGCGTGATCCCCCGCTCGCGCGGCTTGGCCGAGCGCTCGGGAATGTCGAGGAAGCCGGCTATTGCGAAGCCGATGCCTTGTCGAGGCCGACGATCACGACGACCGGCGCCGAGTCGGCCATCGACGCGACCGTGCCTTCGACCGGCTGTGGCGCGCCGGCGCCGATCGAGCTCGCAACGCTCTGCGCTTCGGCGCGGTGCCCGCTCGAATACTCGACGACCGTCACCTGGTTGGTCCCCGGAGGGGTGCCGTCGAGCGCTGTCGCTTTCGAGTAGCCATGCTGCTGCAGTTCGCCCGAGACGCGATGCGCGAGCCCGGTCGTGCCGGTGCCGTTGAGCACGACGACTTCGGTCTGCGACGGGTTGGCACCAGCCGTCGGCGTGCCGGCGCTTGAGCTCGTGCCGGCGTGCGTCGTCGTTTTCGCAGCGCCGCTCGCGCTCGTCGAGGGCGCGCTCGCGCCCGAGGACGAGCTGGCGCCTTTCGAGCCACCGCCGAGTGACAGCACGAGCACGACGATCACGACGACCGCGACCACTACGCCGCCGACGATCAACAGCGTCGCGCGCGCCGGAGAACGGCGCTCGGCGCGGTAGCGGCGGGCGCTCGGCGGCGCGCCGTCGCCGGAGCTCGCTCGCGCCGTCGCGGCGCGAGCGCTCGCAGGCGCAGCGCCAGCGCGCGCAGCGGCGGCAGGCGGCGCTGTCGTAGCTGCGCGCGCAGACGCTTGCGGCGCCGGAGCGCCCGGCCGCGTCGCTGCGGCTGCGGCTGCGTTCGGCGCGCCTGTTTGCGGCGCCGGCGGACGCGACCCGGGAGACGGAGGCGACGGCGCGCGCGGAGCCGCGCTCCTGGCAGCCGTCGCCGCGGCGGCAGCGGTCGCCGGCGCGGGCGTGAGCGGCGTGCCTGGGCCGCTCACCGGAGCGCCGCTCGCCGGCGCTGTTGCAGCCGCGCCTGATGCGACGGCGCTCTTCGCGGCGGCACCCGTCGCAGCGGCGGCGGCGGCGCCTGCCGCTTGCGCGGGAGCGGGAGCGCTTGCGTCCGGCGCTGTTGCCGCTTGGCGCTCGGCAGGCGCAGTGCTCGGCTCCGACTCGGACGAAGCCGCATCGCCGGGCGCTCGCGCGAGGGCGGGCGCAGCCGCCGACGCGGGCGGTGCGGCGCTTGCAGCGTTGCCAACGGGCGCTGCCGTAGGTGCGGTGGCGCCGACTGCCGGCGCCGAGGCGTTAGCCGGCACAGGTTGCGCTGCGCCTGCAGCCGGTTGCAGCGCTGGAGACGTCGGCTGTGACGGTACCGGCTGCTGCGTCGTCGTAGCGCCCGGCGCAGGCGCGGGTGCGCCAGCCGCCGCCTGCGCGCCAGTCGCGGGCACCGGGCGGGCGTTGATCGGCACTGCGCGCGGCACCGGTCGCCCCGGCTGCGCTGCTACCGCCGGGCGATCGACGCGAGCTGCCGCTTCGGTGCTGACGCGCTGCTCGGCCTCGGCCGCCCGCTCGGGCGCACGGCCGGCCCACTCGCGCAGGCGCCGAAGCTCACGCGCCTGCGAGAAGACCAGCAGAGCAAGCACGGCGATACCGAGCAGCGCTGCGAACGCAGCGATCGCGCCGACTTGCGTGACTTTGCTCGAGAGCGAGAGCGCGAGCGGCGTCGAGATCATGAATCCGGAGAGTGTAGGAGGGCCGCAGGCGCACCGTGCAGGTTCTCGCGCGGTTGCGCAGCAACCGCTGCACCGGGCCCGGCGGAGCCCGATCCAGCCTCGACGTGCAGCGCCGAGAGCTCGGCGACCTTGGCCGCGAGGCCAGCCGCGTCGCCCTCGAGCACGAGCAGGCCGATCTCGGAGAAGATCGACTCGACGGCAGCGGCGCCGAGCGGCGAACGCTCGGCCAGCAGGATCTTCTCCGCCGTCGTCTCGCGCGCGCGCTCGTAGCTGTTGAACAGCTCCTCGTGCAGCTTCTCGCCGGGGCGACGCCCGACGACCTCGACCTCGATGTCGCGATCGGGGTCGAGCCCCGACAGCTCGATCATCGCGCGTGCGAGGTCGAGGATCCGCACCGGCTCGCCCATGTCGAGCACGAACACCTCGGCTGCGGCCGGCTGCGCGCGCGCCGCCGGCGCGATCCGCGACGCCGCTCGGCTCGGCGGCGTCGCCGTGCCCGCGCGAGCGTCCTCGCGGCGTTCGCGCGCGAGCGCGCCGCTGCGGATGATCAGCTGCACCGCCTCGGGGATCGTCATGAAGTAGCGCGTCATCCGCTCGTCGGTCACCGTCACCGGACCGCCGCGCTCGATCTGGCGGCGGAAGATCGGCACGACGCTGCCGGAGGAGCCGAGCACGTTGCCAAAGCGCACGGCCGCGTAACAGGTGTCCGGGAAGCGCGCCGTAGAGGCCTCGAGCGCGAACTCGGCAAGCGCCTTGGAGGCGCCCATGACCGTCGCCGGCGCGACTGCCTTGTCGGTCGAGACGAGCACGAAGCGGCTCGCGCCGAGCTCGCCGGCGACGTGCGCGACGACGCGCGTGGCAAGCGCGTTGTTGCGCACCGCCTCGACCGGGTTTGCCTCCATCAGTCCGACGTGCTTGTACGCGGCCGCGTGGAATACGACCGTCGGGCGGTGCTCGTCGAAGACCTCGCGCATGCGCTCCTCCTCCTTGCAGTCGGCGAGCACCGCGGCGAGCATCGACGGCGAGACGTGGCGCTCCTCGGCGAGCTCGCGCTCGATCGAGAAGAGGTTGTCCTCTGCGTGGTCGAGCAGCACGATCCGGTGCGGCTCGACACGCGCGATCTGGCGGCACAGCTCCGAGCCGATCGAGCCGCCGGCGCCGGTCACGAGCACGGTCTGCCCGGCGAGATAGGCGCCGACCTGCTCGAGCTCCATCTGCACCGGCTCGCGACCGAGCACGTCCTCGACGCGCACCTCGCGCATCTGGCGCGCGAGCGCGCCACGCGTCTGCAGCAGCTCGAAGACCGTCGGCAGCGTACGCACGGGAATCCCACGCGAGCGGCACTCGCGCACGATTCGCGCGCGCGTCGAGCCGGGCGCCGACGGGATCGCGATGATCACTTCGTCGGGCCCGAGGTCATCGAGAATCCGCGGCAGCTCCTCTTCGGTGTTGCCTCTGACGCGCACGCCGTCGATCCGCAGCCGCCGCTTCGCCGGGTCGTCGTCGACGAACCCGACCGGCGTCAGGCCGAGGCCGCGATTGCGCACGATCTCGCGCAGAACCAGACGCCCGCCGTCGCCGGCGCCGGCGATCAGCACGCTGCGCTGATCCTTGCGCCCGCCGCGAAACGCCGCCAGCGGGCGGCGCTCGTAGACGCTGCGCGCGAGCGCGCGCACGCCGAGCAGGAACACGAGCGCGAG
Organism: Solirubrobacteraceae bacterium; assembly: GCA_036271095.1. Classification (GTDB taxonomy): domain Bacteria; phylum Actinomycetota; class Thermoleophilia; order Solirubrobacterales; family Solirubrobacteraceae; genus Palsa-744. The sequence continues at coordinate 29,187 of DATBBG010000074.1, forward strand.
CAGCGCATAGATCACGATCACGCCGTTCGGCAGGTTGATCGCCGAGGTGCCGTGGCTCGTCTCGTGCTCGACCGGGCGGAACACGGCGACGGCGACGACCGTCAACACGACGATCGCGAGCACGGCGCGCGCGACCGCCTCGTAGTCGCGCTGTCCGGAGTAGCGCCAGCGGCGCTGGTAGACGCGCGCGAGCACGAGCAGCGGCAGGCTGCCGAGGAGCACCCACCAGATCGTGCGTTCGCGCAGGTGCACGTAGTAGGCGTTCGGGCCGTTGTTGAAGCGCAGCTCGAACGCCAGGTAGTAGGCGAGCGCGACCAGCACCCCGTCCACCGCGAGCTGGGGCAGCGTGTGACGACTCAGGGGAAAGGCCGCCGAGCGGATCCGTCGGCGCATTGCGCGAATTGTAAGGGGCGCTTGGGGCGTCAGTCGCGCCGGGCAGCGCCTGCAAGCGGGCTCGTCAGCAGCTCGACGAGCACGCGCGGATCGCGGCGCACGCGCAGCTCGGCGCGAGCGCGCGCCGGCCGCGAGAGCTCGAGCTGCTCCGGCGCCTCCAGCTTGCGCAGCCTGCCTTCGCCGATCAGGCGCTCGTCGACGGCGCCTGGGCGACCCTCGAACGTCGTGTAGACGGGCACGCCGAGCGCCACCGCCTCGCGGTTCATCGTGCCGCCGGCCGAGATCACGAGGTCCGAGTAGGCGATCAGCGACTGTGCGTCGATCGCCTGCTCCGGCACGACGAAACCCGGCACTCCGGTCAGCTCGGCGCGCTGCGCTGCGACGCGCGGCAGCACGACCGGCTGCACGCCGTGCGCGGCCGCCGCCGCGCGCAGGCGCTCGAGCACGCTCGCGAACAGGTCGTTCTCGAAGCGGTGGTACAGCGATACCTCCGGCGGCGTGCGCACGACGACGATCGGGCGCTCGCGGTCGAGTGAGAGCTCGCCGAGCACAGCCTCGTCCGGCTCGAAGTCAGACAGGTAGTACTCCTCCTTGAGCCCCTCGTAAGGGCGGATCTTGCCGCGTGCGCCGTAGCGGTAGAGGCGCTCGGGCGGGATCGCCTCCGGCACGACGACGGCGCGCGCGAGCCGGCAGTTGACGTTGTGCTGAACCGTCGCCCACTCGTAGTCGAACATCGTCGAGCTCGGCACTCGCAGCAGCGCCGCCGCGACCGAGACGTCATTCGAGCCGTGCCCGAGCGCGATGTCGAAGCCGCGCCCGCCGGCTGCGCGCGCGTCGGCGCGCGCCCAGCGCACGAGCGCCGCCGAGCGCGAGGCCAGGCCGACTCCCTTCGCCCCCAGCCGCTCGCCGCGATGGCGTCCGATCGCCGTGTGCTCGATCCCGAAGCGCTCGCACAGCGCCAGCGTCTGCGCGAAGTCGCGCGCCGTCACGCGCACCTCGTGGCCGTCCTCGCGCAGCAGCTCGATCACCGGCCGCATCACCAGCACGTGCGGGCTGTTTGTCAAGTCGATCCAAACGCGCATCGGCCCCACGGTATTGCGCGCGGCGTTCAACCCGCGGCGTCGCGCCCCAAGCCCCCGGTATCGTCCTGCGGATGCTCGTCCTCGCCTCGATCTCCGAATCTGTCGTCAACGAAACGTCGCATCTCGTCCGCACGGGCGGGCTGCCGATGATCTTCGCGCTGATGGCGCTCGGCTCCGCGTGCATCCCGATCCCGTCGGAGGTGGTGATGCTGTTCGCCGGCTTCGCCGTCGCCGACAAGACGGGCAGCGGCGCTCATCACCACCTGACGATGACCGGCGTCGTGCTGGCCGGCCTGATCGGCACGATCGTCGGCTCATGGGTCGCTTACGCCGTCGGTCGAGGCGGGCGTCTCGAGCTGTTCGAACGCCACGGCGACAAGTTCCACATGGGGCCTGCGCAGATCGAGCGTGCCGATCGCTGGTTCCAGCGCTACGGCCAGCAGATCGTCCTCTTCGGCCGGCTGGTGCCGCTGCTGCGGGCGTTCGTCTCGCTTCCGGCGGGCATCGCGAAGATGCCGATCGTGCGCTTCACGGTGCTGACGCTGATCGGCTCGCTCCCGTGGGTGCTCGGCCTGGCGATCGCCGGACACGCGGTCGGCAGCGACTGGACGAGCGTGCGCAAGGGCTTCGAGTACGTCGACTACGTAGTGCTCGCGCTGATCGTGATCGGCGTCGTCTACCTCGTCGTTCGTCGTCGCGGCCGTGGCACGCCGGCCGTTCCAGCCGAGCCGGGCGAGGCCGCCGACGCTCCCGACAGCGTCCGGGCGTTCACCGACGCCGGCTGACGCGGCCGCCGTGGCGACTCGCGCTCGTGCCGCACTGAGGCTGCGCCACGCGTTCGTGCTCGGGCTGGTGCAAGGACCGACCGAGCTGTTGCCCGTCTCCTCTTCGGCTCACACGACGCTGATCCCGCTGCTGCTCGGCTGGCCCTACGACTCGCTCGACGGCGAGCTGCGCAAGTCGTTCGAGCTCGCGCTGCACGCCGGCGCGAGCGTCGCGCTCGCATTCGACATGCGCCGCGAGCTGATCGACGCCGCGCAGCGACTCGACCGGCGGCGCGTCGGCGTGATCGCGCTGTCGCTCGCGCCGGCGGCGCTGGCCGGGCTCGCGCTGCGGCCGTTGATCGCGCGCCGCCTCGGCGGACCGCGAGCGATCGCCGGAGGTCTCGCCGGCGGCAGCGCGGCGATGTCGTTCGCCGAGCTCGCGTTCGCTTCCGGAGAGCGCGCCGACGGCGATGCGCGAGCGGGCGACGGGATCGCGCTCGGTCTCGCGCAGGCGTTCGCGCTCGCGCCCGGCGTCTCGCGCTACGGCGCGACGCTGGCAGTGGCGCGAGCGCGCGGCTTCTCGCGCGTCGATGCGCAGACGCTCTCCTGGCACGCGGCGCTGCCGGTGATGCTCGGCGCGAGCGCACTCGAGGGCGTACGTCTCGTGCGCCGCCCGCCTGCCGCCGGAACCGGTCTGCCGCTGGCCGTCGGCGCGGCGGCGGCGCTCGTCTCGACGTCGCTCAGCGCGCGGCTGCTGCGCCGCCCCTCGCGGGCGCTGCGATCGCTGCTGCCGAGCGCCGTCTACCGACTGCTGCTGGCTGCGCTCGTGCTGGCGCGAGTGCAGCGGCATCGCGGCGCCGACGCCGATCCGATCGGCTGAGGAAATCCCGACTGTTCGGCACGTTGCACTGCAGGAACCGCGCGAGCCGACCGGGCGTCGCGCACAATAGATGCCGATGAACGTCCTCGGCACCCTGCTCGGCGGGCGCTATCGGCTCGATGCGCAGATCGGGCGCGGCGGCATGTCAACGGTGTATCGCGCCTTCGACACCGTGCTCGAGCGGCCCGTCGCGATCAAGCTGATGCACCGCGAGATCGCTTCCGACTCCGACCAGCTCGAGCGCTTCCGTCGCGAGGCGCGCTCGGTCGCGCGACTCAACCATCCGCACATAGTCACCGTCATCGACGCCGGCGAGGAGCCTGCGGAGGACGGCGGCAGCACGCCGTACATCGTGCTCGAGTACGTCGACGGCGAGACGCTGAAGCAGCTGATCCGCCGCGTTGGCCCGCTCGACGTCCCGCAGGCGCTCGCCTACACGATCGAGCTCGCGCGCGCGCTCGGCGCTGCGCACGAACGGATGATCGTGCACCGCGACGTCAAGCCGCAGAACGTCTTGATCGGTGAGGAAGGCGGCGCCAAGATCACCGACTTCGGGATCGCGCGCACGCTCACCGAGGAAGGGCTGACGGTTGCCGGGCGCGTGCTCGGCACGACCGACTACGTCTCGCCCGAGCAGGCGCTCGGCCAGCCGGTGACGGGGCAGTCCGACCTCTACTCGCTCGGCGTCGTGCTCTACGAGATGCTCACCGGCGAGGTGCCGTTCAGCGGCGACTCGCCGGTCGCCGTCGCGATGCGTCATGTGCGCGAGCAGATACCCGACGTGCAGCGCGTGCGTCCCGACGTCTCGGCGGCGACCGCCTCGGTGATCGATCGCGCCGTCGCGAAGGATCTCGACTGGCGCTATCCGGACGCCGACAGCATGGTCGCTGCGCTCGAGGAGGTGCTCGCGATCGAAGCCGCGCGGGCGGGCGAGACGACCGGCGAGGCGACAAGCGTGCTGCGCACGCTTCCCGGCAAGACGCGGCGGCGCCTGCCGTGGCGGATGCGCCACCCCGCTCGCTGGCTGGCCTCGCTCGCGTTGATCGCTGCGATCGTCGCGATCGCGCTGATCGCGGCTGCGCAGCATGCGCACAGCGGCACGGGCGTCCCGCCCGACGTGCATTCGAGCGCTGGCCTGCAGCCGGTCGCGCTGAGCCAGACGGCGGCGCACGACTACAACCCGTTCGGCACTGGACCGGAAAACCGCAATCGCGTGCAGAACGTGATCGACAGCGACCCGAACACGGTCTGGAGCACCGCTCACTACTACGAAGGGACGTTGAAGAAGGCCGGCGGCACCGGCGTCGGCGTCTACCTCGACGCCGCCCCAAGCGTCGCCGCGCGCGCGATCGAGATCCAGACGCCGACGCCCGGCTTCGACGTGCAGATCTACGGCGCCGAGAAGATCGACCTCTCCTACGGCTACGGCGACTCCGCGCCGCTCGCCCAGCGCGGCTGGCAGGGACCGCTCGCATCGGCCGAAGACGTTCGTGGCAGCCAGCGCATCAAGCTCGACAGCAGCTCCACCGCTTACCGCTACTACCTCGTCTGGCTGACGACCCTCCCCCCCGGCAAGGAGTCCGCCTCGATCTCCGAACTGACCTTGTTCAAGTAGCTCAGAACGTGTGCGCCGCCTGGCTCGCATGCCGCTCGATCCCCAACCGGCAGAGCCGCTCGACCAGCTCCGGATACGCCACGCCGGACGCCTGCATCAGCTTCGCGTAGACGCTCGTCGGCGTGAAACCCGGCATCGTGTTCAGCTCGTTCAGCAGCACGTGCTCGCCGTCGACGAAGAAGTCGACGCGCGCGAGCCCGTCGCAGCCCGTGCGCGCGAACGCCTCGAGCGCGAGCTCGCGTACGCGCTCGGAGACGCGCTCGGAGACGCGCGCCGGCACGACCAGCTCCATGCCACCCTGCGCGTACTTCGCCTCGAAGTCGTAGAAGTCGGCCGCGAAGCCGATCTCTCCGGGAGTCGAGGCGATCGCAGAGGCGCTGCTGCTCGCTCGCTCGTCGGCCGGCAGCCCGAGGACGGCGACCTCGACCTCGGCGCCGGGCGCCGACGCCTCGACGATCACGCGCGGGTCATACGAGAAGGCCGATTCGATCGCTCCCAGCAGCTGCTCCTCGCTGCTCACCCTGACGATGCCGACCGACGAGCCCATCCGCGACGGCTTGACGAACACTGGCAGGCCAAGGCGCATGACCTGCTCCAACAGCGCTTGGCGCCGCGCGCCGGCGAGCTGCTCCTCGTGCGCATCGACGTAGTCGACCTGCGGCACGGTCCCGGCTGACGCCATCAGCTGCTTGAACAGCACCTTGTCGATGCACACCGCTGACGCCGCCACGCCGGCGCCGACATAGGCGACGTCGAGCATCTCGAGCAGCCCCTGCACCGTGCCGTCCTCGCCGAAGCGGCCGTGCAGCACCGGAAAGACGACGTCGGCCGCAAGCAGCCCGCCGCCCGGCGCCAGCTGCAGCGGCTCGCCGGCGCCGTCGCGGCGCCAGCTGCCGTCGCGTTCGATCTGCACCCAGACGACCTCGTGACCGGCCGCCAGGAGCCCATCGCGCACGGCGGCTGCAGAGGAGAGCGAGACCGAGTGCTCGGAGGAGCGCCCGCCTGCGAGCACGGCGACGCTCAGCCGCCCTGCACTCCCGCTGCGCTCCGTCGCAAGCGCGCTCGCAGCAGCCATCAGCCGGCCGCCGCGGGCGGCGTCGCCGCCGCCGGGCTCGTCGTCGTCGTTGTGGTCGTCGTCGGCGTCGTCGGCGTCGTTTCGGTGCTCTTGACGCCGACCGTCAGCGTCACGGTCGCGCCCTTACGCGCGTTGTTGCCCGCCGTCGGGCTCTGTTTGAGCACGACTCCGACCTGGCTTTCTTCGCTCGTCGGCGCCGTCACGACGCTCGGCGTGAAGCCGGCCGCGCCGAGCGCCGCCGCCGCCGCCGTCTCGGTCTGGCCGACGACTTTCGGCACGGCGACTTCGCTTGCGGCCTTCGCGACGGTCAGGTCGACTTCGGTTCCGGTGCGCACCGAGGAGCCTGCACTTGGCGATTGCGAGATCACGCTGCCCGCGCTCTGCGTGCTCGAGACCTGCTGCGTGACCGTGCCGGCCGACAGTCCGACCGCGCTCAGGGCCGATTCGGCGCCGCTCTGAGAGTCGCCCGACACATCCGGCACGCGCACCTGCGCCGGTCCGCTGGAGACGATCACGACGACCGGGCTGCCGACCTGCAGCTCGGTCCCGGCCGGCGGTTCGGTGCCGACGACCTTTCCGAGCGCGATCTTCGCGCTCGGCCGGTCCGTGCGCGAAGGCTTGAAGCCGGCAGCGCGCAGCTTGTTGATCGCCTGCGCCGCCGTCAGTCCCTGATAGCTGCCGAGCGCTGCGCTGCCGGGGCCGCTCGAGACGACGAGCGTCACGTCCGATCCGCTCGACTGCTTGCTGCCGGCTGTCGGCGACTGACTGATCACGGTGCCGGCGGCGACGCTCGCGCTCGCGGCTGAGGACGGCACCGGCTGCAGACCCGCTTTGCGCAGTCGCGAGATCGCTGCCTGTTCGCTCTGGCCGGTCACGTTCGGCACCGCCACGCTCGCTTTCGAGGAGGACAGCAGCAGTGCAGCAGCGACGATCGCGCCGACGACGATCGCCGCGATCAGGCTCCAAAGCAGGACGCGCTTGATCCCCGGCCCGTCGTCGCGATCGCCGTGCTCCTCTTCGTAGACCGCCGCCGCCGGCAGCAGCAGCGCCCCGGTCGAATGCGAGCTCTCGCCCTCGGCAGGCGGCAGGGCCGAAGACCAACCCTCGCCCGACGGCGCGGTCGCCGACAGCACCGCCGTGCCGCCCGTCGCGGCCGAGGCCGGCAGCGCCTGGCGCTCGCGTTGCAGCGCGGCGATGAACTCGTCGGCGTCGGCGTAGCGTTGCGCCGGATCCTTCGCGAGCGCGCGCAGGACGACGGCGTCGAGCGCCGGCGGAAGCGACGGGTTGACCTCGCTCGGCGGACGCGGCTGCGCCGAGACCTGCTTGAACGCGATCGCGACGGCCGTCTCGCCGTCGAACGGCACGACGCCGGTCAAGAGCTCGTACAGGATCACGCCGACCGAGTACAGGTCCGAGGAGCCGCTGACGACGTGCCCCTGCGCCTGCTCGGGCGAGAGGTACTGCGCCGTGCCCATGATCGAGCCGGTCAGCGTCATGTCCGAGGCGCCGGCGCGCGCGATGCCGAAGTCGGTCACGCGCGCTCGCCCCTCCTCGTCGATGATCACGTTGTGCGGCTTGAGGTCGCGATGGATCACGCCGCGGCGGTGGGCGAAGCGCGCCGCGCGCAGGATCTGGATGACGATGTCGATCGCCTGCGCCGGATCGAGCGGGCCCTGTTCGCGCACGAGCGTCTTCAGCGAGCGACCGGCGACGTACTCCATCGCGATGTAGTACGTCCCCTCCCACTCGCCGCGGTCGAAGATGCCGACGATGTTCTGATGCGAGAGCCCGGCCGCGCTCGACGCCTCGCGCTTGAAGCGCTCGACGAACTCCTGGTCCTCGGCGAAGTGGTGGTGCAGCAGCTTGACCGCGACCTGCCGTCCGAGCAGCTGGTCTTCGGCCAGGTAGACGTCAGCCATCCCACCTGAGCCGACGCGCGAGATCACCTTGTAGCGACCGTCGATGACTGTGTCCGGCTCAACCACGTGCGTCCCCCTCAGACATGCAAAAGCCTTTCCATGACCTCTCGTGCAATCGGCGCCGCGAACGCCGCGCCTTGGCCCGGCACGCCCTTCAGCGTCACCGCGATCGCGACCTTCGGCGCCGAGGCCGGAGCAAACGCGATGAACCAGACGTTGTTGATCGCCGTGCCGATCTGCGTCTCCGCCGTGCCGGTCTTGCCGGCCACCTGCACGCCGGGGATCTGCGCCGGCGTTCCCGTGCCTTCCTCGACCACGGCTTCCATCATCGCTCGCACGGCGGCTGCCGTCGAAGGCTTCATCACGACCGACTGCACGTGCGGTGCGATCCGCTGCACCGTGCGCCCGTCAGGGTCGACGATCCGGTCGGTCATGTGCGGCGTCATCAGCTTGCCGTGGTTGGCCACGGCAGCGGCGACCTCGGCCATCTGCAGCGGCGTCACCTCGAGTTTGTCCTGGCCGATGCCCATCCGCCCGACGTCGACGCTCGCGCTCGTCGGCGCGATCAGCCGCGCGCCGCTGTACTCGCCGCTCGCCGACATCTCTTCGGCTGGGTAGTCGAGCTGCGGCTTGCGATCGAAGCCGAAGCGGCGCATGTAGCGCGCGATCGTCGCCTTGCCGACGTGTTCGGCGACCTGCGCCCACACCGTGTTGACCGATTTCGCCAGCGCCTGCGTCAGCGACAGCTCGCCGAAGCTCTCGTCGTCGTCGTTCGCCAGCGGCACGCCCGAGACGGCGATGCCGTTGCGCCCGTCGACTTGCGATTCGCGCGTGTACTCGCCCGTGTCGATCGCCGCCGTCGCCGTGACGACCTTGAACGTCGAGCCAGGCGCGTAGCCGAACTGCGTCGCGCGGTCGACGAGCGGCTTGCCCGACGCCGACTTCGTCAGCCGTTCATAGCTGCGCGTCGAGCTGAGCGCGTTCGGGTCATAGCCCGGCGAGGAAGCCATCACCTTGACTGCGCCGGTGCGCGGTTCGAGCGCGACGACCGCCCCTTCGTGCCCGGCGAGCGCAGTGTTCGCGACCTTCTGCGCGCCAGGGTCGAGCGTCGTGTAGACGTCGTTGCCCTGGCGCTTCTTGCCCTGCAGCTGGTTGAGGATCGACTGCAGGTTCGTCGACGTTTCACCGCTCAGCGCCGGGTTGCGATAGCGCTCGAGCCCCGTTCGCCCGAGGTCGATGTAGTAGTAGCCGATCGCGTGCGCGAACTCTTCGCCGGTCGGATAGGTGCGCTGGTAGACCGCTTCGGCGCCGCGTGATTCCTTCGTCCTGACACTGCGCGCGAGCACCGTGCCGTTGTCCGCGAAGATGCTCCCCCGGGCGATCCGCTGCTGCTCGAGCAGCGAGCGCGCGTTCAGCGGGTTCTGACGCAGCGAGGACGCCTGGAAGATCGTCCAGCGCGAGGTGAAGGCGAGTAGCAGCGCAAACATCAGGATCACGAGCCCGAACAGCCGCACGATCGGCCGGTTCATTCGAGCTGCCCAAGTTCGAGGCTGCGCATCAGCGAGGACGTGTCGCCTTCGGAGCGCAGCGAGTGGTCCAGCAGCGAGTGACGCCGCGCCGGCGAGAGCGTCGAGGCGCTGACGCCCGAGACGTACTCCGTTTCGTACAGCGCCAGCCCTCCCGGCAGCGTGTACGGCACCCCGCGGAAGACAGTCACCAGTCCGCGTTCGTTCGTCCCGATGAAGTAGATCGACTGGATCCCCAGGTAGGCGCCGCCGGCGATCAGCGCAAGGATCGCGAGCGTCACGCCAAGCCCCGCGATGCGGCGAAGGCGAAAGTGAAAGCGGCGGGGCCTGCGGCGGTCGCTCGGTCGGCGCGGATGGCGGCGCGCGATCGGTTCCTCGGCTGCGGCAGGCGCGCGCGCCTGGGTCGCGGGCGCCGCCGTCGCGGTCGCCATCGCGCCAGCCGCTCCAGCGCTAGGCGCAACGCCGGGCGCTGCGTGCTGCTCGTCGAGCTGCGCCGCGCTTGCAGCCGGCGCTTCCTCTGTCAGCGGCGCCGTGCCCGTGTCGAGCTCCTCGACGCGCAGCAGCACGACCGTGATGTTGTCGCGTCCGCCGGCCTCGTTCGCGGCTGCAATCAGCCTCTCGCCGGCGTCGCGCAGCGATGCGCGCTCGCGCAGAACGCTCTCGAGCCGATCCTCGGCGAGCATCGTCGTCAGGCCGTCGCTGCAGAGCAGGTAGATGTCGCCGTCGCGCGCTGCGTAGGAGCGCGTGTCGACCTCGACGGTCCCCTCTGGGCCGAGCGCGCGCGTGATCACCGAGCGCTGCGGATGCTCGACGGCTTCCTCGGGAGTGAGGCGCCCTTGACGCAGCAGCTCGTCGACGAGCGAGTGGTCCTCGGTCAGCCGCAGCAGCTCGCCGTCGCGCAGACGGTAGGCGCGGCTGTCGCCGACGTGCGCGATCGCGATCTCGCGCTCGCCGACATAGACGGCGGTCAGCGTCGTACCCATGCCGGCCTGCTCGGCGTGGCTGTGCGAGAGCTCGTAGATGCGCGCGTTCGCCTGCTGCGCGAGCGCCGCGAGGGCCGCCTCCGGCTGCCCGGCGTCCTCGACGCCGGGCTCGAACGATTCGACGGCGATCCGCGAGGCGACCTCGCCCGCCTGCGCGCCGCCCATGCCGTCGGCGACGACGAACAGCGGCGCTCGCGCGAGCAACGAGTCCTCGTTGGCGCGGCGCTGGCGGCCGGTGTCGGTGCCCGAGTACTGCTCGGCTACGCGCAGCACGTCAGTCGACCTCGAAGGTGAATTCGCTGTCGCCGATGCGCACGCGATCGCCCGGATGCAGCGGCCGCGGCGTCTGCAGCACCTCCTCGTTCAGGTACGTGCCGTTGGTCGAGCCGAGATCCTCGATCACGACGGCGTTGCCCTGCTCGAAGATGCGCGCGTGGCGCGAGGAGGCGAACGGATCCTCGAGGCGGATCTCGGCCTGCTCGCCGCGCCCCAGCACGAGATCGCCGTCGACGTCGTAGATCATCCCCGGCTCATGACCCGGAGCGCGCGCGACGACGAGCTGTGGCGAGCGGTGCGCGACGTCGGCGCCGGCCGAGCTCGCCGAGTACAGGCCTGTCGCGTCGGCCGGTATCGAGGGCGAATCGCCGCTCGCTTCGCCGGCGAGCGCCGCATCGCTGCCGCGCAGGTCGCGTCGTGCGCTGCGCGCGACCCACAGCACGAACAGGTAGAGCACGGCGAGGAAGCCGAACTTCAACGCGACCGAGACAGGCGCGAGCGTCGTCATCCGAGCTCGAAGACGATCTCCGTCGAACCCAGCTCGACGCGGTCACCGGCCTGCAGCGGCTGCGCGCCGCGAACCGTCCGCCCATTCAGGCGCACGCCGTTGGTCGAGCCGAGATCGGCGACCGTCCAACCTTCGGTAGCCGGGCGGATCTCGGCGTGCCGGCGTGAGATGCTCGAGTCCTCGAGCACGATCTCGCAGTCGCGGCTGCGTCCGAGCGTCGCGCCGCGCGGCGGAATCGGCAGACGCCGGCCGTCGACCGTCACGATCGCGCGCGTCTGGCGTGCGCCCTGCGCCCCTTCGACCTCGCCGCGCACGCGCGCCGAGCTGCTGTAGATCATCGTCTCGCCGTGCCGCCCTTCGGGCTCGAGCTCGCCTTCCTGGGGACTGTGACCGCCGGCGCGGACCGACTCGGCTTGAATCCCGAATTCGCCGAGCGCGAGGCGCTCGTCCGTGTGGAAGACGACGACCGGGCTCGACGGCAGGATCAGCTGCTCGCGACGCGCGTGCTCGAGCAGGTAAGCGCAGAGCTCGTCGATCACCTCGTGCTCGACGCCTCCGTAGCGCGCGCGGTCCTGCGGCGAGAGCCAGACCGAGTACTCGTTCGGCGCGTACACGCGCGAGACCGACGTCGTGCGGTGCTCGTCCATCTCGCGCGCGAGCTTGCGCGCGAGCTCCATCGGGCGCACCTCCGAGCGGAACAAGCGCCCGAAAGTGCCCTCGACGAGGTTCGCGATCGTTGTCTCGACGCTCTTCAGCACGTTCATTTCTCGGCGGCTCCGCCGGTCGATCCCAGGCGGGCGCTCGGCGTCTCGGCGCACGGTGCCCGGCGAGCCAGGGCGAGCCGTGAGGTCATGCTACGTCAGACAGGGCCGCGCAGAGCGCGGGCCGCTACGGCAAAGACGCCGCCGAGCACCGCGCCGAGCGCGAGCCCGCGCGGTGTCGCGGCCGCTGCGCCCGTTGCGAGGCTCGAGTCGAGTCGCGACGTAACCGCGATCAGAGCCGCTGTCCAGACCGTCACGGCAACGACGTCGAGCGCTGCGCCGCGTCCGCGAACGAGCAGCGGCAAGAGCGCGGCGGCGGCCGCCCACAGCAGCGCGCCGAGCAGCACGCTGAGGCTCAACAGCGGCCAGACGACGTGCGCGGCCGCTTGTTGCAGCGAGCCCTCCCAAGCCGCGCGCGGCGGTGCGCCGGCCGGCGCACCGAGCCACAGCCGCTGCGCCGTCAACGGCTCGGCCAGTACCAGCCACCAGTAGCCGAGCGCGCCGAGCGCAGCTCGCATCCGCCAGCGCGCGGCCTGCCCGGCGACAGCCGGAAACGCCGCGGCAAGGCCGATCAGGCCCAGCGCCGGAGCAAGCGCGCAGAGCAGCCATCCGCCCGTCCCCGGCCGATCGCGGCGGCCGATCGGCAGCACGACGATCGGCAGCAGCGCGACGAGCGCGAGCAGCGCCGTGCCGGGATGCCCGCCGGCGAGCTGCCAGACGGCGAACGCGACGGCGACGGCCAGCCAGAGGACACGCGGCAGCCCGCGCCTGCTCGCACGCTGACCCCGCAGGAGCTGCGCCGGCGCCAACGCCGGCGCCGACTCGAGCGCCGGTGCTCCGGGGCCGGCCGCATCGGCAAGCTCGCCCCCGCGCTCGCCGCCTGCACGAGCGTCTTCGCGATCGTGCGCAGCAGGACGGTGCAGATCGGCGCCGCCGTGATCGGACGGCACGAGCGTATGTGGATCGCGCCGACGTGCCAGCAGCCGCGTGGGCGTGAGCTCGCGGCGGTCGTCTCGCTCGGACGCCGGTCGTATCCGCGCGAGCTCCTGCTCGAACGCCTGGCGCAGCTGCTCGAGCGTTCCACGCGCCTGCGGCGAGGCCGACAGCGCCCGGTCGACGGCGCGCGTCAGCTCGCGCGAGAGGTCGCGACGAGCGCGAGCGAGCGACGGCAGCGGGCGGCCGATCCGCCGGACGGTCTCGGCGGGCGTGGCGCCGCGCACGGGCTGCACGCCGCTCAGCGCCTCGTACATGACGAGCGCGAGCGAGTACAGATCGGCCGGCTCACCGACCTTGCGCCCATCGCTCTGCTCGGGCGCCATGTAGGCGAGCGTGCCGAGCACGTCGCCGGTCCGGGTGAGACTGTCGCCGCCGATCACGTGCGCCACGCCGAAGTCGGTGAGCTTGGCTACCTGGCCCGGAGCGGGCGGCGCATCGGGGACGAGCACGTTGGACGGCTTGACGTCACGGTGCACGACCCCGTGATCGTGGGCGTGCTGGAGCGCATCGCACAGGGCCACGCCGATGGCGACGATGTCGCGGTCAGACAACCTCCCCTGCGCAAGCAGGGCGTCGAGGGTCTCCCCGCGGACCAGCTCAGACACCAGGTAGGCGCCCTCGTCGTCCACGGCGGCCTCATACAGCGTCACGATCGCGGGGTGCGAGAGACGAGCCGCGGCGCGCGCCTCGCGCTCAAAGCGCCCGGGTGGGTGGGATCGTGTCCGCTCCCGGGCGAGGATCTTGACCGCGACGTCGCGCTCCAGGCGCTCGTCGCGGGCCATCCAGACCGTGCCGAAGGCCCCCGCGCCCAGGCGGTGCTGGAGCCTGTAGCGGTCCAGGACCACGGGGACGGGAGGCGAGCGCGATGTGAGGTGGCGCGTCGCCAATGTGCGGGTAGCCGCGGTGGACGGCTCGCCAGAGCGCATGGAGCGCCTTTCCACGTCGCCGGGGCTGTCCCTGCGCTCAGACACGGGCCCACCCGCCCCTGCACGCCTTCTCGCGCGCGTGGCTGGAATCTTGTGAATCCAGCCGCGCCGGAAGTCATACTGCGCACTTCCACCGGCCCAGGCAAGGAGCGGTACCGCTTGTCGTTCTTCGACGAGGTCGACGAACCACCTCGGACAGAGCCTCGTAGCACCCCTCGCTCGACGTCCCGCGCCGGATCGCGGGGCCGGCGTCCCTCGGGGCCTCGAGGTCCGGGCTCCGGCGGCCGGCGACCTCCCAGCCCGCAGCAGTCAATCCAGGTCCGTCGCGGGATCGCGATCGGCATCGTCGTCGTCGCCATCGTGCTGGTGGCGCTGCTCGTCCACGGCTGCCAGGTCAACGCAACACAATCAGCGCTCGAGGACTACGCCAACAGCGTCTCCTCGCTGAACTCGCAATCAGCGGCCAACGGCAAGCAGTTGTTCACCCAGCTCGCCCAGGCCTCGGCGTCCGGCAACCCACAGAGCGTCCAGAACGGGATCAACCAGGTCCTCAACGACGAAAAGGGCGTGTACAAGAAGGCTCAGCAGGTCAGCGTGCCCGACCAGGTCAAGACCGGCAACGCGAACTTCCTCATGGCGCTGAAGATGCGCATCGACGGCACCACCAACATCTCCAACGAGATCCAGCCCGCGCTCTCCACGTCAGCCACCCCGGCCTCGGTGACCGCCATTGCTCAGGAGACTGAGCGGCTCTATGCGTCCGACATCATCTACAAGGACTACGCGCTGCCTCAGATCTACGGCGCGCTCCATGCCGCGGGCGCCCGTTTCAGCCCGATCAACGGCGATCAGTTCGTCCCCAACGTGGAGTGGGTCAGCCCGACCTTCCTCGCCCAGACGCTGGGCGTCTCGACGCCCACGCAGACGTCTGGCAAGCCGACGCCCGGGCTCCATGGGCATTCGCTGACGTCGGTGAGCGTCAACGGGAGCACGCTCCAGCCCGGGGGAGCCACCAACACGCTGCCGACCGGCTCCGTCCCCAGCTTCGTGCTCACCTTCAACAACGGCGGCACCAACAACGAGCACAACGTCAAGTGCAAGGTCTCGATCAACGGCTCCAGCGTGAGCGGAACCGCCACGGTGCCCGAGACGTTCGCGGGCAAGAACGCCCAATGCACGGTCAAGCTCAACGCCGCCCCGCCGGCGGGGACTCAGACCGTGGTCGCCACCATCGAGAAGGTCCTGGGCGAGAAGAACGTCTCCAACAACACGCTGACCTACACGATCACGTTCCAGTAGGCCCGCCCTTATCCTTGGTGCGGTGCACGACCTGACCAGCACCGTCGGAATCGTGGCGATCGCGGCGGGAGCGGTTGCCGTGGTCTCCCTGCTCACGAGCATCGCGCTCGCCTTCCGGCTGTCGCGCCT
>DATBBG010000075.1:0-22791 GCA_036271095.1 Solirubrobacteraceae bacterium
CGTCCGTTCAGGACGTCAATCGAAAGACTCGCCGGCAACGGCCATGACCCGCCGGAGAGACACGCGCGTCTGACGTGTCACGTCAATCGGCCGCGTGCGGTGGCACGTGGACGATCGACGGGGCGCGTCAGGGGGCGAAGAAGGCTTGCGAGACATAGCGCTCGCCGGAGTCTGGCATCACGACGACGATCCGCTTGCCCTTCGACTCCGGCCGTGCCGCGACCTCCAGCGCCGCCCACAACGCCGCACCGCACGAGATCCCCGCGAGCAGCCCCGCGCGTTTCGCGCACGTCCACGCTGTCTGGATCGCATCGTCATCGGAGACCGACACGATCTCGTCGAGCAGCTCGCGATTGAGCACCGGCGGCACGAAGCCCGCGCCGATGCCCTGAATCCGGTGCGGACCGGCGCGGCCACCCGAGAGCACCGGCGAGCCGGCCGGCTCGACCGCGACGACGTGCAGCTTCGGGTTGCGCTCGCGCAGATACTCGCCGACGCCCGTGATCGTGCCGCCCGTGCCAACGCCTGCGACGAGCACGTCGACGCGCCCGTCGAGCGCGCGCTCGATCTCCGGGCCGGTGCGTTTGCGATGCGCCTCTGGATTGGCCGGATTCGTGAACTGGTCGGGTAGGAACACGTCGTCGTCGCGCGCCATCGCCTGTGCCGCCGCGACCGCCTCGCTCATGCCGCCGAGCGACTCTGTCACCTCGACGCGCGCGCCGTAGAGCCGCAGCAGGCTCTCGCGCTCGCGGCTCATGCCCTGCGGCAGCGTCAGCACGAGGTCATAGCCCTTCGTCGCGCAGACGAACGCCAGCGCGATCCCCGTATTGCCGCTCGTCGCCTCGACGATCCTCGTGCGTCCCGGCTCGATCCGGCCTTCGGCCTCGGCCGCCTCGATCATCGCGACGCCGATCCGATCCTTGACGCTTCCGCCCGGATTGAACGACTCGAGCTTCGCGAACAGCTCAACGCCGCTCGCCGCCGCCGGCGTGCCTTCGAGCATCCGCGGCAGCCCGACCAGCGGCGTCTTCCCCACCAGCTCTGAAATGTTGATCGGGATTTGGGCCATAGCCGACGACAATAGTGAAACGTCGGCCGGGCGAACGGCAGACGATCGTCACAGCCCGGCTCGCGCACTTGGCGCGGCGCGCCGCTGCCAGACCTAGCGCTGCAGCGTTTTCTTGATGCTCAAGCGCACGCTCGCTGAGCGTGCCGTCATCGGCGCCGGCACGACACGCGCGATCGCGAGGCTCGCGTTGGCCTTGCCGTGATGCGAGCGAAACCACTTGCGACCGGCCTTCGTCAGCGTCACTTTGAAGACCCTGCTCGTCCCTGCCGCGATCGAGAAGCTCGCCGTGCCGACCGTCCGCAGCGCGTAGCCATGTCGCCCCTTCGCTTTGACGCGATAGCTGAGCGCGAGCTTGCCGCGACACGCTCCGGCGCCCGTTCGCGTCAGCCGCAGCGCGACCGTGCGGTAGCGAGTCACCGCGAGGCGCGCCTTGCGCAGCGAGACCGTGCAGGCCGCGCCGGCAGCGCTCGTGAAGCCCGCCACGCCGCCTGCAGCCGTCGTGCCCGTCTTCGTGCCGCCGTCGCTGCTGCTGGCGCCACCCCCGCCGCCGCCTGCTTCGCCGGGCGGGTCCGCGCTTTCGTAGAAGAACGTCGCCTGCGAGGAGGCCAAGTTCACGCCGCCGCTGGTCGACACGCTGACCGCAACCCTGCCGGGCGTGCCCGGCGGCGTGACCGCCGTGATTTCCGTCGCCGAGATCCGCACGATGCTCGCCGCCTGAACGCCGCCGAACGTCACCTGCTCAGGGCGCTCGAGGTTTTCACCGCGAATCGCGACCGGCGTGCCGCCCGCCGACGGCCCTCTTCCCGGAACGACGTTTTCGATGATCGGCGGCGGCGGCGTGCCTTCGGCAAACACCCACGCAGCGCCCAAGCGGTTGCTGTCGCGTGGCGAGCCGACCGCCGCGACCTCGCCGTCGCTCGAGAGCGCCACGGCCGCGCCGAACATGCTCCGGTTCTTCGCTCCCGCGGCCGAGATCAGTTCTACTTCCTTTTCCCAAGTCGAGCCGGAGCGGATCAGCTCGGTCACGGTGCCGCCGTTCGCGGTCGCGCGCGGCGCGCCGACGAGCGCGAAGCCGCCGTCGCCCGACAGCGCGACGCTCGCACCGAAGTGCTGTTCGCCTTCCGCGCCTACGAGCCTTTCGCCCTGCTGGACGAGTCCTTCGGGCGAGGTCGCAAACAGCGACGCGCTGCCCCTGCCCGCCGCCGCTTCGCGTGCTCCGATCAACGCCGTGCTCCCGTCGGCGGAGAGCGCAACGCTGCGGCCGAAGTGGTCGCCCGCTTCGGCGCCCTGCTCGGTCACCTTGCGCGCCTGCTGCGTCCAGCCCGAGCCGCTGCGCGCGAACGTCCATGCAGCGCCCGCGTATTCGGCGTCGCCCGGTCCACCGACCAGCGCCAGCGATCCGTCGCCCGAGAGCGCGACGCTGCGGCCGAAGTGCGCGAACGTGCTGGCTTCGGCGTCCGAGATCGCGCCGAGTCGCGTCCACGAGGAGCCTTCGCGCGCGAACAGCCAGGCGCTGCCGCGTCCGTTCGACGACGACGGATCGCCGACGAGCGCCGTCTCGCCGTCGGCCGAGAGCGCAACGCTCTTGCCGAAGCGCCCTTCGCCGATCGTGTTGCCGCCCGTCAGCGCTGCCGCGCGCGTCCAAGTCGAGCCTTCGCGCGTGAACACCCACGCCGCTCCGGGCGAGTTCGTCGTCGTCGGGTTGCCTACGATCGCCGTGTTGCCGTCAGCCGAGATCGCAACGCTCGTGCCGAACGCGCATTCGCCTTCTTCTTCGGACGTCGCCGGCGGTTCTTCGGCGCATTCTTCGCAGCCGCCCGATCCGCCTGTGCATTCTTCGCCGACCGCGCCCGGCAGTTCGCCTGCCGTCAGCTTGCCGCCCTGGCGCACCCATTCGTCGCCGACGCGCGTGAACACCCAGGCCGCGCCGCGCGCGCTGTCGTCGTGCGGCGCTCCGATCAACAACGTGCCGCCATCCGAGGACAGCGCCGCGCTCGAGCCGAAGCGAGCTTCGGCGCCGGACGCTTTTTCTTCGGCATTCGCCGTCGCTTCCGCGTCGCCGGCGATCAGCTTGCCGTGCTGAATCAGCGGCAGCGCTCGCGACGCAGCGCCGGCGTGCACCGTCGCGGCGTGCAGCAGCAGCGCGCCGCTCACGAGCAGCGCCAGCGCCAGCGCAGCGAGCAGCGATTGACGCGACCTCGCGCCTCGCGTGCGTCGCGAGCCGGTACGAGCCGTGCCAATAGAGCGATCCATCGCTTGCAGCCGACCTCGCGGCCCGAAATCCATGTCCCTCCGAACTTGCTTGTCGCGAGCATCCCCGTGCGCATCGTCACGCTCTGGCGCCCGCGTGTCTCGAAGGGCAAAGTAAACGCAATATGACGCGAAGTCAATGTGCGCCTGCGTTTCTTAGCCAGCCGTCCCAGCGAGCGGCCGGCGGGCTACGTCAGATGTGGTACATGCTTGCGCCTGCATCGCGCAGCTCGCGCTCGAGCACATCTGCGATCGTCGTCTCGCCGAGCACCTTGCGCGCGGCCGCAGCAGCATCGGCGAACGGGCCCTCGGCGTCGCGCCCGAGCGGCCCGTCGAGCAGCTCGACGACCTCGAGCACGGTCACGCTCGACGGCTCGCGCGCGAAGCGATAGCCGCCCTTGACGCCGCGCTGCGAGTTGATCACGCCGGCGCGCCTGAGCACGGCGAACAGCTGCTCGAGGAACTGCACGGGCACGTCGCGCTTGCGCGCAAGCTCGCCGATCGGCACCGGCTCCGGCCCGCCGCTGCGCGCCAGCTCGGCAAGCGCAAGCACGGCGTAAGGAGACTTCGTCGTGATCGAGATCACGCAGGCGATGCTACGCGACCGTACGCAGGCTCGCCCGGGCGGGCGCGCCCGACGCTCCTAGAGCCAGCCGCGCTCTGTAGCGATCAAGACAGCCTGCGCGCGGTCGACCGCGCCGAGCTTGCCGTAGATGTTGTGCAGGTGCGTGCGCACCGTGCTCGTCGAAAGCGTCAGCTCGTGCGCGATCTGCTTGTAGACCTTGCCTTCGGCGAGACGCTGCAGCACGCTCAGCTCGCGACCAGACAGCGGGCACGGGTCGACGTGGCGGCGGCGCTGGCTCGGCACGCTCGGAAGTTCGTACATCACGCGCCGCAGCTCAGCCGGGCCGAGCCCGACGACACGCGCCGAGCGCAGCATTTCGGCCGGCGAGACCGGCGCGCCCTGCTCGTAGTGCGCAAGCATGTCCGCGAGGCGCACGAGCGCGGCTTCGCCCTCGGCGTCGGGGTTGTGGTGGCGCTCGATCGTCGATGCAATCGTCGCCGGCAGGCCCCAGCGACGCGCGAGCACACCGCCGACCAGCGCGTGATCGACACCCAGCTCGCGGCGCTCCTGGTGAATTCTTTCCTCCGGCGTGCGCGCGCCGCGATGGACCTGCGACGGGTATCCGGGGTAGGCGTGCAGCAGCACGAGCTTGCCGATGTCGTGCAGCAGGCTCGTCGCCGTCAGCCGGTCGCGATTCTCGAAGCCGACCTCCGCCGCGATCCGGTCGGCTGCGTGCTGCGTCGCCAGCGCATGCAGGCGGAAGCGCTCCGGCGCCGCCTCCCACACGCTCGAGCGCTCGAAGAAGTCGAAAGTGCGCAAGCGCCCCGCGAGGCCGTGCACGGTCTGCGGCGTCAGCAGCTCGACGGCAGCAACGACCGTGTCGACGCGACCGCGGCCGTCCTGCACCTGGTTGGCAATGCGAAGCACGGCGATGATCAGCGCCACGTCGGACTCGACTGCCGTAACGACGTCGGCAGTCGCGACGTGGTCTTTCGAGACGACAGAGAGCAGCCGTGCACGCGACTCGGCGAGCGCCGGAAACGCCTCGAGCGCTTCGAACGCCATCGTCAGGCGACGTCCGTGGCCCTCGTTCTGGTGGCGCTCTCCGGCCGGCGCGGATGCCGGCGCCGGCTGTTGCGAGGCGACCTTCGGCGAGGCGACCTTCGCGACCGCCGAGGCGGCAGCCTTCGGACGCGACGCCGACGGCTTCGCGCCGTTGCCCCGCGCTCCGTCAACCGCCGAGGCGGCTTTCTTCGCCTTCGTCGTCGCCTTGGGCGCCGCGTTCGGCTTGAGCTGTGTGTTGGTCTTTGACTTGGAAGCGGTAGCGTGCATTCGTGCGGTGAGGCTTGCGTTCGGCCATCCTTGGCGGCCGCTCCGTACCGATATCGGCAGCTCGCCGCGAGACATTGAGCCCGGCGACGATCAATTTCTCGAATCCGCCTGCCCGTGCCGGCTAGACCGCGAGCGCAGCGTCGATCCGCCGCAGCGTCTCCTCGCGACCGAGCAGCGCAACGCTCTCGAAGATGCCCGGCGAGATCGTCGTCCCGCACAGCGCGACGCGCAGCGGCTGATAGACCTCGCGCGGCTTGCACCCGAGCAGCTCGACGAGCCCTTCGAGCGTCGGCGCGATCGACGCCTCGTCGAACCCCGCGAGATCGGCCAACGCCTTGCGCGCCGCGCGCAGCCGTGCGCGGCCGTCGTCGGTCAGCCAGCGCTCGCGTGCCTTCGGATCGTCGATCGGCGCGTCGAGCAGCGGTCCGGTCAGCGGCCAGAAATCGGCCAGCGTGTGGATCTTCTCCTGGCTGATCTCGACCGCGCGCGGAAACCGCTCGTCATCGCGCAATCCCGCATGGGAACTGAGATCTAGGTATGACCCGACCTGCTCGACGAGCTCCTTCACCGGCAGCCCGCGGATGTGCACGCCGTTGAGCCATTTCAGCTTGACCTCGTCGAAGCGCGCCGGATTGCGGCTGACGGTCTCGAGCGTGAAGCGCTCGATCAGCTCGGCTGTCGAGAGCACCGTCTGATCGTCGCCGGCGCCCCAGCCGAGCAGCGCCAGGTAGTTGCGCACGGCCGCCGGCAGATAGCCCGCCTCGCGCAGCTCGCCGACCGACGCCGCGCCGTGGCGCTTTGACAGCTTCTTGCCATCCGGGCCGTGCAGCAGCGGCAGATGCGCATAGAGCGGCAGCGTCGCGCCAGCGCTCAAGCCGATCTTCTCGGCCGCCTCCAGCACGAGCAGCTGCTTCGGCGTGTTCGAGAGGTGGTCCTCGCCGCGCACGACGTGTGTGATCCGCGCGTCGAGGTCGTCGATTGCGACGGCGAAGTTGTAGAGCACGGAGCCATCCGCGCGAGCGATCACCGGCTCGTCCATATGCACGTTCTCGAAGCGCGTCTCGCCGCGGATCGCGTCGTGCACGACCGTCGCGCCGTCGTCGGGAACGCGCAGGCGCACGGCACCGCTCTGCTCGGGCTTGCCGCGGAAGCCACGATCGCTGCCGTGCAGCGCCTTGAATGCCTTGACGTCGTCAGCCGTCGCGCTCGAGCGGTACGCGAGGTCAGCCTCGAGCAGCGCCTGCAGCGCTTCGCGATGGCGCTCGGAGCGATCGGTCTGCATGATCGGGCCCTCGTCCCAGTCGAGCTCGAGCCAGCGCAGCGAGTCGAGGATCTGCTCGACGTTCTCCGGCGTCGAGCGCTCGCGATCGGTGTCCTCGATCCGCAGCACGAGCTGACCGCCGCCGTGGCGCGCGAGCAGCCAGTTGAACAGCGCCGTGCGCGCGCCGCCGATGTGCAGCGCGCCCGTCGGCGATGGTGCGAAGCGAACCCTCATAGGATGCGCGCATGCTAGTCGCCGTGGCGCTTCGCACACTTCGGGCGCGCGCATGCTGATCGGCGCACACGTCTCTCCCGCCGGCGGACTGCCGAAAGCGATCGAGCGCGGCGTCGAGCGCGGCTGTCAGGCGATCCAGATCTTCAACCAGTCGCCGCGTCAGTGGAAACCGACGGCCTACCGCGACGAGGACGTCGCGGCGTTTCGCGAGGCGATGGCCGACAGTCCGATCGACGCCGTCCTGATTCACGCCGTCTACCTGCTCAACTGCGCCTCCGACGAAAAGGAGATCCGCGCCAAATCGCTGACCTCGCTGACGTACTCGCTACGCGTCGGTCAGGCGATCGGAGCGAGCGCCGTGATCCTGCACCCCGGCTCGGCCAAGACCGGACATGTCGGCGAGGCGATCGCGCGCGCCGGCAAGACGATCGCCGCGGCGCTCGCCGACAGCGAAGGCTGCGAGCTGCACCTCGAGAACACCGCCGGCGCCGGCGGCACGCTCGGGCGCTCGTTCGAGGAGCTGGCGCAGCTGATCGACGCCGCCGGCTCGGATCGACGGCTCGGCGTCTGCCTCGACTCCTGCCACCTGCTCGCCTCCGGCTATGACATCCGCACGCCGGAGAAGATGACCTCAGTGCTGCGCGAGTGCTCGCGCACGCTCGGGCGCGGCACCGTGCGCTCGCTGCACCTGAACGACTCGCAGACGCCGCTCGGCTCCAACCGCGACCGGCACGCAAACGTCGGCAAGGGCGAGCTCGGCCGCAAAGGCTGCGGCGCGTTCCTCTCGGCGCCGTCGCTGCAGAAGCTCCCGTGCGTGCTCGAGACACCCGGTGAGAACCGCGAAGGCCCGTCGCGCAAGGAAATCGCGCTGGCGATGCGCCTGCGTGACGAGGGCATCGCGGCGCGGCGCTGAGTGATCTCCCGAGCGGCGCGCCGCTCTCCCCCGGCCCGCGCTCAGGCCGGAATCGCGACGGCCTGGCGCCGCGGCTCGAGCACCTGCTCGAGCTCGGCCAGCAGCGTCGAGGTGTGCTTCACGCGGTAGGCCTCGCCGAGCCGCAGGCGGCGCGTGCCGGTGGCCGTCTCGAGCAGCAGCAGCACCTCCGCCGGACCCGGGAACTCCTCGATCGCCTGCTTCAGATCCTCGATCACGTCGGCGCCGAGAGCACGCAGGTCGACGCGCACGTGCACCGGCTCGGCGATCGCCGTCGTCTCCGCGACGCGCTTGGCACCGCTCGCGTTCGCTTTCGCGATCTCCTCGTCGCTCGGCGCGAACGGTTCGACGCTCTGCACGACAAGGCAGGTCTTGCCCGCTTCCTTGTGATCGACGCGACCCTTCACGAGCACGACCGAGTCGACCGCGAGCGAGGCCTCGTACTCGGCCATCGCCTTGCCGAACACGAGCATCTCGACGCTGCCGGCGAGGTCGTCGAGCGTCGCGAACATCATGTGATCGCCGTTGCGCGTGCGCAGCCGCTTCGCCTCGGTGATGATCCCGCCGACCGTCACCCAGTCCTTGTCTCGCTTGTCGGCGATCGTCGCCAGCGAGCAGTCGACGCGCGCTCGCAGCGCCTCGCGCAGCGGCTTCAGCGGGTGCGCCGAGATGAACAGGCCGATCGCCTCCTTCTCGACGGCGAGCAGCTCAGCCTGGTCGAACTCCTCGCCGGAGATCGGCGGGTGCGCCGGCTTCATCAACCCGGCGCTCGGCGCAGCACTGGCCTGCGTCGTGTCGCTTGGCTCACCGAGATCGAAGATCGAGCCCTGCCCGATCTGCGCGTCCTGCTGCATCTTCTGGCCGTTCGCCTGCGCGTGCTCGAGCACGTCGAGCATCCCTCTGCGGCTCGCGCCGGTCGAGCCGAGCGCGCCGCACTTGATCAGCGCCTCGATCGCCTTCTTGTTGACCGCGCGGTTGTCGACGCGCTCGCAGAAGTCCCACAGCGAGGCGAACTCGCCGCCCTCCTCGCGCCCCCGTTTGATCGCCTCGACGGCCTGGAAGCCGACGCCCTTGACCGCGTCGAGGCCGAAGCGGATGTTGCCGATGTCGCCCTTCGCCCCAGCCGCCTCGACGGTGAACTCGTGGTCTGAGAGGTTCACGTCCGGCGGCAGGATCTCGATCCCCATCTCCTCGCAGCGAGCGACGAAGAAGGGAACCTTGTCCTTCGTCGACATCACCGAGGAGATCAGCGCCGCCATGTACTCCGCCGGGAAGTTCGCCTTCAACCACGCCGTGCGGTAGGCGATCAGCGCGTAGCAGGCGGCGTGGCTCTTGTTGAAGGAGTAGTCAGCCGACTTTTCGTTCGTCTGCCAGAGGAACTCGATCACGTCCTGTGAGGTGCCCGAGGCGCGGCAGCCCTCGACGAACTCGGGCTTCAGCGCCGCCATCGCTTCGCGATTCTTCTTGCCGATCGCCTTGCGCAGGTCGTCCGCCTTGGCCCCCGAGAAGCCGCCGAGCTCCTTGGAGATCTGCATCGCCTGCTCCTGGTAGAGGATCACGCCCTTCGAGGACTCGAGGATCGGCCGCAAGCGCGCATCCGGATAGGAGATCGCCTGCGGGCTGCGCTTGCCCTTGGCGTAGACCGGGATTTGATCCATCGCGCCCGGCCGATACAGCGCGACCAGCGCGACGAGGTCGTTGAACTCGTCCGGGCAGACCTTCTTCAGCGCCTCGCGCATGCCCTCGGACTCGAACTGGAAGACGCCGGTCGAGTCGCCGCGCGCGAGCATCTCGTAGGTCCGCGAATCATCGAGCGGAAGCGTCGTCATGTCCGGGCGCTGACCGCTCGAGCGCTCGATGATGTCGAGCGCGTCCTCGATCACGTCGAGGTTGCGCAGGCCGAGGAAGTCCATCTTCAAGATGCCGATCGTCTCGATCGGCTTCATCGAGAACTGCGTGACCGTGCGGAAGACCTTCTCGCCGTTCTCGTCGGTGCCGGCGTCGGCGAGCTGCAGCGGCACGATGTCGGTCAGCGGGCGGTCGGCGATCACGACCGCCGCCGCGTGGATCGAGGAGTTGCGCACGATCCCCTCGAGCCCCTGCGCGACATCGACGATCTGCTTGGCCTGCGGATCCTCATCGACCGCTTTGCGCAACGGCTGGCCGTTCTTCAGGCATTCCTCGAACGACGGCGAGCGACCCATGATCGGATCGGGGATCAGCTTCGCCAGGCGATCGCCCATGCCGTAGTCGAAGCCGAGCACGCGTGCCGCATCGCGCGTCGCCGCGCGCGGGAACATCTTGCCGAACGTGACGATCTGCGCGACCGACTCGCGTCCGTACTTCTCGGTCACGTAGCGCATCACGCGCTCACGGCCGCGCACGGAGAAGTCGATGTCGATGTCCGGCATCGACACGCGCTCGGGGTTGAGGAAGCGCTCGAACAGCAGGTCGTACTCGAGCGGGTCGACGTCGGTGATCGCCAGGCAGTAGGCGACGATCGAGCCCGCCGCCGAGCCGCGGCCAGGGCCGACGGCGATGCCGTTCTCCTTCGCGTACTTGACGAAGTCCCAGACGATCAGGAAATAGGCGTTGAAGCCCATCCCATCGATCACGTCGAGCTCCATGTTCATCCGCTCGAGCGCTTCGGCCGGCACCGGATCGCCGTAGCGCAGGCGCAAGCCCTCCTCGACGCGCGCGCGCAGGTACTCGCGCTCGCTGCTGCCGTCAGGCGTCTCGTAGCTCGGGATCAGCTGCTTGCCGAGCTCGAGCTCGACGTTGCAGCGCTCGGCGATCTCCAGCGTGCTCGCGATCGCCTCCGGCCACTCGGCGAACGCGGCGATCATCTCGCCGCTGTCGCGCAGGTAGAACTCGTTCGTGTCGAACGTCAGCTTCGGCTGCGCGATCGTGCTCTTCGTCTGCACACACAACAGCGCCGTGTGGTGGTCGTAGTCCTCGCGGCGCAGGTAGTGCACGTCGCCGGTGCCGACGAGGCTGGCACCGAGCTCGCGCGCGATCCGCACGATTCCCTCGTTGCACTTGTCCTGCTCGGCAAGGCCGTTCTTCTGCACCTCGAAGTAGACGTTCTCCGCGCCGAAGACGTTGCGCAGGTCGTCGGCGTGCGCGCGCGCGTCGTCGTCGCGGTCCTGCAGCAGGCGCTGGCAGAAGCGCGAGGCGAGGCAGCCGGTCAGCGCGATCACTCCCTCGGAGTAGCGCTCGATCAAGCCCATGTCGACCGACGGCTTGCCGCGCTGCAGTCCGTCCAGGAATCCCGCCGAGGAGAGCTTGACGAGGTTGCGATAGCCGGTGTCGTTCGACGCCAGCAGCGTCAGGTGGTTGCGCTCGACCCGGCCCGGCCCCCGCGCCGTGTGGTCGTCGACGAGGTAGATCTCGCAGCCGAGGATCGGCTTGATGTCGTGCTTGCGACAGGCCTGGTACATCTCGACGGCGCCGTTCATCACGCCGTGGTCGGTCAGGCCGAGCGCCGGCTGGTCGAACTCCGCCGCTCGTTCGGCAAGCTTTTCGATCTTGCATGCGCCGTCGAGCAGCGAGTACTCGGAGTGGACGTGGAGGTGGGCGCAGCTGTCGGTGCTCAACGTCGGCCGATCTTAGATATTGCGACGGCGTCCATTACGACGCGCGTCGCTGTTTGCGTCGTTCGGATCGCCGGCGCATCGCCAGGCGCGTGCGGCCGATCAGCGACATCGTGTGCTTGTGCGGCTGGTGCTGCTCACGCGCCGCCTGCGCGACCGCCGGCTGCTGCTGCTCGACGCGAGCGCGCAGGCGTTCGAAAGCGACCGCGAGCGACTCGGCCATCTCCCCCGCCTGCGCCTCGCCGGCCGAGCCCTGCGCCGGCTTCGGTTGCGTGCGCGGCGCCGCCGCGGCGACCGTCGCGACCTGCTCGACGGGCGGGGCCGCTGGAATCGCCGTCGCGGGCGACTGGACCGGCGGGCTCGCCTGGATCGCGACCTCGCGCAGATGCGCGACCGTGTCGGCGAGGCTGCCAAGCAGCAGCTGCGCGCTGCGCTGAGCCGCGCCGAGCTGTGCGAGCGCGCGCTCGGCGCGGGTGCGCGCCAGCTGCTCGAGCTCGAGCAGCTGCTGCAGCTCGCTTGCGCGCCCGTCGAGCTCGGCCAGCTGACTGCGCAGCGCGCGCTCGGCCCGCTGCGCCTCGCCGCGCTCGGCGGCGGCGGCCTGCTCGGCCTCGGCAAGCTCGCGCTCAGCCGTCTGGAGCCGCGCCGTCAGCAGTTGCGCGTCGCGCTCGCTCGCGCTGAGGCCGCGCCCGATCCGGTCGAGCTCTGCGCGCGCCTCGCGCTCACGCTCGGAGGCCCGATCTTCGGCCTCGATCCGCAGCCGCTGCTCAGCGTACTCGCGCTGGGAGGCGCGCTGCAGCTCGCGCTCGAGCGCAATCGTGCCGGCGGTCGCGGTCGCGGTCGCCGGTGGCTCGTGCGCGAACCCCGAGCGTTCGGCCGCACGCGAGGCCTGCGCCGCGTCCAGCAGCTCCGACATCCGCCGGCCCTCCTGCTCGGCGTCCTGCAGCCGGCGCTGCAGGCTCGAGACGTGTGTCTCCAGCGTGCGCACCGTCGCCTCGGCCGCCTCGGCGCGCAGCGTCAACGCATGCTCGCCCGTTTCGACGGCGCGCCGCGCGCGCCGTTCGGCGAGCAGATCGCCCTCGCTGCGCCGCCCGCGTGCCTCTCCCCCGCCTGCGTCCTCGCCTCCCGGCGCGTCGTTTCCCTCGGCGATCACGATCCCGGAAACTACGCCCGGAGTCGGACGTTCCCAGGCGCTCGCGCGGGGGGTCTCTAGCCTGCCGCGCGCTTGGCGATCACG
This sequence comes from Solirubrobacteraceae bacterium, assembly GCA_036271095.1. GTDB lineage: Bacteria > Actinomycetota > Thermoleophilia > Solirubrobacterales > Solirubrobacteraceae > Palsa-744. Next base: position 12,470 of record DATBBG010000075.1, read on the forward strand.
CCGGCGAAGGCGACCGCCGAGAGGCCGCCGGCGGCGATCAACACGACCGCACGCGCGGACGGCAGGCGTTTGCGCGCGTACCACTTGGCGCCGCGCCAGACGACGTAGCCGAGCAGCTTGTAGCCGTTGCCGTTCATGCCCGCATCCTACCCGCGGCGGTGCGCTGTCAAGCACGCCGCCCCGCTGAAGCGAGCTACTCGCCCTGCTCCTCGCGCAAGCGCCAGGCCATGCGCGACTGCAGCGACCACAGCTCGATGAAGCCGGGCGAAGCGGTCTGCGAGAAGAGTCCGCCGGACTGCGAGAACGACGCCAAGCTGGCGTCGTAGACGGCGTTCGGCGAGGAGCGCGTGACGACGCGCGCGTGGCCCTTGTACAGCTTGATCCCGATCTTGCCGCTGACGCGCTCGTTGACGCGATCGATGTAGCCGTCGAGGTCGCCGCGCAGGGGCTCCCACCAGAGCCCGGCATAGACGAGATAAGCCCACTGGTGATCGAGCTGCGGCTTGAACTGGTTCTGATGGATCGTGCAGACGAGCCGCTCCAGCTCGGCATGCGCCGGCAGCACGATCGCAGCCGCCGGAACCTCGTAGATGTCGCGCACCTTCAGACCGACGATGCGATCCTCGATGTGGTCGACGATGCCGACGCCGTGGCGCGCGCCGATCGCCGCGACCGCTTCGAGCAGGTCGACCAGCTCGCGCCGCTGCCCGTTCAGCGCGACCGGCACGCCGCGCTCGAACTCCAGCTCGATCGTCTCGGGCTGATCGGGCGCCAGTTCCGGGCGCGTGACGAGCTGGAAGACGTCGTCCTCGGGCGCGTGCTCGAGGTCCTCGATCCAGCGCCCCTCCGAGGAGCGGCCCCAGAGGTTGTCGTCGATCGAGTACGGCGCAGCCTCGGTGCCGCCCTTGACCGGAATGCCGTTCTCGCGCGCGTAGGCGATCTCCTCCTCGCGTCCCATCTGCCACGAGCGCACCGGAGCGATCACCTTCAGCTCGGGCGCGAGCGTCGCGATCGTCGCCTCGATCCGCACCTGGTCGTTGCCCTTGCCGGTGCAGCCGTGCGCGATCGTGTCGCAACCCGACGCGCGCGCCTGCTCGACGGCGAGCTTTGCGATCAGCGGCCGCCCGAGCGCGGTGAACAGCGGGTAGCCGCCGCCGTAGAGCGCGTTGGCGCGAATCGCCGGCGCGACGTACTCGCGCGCGAATTCCTCGCGCGCGTCGAGCACGTGACACTCCAGCGCGCCGAGCTGGAGCGCCTTGCCTTCGATCACGCCGTAGTCCTCGCCCGGCTGGCCGAGATTGACGGTCAGGCAGACGACCTCGGCGTCGTACTCGTCCTGAATCCACTTCAGCATCACGCTCGTGTCGAGCCCGCCCGAGTACAGCAGCAGGACGCGGTGCACGGCGGCCGGATCGGCCTCGTAGGAGGCGGTGCGAGGTGTCTCGGTCGGGCTGCTCACGGCGGCGAAGGCTACTGCCGAGCCCGTTCGGACGCGGCGACGCTCGCGGGCCGTTCCATCAACGGGTAGGGCGGCCGGTCCTCGCTGAAGCCGAGCTTCAGATAGAGCTGCTGTGCATCGGCCGTGTGCAACATCCAGCGCACGCGACCGAACGAGCGCTCGACGATCTCTCGCACCAGCTCGAGCCCCAGCCCGCGACCGCGATAAGGCGCCAGCACGTACACGTCAGCGAGGTAGGCGAGGCTGACACCGTCGGAGATCGCCCGCGCGAAGCCGATCTGGCGGCCGCCCTGCGAGCGGTCGTAGAGGCCGACGACGCGCGCTGAGCCGGCCACCGTACGCTCGACCAGACCGAGCGAGCGCCCGAGCCCCCAGTAAGACTCGGTGCTGATGAAGCGGTGCACCTCCCCGACGTCGATCCGCGCGCGATCGTCATCGAGCTCGAATCCGCCAGGGAGCTCGCGGCGCATCGCTCAGCCCTCGAGCACCGCAGCGAGCCGCGCGAGCGCCTCGTCGACCTCGTCCTCGCTGACGTTCAGCGGCGGCAGCAGGCGCAGCGACGTCGGCCCGGTCGCGTTCGTCACGAGCCGCTGCTCGAGCAGCGCGCGCCGCGTTACCTCCGGCGCGGCGACGTCGAGCTCGCAGGCGAGCATCAGGCCGCGTCCGCGCACCGTGACGACGTGCGCCAGGCGTTCGAGGCCCGCCGCGAGACGCCGCCCGCGCTCGAGTACCGCGTCGAGCAGCTCCTCGTCATCGGTCAGCTGCAGTGCAGCAAGCGCCGCCGAGGCGATCACCGGCCCGCCGGCGAACGTCGATCCGTGATCGCCCGGCTGAAGCACGTCGGCGAGACGATCATTCGTCACGAGCGCGCCGATCGGCAGCCCGCCGCCGAGCGCCTTCGCCGTCGTCATCGCGTCGGGGCGCACGCCCGTCTGCTCGTAGGCCCAGAGCGTGCCGGTGCGACCCATGCCCGCCTGCACTTCGTCGAAGACGAGCGCTGCGCCGTGCTCGTCGCAGGCCGCGCGCGCCGCCTGCAGCGTCTCCTCGGAGAGCTCATGCACGCCGCTCTCGCCCTGGATCACCTCGAGCAGGACGGCCGCCGTGCGCTCGTCGACCGCCGCCGCGATCGCCTCGGCCGTCGGCTCGACCGCGCGAAAGCCCGGCACCAGCGGCGCGAACGGCGCCTGCTTGGCCTCCTGCGGCGTCGCCGAGAGCGAGCCGTAGGTGCGGCCGTGAAAGCCACCGAAGGCGACGACGAGATCGCCCGCCGGCCGTGCCTTGCGCACGAGCTTGATCGCCGCCTCGTTCGCCTCGGCGCCGGAGTTGCAGAAGAACACCTTGCCGCCCAGGCTCGACTCCGCCAGGCGGTCGGCCAGCCGCATCGCCGGCTCGGTGTAGAACAGGTTGCTGACGTGCATCAGCCGGCCGACCTGCTCGCGCACGGCCGCAACGACGCGCGGGTGGCAGTGGCCGAGGTTCGTCACCGAGATGCCGCAGAGGAAGTCGAGGTACTCGTTGCCCTCGACGTCCCACAGCCGCGTGCCCTCGCCCCGCACGAACTCGACCGGCATGCGCGCATAGGAGCCGACGACGCTCGCCTGCTCCAGCGATTGCAGCTCGCTGAGACTCACGCGCCACCCCATGAGGACGCAGGGCAAGCCGGGCAAGGACGCAGTGAGCGAAGTGTGCTGGCCGAAACGGGGATGCGAGCGGAGCGAGTGTCTCCCGGCTTCGGTACACGAGCGATCGAGGACGCCGATCCGGCGCCGCCATGCGTCCTCATGGGGCCGCCTCGATCATCGTGCCGATCCCCTCATCCGTGAACAGCTCCAAGAGCAGCGAGTGCGCCACGCGCCCGTCGAGGATGTGCGCCGCCGAGACGCCGCCGTCGATCGCGTCGATGCAGGCGGCGAGCTTCGGACGCATGCCGCCGGCAAGCGACGGCAGCGCGTCGCGCACCTGCTCTGCGGTCGCTCGCGCGATCCTGCTCTCGCGGTTCTCGGGATTCTCGAGCCAGCCGGGCACGTCGGTCAGGAAGATCACCTTGTAGGCGCCCAGCGCGGCGGCGACGGCGCCAGCCGCCTCGTCGGCGTTGACGTTGTAGGAGAGCCCGTCGCGATCGGCGCCGACCGATGCGATCACCGGGATGTAGTCGGTCGCGACGTGATCGATCACGCCGACGTTGACGCGATCGATGCGCCCGACGAAGCCAATGTCCTGCCCGCCTGGCGCGGATCTGCGCGAGACGCGAAACAGCGAGCCGTCGTCGCCGCACAGTCCGACGGCCGGCTGGCCGTGGCGGTTCAGGCGCAGCACGATCTCCTTGTTGACCTTGCCCATCAGGACCATCTTCGCGACCTCGACCGTCTCCTCGTTGGAGACGCGCAGGCCGCCGACGAACTCGACCGGCAGGCCGAGTCGCTTCATGTAGGCGCTGATCTCCGGCCCGCCGCCGTGAACGACGATCGGGTTCAGGCCGACGTACTTCAGCAGCACGACGTCGCGCGCGAACTCCTCGCGCAGCGCCACATCCTCCATCGCCGCGCCGCCGTACTTGATCACGACCGTCTTGCCGTGAAACTCCCTGATGTACGGAAGCGCCTCGAGCAGCGTTCCTACGTCGCGCATGGCCTGGCCCTTCTCATGTCGTGTATTCGGAGTTGATGCGTACGTACTCATGCCCGAGGTCCGAGCAGAAGACCTCCGTCTCGGCGCCCTCGCCCGGCAGCCCGATCTCGTACTCGACCTCGCCTACCTGCACAGCCGCATCGAGCGCCGCCTCGTCGTAGGAGATCGCCGCGCCGGCGAGACAGACCTGGATGCCCTCGATCGCGACGTCGACAGCCAGCGGCGCCGTGCCCGGCAGCGCGCCGCCTACGGCCTGCACGATCCGCCCCCAGTTCGGGTCGCCGCCGTGCAGCGCGGTCTTCACGAGCGGCGAGTTGCCCACAGCGCGCGCGGCCGTCTCGACCGTCGCCCGGCTCCCGCCGCGAACGACGACACGCGCGATCCGCTCGGCGCCCTCGCCGTCGGCGACCATCATCAGAGCCAGCTGGCGCAGCAACGCGTCAAGCGCCTCGCCAAAGCGCAGCTCGTCCTCCGAGGCCGGCTCGATCTGCACGCCGCTGGCGCCGGAGCAGATCAGGATCGCGGTGTCGTTCGTCGAGAGCTGGCCATCGACCGACGCGCGGTCGAACGAGCGCTTGACGCAGACGCTCAGCAGCAGGTCGGCCGTCTCCGGCTCGAGCGCAGCATCGGTCTCGACGAAGCAGAGCATCGTCGCGAAGTTCGGCGAGATCATCCCGGCGCCCTTGCACTGCGCCGAGAGCCGGACGGTGCCCGACGGCAGCTCGACCTCGAGGTTGGCGCGCTTCTCCGAGGCGTCGGTCGTCTGGATCGCGAGCTGGAAGTTGCCGTCGCCGTGCGCGTCGAGCTGAGGGCGCGCCGTGAGGATGCCCTGCAGCATCCGATCGATCGGCAGGTAGTGGCTGATCGCGCCGGTCGATGCGAGCGCGACCTCGGCCGGCTCGACGCCGAGCGCCATCGCAGCGGCGCCTTGCGCCTTGGCGGCGTCATCGAGCCCGCGACCACCGGTCGCTGCGTTGGCGCAGCCCGAGTTGGCGAGCACGGCGCGCAGGGCCTCCAGGCGGCAGCGCTCCTGCGTCACGAGCACCGGCGCCGCGAGCGCGCCGCTGGCCGTGAAGCGCGCTGCGCTGACCGGACGCTCGGCGTCGCAGATCAGCAGGCCGAGGTCGCGGTTGCCGCTCGGCTTGATCCCGCAGACGACGCCGGCCGCGCGAAAGCCGTCCGGCAGGCCGGCGTCGGGCGCGAGCTCGCGCACGTGCTCGGGCCGCGGCGTCCAGCGCGAGCGGAAGAACGGCTGCGGCGGGCCGGCGGCGCTCGCGCCCGGCGCCGGCGCGGCGGCGACCTGGTCGTGCTCGGCGCTCACAGCAGGCCTTCGGTCTCGGGCAGGCCGAACATCACGTTGAGGTTCTGAACGGCCTGCGAGGAGGTGCCCTTCCAGAGGTTGTCGATCGCCGAGAGCACGATCACCTTGCCGCTGTGCGGGTCGGCCTTGGCGAAGACGCGGCAGAAGTTCGTCTCCTGCACGTCGCGCGTGCCCGGCGGGGCGCCGACGACCTCGACGAACGGCTCGTCGGCATACGCGGCGAGGAACAGCTCGGCCAGCTCGGCATCCTGCACGCGCCGCGTCGTCGTGACGTAGCAGTCGGCCAGCTCACCCTGGTCGAGCGGCACGAGGTGCGCCTGGAACAGGACCGCCAGCCGATCCTCGGCGCCGGCCGCGGAGCGCAGCCACGCGAGCTGCTCCTCGATCTCCGGCGTGTGGCGGTGTTCGGCGACCTTGTACGGGAGGATGTTCTCGCCGGCCATCGACAGGTGCGTCGTCTCATCGAACTTGCGCCCGGCGCCGGAGATGCCCTGCTTGGCATCGATCACGACGTCGGCGATCAGGCCCGCTCGCGCGAGCGGCGCGAGGCCGAGCAGCGACGCCGTCGGATAGCAGCCGGGGTTGGCGACGATCGCCGCGCTCGCGATCTGCTCGCGATGCAGCTCGGTCAGCCCGTAGACGGCTTCGCTCAGCAGCTCGGGACGCGGGTGCACGCCGTACCACTGCTCGTAGGTCGCAAGCGTCGAGAGTCGGAAGTCGGCGCTGAGGTCGACGACGCGCACGCCGCGCTCGCGCAACGCGCCGACGGTCGGCGCCGCGGCGGCGTGCGGGTAGGCGACGACGGCCGCGTCGAGCTCGCCATAGGAGTCGAGCTCGAGCCGCTCGAGCACGACCGGCACGCGGTAGCGCGGATAGAGATCGTCGAGCCGCCGTCCGACCTCCGAGCGACCGGTGACCGCGACCAGCTCGAAGCGCGGGTGGCGCCAGAGCAGGTGCGCCGCCAGAGCGCCGGCGAAGCCGGTCGCGCCGGCGACGATCACGCGCGGCGACCCCGCCGCGAAGCGCTGTGCCGGAGCCATGCCCGCGGCGGAGCGTGTCGGTGCAAGCTCAACCACGCAACTCGCCTCCCAGCTCGCCGAGCGCGGCGACGATCCGCTCTCGCACCGGCGCGACGTCCTCGTCGGTCAGCGTCCGGTCGGCGGCGCGAAAGGACAGCGCGAGCGCGAGCGAGCGCCGGCCCTCGCCGACCTGACTGCCGGTGTAGACGTCGAAGATCTCGACCTCATCGAGCGTCTCGCCGCCGGCTTTGCGCAGCGCGTGCAGCACCTGGCGCGCCGGCACGTCCGTGGGCAGCGTCACAGCGATGTCCTGTCGCAGCGTCGGCACCGAGCCGAACGCGCGGAACTCGCTGACCTCGGGGGCCACGATCGCGAGCTTGCCGAGGTCGATCGCGAACACGGCTGTGCGCTCGCCCGCCTGCCCCCCGCCCTGAGCAGTTCCCGGATGGGCGAGGCCCCACGCCGCGGCGACGGTCGGGTGAACCTCGCCGAGAAAGCCGAGACGGATCGTCGCTCCGGCAGCCCCGTCCGCATGTCGATCGGCAACGCTCGCGTCGTGCGGCAGGCGCGCGATCACAGCGGCGCTGCGGCCGGGATGCAGGAACGGCCACTGTGCCTCGTGCACGTCCCAGTGCACGTGAAAGCGGTCGAGCAGCGCCGCGAGCAGCGCCTTCGCGGCGAAGAAGTCAGCGCGCGCCGGCGCGCCGTGCCACGAGCGCGGCGCGAGCGCGCCGCTGAGCAGCGCGCCGAGCGCGTGGTGCTCATCGGCTCCCGTCGGCTTCCCGGCATCCGCGCTCGACGCCGACGCGCGATAGACGGTGCCGGACTCGAAGATCGCGACGTCGGGACCGTTGCGCGCGACGTTGTGCTGCGCGGCGTCGAGCAGCGAGCCGAGCAGCGTCGGGCGCATGATCGACTGCGCGTCCGACATCGGGTTCTGCAGGCGCACGACGCGGCGCAGCTCGTGATCGGGCGGGAGCAGCAGCCGGTCGAGCAGCGCAGGCTCGGTGAAGCTCCAACCGACGATCTCGTGCAGTCCGCGCCCGACCATCGCGTCCTCGGCGCCGCGGCGCACGCGCTGGGCGTGCGTCAACATCCCGGCCGCGCCGCGGCGCGCCGGCAGCGTCGCCGGCAGGCGATCGACGCCGTCGATCCGCGCGACCTCCTCGATCAGGTCGATCTCGCGCGTGACGTCGTCGCGCCGCAGCGCCGGCACGGTCACGTCGAGCCCGTCGTCGGCGGGCACGTTCGCGAAGTCGAGCGCCTGCAGGATCTCGCGCTGGCGCTCGAGCGACACCGACACGCCGAGGATCGCCTCGACGCGCCGCTCGCGCAACCGCAGCGTGCGCAGCGGTTGTGGCTCGCGTGCGATGTCGATCGTGCCGGGCAGGACACGCGCTCCGCAGCACTCGATCATCAGCCACGTGGCTAGCGCCTGTGCCTGCAGGCACTGCTCCGGCTGCAGGCCCTTCTCGAAGCGCGAAGAGGCCTCGCTGCGCAGCCCGAGCATCCACGAGGCGTGGTGGATGCTCGGTCCGGCCCAAGTTGCGACCTCGAGCAGCACGCGCGTCGTCTCCGGCGCGACCTCCGAGCGCGCGCCGCCCATCAGCCCGGCGATCGACGTCGGCCCGTCGGCGTCCTCGATCAGCAGCGTCTGCGCGTCGAGCGTGCGGCTCTGCCCGTCGAGCGTCTGCACCTGCTCGCCCTCGCGCGCGAGCCGCACGGTCAAGCGCTGCCCGGCGACGCGGTCGAGGTCGAACGCATGCAGCGGCTGCCCGCTCAGGAGCATCGCGTAGTTGGTGATGTCGACGACGTTGTTGATCGGGCGCTGCCCGGCGGCCGTCAGGCGCGCCTTCAACCACGCCGGCGAGGGGCCGACGGTGACGTCCTCGAACACGCGCGCGGTGAAGCGCTGGCACAGCTCGGGGCACTCGACGCTCACCTCGACGCCGGCGAGCGCGCCGGCGCTGCCGCGATCCTCGTGCCACGGCTCCTCGGCGAGCGGGACGCCGGCCGGCGTCCCGTCGGTCGCCGCGTGCAGCTCGCGCGCGACGCCGTAGACGCCGAGGCAGTCGGGCCGGTTGGGCGTGATCTCGAGCTCGAGCACGTCGGTTGAGATCGGCAGCACGTCGACCAGCGGCGTGCCCGGCGCCAGCTCGGCGTCGAGTGTCAGCTCGTCGAGCACGAGGATGCCCTCCCCTCCGCTGCCGATCTCGAGCTCGCTCTCGGCCAGGATCATCCCTTCGGAGACGACGCCGCGCAGCTTCGCGCGCTTCAGCTTCGTGCCGTCGGGCATCACCGCGCCGGGCTTGGCGACGGCGACGGTCTGCCCGACGGCGACGTTCGGCGCGCCGCAGACGATCGTGGCCGGCGCACCGCGACCGTCGCCGTCGCTACCGCCGAGATCGACCGAGCAGACCTTCAAGCGATCGGCGTCGGGGTGCTGCTCGGCGCTGAGCACGCGGCCGACGACGAAGTTCTCTACCGACGGCACGCCCTGGTGATGGATCGCCTCGACCTTCGTGCCGGTCATCGTCAAGCGCTCCTCGATCGCGTGCACGTCGAGCGGCGGGTCGCAGTATTCGCGCAGCCAGTTCAGCGGGACGCGCATCAGAACTGCCTCGAGAAGCGGAGATCGTTTTCGTAGTAGAGCCGCAGGTCGGGCACGCCGTGCTTGAGCATCGCGATCCGCTCGACGCCCATGCCCCAGGCGAAGCCCTGCACCTTCTCCGGGTCATAGCCGGGCGCGTTGGCCTCGCTCGTCGGCACGTAGGAGTAGACGTTCGGATCGACCTCGCCTGCGCCGAGCACCTCGAGCCAGCCCTCGCCCTTGCAGACCGAGCAGCGCGAGCCGTCGCGCATGAAGCCGTTTCCGTCACAGTTGAAGCAGGACACGTCGACCTCGACGCTCGGCTCGGTGAACGGGAAGAAGTGCGGACGCAGGCGCACGTCGCGCTGATCGCCGAAAACTGCGCGCGCGAACGCGAGCAGCGTGCCCTTGAGGTCGGCCAGCGTGATGTCCTCGTCGACGGCGAGTCCCTCGATCTGGTGGAACTGCGGCGTGTGCGTCGCATCGGAGTCGGGCCGATAGACGCGACCGGGGATGACGACGTAGAGCGGCGGCGGATGCGCCTCCATCGCGCGCACCTGCATCGGCGAGGTGTGCGTGCGCAGGACCAGCTCCTCAGCCGCGAGCGGCCCGGGCGGCAGCGGCCCGTCGCGTTCGTCGGCTTCCTCGGCGAGCGGCGGCCCGGCGACGTAGAAGGTGTCTGTCCGCGCGCGCGCCGGATGCGTCGGGCTGTGGTTGAGCGCGTCGAAGTTGTAGTGCACCGTCTCGACCTCAGGGCCCTCCATCACGGTGAAGCCGAGCCCGAGGAAGATGTCTTCGAGCTCGCGGCGCGTGCTCGTGAGCAAGTGCAGGCGACCGATCGGCTGCGGCGGCGCGCCCGGCAGGGTCACGTCGACGCGGTCGGCTACCAGTCGCTGCTCGAGCTCGGCGCCGCCGAGCGTCTCGGCGCGCGCCTCGATCAGCGCCTCCAGCGCCTGACGCGCCTGGTTGGCCGCCTTGCCGACTTCGCCGCGCTGCTCGGGCGGCAGCTGGGCGACGCCGCGCAACATCTGTGGCAGCTCGGCCTTGCGCCCGAGGTAGCGCACACGCAGCTGCTCGAGCGCCTCGCCGCCGGCGGCCGCGGCGATCTCCGCCTCGCCCTTCGCCTGCAGCTCTGCGATGCGCTCGATCATGACGTGCGGACCCTAGATGACGCGAGGGCGCTGTCGTCCGGCCGGGCGCTCGCCGCGGGCTCAGGCGCCGCGCCGGTCGCGCCGAGCAGTGTGCCGCGCGTGACCTCGTAGAGCGCGACTGTCGCTGCCATCGCCGCGTTCAGCGACTCCGAGG
>DATBBG010000076.1:0-35268 GCA_036271095.1 Solirubrobacteraceae bacterium
CGATTGCGTTCGGCGCCTACTTCGCGTTGCGCGCAACGCGCGAGCGCACACCGGTCGTCGATCCATCGCTGCTGCGCGAGCGCGACTTCGTGCTCTCGAACGCCGCGACCGTGCTGATTGCGACCGGCTTCTTCGCCTACACGCTGTGCAACGTCCTGTTCCTGACGAGCGTCTGGCACTACTCGATCCTCGACGCCGGTCTTGCGTTGACGCCGGAGCCACTCGTCGCAATGGCGCTCGCGGCGCCGACGATCCGGCTCGTGCGGCGCCTCGACCACCGCACGGTGCTCGTGCTCGGCGCGCTCGTTTGGGCGGGCGGGATGGCGTACTTCGCGTTTCGCCTCGGCAGCAAGCCCGACTTCCTCGGCGGCTGGCTTCCGGGCATGGCGATTCTCGGCGTCGGCGCCGGGCTGATGTTCCCGACGCTCAGCGGCGTCGCCGTCGATTCGGTGCCGGGGCCGCGCTTTGCGGTGGCGACTTCGCTGAACTCGGTTGCGACGCAGATCGGCTCGGCGCTGGGCGTCGCGATCCTGATTGCGATCGCCGGCGAGGAGACGTTCGGGACGCTGCGCGACGGTTGGCTGTTCGCGGGAGGCTGCTTCCTCGCCGGCGCGATCCCCTGCTTGGCATTGATCGCCGAGCACGACGACGTCGAGGAGCAGACGCGCGAGCAGCGACGGCGAGTCTTGCCGCTCGAAGAGAGCGATTACGATCCGGCGGCGGCGACCGTCGGTCTCGATCGGGCCGAGGGCGAGCGCGCGGAGGTTGCGCCGCAGAGCGTCGCCGAGTTCCTGCGCAACGTCCGTGTCTTCGCCGGGCTCTCGCCGGACCTGCTCGAGCAGGTCGCACAGCTCGCCGCCGAGATCAGCGTGGCCGGGGGGGAGTGGCTGTTCCACGAAGGCGAGGTCGGCGATGGCGTCTACGTCGTGCGCGTGGGACATCTCGAGGTCGTGCACGAGCAGCCGCGGCTCGAACCGATCAACACGCTGACGCGCGGAGCGGTGCTCGGAGAGCTGGCGCTGCTCTGCGAGTCGGTCCGCAGCGCCTCGATCCGCGCGCTTCGCGACACCGAGCTGCTGAAGATCGACAAGCGCGACTTCGACGCGCTGCTCGACTCCGAGCCCGAGCTCGCGCGCAGCCTCACGCGTGTGCTGAGCAGCCAGCTCCAGAGCAGCCGCGCGATCCCGGTCACACGCCGCTCGCAGCCAGTCACGATCGCGCTCTGCGCGCTCGTTCCGGGCGTGCCGCTGCTGGAGATCGCCGACTCGCTGAGCCTGGCGATGTGCGCCGACGCCAAGGTCGCGGTGCTGTATCCAGGCGGCGAGAGCGAGCGCGACGGTGAGATCGGGCGGATCGAGTCACGAGCGGAGGCGATCGCCCGCTTCGCGCCGCTGATCGAGCGCTGCGAGCTCGAGCACGACAACGTGATCATGGTCTGCGGCGCCGAGGCCAGCGCGAGCGCATGGGACGACTTCTGCCTCGCGCGCGCCGATCGCGTGCTCAGCGTCGTCGACCGCACCGAGCACCTCGCCGCAGATCTCAGCTCACCCGATCAGAGCGCCCGTCTAGCGCGCGTTCGCGGCTCGGATCTCCTCGGCTATGGCGTCGCGCTCGGCTCGGGCACGCTCGCCGGCTGGATCTCGCAGATCGCGCCGAGCAGCACTCACGTGATCGGCGCGGACGGCACTCGCACGCGCGACGTCGCGCGTCTCGCGCGTCGTCTGCGCGGTCGCTCGCTCGGCGTCGTGCTCGGAGGCGCCGGCGCGCGCGCGTTTGCTCATCTCGGCGTGCTCGAAGTGCTGCTCGACGCCGGCATGCCCGTCGATCGCGTCGGCGGAGTCAGCATGGGCGCGTTCGTCGGCGCGCTGCTGGCCAGCGGTCACGACAGCGAGTCGATCGACGCCTGCTGCTACGAGGAGTGGGTCAGGCGCAACCCGCTCAACGACTACACGATTCCGCGCTCGGCGCTGATCAAGGGGCGCAAGGTTCAGGCGATGCTGGATCGCGTCTTTGGCGAGGCGCGGATCGAGGAGCTGTCGCGATCGCTGTACTGCGCCTGCGTCGAGCTGCGCACGAGCACGCTGCGGATCGATCGCGACGGCTCGCTCGCCGACGCGGTCGCCGCGAGCATCGCGCTGCCGCTGATCGCGCCGCCGATCCGGCGCGAGCAGAGCCTGCTCGTCGATGGCTCGCTGCTCGACAACCTTCCGCTCGCGCCGATGAGCGCGACCGGCGAGGGACCGGTGCTGGCGATCGACATCAAGGGCGACGAGGGCGGCGTGCTGGCGAGCGATCATGCCGGCGAGTCGCCGCCGGCCGAGCAGTCGCACGGCGCGCGGTTGCCGGCGCTGACCGAGACGATGGCGCGAATTGCGCTGCTGAGCAGCGCAAACACCGACGAGGCGGCCAGGCTGCATGCCGACATGACGATCAAGGTCCACGTCAGCGGCGTTGGGATGCTCGAGTTTCATCAGATCGATCAAGCTCGCGCGGCGGGACGTGCGGCCGCTGTGCGCGCGCTCGAGGATGCGCCTGAGTGGCTCCTCGCCGGGCGCGCGGCGTCGAGCGACCCGGCTGGCCGGCGCACGGTCTTGCGCGTCTGATGAGAGCGCGGCGCAAGCGAAGCCAGACGGCGCTGCTGCTGGCGGTCGCGGCGCTCGCCGGCGGGATCGGCGTGGTCGGCTACGCGACGCACCTGCTGCGCCGCTCCGAACAGCAGACGATCGACGCACGCTTCTCGATTCGCGGAGCGCGCAAGGCGCCCTCGGACGTCGTGCTCGTGCAGATCGACAACGCGACGCTGCAGGAACTGGCGCGCGCGAAACTGCACTCCGAGTTTCCCTTTCCGCGCCGCTACGACGCGCAGGTGATCGACCGGCTGCGCCTCGCCGGTGCGCGCACGATCGCGCTCGACCTCGAGTTCACTCACGAAACGGACGTGCGCGATGACAACGCCCTGATCGAAGCGATCGGCCGGGCGCATGGCAAAACGGTGCTTGCCGCGACGGAAGTCGAACCGGGCGGGCGCACCGATGTGCTCGGTGGGCCGGCGCTGCTGCGAGAACTGCACGCGCGCGCGGCCGAGGCGCGGCTGCCGGTCGACTCCGACGGCGCCGCGCGGCGCTTCGCCTACTCCTACAACGGCCTGCGCAGCTTTCCGGTCGTGACCGCCGAAGTCGCCGGCGGGCGCCCCGTTGCCGCGTCGCTGTTTGGCGGCAGCACGCTGCCGTCGACTTCGCCGGCCCGCCTGGGACGTTCGCGTCGATCTCCTACTCGAAGGTGCTCAAAGGCCAGTTCGCGAGCGGGCTCGTGCGCGGCAAGATCGTGATCGTCGGCGCCTCGGCGCCGATTCTCCAGGACGTGCACACGACGGCGACAAGTGGCTCGGAAGAGATGGCCGGCGCAGAAATCTGGGCGAACGCGACCGGCACGCTGCTGCGCGGCGTGCCGCTGAAGGACGCGCCGGGTTGGCTCGACCTGGCGCTGATCGTGCTGCTCGGCGTCGCTCTGCCGCTCGGCAGCCTGCGCCTGCGCCGGCGCCGCTCGCTGTTCGGCGCGCTTGCGCTCGCTGCCGTTTTCACGCTCGCGACGCAGCTGGCGTTCAACGGCGGCCTGATCCTCAGCTTCGTCTACCCGCTGCTCGCGCTCGCGCTCGGCTCGCTCGGCACGCTCGCCGTGCTCTATGTCGGCGAGGCGATCGAGCGCGAGCGCGTGCGCTCGGTCTTCTCGCGCTTCGTTCCCGCCGGCGTCGTCGACGAGGTGCTCGCGAGCGCCGACGAGAACCTCCGCCTCGGCGGAGTCGAGCGTGACTGCACCGTGCTGTTCTCCGACCTGCGCGGCTTCACCAGCTTCTCCGAGTCCCAGCCGGCCGCGCGCGTGATCGACGTCGTCAACTACTACCTGAACGAGATGACCGAGGCGATCCTCGCCGCCGGCGGAACGCTCGTCTCATATATGGGTGACGGGATCATGGCCGTCTTCGGAGCGCCGCTCGAGCAGGGCGACCACGCCGACCGTGCGGTGCTGGCGGCGCGCGAGATGATCGGGCCGCGCCTTGACCGCTTCAATGCCTGGCTCGCCGAGGAAGGCTTCGATCAGCACTTCGCGATGGGCATCGGCCTCAACAGCGGCACGGTGATGGCCGGCAACGTCGGCTCCGAGCAGCGCGTCGAGTACACGGCGATCGGCGACACGACGAACACGGCCTCGCGCCTGGAGGGAATGACGAAGGACAGCGAGGCGATGCTGTTCATCTCCGCAACGACGCGCGAGCGCATGCGTGGCCCGGTCGATGACCTCTCGCCCGTCGGCGAGGTCGCGATACGCGGGCGCGTCGGCACGCTCGCCGTGTGGACGATCTGGCCGGCGCAGCGGAGCACGAGCGGCGAGGACGGCGAGCAGCAGGCGGGCGCCGCGTCGGGCGCGTAGCGGGAGCGCCGGAGGCATCGAGCCGTCGCTTGCCGTCGTCGCCGACGAGTCCCAGGCAACGACGGGCTCACTCGCGGCGCGGTCATCAGTTGGATCAGGACTAATTGGTGCGGCGGGTGGGATTCGAACCCACACACCCTTTCGGACAGGGCCTTTTGAGGGCCCCGCGTCTACCGTTCCGCCACCGCCGCGCGTGGGGCACAAGTGTAAGCGAGCGCGAGCCTGCGATCGAGTGCGACGCCCGCGCCTGGGGCGCTGCGGGCCAGTAGCCGTGTCGCTCGTGGCGGCGGCTAGGCCGGCTGCGGCGGCGCGGAAGCGAACACGTCCGGCCCGGCCGAGCTGTCGCGGCGCTCGAGCTCGACGTTCCACCCCTGCTGAAAGCCGCGCATCGCGAACGCGACGAGCAGGATCTGCACCGGCGCGATCAGCAGCGTCAGCGTGCCGAGCAGGCTGGCGTCGAGCGATGGCTGCGCAAAGCCGGCTTTGTCGCGACCGAACCAGCCCGGACCGGCGACGAGCGCGAAGATCAGCAGCAGCACGGCGAGCACGGCCGAGACCGGCAGCACGCCGCGATTCCAGCGCAGCGCGAAGAACGCCATAGTCAGATACACGATCACGTAAGCGATCTCGACCGGCTTGGCCGGCTCGAGCAGGCCCCAGCCGCCGATCGTCACGATCAACACCAGTGCAGCGCTGGCGAGCAGCAACAGCACGACCGTCGCACGCGTCGCCTGCACGACAGGCTTGTCGCGGTTGGGATGCGTGATGACCGTGCCTGGCGAGCGCCCCTCCATAGGCTCGCGAGCTGGAACCGAAGACATCGCGCCTTCCACCATACAATCTCGCGCTACGGCGCGTGCGGGCGTGGTGGAACTGGTAGACACGCCGGCCTTAGGAGCCGGTGGGCGCTAGCCCTTGGGGGTTCGAGTCCCTCCGCCCGCATCTCGGCGCGGCCGCCCGGCGCACAGCCCGCCGCCGGCGTATCGTCAACGGCTACGTGGAGCCTGCAAGCGCAAACGTCGAAGCAGCGTCTGCGTCGCGCGCGTGGGCACGCGTGTTCGCGAGGATCTACGACGCTGGCTTCGCCGTTGGCGAGCGCGCCGGGATGCGCTCGATGCGCAAGCAGCTGCTGGCGCAGGCGCGTGGGCGGACGCTGGAGATCGGCGGCGGCACCGGCCTGAACCTCGCGCACTATCCGGATCGGATCGACGAGCTGATCCTGACCGAGCCCGAGCCGGCGATGCGCGAGCGGCTGCAGCGCAGGCTGCGTGCCAGCGGACGGCCCGCACAGCTGCTCGACGCCGGCGCCGAACGGCTGCCGGTCGCCGACGCGTCGCTCGACACGGTCATCTGCACGCTCGTGCTCTGCACCGTCGACTCGCCGCAGGCCGCGCTCGCGGAGGTCGCGCGAGCGTTGAAGCCAGACGGGCAGCTGCTCCTGATCGAGCACGTGCGCGCGCACTCGCCGGTGCTCGCGCGCTGGCAGGACCGCCTCGAAGCACCGTGGCGGCGCTTCGCTGTGGGATGTCGCTGCAACCGCGACACGGCCGCGCTGATCGGCGCGGCCGGCTTCGAGCTCGAAGCGCGCGAGTCGAGCTGGCGGCTGATGCCGCCGCTCGTGCGGCCGCTGATCGCCGGTACGGCGCGGCTCGCGCGCGTCAGCCCGTAAACGTAGAGGCCACTTCGCTCTCGCGCGAGAGTTTCCATGCCGTCGAGATCGGGCTGAGGAAGTTCGGCGGTTCTTTCGTGAACAGGCGCTGGTCGTAGTTGTAGTTCTTGATGTAGCCCGTGCCGGTGCCGCCGCCGGTTCCGACCGGTCCGCGCCAGAACTGCGCGATCGACCCCCAGACGTCAAGTTCGCCCAGCTTTTCGCCGCATTTGTAGTTGTCGACGATCCACGAGTGTTTCGTGCTCAAGATCGCAGCATCGATTTCGGGGTTTTCGAGCGAGCCCCATTTGTTCGGGTCTTCCGAGGCCGTCTCGTTCGGCGCGTCGCAGGCGCTGGAGGTGTTCGTGTAGTCGCATTCGCCTTTGCCGGCGTACGTCTCGGTCGTTTTGTCGGGGGACGTGTTGCACGCATTCGTGTCGATCAGTTCCGATTCGTGGAAGGTGTAGCCCGATTTCGGCGAAGCGACGCATTTTTTGATGCCGCTGTAGTACGTGTAGTTCGTTTCGGTTTTGAACGTGAGGGTCGAGGTCGCGCTCGAGGTCGCAGCAGTAGCGAGTTCGACTTCGGCGCCGCTCTTGATATTCGCAATCGTGTCGCCGCTGGGAATACCGGTACCGCTCACCTTCGTGCCGACTTCGAACGCCGACGTCGAGGAGAGGCCGGTAACGGTCTTCGAACGATTCGTCGTCTTACCGGATGCTTTGACTTCCGCTACACCGACCGCGCAGCTGTTTTTGCTGCCCACCGTCTCCGTCGCCGGCGTGTAGTGTTCGACTTCGTACGTTTCGGCGACCGGGTGGTAGACGCGCACGAAGTTTTCGGCGATCAGCCCGAGCGTGCCGCCGCCGGTAGGTTCGCCGTTGCTTTCGTGCGTCGTCGTCAGGTTGCCGTTGACGATCACGTCGTCGGCCGATGCGATCGTCAGCGATTCGGTGTAGACGCCGCTGACGTAGACGTCGCCGCAGCCGGTGTCGTTCGTCGTGTCGCTGCCGAACGGCGTGTACTTGGCGACGCTACAGCCTTCGCTGGAGTTTTCGACGTAGACGACGCCGTTGGACGGGAATTCTTTCGTCGTCGTCGTGCCTTTGTTCGTCACCGTCATCGTGTTCGGCGTTCCCGTTTTCAGCACGATCACGGTGCGGCCGCTGAACTTGTAGCTGGCCGCTTCGAGCAGTTCGCCGTCCGTTTCCGGCGGCAGCAGCGCTTCAGCTTCTTCCGTGTACTTGCCCTGGAAATTGGCTTCGTTTTTGCATTTACCTTCGGAGTAGTGGCCACCGAGCATCTCGATCGCGTCTTCGCGTCCTTCACGGCCGAACGTGGGCTTTTTCGTGCCTTCCGCGCAGAGGTCGGCGGCGTCGTTGGTGTGCATCGGGCCGTTGACTTTGTCTTCCGCGGCGAACTGGATCGGACCGCACGTCGTCGTCAATTTTTTTTCTACGCGTTCTTTGTAATAGTGTTCGCAGTTGCTCGGTTCGGGGCTGAAGTTCGTCGGATCCTCGACCTCGTAGTTCGTCTCATAGACGTACTTTGTGAAGCCTGGGTGCGAGAACGTCGCGACGATCTTGTGCGTCGTTTTGTTGACGCCGGTCCCGGCCGTCGCGGTGATCAGGATGCGGAAGGTGCCGCGCGCCGGGCCGCTCGTTTCAAGCACCGAGGCCTGCACGCCTTTTTCACATTTTGTATAGCCTTTGGCCGCCAGCGTCGTGACCGTGTAGAGCTGTTCCGGCTGGCCGGGCACTTTGCGCGTCGTGATCGTCGGGCATTCGATCCAGAAGTTCGGGTTGTGCGAGAGTTCGTACTCGTAGCGCTCAACGCCCGCCGTTGCCGCGTAGTAAGCGGCCGATTGGGCGGTTGATTTGCGGCTCAGCGCGAGGTCGCCGTCGGCGGCTGTGAAGGCAGCGGCGACGAGCAGACCGCCGACGAGCATCGCGACGAGCACGAAGATCATCGTGAAGCCGTCCTGGCGCGCCAGAGCTCGGCGCAGGCGATCTGTCGCTCTCATGTGCATGTCGTCGTTCCTTCTTCGGTCGTTTCGCCGGGCGTGAAGCGCAGGACGGCCGAGCCGCTGACGATCGTCGTGTGTCCGAGGCTCGTGTTGGCCGGTTGTCCACGGACGCTTTCGGGCGCCTGCTGGTATTCGATCCTGACTTGCGCGATCTTCCCCTCGGCTTCTTCGGTCGTCGGCGGCAGTTCGCTGCTTTTCAGTTCGACGAGCTGGCCGTAGGTCGAGTCGGCGGTGTTCGTGTCATAGCGGTAGTAGCGGAACAGAGTCGTGCCGCTTTCGGGCGGCGTCACGTTGGTTGCAAGAACGACCTTGGGTTTCGCGCTCGCGGTCGTGAGCGAGCTCGCGAATTCCCACTTGGTCCCCGGAAGTTCGCCTTTGGCGTTCTTGAACATGTAGTCGGTCAGCGTTCCGACTTTCTGGCCAGTCGAGCTGAGGGTTTTGCTTTCTTCCCAGTGGATGTCGTGCAGGTAGCCTTCGCTGAGCGCGGCGCTTTCGCGGTCTTTCGTCGCGAACGTGCTGACGAACCAGAGATTCTTGCCGTTGAGCTTTTCCAGCGGCGAGGCCGGCGTGCCGCCGCCGAGCGTCGAGATCGGGCCCTGGATCGGCGGCATTCCGCCGACGCAGCTGGAGCGCAGCTCTTCGAGGATGCGTTCGACCGAGGAGCGCCCGATCTGGTCGGCCGCGACATGGTCGCTGATTCGTGTCTCCTGCGTTTTGGAGAAGTCGAGGATCAGCACGACGGCGGCGACGATCACGGCGGCGCCTGCCAGCGAGACGAGCATCTCGATCAGCGTGAAGCCGCTTTCAGAACGCAGGCGGGCTTGAAGTCGGGCAAGCATCGTCAGCATGTGTAGGCCGTCGTCGCCGAGCTGAGGCCGGTCCCGGTCGTTTTTGCGTAGATCGTGGTTTCGGTCGTGCCGGCTTTCAGATTGTTCGCAAAGCTGGCTTTGTAGCGGTAGTATTTCCCCGATTCAGGGCCGAACGCGACGCAGAGTTCGAGCGATTTGGCATAAGGCGCGTAGCGCGGTTCGAGCCGTCCGCTGATGACTTTGATCACGTGTTCGTAGGGTACGGTCGTCGCATAGTTCTGCGCCGACTTCGATTTGCATTCGGTATTGATCAGCTTCGCCGAGGTTGCAGTCAGCAGCGAACCGGGACTGGCGCTCGTTCCGCTCATCACCTTCAGGTTGACCATCGGCACTTCGACTTTGACCGACGCCGTCTGGTTCGGTTCGACCTGCGCCGACGGCGCTTTCACGCTCGCGACGCTTTCGGGGTTGTTCTTTTCGCAGTCGCCGGCATAGACCGTATACGCGCCCGAGACGAACGGATACAAGCCTTTCTGCGTGACGCTCGAGGCGAACGTGCCGGCGGTGCCGGCGATGAAGTTCGACGGCGTGCCGACGCCGGCCTGGCTGAGATAGACCGTGTCGCCAGTGACGCCTGTCGTCGTCGTGCCGTTCGTCGTGAACGTCGCGTTGATCGCGCCCGGTGCGGCGAGCGAGAATTCCTGTGCTTTCAGCGATTTCGACGATGGCGTCACCGGCTTCGGCGCTGGCGTTTTGCCTTCGGGCCCGACGAATCCGGACTTCGAGGCGTCCGTTTCGACGGTGTTGTCTTTGATCGAGCCGAACACGACGCAGCCGGTGCCGTCCGTCGTCTGGCTCAGGTTCGTCGTCGTCCCTTCCGCCGTGACGGTCGCGCCCTGCACCGGTTCTTTGGCCTGGTTGAAGACCCTGACCTCGAGCGCCGAGCTCGTTGGCACCGAGAGGACGCTCGACTGTTCGATTTTCTTTTCGCCGCTGGCTTCGCTCCACTTGACGAGAGTCGTCGTCTTGATGAAGTTCGCTTCGCCTTCGGTCGTGCTGCACGTGAGCGTGTCTTCTTCTTTTTCTTTTGCTTCCGCTGCTGCAGCCGTGACGTATCGGGCGTTCGTTTCGACCGTGTAGACGGTGCCTTTTTCGCACGCTTTCGGGTGTTCTTTGCAGGGCAGCCCACCTTCTCCGACGGTGTACGTTTCGCTGCCGATCTGCGTCAGCTTGGTCACGGCGAGAGAGCGCGCGCGCTCCTGGTCCTGTGCGGCGATCAGCGTCGCCTGGTTGTGCGTGCGCTCATCGGCGCTCGCGCGCCCGGAGGTCTCGAAGCCGGTGAACGTCGCGACCGCGATGATCCCGACGAGCATCGCGCTGATCACGACTTCGATCAGCGTGATTCCCGACTCGGAGCGTCCCTCGGTTGCAAACATCGCGAGCGCCAGCCTGAGCGAGGACGGCCCTGCGCCGTTCGACGGGCGGCGCCGACAGGCGCCGATCGCGCTCGGAAGCCGTCCGCGCTTGCGGAAAGGCCGGTTCAGGGCTGGAAATGAGCGCATGGTCGATGTTTCGGCATTCGGCTACCGATTACGTGTCGGCAGCGCCCGTGCATGCCTTGAGGCGCGGCAGCGGCCTTCGGCGCAATGTCGCAGCGCGATTTCGCGCCTTCACCGGCCGTCCGAGGCCAATTCGACGAGCGCGCTTGGCCCCGCGCGCGGTCGCGCGTCGATCAGCGCCTAGAATCCCCGCTCTCGGGGGACTGGTGTATCGGTAACACGGTGGTCTCCAAAACCGCAACGCGAGGTTCGACTCCTCGGTCCCCCGCTCACCCGAAGCGTCACGAAGCGCGCGATCGGACGCTTCGTCGACGCGGCAAACCCGAGAGCCGGCTGCAGCGCGTGCGTCGCGTGTGGGAGGATCGCAGGGGCCGAGCGCCGCGCGACCGGCTCGTCGCAGACCGCGAGCGAGAGGAATCGGAAGGTGAGGCTCTACGTTGGCTTCACCGCCTTTCAGACCCACGTCGATCCGGCCGATGTGGGGCGCTTCGCCGTCGTCGAGACGCATCCGGTGGTCGACTTCGAGACGCTCGGCAAGTTCTTCGCGGAGCATTCTCCGAGCTGACGGGGTGGGCCGACGCGGCGAGTTGGCTCGCCCGCTGCGTTGCCCGCTTTCCGCGGAGCGTGCACCGAGG
The DNA here is from genome assembly GCA_036271095.1 of Solirubrobacteraceae bacterium. Lineage (GTDB taxonomy): Bacteria > Actinomycetota > Thermoleophilia > Solirubrobacterales > Solirubrobacteraceae > Palsa-744. The sequence continues at coordinate 11,106 of DATBBG010000076.1, forward strand.
CGACCAGCGGAGCCTGCCCGCTTGCGCCCGCCGAATCGGCGAGCGGATCGCCTCGGCTAGTGCTAAACTCCACAAAAATGATCGACAAACATGTGATTAGTTGCGACACGGCGAACAGGGCAGAGCCCAGGAGGGCATAGTGCTGAAGCGAGTCGACGTCCACCAGCACCTCTGGAGCGAGCCGCTCGTCGCCGCGTTGGAAGCGCGCAGCGAGCTGCCGTTCGTTCGCCGCGAACATGGCCTGACCGTGCTGTTCCTAGGCGGCGAGCGCCCGTGCGTGCTCGACATGGCCAGCGAGGCGCCAAGCGCTCGTGCTGAGCTGCTCGAGCGCGACGGCCTCGACCGCGCGCTGATCTGCCTGTCGAGCCCGCTCGGCATCGAGTCGCTCCCGCGCGCACAATCGCGTCCGCTGCTCGATGCCTATCACGACGGCGCGCACGCGCTCGATCGGCGCTTTGGCGTGTGGGGGGCGGTGGCGCTCGACCGTCCCGACCCCGATGACGTCGTGCGCCTGCTGGAGCGCGGTTGCGTCGGCGTCTCGCTGCCTGCCGGTGCGCTCGCCGGCATCGACGCGCTGACGCGCCTTCGCCCACTGCTGACGAGCCTGGAAGCGGCCGATGCGCCGTTGCTCGTGCACCCTGGACCTGGCCCCGGCGGTCTGCTGGCGGCTGCGCACACGGTCGGCGAGCCTTCGCTGCTCGATCCGCTCTGGTGGTCGGCGCTCACGCGCTACGTCGGTGAGATGCATGCCGCGTGGCTGACGTTCGTCAGCGCCGGCCGCGCCGAGCACCCGCGTCTGCGCGTCGTCTTCTCGATGCTCGCCGGCCTCGCGCCGCTGCACGCCGAGCGGCTTCGCTCGCGCGGCGGTCCCGCGTCGCTGCGCCCAGATCCGCTGGTCTTCTACGAGAGCTCGTCCTACGGACGCGACTCGGTCGCGCGAATCGCCGAGATCGTCGGCGCCGAGCAGCTGCTGTACGGCTCCGATCGCCCGGTCGTCGACCCGCACGAGCACGACCTGGCGCGCGAGCTCGACTGGGACTCGATCGCCGACGGGACACGCCGTGCGCTCGGCGATCGCTGGGCGGGGGCGCCGGCTTCCGAGCTCTCGAGCAGCGTCGGAGCACTCGTCCGATGAGCGCGCCGCGCGCGATTGCCGAGGCGACGCCGATCGTGCGCAGCGCGCTGTCCTCGGTCCCGCGCCCGCGCACGCGCGACCTCAGCGCGAGCGAGCTGGAGGGCTTCGTGCGCGAGCTCGCCGACCGACCGGAGCTGTGGATCGACTTCGTTCGCCACGACGCGACGCAACGCGTCTATGAGGAGCTGCTCAGCGACGAGCATCTGACCGCCTGGCTGATCTGCTGGATGGATGACCAGGACACGGGCTATCACGACCACGACGTCTCTGCCGGAGCGGTCGCTGTCGTCAGCGGGCGCGTGCGCGAGGAGCGCCTCGCGATCGGCAGCGAGCCAAGCAGCCGGTCGTTCTCCGCCGGCGGCGCGTTCCAGTTCTCCTCGGCTGACATCCACCGTGTGCGCCACAGCGGCAGCGATCCGGCCGTCACGCTCCACGTCTATTCGCCGCCGCTGGCGCGCATGGGCGCCTATACGATCGACGAGCAGGGCGTGCTTGCACGCCACTCGATGCCTTCATCGGAGGAGCTTCGCCCGCTCGCCGACGTTGCTTAGCCGGCGATCGAGGCCGGGACGCTCCGCGCGCAGGGCAAGCTGACTGCGCTACGGCTTGCCGCCGGCGCGCTCCGTTATGCCCGCCTCGCCGGCGACGAGGATCGTGCTGACAAGCTCGGGCTCGAACAGTCCGTGCTCGACGACGCCGGGCGTTGCGTTGAGCCGCTGCGCGAGCGCGCGCGCGTCGTCGATCGGGCCGAGGTAGTCGGCGATCATCCCGCCGTCGGGACTGCGCGGCACATCGCGCAGTTCTGCCGGCGCGAGCTTCGCGAGCGTCGTCTGCACGGCGAACGGCACGAGTTCGAGCGGCACCGGCGCGTGCAGCTCGGCGACGGACTTCTCGGCTGAGACGATCACGACGAAGCGCCGCGCAGCCGCCGCGACGATCTTCTCGCGCGTGTGCGCTGCGCCGCCGCCCTTGATCAGCCAGCCGCCTGCGTCGACCTGGTCGGCGCCGTCGATCGCCAGGTCGAGCTCGCCGAGCTCGTCGAGGCCGAGCACCGTCAGACCGAGCGCGCTTGCCGCGCGCTCCGTCGCCGGCGATGTCGCCGCGCAGCGGACGTCGTTCAACTCGCGTTCGCCAAGCGCCTCGAGCAGGTAGGCGACAGTCGAGCCGGTGCCGAGCCCGAGGCGCATGCCGTCCTGCACGAGCTCCGCTGCCGCACACGCGGCCGCGCGCTTGTAGCGCGCGATCGCCTCCGCCTCGCTCAGCGGCGGCTGCTCTCGCCCAGTCGCACCCGCGGACGCCACGGCGCGGACGTTACCGCGCCGCTGTCGCCGGCGAGGCGCAGCCGCTCGGGCGAGTCCGGCCGATGCAGCAGGAAGCCCTGGCCGTAAGTGCAGTCGAGTTCGCGCGCGAGCGCCAGCTGGCGATTGGTCTCGATCCCGACCGCGACCGCCTTGAAGCCGGCCTTGTGCGACAGCGCGACCATTGCCGCGACCATCGCGCGCGCCTCGCGGTCTCGCTCGAACGTCTCGATTAGCCGCCGGTCGAGCTTGAGCATGTCGAGCGGCAGGTTGCGCGGCAGCTTGATCGAGGCGTCGCGCGCGCCGACGCTGTCGAGCGCCGTCGCGACGCCGAGGCGTCTGACCTCGGCCAGCGTTGTGCGCGCACGCTCGGGATCGCGCAGCACGGCGTCCTCGCCGACCTCCAGGCACAGCGCGCGGCCGGGCAGCTGAAAGCGCTCCAGTTCGCGGCGCACGCGCTCGGCGAGGTCGAGCTCGGCCAGCTCGCGCGCCGATACGTTCACCGAGATCGGCATCGAGATTCCCTGCCGGCGCCACTTCGCGGCCTGCGCGCAGGCCGTCCGCAGCACCCAGTCGCCGATCTTCACGATCAGCTCGCTCTCCTCGGCACGCGGCAGGAACTGCGACGGCAGCAGGTCGTCGATCTTCGATTCTTCCTCGCCATCCGGGTTCCAGCGCACGAGCGCCTCGCAGCCGACCGCGCGACCGCCGGTCAGCGGCACGATCGGCTGGTAGGTCAGCACGAGCTCGTCCTGCGGCAGCGCGCGCAGCAGCCGTTCTTCGATCTCCAGATGCGCCGTCAGCTCGCGGCGCAGGCTTTCGTCGAAGATCTCCTGGCGCCGGCCGCCGGCGTCCTTCGCGCGGTACATCGCGACGTCGGCCTCGCGCAGCATGTTCTCCGGGTCGGCCTCGGCGTCGTGCGTCACCGAGACGCCGACGCTCGCCGGCATCGAGACCTCGACCGTGCCGACGTGAAACGGCTCTCTCAGCGTCTGTACGACGCGCTCGGCGAGCAGCAGCGCTTCGTCCTCGGTTTCGAATTCCTCGCCGAGGATCACGAACTCGTCGCCGCCGAGGCGCGCGACCGTGTCGCTGTCGCGCATCATCTCGGCGAGGCGCTCGGCTACAGCGATCAGCAGCCGGTCGCCGACGTCGTGGCCGAAGTTGTCGTTCACCGCCTTGAAGCGGTCGAGGTCGACGAACAGCAGCGCGACGACGCCGCCGCTGCGCCCGATCCGCGAGAGCGCCTGGCGCGTGCGGTCCATCAGCAGCAGGCGGTTCGGCAGGCGCGTCAGCGGGTCGCGCAGCGCCTGGCGCTCCAGCCACATACGGTCGGTCACGTCCTTTGCCGCCGCATACCAGACGTCGCCGTCGCAGCGCGCGCTCCACAGCAGCCAGCGCCACGAGCCGTCGCGATGGCGGTAGCGGTTGGTGAAGTTCTCCAGGTGCGCCGGGCGATGGTTGCCGGCGAGCAGCAGCGCGAGCGTTTGCTCGACGTCGTCCGGATGGATCAGGTCGTGCACCGGATTCGCCAGCAGCTCCTCGCGCGTCCAGCCGAGCACTGCCTCCCACGCCGGGTTCAGCAGCGTGAAGCGCCCGTCGAGTGAGATCGTCGCGAGCAGGTCGCTGGTCATCTCGAACAGCCGCGCGATCCGCGGATCGCCAGGTGGCAGCTGCTCCGATCCCGCCGCTGCGAGCTGCGGCAGGCGCGAGTCCTCGTGCGACTGCTCGTCCAGCAGCGGCTCCAAGGCTGCGATGGCCTCGGCTCTGGTGTCGGGGATCGGTGAGCGCATTCCTGATCGTCCCCTCGACGCTGCGTGGCGAGAAGGCCCGGCCGCAGGTCGCGATTGGACGGATTGACTAGTCCGTTTGCCCAGCCACAGCGGGGAGCCAAGCCCCGCCGCGCTTGCGCCGAGCGAGCCCTAAGATCCGGCTGCGCCGAGCGGCGCCGCGGCCTCGCCGCGCGTCAAGTCGGCCTGTGCGGCGCGCGCTGCAGGATCGCCTCGCAAGAAGCGCCAGACAGACAGGCACATCAGGATCGTCACGATCACGGCGCTCGACACGCACCACTCGCAGATGTGGTGGATCGAGAACAGCTCGCGATAGGTCAGGTACAGGCTGAAGCCGAAGCCGACGAGCGTGAACGCGACCGTCGCGAAGCGCGTCATCTCGTTTTCGGGAGCCAGCAGCGACGCGAAGATCAGGAAGTAGCCGATCAGCCCGATCGTCGCGACCGGAACGCCCGCCAGCTTCGAGTACTGAGAGGTCTGCACGATCTCGCAGCCGCCGCCGTTCGTGCCGCACAGCGGCTTGATGCCGGCGTAGTGGATGTAGGTGAGGTACGACGCGACGCCGAGCCCGATCGTCGCGAGCACGATCATCGTCGTGCGCAGCGCTCGCGGGCTCATCGAGTCACGCGCCTTCCGCTAGAGCAGCTTGTTGATCGCCGATTCGAATGAAGACGGGTCGCTCAGCGACGCGTATTCCAGCTTCTGCGGCGTTTCGCCCGTCTTGCCGATCAAGAACGAAGGCGTGCCGGTGAAGCCGGCGTTGTTCGCCGCCTGTGCGTCGCTCGTGACGGCGTTCGTGAACTGCCCGTCGTTGCGGTCGGCTGTCCACGTCGCCAGGTTCAGCTTGGGCACCTGACGGGCCAGTTCCTGCAAGTACTTCTCGGTCACGTAGCCCGTGTCCTCCTGGCCCTGCTGGTGGTAAAAGAGCTCGATGTAGTCCCACGCTTTCTGCTGCTTGCCGGCGGCGAGCGCGGCGACCTGCTGCGTGCGGAACGTTTCCGGTTCGCGCGTGGCCGTCTCGAGATTGCGGTATTCGATCTTCAGCTTTCCCGTGCGCACGTACTTTTCGATCAGCGGTTTCAATGCGCCTTCAGTGAACTGCCTGCAGATCGGGCACTCAAGGTCGCCGAAGTACTGCAGCGTGACAGGCGCGTTGGGGCTGCCGAGCGTGTTTCCGTTCTGCGGGATGCCGGTCAGCAGCGACGTGACTTCGGTGACGACTTTCGGCGTTCCCGTGCTGGCGCTCGATTTCTTTTCGAGGCCTGTTTTAGCGCCGCCGCCGCTCGTCGCGACGAGGATCACGACGACGATCACGACGACCGCGCCGATCACCGATCCGAGCTGGATCAGCCGCTTGCGGCGCTGCGCGCCGGCCGCTTCGGCCTGCTCGATCGCTTTGCGCTGCTCACGCGCCTGCTCGCGGCGCTGCTTGCGCGTCAGATCCTGCTCGTTGTCCTCCTCCACGGGGCTCATGCTCGCAACTTATAAAGGTTTCCGCTCAAGCGTGCCTAAGTTCATGCCACGATGCAGCTTGCGCGCGCGCAATGCGCGTGCGACACGCCGTCTCGCCGACGCCGATGAGCTCGCCCCCGTAGCTCAACTGGATAGAGCACCGGCCTTCTAAGCCGGGGGTTGCTGGTTCGAGTCCAGCCGGGGGCACTGTCGAAGTCGCCGTTTCCACGCGCGGCGACCGGGTAGGAACGGGGCAGGGCCTCGCTCACCCCGGCAAGAGGCCCTCGATGGGGACGGGGCCGTCTCCGACCGCTTCCTCAAAGCAGCTCCAATCCCCCGCGCGGGGCTGTCGGAAGCGGCGGGACGGTCCTGGATCAGCAGGCGGCGCGCTTGGCATTGAGGCCGAGCGCGCCGCCACTTTCGCTCGCGGCCCGCCACGCTGGAATGATGGCGCGACTTGTTCGCGCTCACGGTGCTCGTCTACCCGCTGGCGCTAGCGCTGCTGTGTCTCGGCGCCGGCCTGCTGATCGACCGCTGCAGCGGTCGCTTCATGTCCTACGCGCTGCTCCCGAGCGTCGGCGCCGCCGCGCTGATCGCGCTGTCGCAGCTCAGCACCTACTTCTCGGCGATCGCAGCGGCGACGCCGTACCTGATCGTCGCGCTCGCGCTCGTCGGCTACCTGCTCGCCGGGCAGCGGCTGCGCCGTCTGCTCGTGCGTGCGCGCGGCGAGTGGCAGGCGCTCGCGCTCGCGCCGATCGCCTACCTGCTCGCGATCGCGCCGGTGCTGCTCGGCGGACGCGCGAGCTTCTCCTCATTCATGGCGCTGTCGGACTCGGCCGTGCACATGATCGGCGCCGACTTCCTGATCCACCACGGCCAGGACTACGCGCATCTCGACCTGCACAACTCCTACGGCCAGTTCATCCGCGACTACTACGGCACGAGCTACCCGTCCGGCGCCGACACGCTCTTCGGTGGCAGCGCGCTCCTGCTCGGGCTGCCGCTGATCTGGGCGTTCCAGCCGTTCACCGCTTTTGTCCTGGCGCTCGCGACCGGACCGGCGTGGGTGCTCGCGCGACGCTTCGGTCTGCGCCGCGGCGCGGCCGCGCTCGCAGCGCTCACAGCGACGGTGCCGGCGCTCGTCTATGGCTACGAGCTGATCGGATCGATCAAGGAGATCGCGTCGATCTCGATGATCCTCGCGCTCGGTGCGCTTGCGCTCGCGCACCGAAGCTGGCTCGCGCGAGCGCCGCTGCGCGCGCTGCCCTTCGCGCTCGTGCTCGCCGCCGGCGTCTCGGCACTCGGCGCCGGCTTCGGCGCGTGGGGCCTGGCGACGGCTGTCGTGTTGCTGGTGCTGCTTGCCGGCGACCTGCGCGCGGGTCGCGTCGGATTGCGCGCAGCGCTCAGCACGGTTGCGCTCGGCGCGTTCGTGCTGCTCATCGCCGCCTGGCCGACCTGGCGTCACTTCAGCGCCTCGCTGCACGTCGCGCAGAGCATTGCCTCGACCGGCAACGCCGGCAATCTGCAGGCGCCGTTGAAATGGACGCAAGCGTTCGGCGTGTGGCTGCGCGGCAGCTACAGGCAGGCGCCGGCCGGCGCCGCGCTCGTCGCGACCGATGCGCTGATCGCGCTGGCGTTCGGCGCCTGCCTGGTCGGCGCGCTGTCGCTGCTGCGCGCGCGAGCGCTGGCGCTGCTCGGCTGGCTCGCCGCGACGCTGATCGTCTGGGCTGCGCTCGATCACGCCGCGACGACGTGGGTCGACGCGAAGGCGCTCGTGTTGAGCTCTCCGGTCGTCGTGCTGCTCGCGTGCGGCGGCGTCGCCGCGACGCTGAGGGCTGCTCCGTCGGGTCTGGCGCGCGTGGCGCCGACGGTGCTGGCGCTTGCGCTGCTCGGCGGCGTGCTCGCGTCGGACGCTGTGCAGTACCACGCCTCGAACCTCGCGCCGACGGATCGCTACGAAGAGCTCGCAGCGATCGACAAGCGCTTCGCCGGTCGCGGCCCGACGCTGTTCACCGACTTCGATGAATACTCGATGTATGTGCTGCGCAACCTCGACGTCGGCGGTCCCGATTTCGTCTATCCGCCGCCCGCGCTCGCCTCGCTCGCGCGCGGCTACGGGCGTCCGGTCGACCTCGATCGCGCCGCGCCGCAGGCGCTCGCCCCTTATCCGCTGATCGTCACGCGGCGCGATCCGAGCGCGCCGCCACCGCCTGCTGCCTACCGGCTCGCGTGGCAAGGCTCCTACTACGAAGTCTGGGCGCGACGCAGCCGCGCGGCGCCGGCGATCGTGTATCTCGCGTCAGCCGGCGATCGGCCGGTCGCGTGCGCGCGTGTGCGGACGCTCGCGCGCGTCGCGCGCGCTTCCGGCCGCGCTGCAGTCGGCGCGGTCGAGCCGCAGCTCGTGCGCGTGCGGCTGCGTCGCGCCAGGCACCCGCGCGGCTGGGGGCGTGAGGGCGCCGGCTGGGCGATGCAGCACGCCGGCACGCTCTCCGTCGGCTTCGCGCTGCCGCGCGCCGGCGACTGGCAGCTCTGGCTGCAGGGGCAGTTCATGCCGCGCGTTGAAGTCGGCCTCGATGGGCGTCGTGTCGCTGTGCTCTCAGGCCAGCTCGCCGGCAACTCGCTCGTGCCCGACACCGTCGGCCCGCTGCGCGTGCGCCTCGCGGCCGGGCGCCATCGCCTGACGGTCACGCGCGCCGGGCTCAGCCTCGCGCCCGGTAACGGCGGCGCGGCGGTGCTGGCCGGCGCCTTTCTGGTCCCGTCCGGAACGCCGGCTCGGCGGCTGCAGGCGATCACCGCAGCGAGCGCGTCGCAGTCGCCGTGCCAATCTCACTACTCGTGGATCGAGCTCGTCGGCGGAGCGCGCGCGAGCGGCACGTTGCGCGCACGACGTGGCCGCGAATGATTGCCATCGGCGCACGGCCATAGGCTGAGCGGATGGGCGCCGGCCAACAGCCCGATGCCGACCAGATCCTGCTCGGCGAGAACCTGACGCTGCTGCCGCGCTTCGCCGACGGCTCGTTTCAGCTCGTCTACATCGATCCGCCGTTCAACACCGGTCGCGCGCAGGTTCGCAAGACGCTCTCGGTCGTAGGCGACGAGCAAGGCGAGCGGATCGGCTTTCAAGGCCGCCGCTACAGCACGCGGCTGCTCGGCGAATCGTCATATCGCGACAGCTTCGACGACTACCTCGGCTTCCTCGAGCCGCGCCTGGAGCAGGCGCGGCGGCTGCTGCGCGAGGACGGCACGCTGTACTTCCACATCGACTACCGCGAGGCGCATCACTGCAAGCTGCTGCTCGATGAGATCTTCGGCCGCGAGCAGTTCCTCAACGAGCTGATCTGGGCTTACGACTACGGCGCGCGCGCGAAGCGCCGCTGGCCGGCCAAGCACGACACGATCCTCGTCTACGTCAAGGACGCTGCGCGCTACTACTTCGACTCGCAAGCGGTCGATCGCGAGCCGTACATGGCGCCCGGCCTCGTCAGCGCCGAGAAGGTCGCACGCGGCAAGCTTCCGACTGACGTCTGGTGGCACACGATCGTGCCGACCAACGGCTCCGAGAAGACCGGCTATCCGACGCAGAAGCCCGAGGGCATCGTGCGGCGGATGCTGCAGGCCTCGACGCGCCCCGGCGACTGGTGCCTGGACTTCTTCGCCGGCAGCGGCACGCTCGGCGCCGTCGCCGCCAAGCTCGACCGCCGCTATGTGCTGATCGACTCCAACCCGGAGGCCGTGCGAGTGATGCGCGAGCGGCTCGGCACGGCAGCGCCTGCGGCCGCCGCAAGCGCTGCGAACGCGCGCCGGCCACGCTGAGCGCCGCGGCTCGGCGCGAGGCGCCCTGACGTGCGAGCCTTTGGCGCATGTACCACTACGAGCTGCGCAAGTTCCCGCACACGTTCTGCGTGTTCAACCAGAGCGAGCAGCAGTTGCGCGCGATCGTCGGCCCGTGGACGAGCGGCGAATGGGTCGAAGTCGGCGAACGCACGTGGAACATCCACGAGACCAAGCTGACGATCCTCGACGGCCCCGAGCTGACGCTGCCCGATCTCGCGATGAACCGCGGCTGGCGCAACGCGCGACGGCGCAGCGAGGACGTGACCGAGCGCGTGCTCGGTGCGACGAAGGTACGAGGCGTGCGCGGTGGCGTGGCCGGTCCTGCCGTCGAAGATCTGGCTCGCCATGGAGTCGCGCACGCGGCCGTTCCGACTGGCGACGGACCCGCTGCCGGCTCCGGCGCAGACGGAGCGCTCGAGCTGCTCGCCGACTCGCTCGGCCTCGAGATCCTCGGCCTGCTCGATGCCGAAGCCGTTGCCGCCTCGCGCGTTTGGCGTCTCGCTCAGGCGCGCCTGCCCGAGCGAGGCGCCGCCGAGTCGCTGTCGCTCGCCGAACGCGCGATCCGCTCGCTGCTGGCGCGGCGCCTCGGCGTGCTCCGGCGCGGCGGCGAGCCGGTCGACGAGGAGCAGGTCGAGACGGCGCTGCGCGCCGTCGAGAGCTGGAGCGACGGCGAGCAGGGCGCGCTTGCGATCGCTCGCAAAGCCTGAGCGCGCGGCGCGTCCGGGGCGTGTGCGCAGCGCACTCGGTACGCGCGATCGCCGGCAAAATCCGCGCCCGCAGCGCTAGACTCCGTGACGCCTTGGTGGGCGTAGCTCAGTCGGTAGAGCTCCTGGTTGTGGTCCAGGCGGTCGGGGGTTCGAGTCCCCTCGCTCACCCTCGAGAAGTCCGTGCGATTCGCGATCTCAATCCCGCAGTACGCTCGCGACAGCCGCTTCGACGGCGAGCGTTTCCGAGCCCATCTTCGCCGCGTCGAGGAACTCGGGGTGTTCGAGAGCGGCTGGGTGCAGGAGCAGGTGATCGGCGCGGCCGGCAGCCTCGCGCCGCTGCAGACGCTGACCTACGCGGCGGCTTGCACTGAGTCGCTGCGGCTGGGCTGCGCGGTGTTTGTCCTGCCGTTGCACAACCCGGTGCACCTCGCGAAGGCGATCAGCTCACTTGACTGCCTCAGCCACGGCCGCGTCGAGGTCGGCGTCGCCGCCGGGGGGCGAGAGCGCCCATTCGCGGCTTTTGGTGTCGACCCCGACAAGCCCGTCGCGCGCTTCAACGAGGCGCTTGCTTTGATGAAGAGCTGCTGGACCGATGCGCGGATCGACTTCGACGGGCGCTGGTGGAAGCTTCAAGGCGTCTCGATGGAGCCGAAGCGGGTGCAGAAGCCTCATCCGCCGATTTGGTTCGGCGGCAGCGCACCCGCCGGCATGCGTCGCGCGGCGCGACACGGTGACGGGTTCATGGGCGCTGGGTCGCAGACGACCGCTAGCTTCAGCGAGCAGGTTGCGGCGGTGCGCGAGGACTTGGCCGCGCAGGATCGCGATCCGGCGAAGTTCCGATTCGGCAAGCGTGTCTACGTGCACGTCGAGGACGATCCCGCGCTCGCCCGGCGACGGCTCGCGGACGCGCTCAGGGATCACTACGGCGGCGGCGACTGGTCCGAGCATCTGCTCGCCGGCCCGGCCGAGGAGTGTGTCGCGGGAGTTCGCGCGGTCGCGAACGCTGGCGCCGAGCTGATCCTGCTGAACCCGCTCCTCGACGACGAACGACAGCTGGAGCGGCTCGCGAGTGAAGTGATCCCTGCTCTCGTGTGACCGGCGCTCCCCGCACATTGCGAAGTCCGCTATACAGGACTCCACCGCTCGGCGGTGATGTTTGCGGGGTGCAGGCCGGTACGCAGGCTTCGAGAGGACTTCCCCGCTGGGACCCGAATCCCAGGAGGCAGGCCGCGCGAAGCCGGCGAATCGTCACGCGAGCAGAAGGAGCGGGGAGATGGCCCTGAAGCGAGCAAGCGCAGAGTTCTTGGGCACGTTCGTGCTCGTCTTCGGGGGTGTCGGCACGGCAGTGCTCGCCGGCGACAAGGTCGGATACCTCGGCGTCGCGTTCGCGTTTGGCCTGTCGCTGCTCGCGATGGCGTACGCGATCGGCCCGATCTCCGGCTGTCACATCAACCCGGCCGTCACGCTCGGCCTGCTCGTCAGCGGCAAAGTCGACGTCGCCGAGGCGGTCCGCTATTGGATCGCGCAGATCCTCGGCGCGATCGCCGCCGCGGCCGTCCTGCTGGCCGTCGTGTCAGGCAAGAAAGGCGGCTATGACGTGCGCATGGAAGGCCTCGGCGCGAACGGATACGGCGCGCACTCGCCCGGCGGCTTCCCCGTCGGCTCGGCGCTCGTCGTCGAGATCGTGCTGACGGCGTTCCTCGTCTTCACCGTGCTCGCGTCGACCGATCGGATCGCGAACGTCGCCTTCGCAGGGATTCCGATCGGGCTCGTGCTGACGCTGATCCACCTCGTCAGCATTCCCGTCACGAACACCTCGGTCAATCCCGCGCGCAGCATCGGCCCGGCGATCTTCGTCGGCGGTTGGGCGCTGAAAGAGCTCTGGCTGTTCATCGTCGCGCCGCTCGCCGGCGGGCTGCTCGGCGCGTTCGTGCACCGCCTGCTGTTCAGTCACAGCATCCAGATCGAGCCCGGCGAGTCGGCTGTCGAGGCCGGCGCGTAGTAGAACGCTCGCCTCGCCTGGCGCGGCCGAAGCGGAGCTGCGTGTCCAAGCGCCTGAGCGGCTGCTTCGACATACGCATAAAGACGTATCAGCTGATCGGACTCAGACTCATGTCGTAGGCATGGATGCGGAGGCGACCGAGGACGGCATCACCGAGGCTCGCGCCGCGAGCCCGGCGCGCAACTGGTCGCAGTCGCTGAGATCTCTGCACGCCGAGATGGTTGAAGCCGCCAGCGGCGAGGACGGGCTCGGCGCAGTCGCCACGCTTGCGGCCGAATCGCTCGGCGGGCCGGTCGCGATCATCGCGCCGCGGCTCGGAGGGCCGTGGCTGGCGCCGGCCCAGCACTTCTCCGAGGCAGAGCTGTTCGAGCTCGTCGGCGAAGTGACGGCGCGCGTCGCCGATCCGCGCGTGCCCGCGTCGAGCGCGCTGCTGAAAGAGGCGCCGATCGTGATCGCCGGCGAGGTCGTCGGTGTCGTCGCGCTGCTGAGGCCGAAGCCGGCGTCGATCGCCGAGGGCGACGGCGGCGTAGTCGGAGCGCTGCAGCTGGAGGGGGTGGTCGGAGTCGACGACGCCACCGTGGCGCCGCACGCGACGAAGGTGATCCATCTCGCGGCGATGGCTGCGCTGACGGGAGCGGTCGTCGCGGATGCGCGACACGAAGCCGAGCGCCGGCTGCGCGGGTCGCTGCTGGAGAAGCTGAGCCGCGAGGAGGGACTCTCGCGCACGACGCTCGAGGCCGAGCGGACACTCGCGAGCGACGCGCAGCCGGGCACGGAGGTCGCATCGGAGCTCCACGGCGGCACCTACCGGCTGCTGCTGCGCGTGATGGCGTCCCACCCCGAGGAGGTGCAGCGGCTGTTCGACGACACGATCGCGCCGCTGGTCGGCTACGACGAGCAGTACCGCACCGACCTCGTCTCGACGCTGCAGACCTATCTCGCGAACAACTGCAACATGAACGCGACGGCCGGCGCCGTGTTCGCGCATCGGCACACGGTCGCCTACCGCCTGGAACGGGTCAAGGAGCTGACCGGCCTCGATCCGAGCGATTCTGAGGACCGCGAGCGGCTGGGGCTGGGGCTGAAGGCCTACCAGATGATCCGCACGCAGCTGCCGCGCTGAGGCGGCGCCGGACGCCATCGCGCCTCGCGGCAAGCGACAGCTCGCAGGCGGCCCAAGCGGGGCGAGGCGGCGGCGGGGGCTACGATGCGCGCGTCCCGGCCGCCGTCGGTCGGCGGCGGGCGAACGAGTTCTGCGACGAAAACGGAGGGAAGCAAATGCTTACGCTGAACGGCCTCGACGAGGTCAAGGCTTACGAGGGAAAGGAGCTCGGCGTCAGCGACTGGCTCGAGGTCACGCAGGCGAAGATCGACGCCTTCGCCGAGGTGACCGGCGATGACCAGTGGATCCACATCGACGTCGAGCGCGCGAAGCAGAGCCCGTTCGGCGGCACGATCGCGCACGGCTACTTCACGCTCTCGCTGGCGCCGCGCTTCTCCTACGACATGTTCAATTTCGAAGGCTTCGCGTTCGGCATCAACTACGGGCTCAACCGTGTGCGCTTCCCGGCGCCGATGCCGGTCGGCGGCAAGGTGCGCATGCGCGCAAAGCTCGCCTCCGTCGAGGAGATTCCGGGCGGCGCGCAGATCACGACGGAGCTGACGTTCGAGCGTGAGGGCGGCGAGAAGCCCGTCTGCGTCGCCGAGTCGCTCTCGCGCGTCTACACCGGCTAGCGCGCGAGCTGCAGCGCGCGCTCGCCCGCGCGCTCGCCGAGCGCGCGGTAGCTCTCGAACTTCTGGTCGGTATAGAGCTGGTCGGTCGTCGGATCGTGAGGGAACGTCGGATCTTCGATGTGCCGCGCGCGCACGTCCCACGGCGCCGACGCGGTCATCACGTTGCGCGCGTAATAGAGCACGCCTTCGGTTTGGTCGCTGTAGCGGAACGTGCCCTTGACGGCGATGTCGGCGGCTACGTCCGGTTCCTTCACGTTCTCTGTGCCGGACGCGCTCTGCGTGCTCGGCACCAGCGGGGTGGGGTCGATGACGATCTCGACGCCGAGCTCGCTGCGCGCGAGCGCGACGGCGTCGCCGAGCTCGGAGAAGCTCTCGCCGCCGCTCGCGTCGAAGCAGTAGATCTTCGTGCAGCCGCGTCGCAGCAGCTCGACGAGACCGAGATTCTCGTAGTGGCCGCCGTCGGTCACGAACAGGTAGCGGTCATCGACGCGATTGCGGCCGAACAGCTCGCGGATCAGGTAGGAAGCGCGCGGCGCGCTCCAGCGCGGAAACCAGCTGATCTGCTCCGTCGGCTTCTTGGCCGCCATCGTCGCGGCGACCCAACGCGGGTTCGGCACCCACACGCCGAGGCGGACGTTCGCGAGCGCGAGCAGGAACGTGAGCGGGCGGCGCGTCTTCTTGCCCATCGACGGAGCGATCGCGGCGCCCGACATCGCGACAGCCGCCGGCAGCGTCAGATCGCGCTCTCGTGCGTGGTCGGTGTTGAACGCGCTCTCGTATTCCGCCGTCGTCATCGCGCCGACGAGTGGGCCACCGACCGAGAACGGGCTGAACGTGAAGCTCGTGACGTGGCGCCCCGGCGGCGTCGCACCGGGGTCGGAGATGTTCGCGGCAGCGCAGACGAGCAGCGTCGGCCAGTCCTTGACGCTGGTCTCAGACAGCTTCGTCAGCTCGTCGTAGCTGCGTTCCATCGCGATTCCGCGCGTCTCCTCCTGTGCGTCGGTGGCCAGGCGTCGCGTCGCTTCGTCCTGCTGAATCGCCTCCAGCGAGACCGCGCCTGCCGCCGCCGACTGGGTCTGAGCATCGATCGCCCGCTCGCGCGCGGCCGCGCGCGCGGGCGAGAACGGCAGCACGCGCCTGAGCGCGAAGGCCGTGCACAGGCGGCGCTTGTAGAAGTGGTGCAACGACAGCGCCGTGATGTCGAGGCGCAGGTAGATCAGCGCCGACAGTGCAAGCGTGCCGGCGCCCGCGAGCACGAGCCGTTCGCGGTGCACGACGCTGCCGGCGTGCGCGAGCGTCAGCGACATCGTGAAAACGATCACGAAGTAGAACAGCAGCGGCCCGACGACGGCGGCGACGGTATACGCGAACGCCCGCTGAAGCTTTGGCGTGAGCGCTTTGAATTTGCTCGCCGCGCCTTCGACTTTCTTGACGTCTTCCTCGACCGTGCCGGCGAGCGAGCGCAGGTGAGCGCTCAGCGCCGCGAGCAGGCCGGCGATGCCTGCACCTGTATACGGCGCAAGCGTGCTCGCGGTGTGCGCCGCGGTCTTCGCGCTCGTCGTTCCATCGCTCGGGTGCAGTAGGGCGACGAGCTCGGGCAGCGCGATCGTCAGCAGTGCGAGCAGCAGTCCGGCGAGCAGCAGTCGCGTCGTCCACGTCTCGAGCGCTCGGCGGCGCGCGTCGTGGCGGACCCAGAACAGCATCATCGCCAGTCCCGTCACGATGCTCAGCGCGACGAGCGCCGCCGGCGCCGCCCACGCCCAGGTTGGGAGCGGGATCGTTTTGCACTTGAAGCCGGCGTCGACAGCAGCTTTCGTCGCGGTCGCGGCTTTCTCGAGAACGGTGCATTTCGTTGCGACGCCGGCCGGCGGCGGGACGAGCAGGTGGAACGCGCGCTGATAGACCGACGCGCCGAGCACGAGCGTCGCGCCGATCAGCGGCAGCGCGAGAGCGACGACGTTGAACAGCAGTCCGAGCACGACGCGCCAGCCGAGGTACAGCTTCGACACGCCGTCCGGCGCCAGGTAGTCGCAGCGGTTGCGCAGGTACTGCTCCTCGGGCGAGCCGCGTTCGAACGGAGGCGTCGCGTCGATCAGCCGCTCGTCGGAGTCATCGCTGGCGCCTTCGAGCGACGCTTTGCGCACCATCGCGAACGCAGCCGCGATGTACGAGCCGCCGGAGACCGCCGCAAGGTAGTCCGAGCTGCGCAGCACGCTCTTGCTTTGCGGCGTCTCACGTTGCAGTGCCTGCAGCGCGCCGAGGTTGAACGCCGCCGAGCGGATGCCGCCGCCCGAGCAGCAGATCCCGACTCGCTCTTTCTCACCCGCCGCCGGTGGCGAATCGACCGGTTCGCGGCGCAACGGCAGCGGCTGCGGCCGGTAGCCCGAGAAGAGATAGCGCCGTCGCATGCGCGCACGCGAGGATTCGCTGCCGCTGAGCGGCGACGCCTTCCAGCGCTCGAGCGCCGGCACGGCCTCGCACAAGCCTGCGTCAGGCTGTGGCGTGGCCCGGTCGTCTTCCCCCATACAACGAGCTCCTCGGCTATGCCTGCGGACGCCGCCAGCCTACGCGCGGCGAATGCGAATGTCAACGAGCGGAACTGAACGATTGAGCGGGAGGACAGCAGGCCCGATCGCGCCGAGCTCCATCAGTGCAGACCCGATCGTGCGACAGCGCCGCGATCGATCGCGCTCGCTACTGAGCTACGCTGCGCGGATGGACGACGCGTCGATTCGCAACAACATCGAGGCGCTCGTCGCCGAGGAGCGCACGCTCCACGAGCGCGAGCAGGCCGACGCCGAGCAGTCGGCCGAGCAGCCGCTGGCGGCCGACCGCGAGCGCTTGGCGCAGATCTCGGTCGAGCTCGACCAGTGCTGGGATCTGCTGCGACAGCGGCGTGCGCGCCGCGACGCCGGGGAGAACCCCGACGAGGCGCAGGCGCGCGACGTGAACACGGTCGAGAAATACCTGCAGTAGCGCTGCGATGAGCGCCGGCATGGCGGTCGCATTCGCGCTCGCGCTCGTCTCGATGACGCTGTCGAGCCTGGCCTATCTGCGCGAGCACGACGCTGCCGCGTCGATGCCGGCGCTGTCGATGCGCCGGCCGCTGCATTCGGTCGCCCTGCTGCTCAGCGATCGCAGCTGGCTGCTCGGCTTCGCGATGGAGGGCGGCGCCTTCGCGCTGTATGCCGCTGCGCTTGCACTTGCGCCGCTCGCGCTCGTGCAGAGCATCGCCGCCGGCGGCATCGGCCTGCTCGCGTTCTTCTCGATGCGGCTGACCGGCGGGCGCCTCGGTCGGCGGCGACTGCTTGGCGTCGCGCTGTCGGTGCTCGGCCTCGTCGCGCTCGCCGTCTCGCTCGCGGACGGCAGCGGCGAAGGCCACAGCGGCTCGACGCTCGCCGTGCTCGTCTGGATCGGCGCGACGGCGGCGCTCGCCGTCGCGGTGATCGTGTTCGGGCGGCGCACGCTCGGCGTCGCCGTTGCCAACGCGATCGCCGGCGGCCTCTGTTTCTCTGCCGGCGACATCTCGACGAAGCTCGCGACGCAGGGTGGCGCGCGCCTCGGCTTCCTCGTCACGCTCGTGCTCGGCTATACGCTCGGCACGTCGCTGCTGCAACTCGGCTACCAGGCCGGCGCCGCGCTGACCGTCGCCGGGCTCGCGACGCTGCTGACGAACGTGCTGCCGATCCTGGCCGGCACGATCGTGCTCGAAGAGCCGGTGCCCTCGGGCGCGCTCGGCGCGCTGCGCGTGCTCGCGTTCGTCGCCGTCACGGTCGGCGCCGTCCTGCTCGCGCGACCCGAAGCTCAGCCGGCGAAGCTCGCCACGCCGGCGGTCGAATAGCGCCGCTCTAGCGCGCGCGCGGCGCCGTGATCGCGACGGCCGCCTCGGGCGTCAGCACGCGGAAGCTGTAGGACTCCTCGATATAGAGGTTGACGACGTTCGCGTCGTGCGACTCGTAGCCGACCGACAGATCCTCGCCGGACTCGAACGAGAAGTCGCCACCGCGCATGCTCAGCACGACCGCGCCTTTGACGCCAGGCGCCCAGACGAGCGGGCCTTTGACGATCTCGCGCAGGTGCTCGAGCAGCGGATAGCCGCCGTGCTCGGCCGTTTCGACGACGCTCGTGTAGTCCTCGCGTCCCAATGCGACGCCGTATGGACCGGCGATACCGCTGCGCAGCAGCAGCTCGACAGCGCGCGCGACGCAGCCCGGGTAGTCCTCGAAGCTTTTCTTGCGCGCGATCGGTTTGTGCGGCGAGCTGCTCGCAATCCCCTCGATGCCGGCTTTCGGCCAAGCGTGGAAGACCGAAGTGTTCTCCGCCTCGGCGATTCGCAGCGCGGCCGCGTCGAGCTCGGCGAAGTCGACGTCCTCGGCGCCGCGGTCGCCTGCGCTCAGCTCCTCGCGCGAGACCGTGAAGGGCGTGCGCAGCTCGATCAGCGGCAGCACGACGCGACGCTTGGCCTCGACGCCTTTCAGCTCGCTGACGTTCGCACGCTCGACGCGCCCGACGTTCGTCGCCGAGTGCTCCCAGCCGAGCGGCCCGGAGAAGTCGACGAGCCGGCGCGTCGCCAGCCCCGGCAGCAGGCGCTCGCGCGCCTCCTCGTCGATCAGCTTCCAACCCGCCTCGGTGATCGGCGCGTGCTCGCGTAGAAGATGGCTCTGGCTCACATTCCCTCCCCACGTAGGCTGCCGATTCCCAATGAGCCGCCCGATGGCGCTGCGGCGGCAGGTGCGTCGCCGTCCTCATCGCCGTCGTCATCGGCGGCCGCCTCGGCGGCCTCGCCGTGCTCGACGATGTCGCCCGGCTTGAACAGCACTCCCTCGGCGATCTGACGCCACTTCGGCGTCCGCCGCAGGAGGAACTCGAGGTCCATGCTGAAGTGCTTGTACTCCTCGCCGACTGCGTCGGCCATCACCGCGAGCGCTTCCGGGTCTTTCTCGATCGCCAGCCGCTGCTCGTACCAGCCGATCGCTTCGGCCTCCTCGGTCAGCGACGAGCACAGCCGCGCGAACGTGCGCGTCTGCTCGGGGAGCTCATCGGGCGGCTCGTGGTACTGGTCGAATCCCATCGGCTCCTCCTAGGAGATCTGTGTGCGCCTCGCGACGGCGCTGGGCACGCGCCGACGACGTCGCGGCGATTCTATTGCTCGCGCGAAGCCGAGCCCAAACGGCCGCCGACGAACAGCGCGGCGACGAGCAGCGCGCAGAACGCGAGCGCCGTGTCGAGGTGGAACGCAGCGTGCAGGCCGCCGACGAACGAGTCGCGCACGAGCGAGGAGAGGCGGTGCGCGACGGTGCCCGAGAACTGTGCGAGGACGCGCTTGCCGGATGCCGTCCCGGCGAGGATGCCGTGCACCAGATCGGACTGCGTTGCTGTGACTTTCGCTCCGAGCCCACCGAGGTGGCTGTTTAGATTGCTCTTCGAGCTCGATGTGAAGATCGTCGTGTTGAGACCGAGGCCGACCGAGCCGCCGGCGATCTGGAACATGTAGACGATGCCGCCGGCAAGACCCGCGCGCGAGGTGTCGAGCGCGGTCACGCTGGCGGTCGTGATCGACGAGTAGAACAGGCCGATGCCGACGCCGAGCACGAGCATCCCGGCGACGAGGCCGCCGTAGCCCGAGTCGCGTGAGACGAGCGAGAGCAGCAGGATGCCGACGAAGATCGCGCCGGCGCCGAGCGAGACGATCAGCTTCGCGCCGAGTTTCGTGTACAGAGGGCCGGCGATGAACGACGTCAGCGCGAACGTGCCCATCATCGGCACGAGCCCGACGCCGGAGCCGAGCGGCGAGTAGCCGAGGATCTTCTGCATGAACTGCGGCAGGTACAGCAGCGTCGAGAAGAACACGGCCGAGATCATCAGCACGGCCAGGCACGCCGTCGCGAAGTCGCGGTTGGCGATCACGTCGCGCGGGATCAGCGCGGCCTCGTTCATCCGCCGCTCGATCAAGCCGAAGCCGAACAGCATCGCCACGCAGATCACGAGCAGCGCGACGATCCGCGTGTCGCCCCAGCCCCAATCGGTCACCTGGTCGAGCGCGACGAGCAGCGAGACGAGCCCGAGCGAGAGGGTCGCGACGCCGCCGTAGTCGATCCGGCGATCGGTCGGTTCGGGCTCGTGCTGGTGGATCGCGAGCCACGTCGCGAGCACGCCGAAGGCGGCGATCGGCACGTTGACGAAGAAGATCCAGCGCCAGCTGAGCGCGTCGGTCAGCACGCCGCCGAACATCGGCCCGACGGCGTTGCCGATGCCGGCCGCCCCGAGGATCAGCCCGCCGGCGAGCCCGGCGCGGCTTTCCGGCAGCGCCGCGAACGTCATCCCGAGGATCGCCGGCCACATCATCGCGCCGCCGATGCCCATCAGCGCGCGGGAGGCGATCAGCCAGGCGGTGTCCTGCGCGAAGCCGCCGAGCAGCGAGAAGCCGGCGAAGATCGCCGCGCCGAGGATGAAGATCCGCTTGCGCCCGAAGATGTCGGCGAGGCGCCCGCCGACGACGATCAGCACGCCGAACGTCAGCGCATAGGCGTTGATCACCCATTGCACCGTCCCGACGTCGGTGTCGAACTGCTTCTCGATCGCCGGCAGCGCGACCGCGAGCGCGGTGAAGTCGTTGGCGACGATGAACACGGCGACGCCCATCGCGACGAGCGCGAGAACCGTCTTGCGATCGAGCGGCTGCTCGCTGCCTGCTGCGGTCGCTGTCGCCGTGCTCGCCACCCTGCGGGCGAACATATCGACGCGTCCCGACGGCGCGAAGGGCGTTGGACGCGAGGACGATCGCGCCGGGTCGGCCACGGCCGCGCCATCAAGCCCGGCCGCGCCGGACGATCGCTTCGTCTGGGCGTAGGCTTTGGCCGGTGCACGTCGCCTCTTACACCGAGATCGAGCCGTTCCAGACGCTCGACGGCTCCCAGATCCGCGAGTGGGCCGGCAAAGTGGCGATGCCGGCGTGCAACCAGAGCCTCGCCGAGGCGACGATCCCGGTCGGCGGCGCGACGACCGAGCACTACCACCGGCGCACCGAGGAGCTGTACCTCGTCAGCGCCGGGCGCGGAAGGCTCGTGATCGACGGTGAGGAGCGCTTGATCGGCGAGGGCGACTGCGCGCTGATCCCGCCGGGCGCGCGCCACAAGCTGTTCAACGCCGGCGAGCAGCCGCTGCGTGTGATCTGCGCCTGCGCACCGGCGTACTCCGACGCGGACACGTGCCTGACCGAGTGAGCGCCCGACTCGACCGCTCGAGCGCTCCGAGCGAGCCGCTGGCGCTGCTCGCGAGCTGGGTCGCCGACGCACGCCAGGCGAGCGTGGCCGAGCCGGCGTCGGTTGCCTTCGTGACGGTCGGCGAAGGTGGGCGGCCGACGGCGCGGACGGTTTCGCTGAAGCGCATCGAGGACGACGCGCTGCTGTTCACCTCGGCGCTGTGGACGCGCAAGGCGCGCGAGCTGCAGCGCAATCCGCATGTCGCACTGCTGTTTCAGTGGCCCTCGCTCGGACGTCAGGTGCACGTCGCCGGCGAGGCGAGCATCGCCGAGCGTGCGCTCGCGGAGGAGCTGTTCGACGAGCGCGACCTGCCGCACCGGCTGCAGACGCTCGTCTCGCGCCAGGGCGAGCCGATCGAGGATCTGCAGCCGCTGCAGGCGCGCCACGCGCACCTGCTCGAGACGATGGAGGCGCCGCCGCTCTGCCCGCCCGACTGGGGCGCGCTGCGCGTTTGCGCCGACGCGGTCGAGTTCTGGCTGCAGGCCGACGATCGCCTGCACGACCGGCTGCTCTACGAGCGCGCTCCGGACGGCTGGTCGCTGACGCGCCTGTCGCCGTGAGCGATGCCGCTCAGCGCCGGCTGGCGCTGACCAGCATCGTCGTGTAGGTCATCTCGAACGAGCCGCCGAGCTCGTCGAGCGCCGTCGCGACCGCATCGAGCAGGCGCTTCAGGCGCTGTGCCGGCAGTGTCTGGTGGTCGCTGTGCGTTCGCAGGAAGTCGAGCCAGCCGGCCGTGTCGTAGCGCTTGCTCCAGGCGAACTCGCGCGTTCGGACGCCCTCGAAGCTGTGCTCGTGCGAGAGCGCGTCGAGCGCGCCTTCGATGCGGCCCTCGAAGTGTCCGAGCAGAACCGAGTAGTTCTCCAGCTCGGGCTCCAGCTCGGCGTAGATCGGACGCAGGCGCGCGGCGACTTCAGCCGGCGGATCGCCGAAGTTCCAGAACACGGCGAGCTGCGCGCCGCCGGTCAGAACCGAGGCGGCCTTCTCGAGCGCAGCGCGCGGCTGCAGCCAGTGCCACGCCTGCGCGCAGATCGCCAGCTCGAAGCTGCGCCCGGCCGGCTCCCACGCCTCGAACGAGGCGACCTCGACGGCGAGCCCGCGCGCTCGCGCGAGCGCGGCCATACGCGCGTCGAGCTCTACGCCGAGCACCTCGCAGCCGCGCGCCGCCAGCAGCGTGCCGGCGATGCCGGTGCCGCAGGCGATGTCGAGCACCGCGCGCGGCTCGTCGGCGAGCAGCGCGTCGATCAACGCCGGCGGGTAGGACGGGCGGGCGCGATCGTAGAGCTCGGCGACCTTGCCGAACGACTCGGCACGCTGGCGTTCCTCATACAGCACCGACTCATCGTAAGCTGAGCGGGTCGCCGTGGCGGCGCCGGCTGCCGGTGTGCATGCGACTCGGCGCCGGCACACGAGAGGGAGGAGCGCAGATGGCAGAGGTGCAGACCGTTCAGGGGCCGATCGACGCCGACGATCTCGGCGTCACGCTCGTGCACGAGCACGTGCGCTTCCGCGACGAGGCCGTCGCCGCGCAGTGGCCGGGGCGCTACGACGAGCAGCTCGAGCTCGACGCGGCGCTGCTGCACGTCGGCGCGGCGAAGGATCGCGGCGTGCGCACGATCGTCGATCCGACGGCGATGTTCGGCGGGCGCGACGTGCGGTTCATGGAGCGGGTGGCCGATAGCAGCGGCGTTCAGATCGTCGCGTGCACGGGCATCTACAGCTATGACTACCTGCCGCACTACTTCGCCAACCGCGAGATCGACGTGATGGCCGACCACTTCGTCGAGGACATCGAAGTCGGCGTGCAGGGAACGGCGATCAAGGCGGCCTTCCTGAAGTGCGCGGCCGACGCCGCCGGCGTGACCGAGAACGTCGAGAAGATCCATCGCGCGGTCGCGCGCGCGAGCGTGCAGACTGGCGCGCCGATCATGGCGCACTCGATGCCGGCCGTCGCGACCGGCCCGCGTCAGGTCGAGATCTTCGAGCAGGAGGGCGTCGACCTCGCGAAGGTGCAGATCGCGCACTGCGGCGACAGTGAGGACGTCGACTACATCGAGGCGCTGGTCGAGAAGGGCGTGTACGTCGGCCTCGACCGCTACGGCCTGGAGATGTTCCTGCCGATCGACAAGCGCAACGCGACTGCCGCCGAGCTGCTGCGCCGCGGGCACGCCGAGCGGCTGATGATCTCGCAGGACTTCTGCGCGACGATCGACTGGTTCCCGCCAGAGGCCGCCGAGGTCTTCGAAGGCCACGGCGCGATCCGCAACTGGTCGATGACGCTCGTCTTCGATGAGGTCGTGCCGGCGCTGCGCGAGCTCGGCGCGCTCGACGACGCTTCGTTTCAGACGGTCTTCGTCGAGAACCCGAAGCGGTGGCTGACGGCATGAGCGTGAGCGAGCTGCCGGCGCGCTTCGACGAGTGGCAGATCGAGCTGCACGGCCGTCGCGTGATCTACCGCGTCGCCGGCAGCGGCCCGCCGGTCGTCTTGATCCACGGGATGCTCAACTCCTCCAGCCACTGGCGCTCGGTCGCGCTGAGCCTGGCAAGTGAGTACACGGTGATCGCGCCCGATCTGATCGGCCACGGCGACTCGGCCGCGCCACGCGGCGACTACTCGCTGGGAGCGCACGCGGCGAGCATTCGCGATCTGCTCGCGGCCATCGGCGTCGACCGCGCGAGCGTCGTCGGGCACTCACTCGGCGGCGGCGTCGCGATGCAGTTCTTCTACCAATTCCCCCAGCGCGTCGAGCGCCTGGTGCTGATCTCCAGCGGCGGCCTCGGCCGCGAGGTGACGCCGTCGCTGCGCAGCGCCGCGCTGCCGGGAGTCTCGCCGGCGCTGGCGTTGACGATCCGCCCGCGGCTCGTCGGCGGGCTTGCCTATGCCGGTGCACGGCTGCGTGAGCGCGGCATTGGCGCCGGCGTCTACCTGCAGGCGGCAGCGCGCGCGCTGCG
>DATBBG010000077.1:0-6103 GCA_036271095.1 Solirubrobacteraceae bacterium
GGAGGTGAGCGCCTGGATCGCGAGCCCGTTCAGCAGCGCGTCGAAGCGCCAGCTGGCGGGAATCGTTCCGGGCGCGTCCGGCGGGACGAGCCCTTCGAGCGCCGTGTCGATCAGTTCGTACCAGCTCGTCAGACGCGCCTCGATCGTGTGCCGCAGCTCGGGCAGCCTCACCGCCTCTCCGTAGGCGTTGATCCAGACGCGCCAGGTCTCGACCATCTGCTCGTCCTCCATCAGCGCGCTGTCGAGCAGCGCGCCCAGCCGCTCGAGCCCAGCAGGTATTGCCTCGATCGCTTCGCGGTAGCGATTCTGAGTGCGCTCAGAGACATACACGAGCGCCTGCGTGAGCAGATCCTGGCGGTTGGCGAAGTAGTGGTTGAGCATCCCCGTGCTGACGCCCGCCTCCTCGGCGACCATCCGCATCGTCGTACCTGCGAAGCCCTCGCGCGCGATCACGACGGCCGCTGCCCGGCAGATCTGCTCCCGTCTTATCGGCCCCATCCCGAGCTTTGGCACAGCGGCCCTTTCCCTTTCGGTTCCCTAGCCGGGCTCGCCCTCGCCCGGCTCGTCTGGATCGAGCTGGTGCGAGGCGGCGACCCAGCCCGCGACATCCGGATGCTACCGGCTGTCAAAGCGACCTATTCGCGTGATTGAACTAGTTGCGCATGCCTCCCTGCGCGCTTATAGTCGCATATCGAGCGATCGATTTGCAAAAAACACCACTCCTGTCGGCCGGCTGCAAGACGCCGGTCTTCGGATACCTACGGAGGGAACCGTCGATGAGCATCGAGCGAGTCAGCACCAACCCCGCGGCAGGGTTCGCCGACGCTGTCACTACGTACGGCAGCGGACGCACGATCTACGTATCCGGAAACGTCGGCTTCGGCTCCGAGGGCAAGGTCGTCGACGGCGGCATGGGCGCCGAGGCGCGCGCGACGTTCGACAACATCGAGCGCGTGCTGATCGCAGCGGGCGCTGACTTCTCGCAGATCGTCAAGATCAACGCCTTCATCACCGACCTCGACGAATACCCCGAATACGCCGAGGTCCGCGCCGAGCGCTTCGGCGACAAACTGCCGGCCAGCGCGACCGTCGAGGTCTCCGGGCTGCTCGTCGGTGCGCACATCGAGATCGACGCCGTTGCGTTCGTTCCCGAGGGGTGAGACGATCGCATGAGTGAGCGCGAACTGTCCTAAACCGATCAATCGGTATAGTTCGCGCCCAGCCGATCTCCAGCGGTTTGGACGACCGCACTGAAGCGACATCGAGAGGTGCACAGTGCGCTGCGCAATCGACACCGGAGGCACCTTCACCGACCTCGCGCTCGAGCACGAGAACGAGGTGCGCATCTTCAAGTGCTCGACGACGCCTGAAGACCCGATCGTCGGCATCCTCGAAGTGCTCGCGCTCGCCGCCGATGGGCTCGGGATCTCGCGCGAGGAGCTGCTCGCGCAGATCACGATGCTGATTCACGGCACGACGCGTGCGACGAACGCCGTGCTGACTCAGAACACGGCGACGACGGCGCTGATCACGACGCTCGGCCACTGCGACGTGCTGTTGCTGCGCGAAGGCGGGCGCAGCCGCGCGTTCGACTGGAGCGTCGAGTACGAGGACGCCTACATCCCGCGCGCGCTGAGCTTCGAGGCGCCGGAGCGGATCGACGCCCAGGGCCGCGTGCTGCGCGAGCTCGACGAGCCGGCGACCATTGCCGTGATCGAGCGCCTCGCCGAGCTCGACGTCGAGGCCGTCGCCGTCTGCCTGCTGTGGTCGATCGTCAACCCGGCGCACGAGCAGCGCATCGGCGAGTTGCTCGAGCAGCACCTGCCGGGCGTCCCCTACACGCTCTCGCACGCGCTCAATCCGACGTTGCGCGAGTACCGGCGCGCCTCCTCGACGGCGATCGACGCCTCGCTGAAGCCGCTGATGACGGCCTACCTCGACAGTCTCGAGCAGGAGCTGCGCGGCGCCGGCTTCGGCGGCGAGCTGCTCGTGATCTCGACCAGCGGCGGGCTGATGCACGCTCGCGAGGCCGCGAAGGTGCCGATCACCTCGATCAACTCCGGCCCGGCGATGGCGCCGGTCGCCGGTCGCCACTTCGCCGCCGCCTACGATGGCGCCGACGATGCGATCGTCGCCGACACTGGCGGCACCAGCTACGACGTCTCGGTCGTCCGCGGCGGACGCATCCCGATGTCACGCGAGACCTGGCTCGGCGAGCCGCTGACCGGGCATATCACGGGCTTTCCGGCGATCGACGTCAAGAGCATCGGCGCCGGCGGCGGCAGCATCGCCTGGATCGACGACGGCGGCCTGCTGCACGTCGGCCCGCAGAGCGCCGGCGCCACTCCTGGCCCCGCCGCCTACGGACGCGGCGGCGAGCAGCCGACCGTGACCGACGCCTGCCTCGCGCTCGGCTACCTCGACCCCGAGCGCTTCCTCGGCGGCGCGATGCAGCTGGACGAGCGCCGTGCGCACGCCGCGATCGAGCGCGACGTCGCGCGTCCGCTCGGGCTCGACGTCGACGAGGCGGCCTCGGCGATCCTCGCGCTGGCGACCGAGCACATGGTCCAGGCGATTACCGAGATCACCGTCGACGCCGGCATCGATCCGCGTGGCGCCGTGCTGATCGGCGGTGGCGGCGCGGCCGGCCTGAACAGCGGCGCGATCATGCGCCGCCTCGACTGCCGCGCGCTCGTGATTCCCGAGACCGGCGCCGTGCTCAGCGCCGTCGGCGCGCTGATGGCCGACCTCAGCGCCGAGTTCTCGGCCGCCTGCTTCACCTCCAGTGATGCCTTCGATGCCGCGCGCGTCGACGCCGTGCTCGACGGCCTGCGCCAGCGCTGCCGCGCGTTTGCCGAACAGGTCGGCGCGGAGCAGCACTCGATTGAGCTGATCGCCGAGGCGCGCCTGGCGCGCCAGGTCTGGCAGATCGACGTGCCGCTGCGCGTCGAGCGCTTCGGCGGCGGCGACGGCGCCGAGCAGACGCTGCTCGAGGACTTCCGCCGCCTGCACGAGGAGATCTTCGCCGTGCTCGACGAGCACTCGGCGGTCGAAGTCGTGGCGCTGCGAGCGCGCGTCATATGCCCGCTCGAGAGCCGCTCGCAGGGGCGCCTGAAGCAGGCGCCTCAGGCGATCGACGGCGAGCGCGAGGTCTACTTCTCCGGGCACGGCCGTCAGCGCGCGCGCGTGCGCTCGCTGGACACGCTCGACGCCGGCGAGCGGCTGCCGGGTCCGGCGATCGTCGAATCGCCGCTCAGCACCGTCGTGATCGAGCCCGGCGCACAGGCCGAACGAAGCATCGCCGCCGGGCTCGTCGTGACGCTCGCGCAGCCGACCGACCAGAGCAAAGGAGCGGCCGATGTCAATGCCCTCAGCAGCTGACGCGCCGGCCGGCGACGCAGAGCGCTTCGACCCCGTCGCGCTTGCCGTGATCACGAGCCGCGTGCAGGGCATCGTGCGGCGGATGACGAACACGCTGTTCCGCACGGCACGCTCGTCGGTGCTGAACACCGCGCGCGACTTCTCCTGCGCGATCGTCACGCGCGAGCACGAGCTGCTCGCGACCGCCGAGAGCCTGCCGATCCACGTGATGGCCGGTCCCGATCTCGTCTCTGCGTCGCTCGCGAAGCTGCACCCCGAGCTGCACGCCGGCGATGCCTTCCTGCACAACTCGCCCTATCACGGCAACTCGCACGCCGGCGACCACTGCTTGCTCGTGCCCGTCGTCGCCGACGGCGAGCACCACTTCACGGCGATCGTCAAGGCGCACATGGCCGACATCGGCAACTCGCAGCCGACGACGCTGTGGGCCGGCCCGCGCGACGTCTACAACGAGGGCGCCTTGATCTTCCCCGGCGTGAAGGTGCAGCGGGACTACCGCGACATCCCCGAGATCATCGAGATGTGCCGCACGCGGATTCGCGTGCCCGACGTCTGGTATGCCGACTACATCGGCATGGTCGGCGCCGCGCGAATCGGCGAGCGCGAGCTGCGCGGGCTCGGCGACGAGCTCGGCTGGGACGCGCTTCACGCATACACGGCCGCCTGGTTTGACTACAGCGAGCAGATGATGGCCAGCGCGATCCGGCGGATGCCGGCCGGACGCAGCGTGGCACACAACAAGCACGACCCGATGCCCGTCGCCGGCGCCGAGGACGGCGTCCCGGTGAAGGTGATCGTCGACGTCGATCCTGACGCCGCGCGCGTCAAGGTCGACCTGCGCGAGAACCCCGACTGCCTTCCGTGCGGCATCAACCTGACCGAGGCGACGAGCCGCACGGCGGCGATGATCGGCGTCTTCAACAGCCTGCCGACGAGCGTGCCACAGAACGCCGGCGCGTTCCGCCGGCTGCACGTGCTGATCCGCGAGAATTGCGTCGCCGGCATCCCGCGCCACCCGGCGAGCTGCTCGACGGCGACGACCGGCGTCGCCGACCGCGTCGCCAACGCGACCCAGCGCGCGATCGCCGAGCTCGCCGACGGCTTTGGCATGGCCGAGACCGGCACGCTGACGGCGTCGGTCGCGGACATCTCCGGTCACGATCCACGCCACGGCGACGAGCCGTTCGTCAACCTGATGATCCTCGGCCTGACGTGCGGCGCCGGTCACTCGCGCGGCGACGGCTGGCTCGTCTCCGGCGAGGTCGGCGATGGCGGCCTGATGATGCGCGACTCGACCGAGGTCGACGAGCTGCTCTATCCGATCGTCGTCTGGGCCGATCGGATCGTCGCCGACAGCGGCGGTCCCGGGCGCTTCCGCGGCGCGCCGGCGTGCTACGTCGAGTACGGGCCGGCCGACACGGAGATCGAGGCGATGTGGTCGACCGACGGCTACGTGCATCCGGCGATCGGCGCACGCGGCGGTTACCCGGGCGCGCCGGCGCGCCAGTTCCTGCGCCGCGCCGACGGCACGGTCGAGCCGCTGCCGGGGTGGGGCGAACAGATCCTCGCTCCCGGTGAAACGGTGCTCGCGACATCCGCCGCCGGCGCCGGCTACGGGCTGCCGTGGGAGCGCGCGCTGGAGCGTGTCGCGCACGACGTCGCCGACGGCTGGGTCACCGCCGAGCAGGCCGCCGAGGTCTACGGTGTGATCGTGCGCGACGGCGAGATCGACGCCGACGCGACCGCGGCGCGCCGCGCCGAGCTCCTCGCGCAGGCGCCACGAGCACCCGAGCTGCTCGACGTCGAGCACCGCACGCGCGAGATCTCCGAGCGGCTCGCACCGTACGTGCTCGCGGCGGTAGCGCGGCCGTGAGCCAGCCGCTCAGCGCACGGATCACGTGCGACATCGGCGGCACCTTCACCGACGTCGTCGTCAGCGACGCGAGCGGTCGGATGACGATCGCCAAGGCGCTGACGCAGCCGGCGAACCTGTTCGACGGGCTGCGCGCCGCGCTCGCGCGCGCCGCGGCGGAGATCGGCGAGCCGCTGGCCGCGCTGCTCGCGCGCACGTCGCTGTTCATCTTCTCCACGACGCAGGCGACGAACGCGATCCTCGAGGGCACGACGGCGCGCACGGCGTTTCTCTGCACCGAGGGCTTTCCCGACATCCTCGTGCGCCGCGAGGGCGGCTCGCTGCGGCCGTACGACTACAGCCGCGAGTTTCCCGCGCCGTACGTGCCGCGGCGGCTGACGCTTGAGATCGCCGAGCGGATCGACGCCGACGGCGAGATCGTCAAGCAGCTCGACGAGTCGGCGGCCGTAGCGCAGCTGTCGCGTGCGCGCGAGCTCGGCGCGCAGGCGATCTCGGTCTGCCTGCTGTGGTCGACTGCCAACCCGGCGCACGAGCTCGCGCTCGGCGGGCTGATCGAGCGTGAGCTGCCGGGCCTGCCCTACTCGCTCTCGCACCAGACGAACCCGATCGTGCGCGAGTACCGCCGCGCTTCCGGCACGTCGATCGACGCGTCGCTGAAGCCGCTGATGCAGCGCCACCTGCCGGAGATCGCGAGCGGCCTGCAGAGCGAGGGCTTCGCCGGCGAGCTGCTCGCGGCGAGCTCGGCCGGCGGCGTCGTGCCGATGGGCGAGCTGATCGACAGCCCGCTGTGGTCGGTGCGCTCGGGCCCGTCGCTCGCGCCAGTTGCCGCGCGCACCGTCGCCGGCGGCG
>DATBBG010000078.1:0-23577 GCA_036271095.1 Solirubrobacteraceae bacterium
CGTGCGCGCGTCGGCGGTGCAGCCGCGCGCGCACGAGTTCGCGCGGCGTGTCAGCGAATACAGCGGGCTGCCGTTGAGCGGCGAGCTGCCGCCGCTGGAGGCCGTCGACCGCGGCGCCTGGATCGCGGCGAACCTGCGCACGATGCGTCCGCTGCTCGGCGGCCTCAGTCAGCGCATCGGCGATGGCACGGGGCCGCTGGCCGGACCGCTGCGCTCAGCCTCGGGCCTGCTGATGGGCGCGCAGGTCGGCGCGCTGACCGGCGTGCTCTCGCAGCGCGTGCTCGGCCAGTACGACTTGGCGCTGCTCGACGACGACGGCCCGCCGCGGATGCCGCCGAGACTGCTGCTGCTCGCGCCGAACCTCGCGATCGCCGCGCGCAACCTGTCGGTCGACCGCGACGAGCTCGTGCTGTGGGTGAGCATCCACGAGATCACGCATGCGGTGCAGTTCGGCGGCGCACCGTGGCTGCGCGAGCACCTTGGCGGGATGCTCAGAGAGCTGCTCGACGGACTCGAGGTGACGCTGCTCGGCGGCGACTCGCAGGGCCAGGAGGAGGACAGCGCCGGGGACGCTGACGCGACGGGCGCGAATGGATCCGGCAGCGGGCGCTTCTCGCTGCCTA
This sequence comes from Solirubrobacteraceae bacterium, assembly GCA_036271095.1. Taxonomy (GTDB): domain Bacteria; phylum Actinomycetota; class Thermoleophilia; order Solirubrobacterales; family Solirubrobacteraceae; genus Palsa-744. Next base: position 624 of record DATBBG010000078.1, read on the forward strand.
AGCTGCCCGATCCACAGGAGCTGCGCGGATACGTCGAGCGCGCGCGCAAGGGAGAGCTGCTGCGCCTGACGCTCGGCGAGGACCGCTGGGCGCTGGTCGAGCAGATGCAGGCCGTGATGTCGCTGATCGAGGGCCACGCCGAGCACACGATGGACGCAGTCGGCGCCGAGGTGCTGCCGTCGCTGCCGAAGCTGCGCCGCGCGATGAACCGCCGGCGCGAGTCGCGCGGGCTGCCGTGGCGCGTGCTCGAGCGGCTGATGGGACTGGAGATGAAGATGCGCCAATACGAGGTCGGACGCAGCTTCTGCGACGCCGTCGTCGCGCAGGGAGGGCCCGAGGCGCTGGCGCGTGCGTGGAGCGGACCGGAGCAGCTGCCGAGCACGGCCGAGCTCGCCGACCCGGCGGCTTGGCTTTTAAGAACCGGCATTCACCAAACCGCCGTCGGTCGAACGCACGTTCCGCCTGTTACAAGCTAGAGCATGTGAACGCCCGGTCACATGGGCGCCTGAAGACGTGATAGGCTCCGCTTGTAACAAACTTCGAGGAGCGGGTTACAAACAGGTGTTCGATCCTTTGCAAACGGGTATCGAGCGAGAACAGACCTGAACCCGCCCCGCCTCGCAAAGCGAGGAAGAAGAGGAGACCCACTTCAGATGCCAACTGCACCGAGCGCCACGAAAAGCCCGAAAGCGAGCGCCAAACCGGCGAAAGCACGCAAACCTGCGCGCAAAACGACGACGACGCAGGCAAAGTCGACGACCGCGAAGGCCGCACGCACGCGCGCCGTCCACCAGACCGAGTCGGCTGCCAAGCAGGCGCAGACGGCGACGCGCGAGACGGTCGGCGTCTTCGGCGACTACGCCGAGCGCGCGGTTCTGATTCCGGTCGGCGTCGCGCTGACGGCTCGCGACAAACTCGTCACGACGGTCAACGACACGATCTCGACCTACTCGACCTCGACGAAGGCTCAGGCGCAGCTGCGCCGTTTCGAGCGTCGCGGCGCGACCGCTCGCAACCGCCTCGAGCGCGAGGTCAAAAAAGCGCGTGTGCGCGTCGAGCGCGAACTGCGCCAGCGCCGTCGCGAGATCGAGAAAACGGTCTCAGACCTCGAAAAACGCGGCGAGACGGTCGCGAAGAACGGGTCGGAGCTCGCCGACAAGGTCCAGGAGCGGATTCTCAGCCTGGTCTGATCGGCTTCACCACCAGCTTCCCCCGCCCGGCTCGGAGAGACCGGTAGCGGGAGAGTCTGTCGGCCTCATATCCCGCCGGCAGTAGTAGCACCCTCTCCTCCCTCGACCCGCGGGGCGACCCCATCGCCCCGCGGGTCATTTAATGGGACGGCTCGGGGCCGGTCTTTGACGGCTCGTGGGCCAGTCTTTGTCACAATGAGGCGCGTGCCAACCAAGGACGAGATAACCCAAGCGCTGACGGTCGTGATCGATCCCGAGCTGCACCGCTCGATCGTCGAGCTCGACATGGTCCGCTCGATCGACATCGGCGCCAACGGCGTGGTCGACGTGATGGTCTCGCTGACGACGCCCGGCTGCCCAATCAAGGGCCACTTTCAGACTGCAGTGGCCGAGGCCGTGACGGCGCTCGAGGGCGTGACGCATACGAACGTCTACTTCGATGTGCTCGACGACCAGCAGAAGCAGGCGCTGCAGCAGAAGCTCGGCCGCGGCAGCCTGCCGGCCGGCTCGCTGGCGCAGGTCCAGAACGTGATCTGCATCGGCTCGGGCAAGGGCGGCGTCGGCAAGTCGACGCTGACGGCGAACCTCGCCGCGGCGCTGTCGGCCGAAGGCAAGCGCGTCGGCGTGCTCGACGCCGACGTCTGGGGCTATTCGATCCCGCGCATGTACGGGCTCGGCGCGACGCGGCCGCCGGTCTCGGCGCAACGCAAGATCCTGCCGCTCGACGCGCACGGCGTGAAGGTGATGTCGATCGGCTTCTTCGTCGAGGAGGACGCCGCTGTCGTCTGGCGCGGGCCGATGCTGCACAAGGCGCTGACGCAGTTCCTGCAGGACGTCGACTGGGGCGCGCTGGACTACCTCTTGATCGACCTGCCGCCGGGCACCGGCGACGTCTCGATGACGCTCGCGCAGCTGCTGCCGCAGGCACAGTTCCTGATCGTCACGACGCCGCAGGCGACGGCGCAGAAAGTCGCGCGGCGCGCGGCGCAGATGGCTGAGAAGGTCGACCTCGAGATCGCCGGCGTGATCGAGAACATGTCGGGCTTCACGACACCGGGAGGCGAGCGCTTTGCGATCTTCGGCGAGGGCGGCGGCGAAGAGCTCGCCGACGAGCTCGACGTGCCGCTGCTCGGCAGCGTGCCGCTGACGATGCCGCTGCGCGAGCAGGCCGACAGCGGCGTGCCGCTGGTAGTGACCGATCCTGACGATCCGGCCGCGCAGGCCATTCGCCAGGTCGCTCGCGGGCTGATCGCGCTCGCGCCGATCGCGCTGCCAACGCTGCCGCTGATCGAAGTCAGCGCTCCGGCCGCGCCTGCCGTGCCCGCTCCTTCAGAGCGAAAACCGGCGGGCATGTCGCTGCCGATGGCTTAGTCAGCGCGCGCGCAGGCCACAGAGACATCCTGCTCGATCGCTTGACAAGCGAAACCGCTCTGAGAGGATCGTCTGAACCATGTCCACAACTGGACGCCAGCAGGAGGAGACCGGGGGAATGGTCGAGGGGGCCGAGGCGCCTCGCGACGACGCGTCGGCGGACGCCGACGCACAGGATGCCGCCCCAAACGACGTGGCCGCGCAGAACGGCGTCGTCGAGATCGACGAACGCCGCAACAAGATGGAACGCCTGCGCGCCGAAGGCGTCGACCCCTATCCGGCGGTAACGCTGTGGGGCAAGCGCACGCGGATCGTCGAGATCCTCGGCGCGCACGATCCGAGCGCGCTCGAGCACGGCCCGCATCCGGAGATGCGCTATCTCGTCGCCGGCCGGCTGATCTCACGGCGCGGGCATGGCAAGACGGCGTTCCTCGACCTGCGCGACTTGTCGGGATCGATCCAGGTCGTGCTGCGCGTCGACTCGCTCGGGCAGGAGCTGTATGACCGCATCCTCGGCTTCGACATCGGCGACATCGTCTCGGTCGACGGCTGCGTCTATGTGACTCAGCGCGGCCAGCTCGCGCTCGAGGCGATCGAGTGCACGCTGCTGACGAAGACGCTGCGCCCGCCGCCGGACAAGCACCACGGCCTCGGCGACACCGGCACGCGCTACCGCTACCGCGAGCTCGACCTGATTGCCAACCAGGAGACGCGCGACCTGTTCATCACGCGCAACAAGATCGTCCTCGGGATTCGAGAATGGCTCGCGGAGCGCCACTTCATCGAGGTCGAAACGCCGGTCCTGCAGTCGCTGGCCGGCGGCGCCGGCTCGCGGCCGTTCACGACGCACCACAACGCGCTCGATCGCGACCTGTACCTGCGCATCTCCGTCGAGCTGTTCCTCAACCGGCTGATCGTCGGCGGCATGGAGAACGTCTACGACATGGCGAAGGTGTTCCGCAACGAGGGCATCTCGCCGAAGCACTCGCCCGAGTTCACGATCATCGAGTTCATGTGCGCCTACTCGGACTACAACGACGTCGCGACGGTGACCGAAGAAATGTTCCGCGACGTCGCGCAGAAGGCGCTCGGCCGCACGACGATCAAACGTAACGGCGAGGAGATCGACCTGGCGAAGCCGTGGACACGGATCACGATGCGCGATCTGATCATGGAGCGCTTCGGCATCGACTTCATGGAGTCCACCCGCGACCAGCTCGCCGAGCTGCTCGACGGGCCGGTCGACGCAGGCGCCACGTGGGCCGAAGTCGTCGCCGACATCTACTCCGAGAAAATCGAGTCGACGATCAACCAGCCGACGCACGTCTTCGACTTCCCGCTCGAGCCGTTCCCGATCACGCGCCGCCACCCCGAGCACCCGGAGCTGGCCGAACACTTCGACGCCGTGATCGGCGGCATCGAGCTCGTCTCAGGCGACACCGAGCTGAACGACCCCGTCGACCAGTGGCAGCGTTTCGTCGACCAGCGCCAGCGGCGGATGATCGAGGACGACGACGCCGACGTGCCGCATCCGAACGACGAGGAATACGCACGCGCGATCGAGTACGGCTACTCGCCGACGGCCGGCGGCGGCATGGGCGTCGACCGGCTGGTGATGATCCTGACCGAACGCGACACGCTGCGCGAGGTGATCCCCTTCCCGATCGTGCGGGATCTGAAATGAGCCCGCAGGGAAAGCTCGATCTCGATCCCGGAGTGATCGCCGCGTGCCGCGAAGCCGCCATGCGGATCGCGGCGCAGGTCGGCGAGACGATCGCCGGCAAGACGACCGTCTCGGTCGAGCGCACGCTCGCGCGCCTGCTCGGTGTCGACGGCGCGAACGAGCTCGACGCGCCGCTGCCGAACGTGCTCGTCGACCACGTGCGCGACCACGGCGAGCTCAGCCGCGGGATCGCCTACTGGATCGGCAACGCGCTGCTCGCCGACGCCGAGGCCACGCCGCAGTCGATCGCGCTCGACGTCGATGGCGGCCGGCTCGATCTGGTCTCGCTGGCGCGCGCGAGCGACGAGGCGATCCGCACGCGCATCGGCGGCGAGTACGAGCGGCGCATCGCCGAGATCGGCGTGCGCATGGCCGAGCGCCGCGAGCGCCGCGAGCGCCTCGGCGAGAGCCCGCCGCCGCAGCGCTACGTGCTGACGGCGACCGGCAACGTCTACGAGGACGTCGTGCACGGCCTCGCCGTCGCACAGGCCGGCGGCGACATCGTCGCCGTGATTCGCTCGACCGCGCAGAGCCTGCTCGACTACGTCCCCTACGGCGCGACGACAGAGGGCTACGGCGGCACGTTCGCGACGCAGGAGAACTTCCGGATCATGCGTGCGGCGCTCGATCAGTGGTCGCAGAAGAACGGTCGCTACGTGCGGCTGTCGAGCTTCTGCTCGGGCCTGTGCATGCCCGAGATCGCCGCGATGGGAGCGATCGAGGGCTTCGACAACATGGTCAATGATGCGCTCTACGGGATCCTCTACCGCGACATCAACCCCGTGCGCGGGCTGATCGACCAGCGCGTCTCGCGGATGATCAACGGCTATTTCGGCGTCGTCATCAATACGGGCGAGGACAACTACCTGCGCACGGCCGACGCGATCGAGGCCGCGCCGTCGGTCACGGCCTCGCAGTTCATCAACCGCCAGCTCGCGCTCGACTCGGGCGTGCCCGACGAGCAGATCGCGCTCGGCGACGCCTACGAGATCGACCTGCCGGTGAAGAACAGCCTGCTGCTCGAGTGGGCCCAAGCGCAGCTGACGCGCGAGCTGTTTCCCGAGTGCCCCGTCAAGTACATGCCGCCGACGCGCCACATGGACGGCAACCTCTACCGCACGCACGCGACCGACTCGCTGTTCAACCTCGTTACGATCGCGACCGACCAGGGCATTCAGACGATCGGCGTGCCGACGGAGGGCATCTTCACGCCGCACGTGCATGACCGTGTGATCGGCCTCGAAAACGTCAACTACGTGTTCAACGCTGCGCACGACCTCGGCGAGGAGATCGAGTTCAAGCGCGGCGGCATCATCCAGACGCGCGCGCAAGAGGTGCTCGCGGGTGCGCACGAGCTGCTCGAGCGGATCGCCGAGCACGGGCTGTTCGCGGCGCTCGGCGACGGCGTCTTCGGCGACGTGCCTCGCCAGATCGACGAGGGCCGCGGGATCGAGGGGATCGTCGAGGTCGACGTGAGCTATATGAACCCGGCGAGCGAGCTGATGCGCGGAGCGTCGAGTGTCGCCTGACGCCGCCGCCAACGGAGCCGCCCGCAACGACGGCGCTGCCAGCTCGCCGCCAACGGCGAGCGCGCCGGAGCGCACGATCGACCTGACGCAGGTCCGCCCTTACGCCGATCACCTCGGCGACGGGCTCGTGCAGCTCAGCTTCACGCTGCCCGTCCCCTACGGCCTGGCCGCGCGCAAGGCCGCGCAGGAGTGGGCGGCGAAGATGGGCTTCGAGGCGCCCGAGGTCGTCCACTACCAGGAGCTGACGCCCGGCTACACCTACTTCGTGATGTTCGCTGAGGGAAAGCAGACGGTCGACTACGCCTCGCTCTCACATGAAGGCTTCGACATCGAGTACATGAGCGAGGAGGAGATCGAGGCGTTCGCGTCAGAGCACATCGGCCGCCCGGTCGTCGTCGTCGGCGCGGCGACAGGGACGGACACGCACAGCGTCGGCATCGACGCGATGCTCAACCTGAAGGGCTTTCACGGCCACCACGGCCTCGAGGGCTACCGCTCGTTTCAGACGCACAACCTCGGCAGCCAAGTGCCCAACAGCGTGCTCGTCGCGCGCGCGATCGACCTCGACGCCGACGCGATCCTCGTCTCGCAGACGGTCACGCAGCAGAACCTGCACGTCGCGAACCTGACCGAGCTCGTCGAGATCGTCGAGGCCGAGGGGCTGCGCAAGCGGTTGATCCTGACCTGTGGCGGGCCGCGCGTGTCAAACGAACTGGCGAAGGAGCTCGGCTTCGACGCGGGCTTCTCAAAGGGCACCTACCCGTATCACGTCGCGAGCTTCATCGTGCGCGAGCTGGCTGCGCGCAACGGCACCGCCGCGAATGCCTGACCGCGCACCGGCGCAACTCGGCCGGCTCGTCGCCGACACGCGCGTGCTCGCGCTCGTCGGGCTCGCGAAGAACACTGGCAAGACGGTCGCACTGCGCGCGATCCTCGCCGAGCACGCCGCCGCCGGACGCGCCGTCGGCGTGACCTCGATCGGCCGCGACGGCGAGCGCCACGACGTGATCGACGCACGCATCGAGAAGCCGAGCGTCGAGCTTCAGGCGGGCGACCTCGTCGCGAGCACCGGCGCGCTGCTGCGCGCGAGCGGCGTCGAGCACGAGCGGTTCGAGCAGACCGGCGTGCGCACGCCGCTCGGCGAAGTCGTGCTCGCGCGGCTCACGCGGCCCGGCGCGATCGAAGTCGCCGGCCCGAGCGCAGCCGGCGATGCGCGCGCCGTCGCCGAGCGGATGCTCGAGCTCGGCGCGCAGCAGGCGCTGATCGACGGCGCGATCGACCGCCGTGCTGCCTCCTCGCCGGCTGTCGCAGACGGCCTCGTGATCGCGACCGGCGCGGTCCTGGCCGAGCGGCTCGAGGAGGTCGTCGCGCGCACGAGCGACGCGGTCGACCTCGTCCGCCTGACTCGCGCCGAGCGCGACGAGGAGCACGTCGCGCTCGCGCGCTCGCTCGTGCTCAATGCAGAGCCTGAGCAGATTGCGGCGCTGCTGCGCAAGCATCCGGCCGTGACGACATTCGTCGTCGACGGCGCGCTCGGCGAGCGCTTCCTCGACGGACTGCTCGCGGCACGCAATGAGCGCAGCGGTCGCGAGCTGCGAATCGTCGCGGCCGACCCGACGCACGTGTTCCTCACGCGCCGCGGACCGCGCTGGTACGCGCGTCAGGGAGTATCGATCGAGGTGTTGCAGACGATCGCGCTGAAGGCGATCACGGTCAACCCGCTCGCGCCGCAATCGCACAGTTTCGACTCGCGCGAGCTGCGCGAGTCGATCGAGTCGGCCGTCTCAGACGTGCCCGTACTCGACGTGCTCGACGCGTCCTACCTCGCCGCGGCGCGCGGCGCCTGAGCGCTCGCGCCGACGATCATTTCGCGTTGGCGAAGTACTCGGCGTTGATCTGCGTGAACTTCTGCCACTCGTCCGGCAGCTGATCCTCGGCGAAGCAGGCGTCGACCGGGCAGGCCTCGACGCAGGCGTCGCAGTCGATGCACTCCTCCGGATCGATGTACAGCATCTCAGCCGCGTCGTATCCGGGCTCGTCGGGCGTCGGGTGGATGCAGTCGACCGGGCACACCTCGACGCAGGAGTTGTCCTTGGTGCCGATGCACGGCTCGGCGATCACGTAGGCCATTCGCTTCTTTCCTGGTTGGTTTGCGGTTGTCCGTCTTGGGGACTTCGGACGAGCGGCGTATTTTAGAGGTCCGAGCACCGGCGCTCCTCCAGGGCGCTCCGCTAGGTTTGGCAGATGCTGCTGCTGACCGGCGCTACAGGCCTGATCGGCTCGGCGTTGCTGCGCCGCCTGCTAGGCGAAGGCGCGCAGGTGCGCTGCCTCGTGCGTGACCCGCGCCGGCTCGGCGCGCAGCGCGTGCGCGTGCAGATCGCGCTCGGCGACCTGACCAACCCGCCGTCGTTTCGCAACGCGCTGCGAGGCGTCGACACGGTCGTGCACCTCGCCGCGTCGATCCGCGACCAGCCGGACGGCTCGATCGAGGAGCTCAACGGCATCGCTACGTGGCGGATGGTGCAGGCGGCCGAGCGCGCCGGCGTCGAGCGCTTCGTCTTCTTCTCGGCGCTCGATGCCTCGACGCATCACCGCGCGCGCTTCTTCCGCGCAAAGGCGCTCGCCGAGCAGGCCGTCGAGGACGCCGGCGTCGATTCGATCGTGTTCGCGCCGTCGATCGTCTACGCGCCTGGCGACCCCTGGCTGACGCTGCTCGAACGCCTCGCGCTGCTGCCGCTGATGCCCGTCTCCGGGCGCGGGAGGGCGCTGTATCAGCCGATCTGGGCCGAGGACGTAGCCGACTGCGTGATCGCCGCGCTTGGCTCAGGCGCCGCCGCAAGCGCCGGCCACACACGCTACGAGCTCGCCGGCCCAGAGACGCTCAGCCACAACGAGCTCGTGCGGATCGTGCTGCGCTCGCTGAACCGCTCGCGCCCGCTCGTGCATGTGCCGACGCCGATCGTCTCGCGCTCGCTGCGGCTGCTCGAGCGCGTCTCGGGACCGAACGCGTTCGCGACTTGGGACGAGGCTGAGCTGATGGAGGTCTCGATGGTCTCGGCGCGCGGGGCGGCTGACGTAGAGGGGCTAGGGAGCAAGCCGGCGCGGATGGCTGCAGTGCTGGGCGGCGAGTGAGTTGTCCCGGCGGTAGCCCTCCAGTCGGTGTAGCTCTAGAGAGTTACACTGATGAGCGCGATGCCGACCAGCCACCCGCGAATCGCCGTCACTGCCGACCCTGAGCTCGGCGACGCGCTCGAGCGCGTGCGAGCCGCGACCGGAACCGACGAGGCCGACGCGACACTGGTTCGGCGCTTGGCGATGCAGGGCGCACTAGTCGAGCTGAAGTCTGGCTGCGACCGGCGCGCCGCGGCAGAAGCGCTGTTCGCGGCGATGGACGATGGTGGATTCGACCTCGACCTGGCGGCAATCGACCGGCTCAACGAGCCTGAGTAGACGTGAGCGCCGTATGGGACGGCAGCAGCCCCGTGCTCGCCGACACCTCGGCGTGGATGGTCGCCCGCCGCCTCTCGAAAGCCCGCGAGTTGCTGCTTGAAGCTGTCGCCCGCGGCGATGTCGCTTGGTGCTGGCCGGTGCGCTACGAGCTAGTCGTCGACGCGCCGAACTCGGCAGGAATCAGAGCGGCCGATCGAACGTTCGAGAGCCTGCGAGAGATCGCCGTCGATCGCAACGTGCAACGAGGCGTCCTGTCGACGATGCGCGAGCTCGCGCGGAGCGGATCGCACGGCGCCCATCGACTTCCTTGGGCTGACCTGACCGTCGCTGTCGCCGCTCAGGCGTCTGGGCTCGGCGTGCTCCATTTCGACCATCACTTCGATCGTCTCGGCGAGGCACTGGCGATCGATACGTGGTGGCTCGCGTCGCCCTCTGCATAGCGTCGAGCTCGCTACCGCTTCGCCGCCTCCACGAAAATCTCATATTGGTTGTCGCGCGGGCGACCTGGCCGGCCATTACCGCGAAACGTGCTCGTCAACTCCATCCCGACCGCCGGGTAGATCTCGCTCAGCTCCTCGACCGAGTACAGCCTTTTGCGAAACGGGATCGGCTCGAGCCGCTCGAACACCTCGCCGACGACGATCGTCGCCGTCGTCCCCTCCCAGCAGCGCGTCTGCGCGTTCCAGCGGTGATCGAACAGTTCAACCGCCTCGCCCCCCTCGATCCAGCCGGTGCTCGGCATGTGCCGCTCGGCGTGCAGCACGTTGGCGATCTGCAGGAGATGGCGCCCGCCGCCGCGCAGAGCGTTGGCGATGACGTCAAACGCGCGCAGGTTGTCGGCTTCGGTCTCGAAGTAGCCGATCGCGCCGTCGTTGAGGCTCAGCACGATGTCGAACTCGCCGTCGAAGTCGAGCTCGCGCAAGTCAGCTGCGACGAACTCGGCGTCGAGCGCCTGCTCCTCGGCGTCGGCCCGTGCGACCGCGACGTTCGCCTCGAGCAGCTCGACGCCGACGACCTCGAAGCCGCGGCGACGCAACTCGAGCGAATGGCGACCGGTTCCGCAGCCGAGGTCGAGAACCCGCTCAGAGCCGCTCAGCTGCAGCATCGCCAGCGCACGATCGACTTCTGTCGCGGTCTTCTGCGCCCACGGCAGTTTCGCCATCTCCGGCGGATAGGCGTAGCGATACCAGTCGCTTGGGATCTCGAGCTCAGTCATCGCGATTGCCTAATCCGAATGCGCGCATTCTCCGGCGCAAAGGCGATGCAGGCAAGCGACGTTTCTGTTGGGACGCGACCGGACCCCCACTTGCTGGCCGGGCTCAGCCAGTGATTACGCAGGAAACGTCGGCCGCCGATCGGCCCACGGCCGCGCCCCTTCCAACTGCCCCGCGAGCGCCAACAACGCCCCCTCCCCCGCCGGCCGGCCAACAAGCTGGACCCCGAGCGGCAACCCGTCGTTCCCCTCGAACAACGGCAGCGAGATCGCCGGCTGCCCGCTCGCGTTGAAGACTGGCGTGAACGGCGTGAACAGCCCCGACGCGGTAAACGTCGCCATCGGATCGGGCGCAGCCGTGTCGAGCGTCCCGAGCGGCAGCGGGCGCTGGGCAAGCGCAGGCGTCAACAGCGCGTCGTACGGCTCCAAGAAAGCTACGAGACGGCGGGCGAACTGCTGCAGGCGCGTCGCGGCGGCCATGCTCGGGATGGCGCCGAGCTTGCCGATCATCGAGTAGATCGCCCAGCTCATCGGCTCCATGTCGGCGGCCGTCGGCTCGCGGCCGGCGACTCGGCCGGAGTAGGCGATCGACAGCGCGATATGGCTGGAGAAGACGACGCCGAACAGCTCGCGCAGCTCCGCGTCCTGCCACGGCGGGTCGACCTCCTCGACTTCGTGCCCGAGCGAGCGCAGCAGCTCGGCGGCGTCGGCAACGGCGCCTGCTGACAGCGGATCGACGACTGCGTCGGGCTGCGGCGGCAACGTCGTCGCAGCAATCCGCAGCCGTCCTGGCTCGCGCGCCGCAGCGGCCGCAAACGGTTCGTCAGGCGGTGGCGCCCAGGTCGCGTCGCCCGGCACGTAGCCCTCGAGCACGTCGAGGATCGCGGCTGTGTCGGCGACGGTGCGCGTCAGCATCCCGTCGATGCCGAGTGAGGAGTCGCCGAGCTCGGGCGCGGCCGAAATCCGCCCGCGCGCAGGCTTCAGCCCGACGAGTCCGCAGCAGGCGGCTGGGATCCGAATCGAGCCGCCGCCATCGTTGCCGTGCGCGACCGGCACGATGCCGGCTGCGACGGCCGCAGCGGCGCCCCCAGAGGATCCGCCGGGCGTCCGTTCGAGATCCCACGGATTGCGCGTCGGGCCGAACAGCCGCGCCTCGCTCACCGGCAGGATGCCGTACTCGGGCAGCGTCGTCGTGCCGACGATGACGAAGCCGGCGTCGCGCAGGCGGCGCGTGACGTTGTGGTCGTACGCGGCGATGTGCTCGGCCATCAGCGAGCAGCCGTAGGTCAGGCGCAGGCCCTTGACCGGGCGGTTGTTCTTGATCGCGATCGGCACGCCAGCGAACGGTCGCGCGTCGCCGGCGCCGATCTGCGCGGCCGCCGCGAGCGCCCCCTCCTCGTCGACTTGCACGAACGCGTTGAGCGCCGGGTTGAGCTCCTCGATGCGCTCGAGCGAAGTCTGTACCAGCTCGCTCGCGGAGACTTCGCCGGAACGCACCATTGCGGCCAGCTCGCCGGCCCCTCGAAACATCAACTCGCTGTCGCTCACGGCCGCTCCTCGGTCACGGCTCGCGCGGGCCCGACGCCCGGCGTCTGCCTGAACTCGCAGCCTACTTGCACGCGCAATCGTGCGACGATGTGTCTCTGCCCACAAGGCAGCTCTCCCCGTCAAGCATCAAGCTCAGAAAGCGAGTGCCATGAGCGCGGTAACAGCACCAGAGGTCCAATCCGGCCTCGAAGGAGTCGTCGCCTTTGCGACGGAGATCGCCGAGCCCGACAAAGAGGGTGGCGCGCTGCGCTATCGCGGCGTCGACATCGAAGAGCTCGTCGGCAACATCCCCTACGAGCAGGTCTGGGGCCTGCTCGTCGACGGTCACTTCAAGCCGGGCCTGCCGCCGGCCGAACCGCACGCGCTGACCGTGCGCTCGGGCGACCATCGCGTCGACGTGCAGTCGGCGCTGGCGATGCTCGCGCCCGAGTGGGGCTTCGGTCAGCTGATCGACATCACCGACGAGGAGGCGCGCGACAACCTCGCGCGGGCGTCGGTGATGGCGCTGTCGTTCGTCGCGCAGTCCGCGCGCGAGCCGGGCCAGCCGCCGGTGCCGCAGAACGAGATCGACGGGGGACGCACGATCCCCGAGCGTTTCCTGATTCGCTGGCGCGGCGAGGCCAACCCGGACCACGTCAAGGCGATCGACGCCTACTGGGTCTCGGCGGCCGAGCACGGCATGAACGCATCGACGTTCACAGCGCGCGTGATCGCCTCGACTGGCGCCGACGTCGCGGCAGCACTGTCCGGCGCAGTCGGCGCGCTGTCGGGCCCGCTGCACGGCGGCGCGCCCTCGCGCGTGCTGAAGATGCTCGAGGAAGTCGAAGCCAGCGGCAACGCCGAGAAGTGGGTGTCGGACGCACTCGACCGTGGCGAGCGGCTGATGGGCTTCGGCCATCGCGTCTACCGCGCCGAAGACCCTCGCGCGCGAGTGCTGCGCCGCACGGCGAGCGAGCTTGGCTCGCCTCGTTTCGAGGCCGCCGAGGCGCTCGAGAAGGCGGCGCTGGCGGAGCTGCAGGCGCGCCGTCCCGACCGCGTGCTCGCGACGAACGTCGAGTTCTGGTCGGCCGTCGTGCTCGACCTCGCCGAAGTCCCGCCGGACCTGTTCACGCCGATGTTCACGTGTGCGCGCGTCGCCGGCTGGTCGGCGCACATCCTCGAGCAGAAGCGCGAGGCGAAGCTGATCCGCCCGACGGCGAAGTACGTCGGCGCCGGGCCGCGCTCGGTCGATTCGGTCGAATAGCAGGCGCTTTCGGCTTGACAGGCCGCCGCTCGGAGATCGCGGCCTGTCAAGTCGGAAACACCGTGTAATCGGTGGTTTAGTAGGCCGTATGGTCGGGTATCGCCGCTGCTGTGAACACTCTCTGGATTGCCCTCGCCGTCTGGTTTGGTCTGCTCGGCCTGTTTGTCGCGCTTCGCGTGCGCGCGACGAGGCGGCGGCAGGCGGCGCCCCAGAACGTGCGCCCGATTCCGCTGCGCATGACTGCCACGCCCAAGCTGGGCGCGACACCCGCGCTCGCCGCTAGATCCCGCCGAGCAGCTCGCTGAAGCGCACTGCTGCGCGCGTCGCGAGCACGAGCTCGCCGCAGCGATGCACGAGACCGGCGGCGGACAGGCTCGCGACGGCATCGGCTGCCTGCAGCTCGCTGCCAAGCTCACGCGCGAGCTCGTCAAGCGACCACAATCGCTGGCTCGAGTGCTCGAGCAGCAGCGTCAGCACGACGAGCTCGCTGTGTTCGCCGCTCGTCGCTCTGGCAGGTGGAGACGCCATCGCGTCGAGCTACGAGCGTGCAGACAAAAAGCCTCCATTTTGCGGCTTCGCTGGCGTGAAATGGCTCGTGAGGACTCACGCTCGGCGATGACGTTGAGTACGGTTGTCTCAGCTCAGCTGGGCAACCGCCCAGGCGCTGCCGCTCCCGGCAAGGGGCCGGGCGGGCGACGGCGCTGGGCTCGCGATCGGGAGGGTCTGTCGCTCGCGACGGCAGGCCCTCCCGGACTCTTCGCCCACGGCATATGATACTCATCTGTCTGTAGACTGTAAAGTAGCAACGCGGCAGCTTTTGCCGGGTGGAAGGCGAGCTGCAGCGGGCACTAGGCGAGAACTTGCGCGCCTATCGCGAGAGCAAAGGCATCAGCCAGGAAGCGTTTGCGCAGAAGCTCGAGATCCACCGCACGTATCTCGGCGGGATCGAGCGCGGCGAGCGCAATCTGACGCTGAAGGTCGTCGAGCGCCTGGCGGCGCGCGTCAAGCTCGACCCGCTGGAACTGCTGTCTCCGGTGTCCTCGCCTCGGAAGAGTTCGGGATAGATGTTCCGCTCAAGGCGATGCGCCGGCACGCCACTGTTTGACCAAAGCCCGACCCGCTTTCCCCTTAGGTATGTACGGCACGTCAGAATCGAGCTTGTCGTGTCCCACGCCGTAGACCCTCAGCGCGCCTTCGTTCACGGGATAGCGACGCCAGAACTCGAAGTACGGAGCAAGCTCCTCGAAGTTCCCAATGCGGTCGGTCAGATAGCGCTGCGTCGCTCGGACTGGCAGCACGAGCACGCCGCCCATTAGCGTGCCGCGGGTGATTCCATCCAAAAGCTTGTTGATTGCTCGGTGGCTGGAGGAAATGTTGCCGGTCGCCCACTCAAAGCCGACATAGCGGCCGCGATCTTCAAGCAGCGCGTCGAGATCTCCGGTGCTCAGCAGATCGATGCCGCCTGTACCGACCGGCAGCGGGGGAAGCTTCTCAGCAAGCCAGCCGCGTGATTCGAGCTCCGCGAGCATCGGTACCTTGATCGGCAGAACGCCGTTCGGGTGCTTGTCCGGTTTGCCTTTCGCGTCGACACGCGAGTTCGCGTTCAGTGAGAACGTGCCGGAGCCGAACGGCCAGTCGGCAGCGCCGATCGCAGACTCGATATCGACCAAAGCGCGTCGCCAGAACCGATTTCTAGGGAAGCGTCCCGCGTGAACGATTTCTTCCGACTTGATGATGCGCACCAGAGGGATTTCGATCCCAATGCCAGGAGCCCTCCGTGCCGACTGCCAGAATCCTTGCACTCCTTGGCGTGATCGATCGTCCTACGCGCTCGCCTTCGACCTGCCGATCCCCTTGCGAGAGTCGCCCCGGTTCGGCATCTCGACCACGACATCCTCGCCGCGAAGACGCTGGGCGATCGGCTCGCAATCGCCCAGCTCGATGCCGGTCCAGTGCCCGATGCATGCGCTCGGCGACTGCATAAGTCGTCCCACTGCCGCCAAGTGGATCGAGCACCCGATCACCTTCGGAGCTGCCGATCGTCAACACGCGCTCAAGCAACTTCTCGCTCAGTTGGTTCGCTTGGCGCGTCTTCGTCCCGCGATGGCGCACCGGCGGGATGTCGGCCCAGACGTCGCTGAGATTCAGGCCCTCAGGGTGGAGCTTGTCGCGGTGCCCGCCGTAGTCCTTGATGTCGCCGCCACAGTGCCGGCAAACCGGCACTGGCACTCTCGGCCGGCTGAAGGCGCTCGGCTTGCCGTTCGTGTAGTAGATCAGGCTGTAGTGGCTCGGATACAGTCGTCCCGGTATCGGGAGCGACATCTTGATGTCGATCGCGACCCAATGACGAAACAGCAGACCATGTCCGTTCAGCTCGTGAGCGAGCTCGACGTTCCAGCGCGGAAGGTTGTAGATCCACAAGGAGCCACCGGGCGCGAGCAGTCGAGCGCACTCCGCGATCCAGGCGCGACACCACGCGAGGTACTCGTCGTCGCGCATCTTGTCGCTGATACCCCGCCCGTAGTCCTTGCCCAAATTGAACGGCGGGTCAGCGAAGATCAGCTCGTAGGACTGATCGGGCAGCGTCGGAAGAATCTTCAGGCAGTCGCCTTGGAAGAGATTGCCGAACTCGGATTCGTAGTACGGATTCATCGAAGCGTCGATCCTAGTGAGCGCTTGCGACGATACGTCGTCGTCGCCCGCCGACGCACCGATACACGCGACGTGGCGGGAGTCGAGCGAGCGAGCCCTACGCGACGATCGCCCGAGCCGGCTCGGACTCGCCGCTGAACAGCCACGGGTTGCGCTGCCCGATGACGTCGCCGCGAAAGCGCTTGCGCGCGCCGTAGACGACCCACGTCGTGTCGACGGCGCCGTAGCGCTCGACGAGGCGAAGCGTCTCGGGGTGTTCGTCGGCGTGATGTGCGTGTGTCAGGCCGGCGTCGTAGTCGCCGGCGAGCAGATGGCGCGCGACGACCGGCTTCGACGGCTCATCGACGACTGTCTGAAAGCGCGCGAGGTCGAGATAGCCGCGCGTCGCGTTGACGATGCCGAGGCTCTGCGGGTCGGGTCGGTCGTTGCGCACGAGCAGCGCGAGCTCCTTCGTCGGATAGAGGAACGTGTCGATGACGAAGACTTCCTCGTGGTAGCGCTCGGTCACGAGATGCACCTGCAGGTGCGCGCTGCACTGCACGAGGAACGTGTCCGATCGCCCGCGCACGCGCGCGATCGCGCCGAGCAGGTCTTCGTCGAGCTCGACGTCGAAGTCGTCGATGCCTTGAAACTCCAGGTAGTGCAGCAGCGCGTTCTCGTGGCAGGTGCCGGACGGCCCGAGCGTGATGAACGTCGGGCGCGTCACTGCTCCGTCGCCCCCGCCTCGGCGCCCGCCCCTGCCTCCGCCTCGTCCCCCGCCTTCGCCTCCGCCTGCGGCCCTGCCTCCGCGGCGATCGCGTCCATCAGCTCGTCCTCCATCTTGCACGTCGCGGCGATGACGAGCTCGAACAGGTCGGCGCTGAACTCGGCCGGCAAGTCGACTTCTGCGCCACGCTCGAGATAGCGCGCGCGAACCTGCTCGACGCGGCCGGGCTGCATCATCGAGATCTCGTGCTCGCTCTTGTAGTAGGCGACTTCGCGGCAGATCTGGAAGCGCTCGCCGAGCAGAAACGCGAGCGCGTCGTCGATCTCGTCGAGCCGCACGCGGAAGCGATCGAGCCCGCCGGCGCCGCCGTTGCTCTGCGCGTTTGCGCTCACGCTGCGCCCTCCCGGCCGAGCAATCCGGTCGCAAAGGCGTGGCTGCACGGCGCGAGCGAGCCGAGCGCATAGCCGCCCTCTTGCACTACGCAGACCGGCAGCTCAGCGCCGCGCACGAGCGCGCCGATTCGCTCGAATGTCGGTGCGCGAAAGCTCCAGGCGCCGTGCGGGTCGCCTGCGACGGTGTCGTAGCCGAGTGAGAGCACGATCGCGTCGGCGCTCGGTGCGAGCGCGCGGATCTGGGCGGCTAGCGCGACGAGGTAGGTGTCGGGCAGCGGCGGGCTCTTGAACGAGACGAGGTGCTCGCGCTCGCAGCGCGCGCGCACGCGATGCCAGGGGAGGTTGGCGCCGGTCGCGCCGTGCAGCGAGTGCAGGCTCGTGCCGCGCATGCGCTCGACGAGCGCGGAGGTGCCGTTCGGGTAGTGGATGTCGAGGTCGAGGATCGCGACGCGCTCGAAGCCGCCGTCGCGCAGCGCCTGCGCGGCTGCGGCGGCGTTGTTGAGGAAGCAGTAGCCGCCGAGCCAGGCGGGCCCGGCGTGGTGCCCTGGCGGGCGACAGAGCGCGTAGCTGTAGCGGGCTCCTTCGAGGATCCTTCGGGCTGCAGCGAGTGCAATTCCAACGCTCTCGTGAGCGCTGGCGACGGCTTGCGCGCAGACGGGCGTATCGGGCTCCAAGCCCGGCTGCGCGAGCTGGGCGAGCAGCACCGCATCGCCGTCGCCAACGCTGTCGAGCGCGTCGAGGTAGTCGTCGTCGTGCAGGGCGCGCACGGCGCGCACGACGTCGTCGCGGCAGACGTCGGCGTCGTGCGCGCTGACGCGCTCATGCCGCGTCAGCCCGTCGCGCACCTCGGCGAGCCGCCGCGCATCGTCGTAGGCCGGCGTGCGCCGGCCGTCCTCGTCGAGGATCCACGGCGCGGCGCTTGCGTCCTCGCCGGCGCGCTCGATCATCAGCAGCTCGCTCACGAGAGCAGCCGCCGCATGCGCGGGCCGAGCGGCGCGAAGTCGTTGCGCTGATAGAAGGAAGCCGTCGCCTCGATCGCGTCGAAGCTCTCGCGCGGCAGACCAACCTCGATCCGCGCCATGCCGCGCTCGCGCACGAGCGTGACGAGCGCGGCGATCAGCTCGGCGCCGATCGAGCGGCTGCGCCAGCGCGAGTGCACCCAGAGGTCTTGGATCGTCGCGTAGCGCCCGGGCACGTGGATCGCGAGCTGCCAGCTGGCGGCGAGCACGCCGACGATCGCATCGTCAGCGCGCGCGACGAACACGGCGCCGGCGCGATCGTCGTCGATCAGCTCGCGCACGGTCGCTTCGAGCTGCGGCGTCGGCGGCGGCGTCGAGCCGAGCTCGAGCAGCAGCTCCTGCACGGCGACGACGACGCCAGGCACGTCGGCTGCCGACGCGCGCGCGACGACGCAGCTCGCCGGGGGAGACTCGAGACCGACCTGCGCCGAGCGGCTCATGCCGCTTGCAGTCCCTCGTCGCTGTCGTCGTCTGAGCGCCGCCTACGAGCAGGTGGCTCGAGCTCGACGATCCAGGCGTCGCGCTCGCCGCTGCCGGTGACGGCTCTGGCGATCGCCGACATCGGCGCGCGGGCCTTCAGCAGGATCTCGTCGAACTCCTCCTCGGGATCGGACTGCATCACGATCGCGCCGCCGGCGCCGATCGTCGTCGCGCCGGGGCGCATGACGATTGTGCGGATGACGATGCTGAGATCGACGCTGCGGTCGAGGCCGAAGTAGCCGATCGCGCCGGAGTAAACGCCGCGAGCGACGCGCTCGGTCTCGTCGATGATGTCCATCGTGCGCAGCTTCGGCGCACCGGTCATCGAGCCGCCGGGGAAGCAGCCGCGCACGCACTGCACTGGCGAGCGCTCGGCTTCGAGCACGCCGGTGACGGTCGAGATCAGCTGGTGGACGGTCGCGTACTGCTCGACGACCATCAGCTCGGGCACGCGCACGCTGTCGAGCTCGCAGACGCGGCCGAGATCGTTCCTGAGCAGGTCGACGATCATCAGGTGCTCGGCGTAGGTCTTTTCGTCGTGCGTCAGCTCGGCGCACAGCGCGGCGTCCTCGATCGGGTCTTGCGAGCGAGGCGTCGTGCCCTTGATCGGCCGCGCCTGTACGCGACGCTCGCGATCGACGGAGAGGAAGCGCTCGGGCGAGGAGCTGAGCACGGTCAGCTCGCCGAGCTTCAGATAGGCGGCGAACGGCGCCGGGTTGGTGCGGCGCAGCAGGCGGTAGAGCTGCCACGGATCGGGACTCGCGTCGGTTGAGATCTGGTCGGTCAGGCAGACCTCGTAGGACTCGCCGGCGGCAAGCGCGGCCTGGCAGCGGGCGATGTCGGCGAGGTACTGCTCGCGGCCGCGGCCGCAGCGGAAGCTGACCTGCTCGGCTTCGTCGTCGCCGGTCGCGGCCGCAGTTGCCCAGAGCGAGTCGCCGGAGCACGGTGCATCGGCACCCGCCGCGCCACCGGCCGACGCGTCGATCAGCTCGCGCACGGCCACTTCGGCCCGATCGAGCCACTGCTCGGCTTCGGCGTCACCATCGCGGCAGACGGCGATCACGTCGGTGCGCCCGGCGGCGTGGTCGACGGCGATCAGCCGGTTGGCGAGCATCAGCACGGCGTCGGGCACGTCGGAGCGATGCGCGTTCGGCGAGCCGCAGTCGGCCTTGCACTCGTAGCCGAGATAGCCGACGAAGCCACCGATCAGCCCACGCGTCGGCACCTCGTCGAAGTCAAGCGAACGCGCGCCCAGCTCGCGGTCGAGCACGTCGAAGATCGACGCGGTCTCGGTGCTGCTGCCGTCGGCGCAATCTGTCTTGACCGTTTTGCCGACGACGTCGTACTCGAGCACGCAACGTTCGCTGCCGGCGCTCGTGCCGAGGTAGGAGCACTGCGCGAGGCGCGTCGGCGCGTCGGCGCTGTCGAGCCAGAAGGCGTGCTCGAGCTCGCCGAAGAGGCGTTCGAACAGCGGCTCGGTCGGCACCTCCCCGGCGATCGAGCGCACGCGCAGTTCGAGCTTCGACTCGGCTGCCTCATGCACGCGTGGGCGTCCGGCTCGCGCCGCGGCGGATCTCGCGCGACGCGAGCGCGGACGCCCGCGCTGGCCTTGACGTTCGTAGAAGTTCTGCACGATGCGATGGCCGTGCTCGGTGGCGATCGACTCGGGGTGGAACTGCACGCCCCACAGTGGGCGCGTGCGGTGCTCGAGGCCCATCACGACGCCGTCGTCGGTCCAGGCCGTGACGCGGCCGTCGGGGCCGAGGCCGGTGACGGCGAGCGAGTGGTAGCGCACGACGGAGAAGCCCTGCGGGATGCCGGCGAACAGCCCGGTGTCGTCGTGGCGCACGTGGCTGAGGCGTCCGTGCATGACGGTCGGCGCGGCGGCGACGTTGCCGTGGAGCAGGTTGCCGATGCCCTGGTGGCCGAGGCAGATGCCGAGCACGGGCGTCTGCGAGTAGCGCAGGATGTCGGCGCAGACGCCGAAGTCGTGCCAGCACTGCGGGCGGCCGGGACCGGGCGAGAGCACGATCGAGTCGAACTTCCAGCGCGACAGCGCCTTCCAGGAGATCATGTCGTTGTGCACGACGTCGGGCTCTTCGCCGGAAGCGGCCGCGAGCAGATGAAAGACGTTGTAGGTGTAGGAGTCGTAGTTGTCGACGAGCAGCGTGCTCATCGTGCCGCCTCCAATCCGAGCCCGCGCGCGCTGCGGTCGAGCAGCGTCTGCACGACGCGCTCGACGTGCTCGCCGTGATCGCCTTCGAGGTGCCACTTGGCGAGGTGGCGTAGGTATTGCGCGAGCGGGCGCAGGTCGAAGCGCTCGACGGCGATGCGCAGGTGGCGGCGATACAGCTCCGACTGCACGACGGCGAAGCGGTAGGAGGGGTCCTCGGCCGGCTTGCCGGCGCCGTCCTTGCCGGCGCGGCGTGTCGCACGAGCGCGCACTACGTCCCAGCCGAGGCTCTCGTCCTCGCGCAGCAGCCGCTCGGGCTCGAAGTCGACGCGCGGCGTGACAGCAGAGGGGAGGAAGTAGCCGAGCGCGATCTGGCCGGCGACGCGTTCTGGCGAGGGGTGCGCGCGGCGCACGAGCCGGCGCTCGTCGTCGGCGTCGATCTGCTCGTCGATCCAGTCGACGAGCTCGTCGATCAGCAGCGCACCCTCGCTGGAGGTCATCGCGCGCTTCTGCCGCGCGACCATGCCGTGAAAGATGTCGTGCGTCGGGTGGACGGGGCGCGCGAGCGTGGCGACGTCACCGCCTTCGCCGGGGACCATCTGCCCGTGTCCGTTCTGCACGACGTAGGTGTGCGGACGCAGCTCGTCGTCGAGCCAGCTGCGATTGCCGCTGCGCGTGCCGTTGCCGTTCAGCGAGAAGTCGGTCATCAGCCGGTTGATGCAGCTGGCGTGACCGACCCACTCGGTGCCGCAGATCTGCACGGAGGTCGTCTCGCCGAGCTCGGGCGCGACGGTCATCCAGTAGGCGACGGCGCGCAGGTGCTGGGTCGAGAGGCCGTCGCTGCGCACGAGCGGCAGCTCCTCGAACTCCTCGAGGTCGGTGTCGTAGACGACGACGCCGTCGGGGCGGCGACGCAGCTTGCCGTCGCGCAGGCCGGAGGCGATCAGCTCGGCCGCTTCGTCGAAGAAGTCGGACTCGAAGAAGACGCGGTCGAAGGACACGCCGAGGTGCGAGAGCGTCTTGCGCTGCCCGGCGATCACCCAAGCGCGCGTGCGGTACCAGACCTCGAGCGCCTCGCGGTCGCCGGCGAGCACGCGTTTGAGCAGTTCGTCGGCGGCGTCGGCGCGCGGGACGAGCTCGCGCTCGAAGGAGTCTTCGGAGTCCTGCAGCTCGCGGCCGGCGAACGAGCCGAGCGAGGAGACGTAGTCGGCGTAGCAGAGGCCGACGAAGTGGTCGCTCTTCTGATCGCCGTCGCCCCACGCCGACGCGGTGCGGCCGCTGTCGATCACGCCAGCCATCGCCTCGCCCATGCTGCGCCCGGCGTCGGAGATCAGGCTGCGCCGCTCGACGAGCCCGCCGGCCTGCGCAAGCGCAGCGGCAAGCGCGTTGCCGATCGCGAGGTTGCGCAGGTGTCCGACGTGCAGCGCCTTCGTCGCGTTGGCGTCCCAGAACTCGATCGCAAAGCGCCGCCCTGCCGCGAGGTCGCCGAGGTCGGCCTCGGCGCTGCCGCCGGCCTCGAGCGCGGCGCCGGTCGTCTCGATCCAGCTGTTGGCGAGGCGCAGCTCGGCGCCATCGTCGCTGGGCGTGACGCTCGCGACCCACGGCTCGGCTTCGATCCGCTTCAGCGCTCGTAGCGACTCGGGGTCGTCGACCCATGCGGGCACGCGCGGGACGAGCTTGATGTCGTAGCGCGCGTCCGGGCGCCGCGGCGTCCGCGCGGCCCATGCCACCGGCGCGTCGTCCGAGCCGTCCTCGAAGTAGTCGAACAAGTTAGCCATGCCATGCACCAGCCGGGGCTCGAACCCGGATCCGCGACGTTTAAGGCCGCTCCGTTAACCGATTACGGCACTGGTGCTAGGTGCCGGGCGAGTATCTGGGGTCGGCGGCCGCTCGCGCAAGCTCCATGTCCGCGGAGCCGCCACGGAGGGCACGAACGCCCTGTAAAACCGGACCATGCGGGCCTATCAAGAGGGAAACAGGCGCCGCCAAAGCCGACACCAACGCCAGCGTGGGTGCCCAGGCCCAAACGAGTCGGGGCCCGCCTGCGAAGACGGGCCCCGATGTCGAGCTGCCACTGAATGCGCGTAAGCGCGCCTTCAGCTCCTATTTTTCGCTGTTGATCACGCCTTCAGAAGTACCCTCACGGATGAAGTTCTTCTGAATCGCGGTGTTTTTACCAGCCGCCGAAGCGAGGCCGATTTTGCTGTTGATCAGCGGGTCGATGAAGATCGAGAAGATCCCACCGCAGCCAGTCGCTTCAGGAGC
>DATBBG010000079.1:0-49471 GCA_036271095.1 Solirubrobacteraceae bacterium
AACAGGAAGAACGCGACCGACTTCGGGATCGTCTGCCCGTCGCGGCGGTACCAGTAGCGCGCCTCGCCGAGCTCGTGCACCGGCTCGGCGACGATGCCCGTCTCCTCGCGCACCTCGCGCGTCGCCGCCTGGATCGCCGTCTCGCCGGGGTCGATGTGCCCCTTCGGCAGCGCCAGCACCTTCGAGCCGTCCGAGGCGAGCCGCGTCGGCACGATCACGACCATCTCCTCGCCGCGCACGACGACGCCGCCGGCCGAGAGCTCGCGCGCCGGACGCTCGTGCGCCTCGCGCCGGCCTTTGCCCGGGCGCCTGCGACCGCCGCGACCGCCGCGCGACCTAGAAGACATATTGCTTGAGCGCCTCGCGGTCGTGCACGACCAGGCGCCCCCTCCCCTGCGAGATCACGCCAGCGCGCTCGAGCACGGCTAGGAAGCGGCTGGCCGACTCGCGCGAGGAGCCGGCCAGCTGCGCGAGGTCGGCCTGCGTCGCCGTCACGAGCACGTCGCCGGCCTGCTCCGGCGGCGCCTCCTGCTCGACCAGCTCAGCGAGCACGACCGCGACACGGCTCTGCACGGTCTGAAACGACTGGCGCGAGAGCCGCTCGTTCGTTTCGCGCAGTCGCCGCCCGAGCGCGATCACCAAGCGCGCCGCGATTTCGGCGTGTTCGCTCATCAGCCGCCGCATGTCAGGGCCGAGCACCGCGAGCGCGCTTGTTGCCTCGATCGCCTCGACCGTCGCCGAGCGCTTCTCGTCCTCGAACAGCGCCAGCTCGCCGAAGATGTCGCCCGGCCCGAACGTCGCCAGCGTCAGCGTGCGCCCGCCCGAATGCGTGCGCACGGCGCGCGCGCGCCCGGAGCGGACGATGTAGCAGGTGTCGCTCGCATCGCCCTCGCGAAAGACGACCTCGCCCGGCTCGAAGTCACGCGGCACGGCAAACTGCGCGATCCGCTCGAGATCCTCTTGCACGAGTGTCGAGAAGACCGGAACGCCGCCAAGCAGCTCGACTGCCTCGGTTGAGCTCATTCCAGCCATCGGGCAGGCATATCACAACGCAGACAGCCCGTTCCGTGCGAGCCAATCGCGCGGGCGCAACTGCAGTGGCCGCGAAGGTATCTTCAGACATATGCGTACATCTCTCACAAACTCGCCGCTGCGGCTACGAAGGTTTCTGTCCGCCGGCGCAATCGCCGCGGTCGCGTCGGCCGCGGCGCTGCTCGCGCTCGCTCCGGGAGCAAGCGCTGCCGGCGCCGCTGCGGGCACGCGTGCCGCACATCCGATCGACGCGCCAGCGCTCTACAAGTCGCGCCTGCTGTGGGCGACGATCGACGTCTGCAACGCGACCGACCAGCCCGACACGCTCGGCGTGCGCGGCTCGATGCCCGGCGACGGCCAAGCACACGACACGATGTACATGCGCTTTCGCCTGCAGTACATGAACACGACGACGAAAGCCTGGACCGACCTCGCCAACGGCGTCTCGCCGCACTACGCAAGCGTCGGCACCGGCGCCTCCGCGCGCCAGGGCGGGCGCAGCTTCCAGCTCAGCCCCGTCGCCGGCCAGCCGGCCGTGACGATGCGCGGCGTCGTCAGCTTCCAATGGCGCCACGGCAGCACCGTGCTTGCGCAGATCTCGCGCCCGACGACGCCCGAACGCCACGCGCTCGCCGGCTCGGACCCCGAAGGCTTCTCCGCCGCCAGCTGCCTGATCGGCTAGCTCGACGCAGCGACAGGCGCCGCGTCGAACAGCCGCGGGTCGTTCGTGATGATCGCGTCGACGCCGAGCGCACTCAACTTCGCGATCCGCGCCGCGTCGTCGACCGTCCACACGTACAGCTCGCCGCCGCCCTCGTGCACGGCGCGCACGAGCGCCGGCGTGACGACGCGCCAGTGCGCCATCACCGCGTCGAAGCCCCCCGCGCGCAGGCCGCTGCGCGCCCGGGCCGGGAGCATCGCACGGTAGCCCGTCAGGATCGCCAGCGCCGGAATCGCCGTCAGCAGATGCGTCGTGTAGTCGCGCTTGACGCGCGGCACCGACCAGCCGAGCCGCAGCGATGGCTCGAGCTCGCGCACGCGCGCAAGCGACTCGGGAAACATCGTGCTGAGCAGCGAGCGCTCGATCAGGCCGTGCTCGCGCAGCGCCTGCACGACGCGCTGCTCGTAGCCGGGGATCTTCACGTCGACGTCGAAGCCGACGCCGGCGAACTGCTCGCCTGAGAGGTGCGCAAGCGACTGCTCGAACGTGAGCGGCGAGCGCTCGGCGATGTCCTCGTAGTCGTGCGCGACGAGCAGGCGGCCGCTGCCGTCCGAGCGCTCGCTGAGCACGTCGAGCTCGATCATCTCGGCGCCGTGGTGCAGCGCCGCGTCGAAGCTCGCGATCGTGTTGCCCGGCTCGATCTTCGCCGCGCCCTTGTGCCCGACGCGCAGCGGGCGTTCGCGTCGCGTTGTGCTCGTCGCAGGCCCGGCCATCGAGCCTCACGATCGCAGACTGCCGGTCTAGTAGTCGCTCGGCAGCGGTTTGCGCGCGGCTTCGATCGTCTCCATCGCCGGCTTCGCCCCGATGTAGGGCGCCAGCACGATGAACGTCAGCTGGTCGACCAGCCGCGGCAGCTGGCGCACGCGGTCGTGCGCCGTGTAGCTCGAGATGATTCCCCAGATCGCGCCCGTGATCGCTTCGCGCGCGACCAGCGGTCCGCGGCGCGGCGCCGGGCCGAGCTCGTCGAGCAGCTTCGTGAAGTCTTCGATCGAGCGCGTCATCCGCCCGATCATGCCGGGGCCGACGTCGAAGATGTCGATGAACGCCATCCGGCTGAGCGCCTCGTGCGCCGCGAAGTACTCGACCAGCGCGCGCACCGCCCGGTGCACCGCTTCGGGCCAGTCGCTTGCGTCCGCGACCGCAACGTTGACCGCTTCCATCGCTTCGGCGACGAATTCGTCGAGCACCGCGAGGAAGCACGCCTCCTTCGTCGCGAACTGCTTGTGAAACGCCTCCGTCGAGATGCCGGCGAACTGCGCGATCTGCGGGTCGCTCAGCTCGGCGTAGCGTTCGTCGAGCGTCAGATGCACGAGCGCACCGAGCGCGCGTGCGCGCTTGTCGTCGTTCGACAGGAACGCCGCCGGCTGCGGCTCGACATCGCCCGGCTGCACGAGACCCGAGATGTTCAGCCTGCGCGCCGCCGGCGAGCGGTAGGACTCGATCCAGTCGAGCACCTCGTCGGTCAGCGTGTACAGCTCGCGTTCGCGCTGTTCGTACATCCGCGTGAACGCGACGTGGCGGATCCCGGCGACGATCGCGCGAATCGTCAGCGGCGAGAGCTCGACGCCGTCCGGATGCGCCTGGAAGGCCATCCCGAGCACGCGCTCGAACGTCGTCGAGGCGAGCGTCATCCGCTCACGCGCGCGCGGGCCGATGCCGAGCGAGTCGACCAGCACCAGGCGCGGTCCCTTCGGCTGCTCAGCGACGTCGTCGAGCAGCGCCTTGCACGCCGCGTGCAGGCGGTTGGCCCAGCCGCGTTCGTTGCCCCAGGCGTCAAGCACGAGCTTGCGAGCGCGCGCGACGATGATGTCGTACGTCGCCAGAAAGCACGCTTCCTTGTTCTGGAACTGCTCGTAGAAGGCCCGGCGCGACACGCCCGCGTACGCGATCACGTGCGCAACCGTCGTCTGCGGATAGCCACGCTCGCTGACGGCCTCGATCATGCCGCCGTACATGCGTGCCCGCTGGTTGCGCGCGACCTCGTCGCGCGCCATCCCGTTGGGTCCATGAGGCAGCCGCCGGTACAACGGAGTGGGCCCCCTATGAGTTCCGCTCATCCCCACGATTCGAGACACTAGACCATTTCAATCGGAAACGCAAGCCTACTTTTGTCGTCCTCCGCATTCTTTATACCGGAATACGGCGAGTCGTTCCAGAGGTGTCTCCTGCCGACAAGTTGGAGACACCGTGATCCCGCATCACGACCCCGTTTGCAGCCGATCGGGCGACTCGGACAGTCGTCCGTCCGGTGTCTGCGCAACGTTCAGGCGCTGAGCGTCAGACGGCGCGGGCCGGCCGCGAAGCCGAGCTCCAGCAGCGTCTCGGCCAGCGACGAGGAGAGCGCTGACGCGCCGTCGATCCGCTCGAGCGCGAGCTTCGGCACGCGCCCCGCGCGAACCGCTTCGGCGAGCGCGCCGAGTGCGTCGAGGACTACCTCGTGAGCGCCGGGAAGGAGAGGCGTCGTGGTGCTCTCGCCGCTCGGATCCGAGTCCTCGGCGAGCGTCAGCAGACCGCGTCCGCCGCGCTCCACATACAGCGCCGGCGCGTCGTCGACGAGCACGACGTAAGCCCCGGCAACCCTTGCCGGACGGCGCTCCTGGCCCTCGCGCTTCGGCCAGGAGAGCGCGGCGCCATACGGCTGCGCCGGGTCAGCCGCAGCCAGCACAAGCACCCGGCGGCCGTCCTCCGACGCCTTCGCCGACGGTCCGCGCGGCGTGCGCAGGCGCTCGACCGCGCCGGGCAGCGCGAACTGCGCGCCGCCCATCCCCTCGACGAAGTAGCCGCGGCGACAGACGCCGAGCGTCTCGAGCTGCGCGAACGTGTCGTAGAGCATCGCGAAGCCGCCTCTGATCCCCTCCGCGAGCACCTGCTCGCGCGTGACGATGCCATAGCGCTCGAGCAGCAGCTCGGCGAGCGCGCGGCGGCGCTCGGGGCCGACAGCGCCGGCAGCGAAGATCGACTCGGTCAACGACCAGCGCCCCTGCACCTGGCCCTGCGCGCCGGTACGTCGCGAGCCGAAACGACGGACCGTCGTTCGATTATTCGAACGTTCTTGGCGCCCGCGAGCGAGCGTGAGGCGCGGCGCGCGCAGCGGCGCCCAGGCGTCGTTCGTCGCCTCGCCCGCCCAGACGAGATCCCACAGCGCCTCGCGCAGCGCCTCCGCCGGCAGCTCGACCTCGGCGATCAGGTCGCTGAAGAAGCAGGGGCTCTGAGCCAGGCGCGCGCGGATCAACTCGTGCTCCGGCGTGTCGGTCGCGGACGAGCGACCGGCAGCGGTCTCGGTGGAAGCGCCGGCGGCGGCGCGCTCGGCGGGCGTCGTGCGACGGCTCGACGGCGGCGGGCCGATCAGCGGCGCGTCCTCGCGGAAGTAGAGCGCCACGCGCCCCGAGCGCCCGAGCGGGCCGGCGCCGACCCAGACGACCTCGCCGCTCGCGCAGAGGCTGTCCAGCCACGACGGCGAGTACGCGCCGATCCGGCGCGGCAGCACGTCGCGCTCCCAGATCTCAACCGGCAGCGCGAGGCCCTGCAACGGCACGAGCGCTTCGCGCAGACGATCG
Organism: Solirubrobacteraceae bacterium; assembly: GCA_036271095.1. Classification (GTDB taxonomy): domain Bacteria; phylum Actinomycetota; class Thermoleophilia; order Solirubrobacterales; family Solirubrobacteraceae; genus Palsa-744. The sequence continues at coordinate 5,311 of DATBBG010000079.1, forward strand.
ATCCCGGCGCCGGCGCTCGCGTGGCGGTCGATTCCCTGCCACGACGGCAAGAATGCCGTGAGGTCGCGCTGATCGGCCGGCTCGATCTCCTTGCGCAGCGCCGCCAGCGACGCGCGGCGCAGGCGGCGAAGCACCTCGACGTCGCACCACTCGCGCCCGCTGCCGCCAGGCCGCAGCTCGCCGCGCACGATCTCGCCGTCGCGCTCGAGCTCGCGAAGGACCGCGCTGGCGTCGAGCGCGTAGCGCTCGTGCAGCTCGTCCGTCGTAAACGGGCCGTGCGTGCGCGCATAGCGCGCGACGAGCACGCGCAGCGCGTCCGGCACGTCGGCGAGGAACGCCTCCGGCAGGCCGCCCGGAGGCGCCGCGCCGAGCGCATCGCGATAGAGGCCCGCCTCGTCGGCCGCGACGTAGCGCTGCTCACCGCCGACGCGCAGGCGGATCGCGCGGCGTTCGCGCTGCAGCTCGGCCAGCAGCGGCTGCAGATCGACGCCGGCAAACGTACGCGCCGCCAGCTCCTCCGCGTTGAGGTCGCCGACGTGGCGCAGCACGTCGTGCAGGCCGTCGCGCCCGGTCGCCTGCGTGATCTCCGAGCGGTGCTGCAGGTCGTCTTCGACGCGCGCAAGCGCGTCGGCGTCGAGCAGCTCGCGCAGCTCCTCCTGCCCGAGCAGCTCGCGCAGCAGCTCGCGATCGAGCGACAGCGCAGCGGCGCGACGCTCGGCGCTCGGCGTGTCGCCCTCGTACATGTACGTCGCGACGTAGTCGAACAGCAACGAGGAGGCAAACGGCGACGCCGTCTGCGTCTCGACCTCGACGAGCGCAATCTCGCGCGTCTGCAGGCCGCGCAGCAGCTCTTCCAGGCCCGGCACGTCGAGCACGTCGCGCAGGCACTCGCGATAGGTCTCAAGCACGATCGGGAAGTCCGAGTAGCGGCGCGCGACCTCGAGCAGGTTCTGCGCCTTCAGCCGCTGCTGCCACAGCGGCGTGCGCCTGCCCGGATACGCGCGCGGGATCAGCAGCGCGCGCGAGGCGTTCTCGCGAAAGCGCGCGCCGAACAGCGCCGAGCCGCCGAGCTCGGCGACGATCGCCTGCTCGACCTCGGCCGGCTCGATCATGATCAGCTCGGCCGCCGAGGGCAGCGCCTCGGCCTCGTCCGCGTCGAGATCCGGCAGGTGCAGCACGATCCCGTCGTCCGATGAGATCGCATCGGCCTCGATCCCGAGCTGCTCGCGAATCCGCGCCGACAGCGCCAGGCCCCAGGCCGAGTGCACGCGCCCGCCGAACGGCGAGAGCACGCACAGGCGCCAGTCGCCGATCTCGTCGCGAAAGCGCTCGAGCACGATCGTGCGCTCGCTCGGCAGCACGCGCGTCGCCTCCTGCTGCTCGCGCAAGTACGTCAGCAGGTTGCGCGCCGCGCGCTCGTCGAGGTCGTAGCCGTCCTGCAGCGCCTGCGGCTCCTGCTCGACCGCCCAGCGCGAGAACGCGCCGATCGCCGCGCCGAGCTCCGTCGGGCGCCCGACCGAGTCGCCCTTCCAGAACGGCACCGCGCCAGGCGCGCCTGGCGCCGGGGTCACGATCACGCGGTCGCGTCCGATTTCCTCGATCCGCCAAGTCGACGCGCCGAGCAGGAACGCCTGCCCCGGGCGCGCCTCGTAGACCATCTCCTCGTCGAGCTCGCCAACACGACGCCCGTCTGGCAGCGTCACCGTGTAGAGGCCGCGGTCGGGAATCGTGCCGGCGTTCGCGACCGCCAGCTGGCGCGAGCCCTTGCGCGCACGGATCGTGCCCGCGACGCGATCCCAGACGATTCGCGCGCGCAGCTCGCCGAACTCCTTTGACGGATAGCGCCCGTCGAGCATGTCGAGCACGTTCTCGAGCAGCTCGATCGACAGCTCCGAGTAGGAATGGCTCGCCGTCACGAGCGCGTACAGCTCCTCGACGGCGATCCCACCCTCGCCTTCCTGCCCATTGGCCGGTTCGGCCGAGACGGCGATCGCGACGATCTGCTGCGCCAGCACGTCGAGCGCGTTGCGCGGCACGACCGTCGGCTCGATCAGCCCTTCGTGCATTCGCCGCGCGACGACCGCGCACTCGAGCAGGTCGCCGCGGAACTTCGGAAAGATCCGCCCGCGGCTGACGTCGCCGACGCTGTGACCAGCGCGACCGATCCGCTGCAGCCCGCGCGCGACCGACTTCGGCGACTCGATCTGCAGCACGAGGTCGACCGCGCCCATGTCGATGCCCAGCTCGAGCGAGCTCGTCGCGACCAGGCACGGCAGCTGCCCGGCCTTCAGCAGCTCCTCGACCTTCGTGCGCTCCTCGCGCGCCAGCGAGCCGTGATGCGCTCGCGCGATCTCCAGCGGCGCGAGCGGTCCATCGACGTTTGTCGTGACTGCGCCGGCCTGTCGGTCGCCGTTGCGCGAATCCGAGCCGCCGGAGGCGGCAATCTCCTCCTGCGCCTGCTGCTTCGCCGCCAGCTCGTTCAGACGCAGCGCGACGCGCTCGGCCGAGCGGCGGTTGTTGACGAACACGATCGTCGAGTTGTGCGACTGCACCAGCTCGAGCAGCTTCGGATAGATCGCCGGCCAGATCGAGTTGCGTGTCGACTCGCTGCCCTGCACCGGATCGAGCGGGTCGGCGTTGGCGTCGACGGCGCCGCCCGGTTCGCTCATCGACTCGACCGGCACCTCGATTCGCAGGTCGAGCTGCTTCTGGCGTCCCGCATCGACGATCGTCACCTCGCGGCGCGGGCCGACGAGAAAGCGGCCGATCTCCTCGAGCGGGCTCTGCGTCGCCGACAGGCCGATCCGCTGCACCGGCCGTTTCGCCTGGCGCTCGAGCCGCTCCAGCGTCAGCGCGAGGTGCGAGCCGCGCTTCGTTGCGGCGACCGCGTGGATCTCATCGACGATCACCGCTTCGACGCCGCTCAGCATCTCGCGCGCCTGCGAGGTCAAGATCAGGTACAGCGACTCCGGCGTCGTGATCAGGATCTCCGGCGGCTTGCGCGCCATCGCCGCGCGCTCGCGCTGCGGCGTGTCGCCCGTGCGGATGCCGACCGTCACCTCCTCCGCGCCGATCCCGCGCAGCGGCGTGCGCAAGTTGCGCTCGATGTCGTACGCCAGCGCCTTCAGCGGGCTGACGTAGACGACACGCGTGCCGGCAGGGCGTGGCGTGGCAGCAGCTGCGCCGCGGCGCTTGTCGGGCGACTCGAGCGGCTCTGCGTCGGCGTGCGCGCCGGAGGCTGCACTGAGCCGATCGAGCGCCCACAGGAACGCCGCCAGCGTCTTGCCCGATCCGGTCGGCGCCGACAGCAGCACGTTCTCGCCGGCAGCGATCGCCGGCCACGCCTTTGCCTGCGCCGGCGTCGGCGCGTCGAACGCCTGCTCGAACCACTCACGGACGCGCGGCGTGAAGTTTGCTAGTGCCGATGCGCCCACTCAGATCAGGCTAGCGCGAGGCTTTCGCCGGCTGGTCGAACGCTGCGTGGGCTGGGACTATGTGCCCAGTTGGAGACAAAACCGATTCTGTTTGCGCCACGAACCAATGGGTATTTGGGTTCCGAATATAGGAATCTTGGTTTCTCGGATTATCGGCTATCAGGCGGCCGTCACGACGTGGTACGTGAGCGTACGCTTGCTGCATGGGGGACGTAGCGGGAGTCCAACAAGTCCAGACAACTGCGCCGAGCTCGACGCAGTCGAGCACGTCGCCGGTGCGCGCTCATCGCCAGGCGACGCCGCTCGCACAGGCGCTCGCGGCAGCCGGTGATCGCTGGACGCTGCTGATCGTGCTCGCCTGCTCAGACGACACGATTCGCCTCAACACGCTGCGCAGCCGCCTGCCGGGCGTCAGCTCTGCCGTCCTCGACCACCACGTCCGCCAGATGGTCGCCCTCGGCCTGCTTTCGCGCCGGCGCTTTCGCGAAATGCCGCCGCGCGTCGAGCTCTCGCTGACCGAGAGCGGCGCCGCGCTGCTGCCGATCGCCGCCGCGCTCGCGCGCTGGGGCATGCGCTACCGCTGGGACGAGCAGCACGGCTGCGAGCACATCGACCCCGACGCCGTCCTCTGTCAGCTGCCGGCGCTGCTGGATGAGGCGAAGCTGCCGAAGGGCGTGCTCGAGGCGATCATCGACGCCTACGACGAAGAAGAAGAGCCGGTCGTCCACCGCTTCGAGACGGTCGACGGACGGCTGCAGCCGGTCGCCGGCGCTCCAGCCGTCGACGGCCCCAAGGCAAGCGCCAGAATCCAAGGCGACAGGGCCGCGTGGGAGGCTGCGCTAGGGCCGCGGCGCGACTACGCCGGACTGCATTTACTGGGGCGCAAACAGCTCGCCCGCCAAGTCTTCGACGCGCTGCCACGCTGACGCACGCCCCGCCGCAGCGCGCCGCGGCGGCGTATGCCGCGACTCGCGTGAGCGTGCCGCGGGGCCGCACGCCGGAGCACCCCGCACGACGCCGGCAAGCTGCACTCCTCCAGACGCCGGGCCTTCACGGGCACCGCAACCGGGCGAAGAGTCACGGCGCCCGCGGAGACCCGGCATCGAGGGGGTGATACCTACGGTCTCGCCCTGAGCATCGTCGGAGAGGGAAAAACGATGCCCAAGTCAGAGGCCCCCTTCTACTGTGATCGATCGTTGTCGATAGGACTCGGCACATCGCGAAACGCACGCGATGCGACGTTTCCACTGAACACGCTACTTCCACATATCCGTCTCGGCCAGTCGCGTCTCCTACTCTCGCGCGCCCCGCCGCCCCGTCGTCCATAGACTTGGCCGCAGTGAAAGAGCGAGCACGGCCGTGACGAGCACACCTGCGACAGACGCGCCGCTCGACGTACCGACGTCCGCGCCGAGCGGCTCCGGCGGCGTGCTGCCGGCGCAGCGCCTGCGCGAGGCGATCGAGCGCGGATGGCTGCTCGCCGGCGCCTGGCGGATCCCGACGGAGTCGGTCCAGCCGGCAAGCGTCGACCTGCGCCTCGGCGAGCGCGCGTGGGTGCTGCGCTGCAGCTTCCTGCCCGACAGCGACTCGACCGTCGAGCAGAAGGTCGAGGATCTCGCTTTCGAAGAGATCGACCTGCGCGACGGCGCGACACTCGAGCGCGACCGCCCCTATCTGGTGCCGCTCGTCGAGGAGCTGCGGCTGCCGCACGACGTGCGCGCGAAGGCCAACCCGAAGAGCTCGACCGGGCGCCTCGACGTGTTCACGCGCGTGCTCACCGACCGTAGCCACCGCTTCGACGAGATCTCCGCCGGCTACCACGGCAAGCTCTACCTCGAGGTCGTCCCACGCACGTTCGCGATCCGCGTCAAGACCGGCCTCGCGCTCAACCAGGTGCGCCTGATCGACGGCGACGGGCGCCTCGCCGATCGCCAGCTGATCGAGCTTCACCGGCAGGTGCCGCTGCTGTTTCGCGACGGCGAGCCCGTCGCGCAGGACTCGCTCTCGCTCGGCGACGGGCTGTTCCTCAGCCTCGACGCCTCCGGCGGCCCCGACAGCACGGTCGGCTACCGCGCGAAGAAGAACAGCCTGCCGATCGACCTGACGAAAGTCGGCTCGCTTCGCTGGCAGGACTACTGGGAGGCGGTCCACCCCGAGGCCAAGCAGCGGATCGTGCTCGAGCCGGAGGTCTTCTACCTGCTGCTCTCCGCCGAGGGCGTCAGCATCCCGCCGCGCTACGCCGCCGAGATGCTCGCCTACGACCCGACCGCCGGCGAGCTGCGCACGCACTACGCCGGCTTCTTCGACCCCGGCTTCGGCTATTCGCGCGGACGACGCTCAGACGGCAGCCGCGCCGCGCTCGAGGTGCGCGCGCGCGACGTCTCGTTCATGGTCGAGCACGGCCAGCCGGTCTGCAAGCTTGCCTTCGAGCGGATGGCCGACGAGCCCGACGTGCTCTACGGAGCGGACGTCAAATCGAATTACCAAGGCCAGCAGACGATGCTGAGCAAGCACTTCCTCGCGCAGCCCGCAGACGTTCGCGGCGCCTGACGTTCGCGCTGTACGACGCGCTCAATCTGTCGAAAGGCAGAGGTATTCGCCGTGCACGTACGAAATAAACGCCTATTGACCAGGTTATCGTTCTCAGGTACCACACTGTTTATGATCGTCTGACAGCTGCGGCGTCCCCAGCCGCAGAAAATGCCTAATTTCGAGGGATTTTCCAGGACGAGGAAGAGCCCCCGGCCCCCAAAAAGGACAGGGACCCCGATACACATGCCCAGAACAAGTTCAAAAGCACCAAAAGCACCATCCTCCACGCAAGAGCCGGCGTGGTCGATTCCGAGCCTGCGCGAGCCGCGTTATTCGCAGTCGCTCGAGCGCGGCCTGGCGATTCTCAGCTGCTTTACGCCTAAGCGTCCGGTCCTCGGCATCGCCGACATCGCCGACGAGCTCGGCATGAGCCGCTCGACGACGCACCGCTACGTGATCACGCTGCTCGCGCTCGGCTATCTCGAGCAGGGCGCCTCGCGCAAGTACCGCCTCGGCCTGCGCGTGACCGATCTCGGCATGTCGGCGCTGAACTCGACCGGCCTGCGCGAGCACGCCTCGCCCTACCTCGAAGAGTTGCGCCAGCGCACCTCATACACGGTCAGCCTGGCCGTGCTCGACGGCCACGAGATCCTCTACGTCGACCAGGCACGCAGCTTCCGCCGCGGCCAGGGTCAGGCCGGCGTCGATGCGCGCACAGGCTCGCGCCTGCCTGTGTACTGCACGGCGATGGGCAAGCTGCTCCTCGCCAACCTGCCCGAGTCAGACCAGCGCGAGCTGATCGGTCAGCTGAAGCTGACCAAGCAGGGCCCGAACACGATCACGAGCAAGAAAGCGCTGCGCGAGGAGCTCGAGGAGGTGCTCGACGCGAACTTCGCCGTCGACGACGAGGAGCTCGCCAAGGATCTCTACTCGATCGCCGCGCCTGTACGCAACGAGGCGCGCCAGGTCGTCGCCGCCGTCGAGATCGCCGTTCCGAGTGCGACGATCTCGCTCGGCGAGCTCGTCGACGCGCTCGGGCCGCACCTCGTCTCGACCGCCGACCGTATCTCCGCGCGCCTCGGCTATCGCCGCGACGACGAGCAGAGCTGAGGCGAGCGAAGTCGAGCCCGCAGCCGGGGGGCGACGCTGTCCCCCGGCTCAGTCGCGTACTCTCTGCGGCCGAATGATCGTCCTTCCCAAGCGCGCCGCCGCGCTGCTCTGTGCGCCGGCGCTCGCGCTCGGCCTGTCCGCCTGCGCCGCGACCGTCTCGACGTCCGGCCTCAAGGGCGAACCGAAGGCCGCCGCCGAAACGGTCAAGGATCTGCAGGGCAACGTCACCGCCGGCGACAACAAGAAGATCTGCGAAAAGGATCTCGCAAGCGCCGTCGTCAAAGGCCTCGCGAGCACGCACGGCGGCTGTCAGGAAGCGATCAAAAAACAGCTCGCCGAGATCGACTCGGTCGAACTGACCGTCGAAGCGATCCAGGTCAACGGCACGACGGCGAACGCGAAGGTCAAAAGCATCTACTCCGGCAAGAAGACGTACTCGACGATGACGCTCGTCAAGGAAGCCGGGAAGTGGAAGATCTCGTCGTTTAGCTGACGCCAGCCGACTGACGCGACGCCGCGCGCTCATTGCAGCTTGCTGCAGTAGTTGAAGCCATACGCTTCCGCGAGTTTGCGGTCGTACGCGTTCGCTTGCAGCATCGCGCGGTACTCCGAGCGCGTTTCAGCGTTCGAGCTTCCATCGCTGTAGAGCGATTCGGCGAATTCTTCCGCGTCCGTGGCGGCAATGCGCAAGCGACCGAGCCATAACGAGATCAGCGGGAGGTCGCGCGGCGGCTCTCGAGGCGGCTCCATCCGCTGGAAGGTGTCGTTCTCGAACTTGACCTCCTGCACAATCAGCAGCGCAGCGCGCTTTGCGCCTGCTCGCGGCAGGCCGGTCAGCGGGCCGATACGCGCTCGCAGGCTCGAGAGCTGCGCAACGGCGGGGCGACAGACGCTTTCCTCTTCGCCGATGAAACGATGCTTCGACGCGGCGTATTCGGCGCTCGGCTGCTCTCCGGCGGGCCGGCTCGTCGTCGACGCCGTCGATGCGCCCGTGCCGCAGCCTGCGCAGACCGCGCCGAGCGAGACGACCAAGAACAAGCAGACACGTCGCACCAGGCGACCCTATGCGCCCCAACACGTCGTCCAACGCGCTTTCGCGCAATTGTTTCTAAGTCGAGAAACGCCTTCAGCTGATGCCGTCAAGCAGCTCGCCCGCTGAGGAAAGGCCGAGGCCCTTCGCGAGGATCACGATCGTCTCCAAGCGCGGCGATCGCTTGCTGCGCTCGAGCAGGCTGATCTCGGTCCGGTGCAGGTCGCAGACGTCCGCGAGTGCCTCCTGCGAGAGACCCGCCCGGTCGCGCTGGCGCTTCAGATTCTCGGCGAACTGCTCACGTGTGCTTGGCATGTGTGCAGTCTCCTGTATGGCGGACAACTAGTTCCACAGACAATCGTCGCATCCAAATCGTTCGGCAGGAGCGCTGCTACGCGAGCGCGCGACCATACTGGCGCTCGTAGTACGCGCGATAGTCGCCCGAGCGGATCGGCTCCCACCACCAAGCGTTGTCGCGATACCAGGCGACCGTCTGCTCGAGACCCTCGGCGAAGCGCACGCGCGGCTCCCAGCCGAGCTCGCGCACCTTCTGTGAGCTAAGCGAGTAGCGACGGTCGTGCCCCGGACGGTCGCGCACGTAGTCGATCTGCGACTCGCTCGCGCCCGTCGCAGCGATGATCCGCTTGACGACGTCGATGTTCGCCTCCTCGTCGGGGCCGCCAGCGTTGTAGACCTCGCCTGCCACACCGTGCTCCAGCACGCGCCCGATCGCGCGTGCGAAGTCGGTCGCGTGAATCCAGTTGCGCACCTGCATGCCATCGCCGTAGACCGGCAGCGCGTCGCCGTGCAGCGCGTTCAGCACCATCAGCGGGATCAGCTTCTCTGGGTACTGGTACGGCCCATAGTTGTTCGAGCCGCGCGCGATCGACGCTTGCAGGCCGTACGTGTGGAAGTAGCCCTGTACGAGCAGGTCCGCGCCGGCCTTCGTCGCCGAGTACGGCGACGACGGCTGTAGCGGCGACTGCTCGGTGAACGAGCCGGACTCGATCGACCCGTACACCTCGTCGGTCGACACCTGCACGTAGCGCAGCTCGCTCGCACGCGCCGCCTCGAGCAGCACGTAGGTGCCGAGCGCGTGCGTTTTGACGAACGCGTCCGGCTCGGCGATCGAGCGATCGACGTGCGTCTCCGCCGCGAAGTTGACCAGTGCCTGCGGCGCGCCGAGCTCGATCGCGCTCGCGACCGACGCTGCGTCCTCGATCGCGCCGTGCACGAAGCGAAACGACGCGTGATCGGCGAAGTCGTTGAAGTTCTCCTTGCGCCCGGCGTACGTCAGCTTGTCGAGCACCGTCACCTCGTCGCCGTGCTCCAGCAGGCGCTGACGCACGAACGTCGAGCCGATGAAGCCGGCGCCGCCGCAGACAAGTAGTTTCATATTGTCATCCTCACAGTTCTGCCCGATGGCACGTAGGGCAACGACGCAGGGAGCGTGGCGTGCTGGCCGAAACGGGGATGCGAGCGGAGCGAGTGTCTACCGGCTTCGGTACGCGAGCGACCGAGGACGCAGATCCAGCGCGGCCATACGTGTTCATCGAATCATTCCAGCACGCATCGCCAGGTAGCCGGCCAGCCCATCCTGCCACGGAGGCATCGGCAGCACGTCGTCGCGCTCAGACACGAGCGCGGACCACGCTGGCCGCGGCGCCGGGCGCGCGATCTGCTCGCTGCTCGCCGGCTCGACCCGGCAGGCGAGCTCCGCCTGGCGGAAGATCTCCTGCGCGAACCCGTTCCACGAGACCTCGCCGCTGCCCGTCTGGTGCACGAGGCCGCTGACTCCGCGGTCGAGCAGGCCGAGCAGCGCCGGCGCCAGGTGCCCCGACCACGTCGGCGAGCCGACCTGGTCAGTCACGACCTGTACCGCCTCGCACTCGCCTGCCAGGCGCAGCATCGTCTCGACGAAGTTTTTGCCGTCGATGCCGTACAGCCAAGCCGTACGCACGACCGTGTTGCGCGAGGAGGCCGCGAGCACCGCTCGCTCGCCTTCGAGCTTCGTCGAGCCGTAGACCGAGCGTGGCCCGGTCGGGTCTGACTCGACGTACGGTCGCGGACGACCGTTCGCGTCCAGCGGCGCTGCACCGTCGAACACGTAGTCCGTCGATAGGTGCAGCATCGGGATCGCGCGTTGCGCGGCCGTACGCGCCAGCACTTCCGGGCCCGTCGCGTTGACCGCGTGTGCCTGCTCGCGCTTGCTCTCCGCGGCGTCGACGTCCGTCCACGCTGCGCAGTTGACGATCGCGTCGAGGCCGCCTGGCTCAGCGACGAGCCGATCAAGCAGCGCATCGACGCCTGGCGGATCGGTGATGTCGAGCTCGGCCAGATCGACGGGCACGAGCTCGTGCCCGGCGCGCTCGCCGGCGCGCTGCACGTCGTGCCCGAGCATTCCCGCGGCACCTGTCACGAGCAGTCTCATCTCAGCAGCCCCACACCGGCCGCGTTGCGACCCTCGGCGCGAGCGCTCACAGGATCGAGATGTCGGAGTTGTCCCCGACCATGAAGCGGTACGCGCGCGGCTGGCGCTCGCCACGGCGGATCGACACGTTGCGGCCGAGCAGCGATGACTCCATCCGTCCGTCGAGCCCTGAGACCGTGCAGCCGGCCAGCAGGATCGAGTGCTCGACCTCTGACGAGGCAATCACGCAGCAGGCGCCGATCGCCGTGTACGGGCCGATGTAGCAGTCGCTGAGGCGCGCGCCGGCGCCGATGATTGCCGGCCCTCGCACCGTCGTGCGCTCCAGTCGCGCGCCGGCCTCGATCACGACGCGACCGTCGACGCGCGAGTCGATCAGCTCGCCGTCGATCCGCTCGGCGAGGTTGTCGAGGATCAGCCGATTCGCCTCGAGCATGTCCTCGAGGCGTCCCGTGTCCTTCCACCAGCCGCGCACGACGTGCGGCTCGACGCGCATCCCACCGTCGACGAGGTGCTGGATCGCGTCGGTGATCTCCAGCTCGCCGCGTGCCGACGGCTCGATCGCGCGCGCCGCGTCGTGGATCTGTGCCGTGAACATGTACACGCCGACGAGCGCCAGGTCGGTCGCCGGCTCGCTCGGCTTCTCGACGAGGCGCACGACACGTCCAGTCTCTCCGTCGGGCGCGTCGGCAAGCTCGGCGACACCGTAGTTCTCCGGGTCCGGCACCGGCGTCAGCAGGATCAGCGCGTCCGGTGCGTGCTCTTGGAAGGCGGCGACGAGATCGGAGATGCCGCCCTGCAGCAGGTTGTCGCCGAGGTACATCACGAACGGGCTCAAGCCGAGGAACGGCTCCGCCGTCAGCACCGCGTGCGCGAGGCCGAGCGGCTCAGACTGCGGGATGTAGGTGATCCGCACGCCGAAGCGTGAGCCGTCGCCAGCGACCTGTTCGATCTCCGCGCCGGTCTCCGGCGCGATGATGATGCCGACCTCCTCAATGCCAGCCTGCGCCATCGCCTCGATGCCGTAGAACAGCACCGGCTTGTTCGCGACCGGCACGAGCTGCTTCGCGCTCGTGTGCGTGATCGGGCGCAGGCGCGTGCCCTTGCCGCCGGAGAGGATCAGCCCCTTCAGTCGCGCCATCGGCACGGAGCCTATCGGGGTCGCCGCAGGCGCCAGGCTCGCGGGGCCCGATCAGCGCATTCGCCGTCGGCGTGGATCGAGATTCAGCTCGTTTTGACGGTCAGCGAGAGCTGCCCCTCGTGTTCGACCGAGTGCTCCAGCGTGCCTTCGACCAGCGATTCCGCATCGAATCCTGGTTTCACCGACACCTTGTGCGGCAGCGCGTAGAGGAGCACCGTGTATGCACTCGGAGGCGCGATGCCGCGTGGGCAGAGCGAGTAGCGATTCTGTCCGGAGCTGTTACGACCGACCACGGCGCGCGCCGGAAGGCGGCCGTTCGTGATCCCGGAGCTGTGTGGGCTGAGGCCCGTCACCGCCCATGCCACGTCGAACTTGTTGTGTTTCGGGAGCGTGTCGAAGACGAACAAGTCGAGTTCGACAGTGCCGTGCGGGATGCGGCTCCAGTGCAGTGGGAGCGGGATGTTCGCGCCGTGGCACGTGTAGCGGGAGCTGACCGGCCGCAGCTTCACCGGGCTGGTCACCGAAATATCGACGTCCGGGACTTTTTCAGCCGCTTTCGCGGTCGAGGTTGTCTGCGGATCCGCGGCGGTCGTCGTGGAAGTCGCGGTAGCCGCCTGCGAGCCCGTGGACGAGCTCGTCGCTTGTGCGTGTGAGCCGCCGCATGCACTGAGTGCCAACGCGAGCAGAGTCGCGCCGAGAAGCATGGCTTTACGTGCTTGATGAGTCAGGTGCATCGTCAGCTCCTTGGGCGCTCGGTGGCGCGTCGAATTGCGGTCATCGAGCACTGCCCGACGTCCGGCCACCTTCCCAAATACGATGCCAGGATTGCGAGCGATCGGGCTCGATGTCTCTGATCTTCCAGAGGCGCCCCGCGTGAGTAAGGCGCCCCTGTACCGCTCGTTAGGGCGGCACCTCTTGGGAGCTAGTACACCCCGTCGAGCTTGCGGTGATCCCAGCTCACGCGACGTCGCTCGACGAACTCCAAGCCGACGCGTTTTCCGGCCTGAGCCGCGACGAGATCGCGCGCTTGCTGCGGTAGATCGTCGAGTGGCGTCTCACCGCGCGGCACTGCGTTGCGCATCATGATCTCCGCGCCGAGGCGCACGATCTCGGTGATATCGCGATGCACGACGACATCGCATTCGAGCATCACGCCGCGCAGCTCCTGGTAGGCCTCGCCGGACTCGACCTGCAGCGTCGCGCGCGCGTCGCGTTCGACGTTGCGCACCTTCTGCGAGGAGCCGTACGTCCACGACCAGATCCGCGGCCCCGGTTCGCCGGCTGAGTGCCCGCGCAGCACGTACCAGAGCGGCATCAGGTGCGGCCAGCCGCCTTTGCCGGCCGTTGCACACGTGACCGTGCGCTCTTCGGCGAGGAACGTCGCAACGTCGGCCGCAGTCATCTTGATCTGCTCGCGACGGTTCATCGTTCGCGAGTTCGATTCATCCGGCGTTCATTCGATTCATGCGACGCCCTTACCCCGGAAGTGCAGAGTCCTAAGCAGGCTGCAACTTCGCGCGCCGGCCGTTCGCATGCCGCCGCGGCGGCTTCGCTTGCGCCTCGCCGAGCCGCGTCGCCGCCTCACGCACGGCCTTGCGCGCGTCGGCCGGCTCGAGCAGCGCTGCGTCGCCCGCTTCGCGCAGGATCTCGCGCACGAGCCAGTCGACGCCGGCGAAGCTCAGCTCGACGACGACAGCGCCGTCGCTGCGCTCCTCGACGACGCGGCGCGCCTCGCGCGCCCAGCGCGCACGCTCGGGCGAGACCCACACGCGCGCCGTCCGCGACGCCTCGACCTCGCCGGTGCGCAGCCAACCGTCGACCTCGGCAGCCGGATCGACCTCCGGGCGCGGCTCGAACGTCTCGTCGGTGACGTTCACGTGCCTGATCCGATCGAGGCGGAAGTGGCGCATGCCGCCGCGCTCGGGATCGAACGACGCGACGTACCAGCCCTCGCGGCCGTTCGTCAGCGCGTAGGGCTCGACGCGGCGCTGTGAGATCTCATCCTCGTTCTGCTTGTAGTACTCGAACTCGACGAGCCTGTGCTCGACGATCGCCTCGGAGATCTGTCGCGCAACGCTCGAGTCGTCGCTGCTCGCTCGCGCGACCTGCAGCCCCTGGTCCATCGGATCCTCGCCGAGCGCCGCGACGATCTTCTCGCGCGCCGATGCGAGCGAGCCCTCGGGGATGTGCTCGCCGATCAGGTCGATCGCCGCGACGAGCGCCTTCGCCTCGACCGGCAGCAATCGCGCCGGACGATCGAAGTTGTCGCTGTAAGGCTCCGGGTCGACCTCGATCTCACCGGTCTGCTCGTCGATCTCCGCGTAGAGCACGTAGGAGCCGCCACCGAAGTTGACGACGTTGAGCACGTTGACGTCCTCGCGCAGCTCCTCGTCGCTCAGCTGCAGGCGCTCGCGCAGCTCGGCGATCGAGACGCGCTCGCCGGCACGGCCGGCGCGAATCAGGATGCTCGCGAGCGTGACCAGGCGCGCGAAGCGCTCGGGCCGGATCGCCGCGTCCGGACGCCCCGGCACGTCGTCCTCCGCATCCGCATCCGCAGCCGAGCGGCGGCCTGCGCCACGCGTGCGTGTAGGGGCCGATCCGCGTGTCGCTGCTGCGCTCGCCGGCTTCGCCTTCGCCTCGGCGCCCGGCAGCGTTCGGCCGTGACGCTCCTTCAACAGCTTCAGCCGCCGCGCCATCTCGCGCGTCAGCTCCTCTGGGCCCTGCAGCCGCGCGTTCGCGCCCAGCCCGAGCACCCACGAGACGACTCCGCGCGGATTCGAGTAGCCGGTGCGGAACAGCACCTCGCCGTTCTCGCCAGCAACGATCTCGCCGTAGCGGCCGAAGTGGCGCTCGATCTGCCACGCGATCCGCTCGGAGATCGCGATCTCGGCGACGCCGCGCTCCTCGCCGAGCTGCCAGTCGGCGCGACTGGCGTAAGAGCGCGGATCGAAGTCGGCCGGGCGGCGGAAGTCGTGCTCGGCCTTCGTCGCGTAGGAGACCTTGCCGCGAATTCGCGTCAGGCGGAACACGCGAATCGCCTTGCGCTCGTGCGAGTAGCCGAGCAGATAGAACTGCCCGCCCTGGAACAGCAGGTGGTACGGGTCGACGCGCCGCGGCCCCACCTCGTCGCGCTCCATCGTGTAGTACTCGAACAGGATCGTCTTGTTGCGAAAGATCGCCGTCTCGACCTTCGCCAGGCGCGCCGAGAGCTCATGCCCGCCGGCCGACGCCGTGATGCCGAGCGCGACCGAGCGCTGCTCGGGCGCTCGCAATGGGCTCGGGCGGCCCCACGTGATCTGCTGCAGCGCCAGGCGCAGCGGCTCGGCATAGGCGAATTCGCCGTCGAGCAGGCTCAGCGAGGTCTGCAGCGCCGCCAGCTCCTCCTCGGTGAACTCGATCGCCGGCAGGTGGAAGTTCTCCGGGCGCAGCGAGTAGTTCTCCTGCTCGGCCGCGCCGTCAGCCGGGCGCTCGACGGTCAGCTGGATCCGCAGCGATTCGAGCTCCGAGCGGTCCGCATAGAAGCGGCGCGCGAACGCGTCTTCGTTCATGCCGCTGTAGCCCTCGACGTCGCGGCGGATCTCGAGCGCCGTGACCGGCCTCCGCTCAGCCATCAGATATGAGATCAGCGACAGCTGGCGGATCAGCTTCTCGGTGTCCTTTGCCATGAACCGGACACCATAGAAGTTGACGGCGAGACGTTTGCCGCGTGAGTGCGTACGCGAACCGCTATTTGCGGCTTTTGAGCGCCGCCGCGACGCTAGGCCGCTTCGCGCGCCGGTGCGTCCGTCAGCGCGATCTGCGCGCCGACTTCCGCCGCCGCCGGGCTCGGCGGCTCGACCGGCGCTTCCGCGACCACCGCCTCGGGCGTCTCCGCCGGGACGGCTTCGACGCCCGGCACGTCAGCTGCCTCGCGCTCGGCGAAGAAGGCACCGCCGCCGATCGCGCGATCGAAGCTCGACCAGCGCGCCCCTGGAGCGAGCTCCTTCTCGAGCCGATCGAAGCTGCCCAAGCGACCGCCGAGGTTGTCGATCATGTGCACGAGCGTCGCCTCGCGCGTGCACGGCACGACCGGGCTGCCGTGCTCGAGCGTGCCGTGGTGGGAGAGGATGATGTGGCCGACTTCGAGCGCCAGTTGCGGCGGAAAGCCGTCGATCTCCTCGGTCGCGCGCCGCACGCGGTAGTAGCCGAGTGCGATCTCGCCCTGCAGCTTGCCGGCGTCGGTCAGGTCGATGTTCTGCGCGTCGTCCGTGTAGGCCTCGAGCTTGCCGATGTCGTGCAGCAGCGCGCCCGTGATCGCAACGTCGCGATCGATGCCTGGGAACGTCGCGCTGATCGCGCTGACCGCCTGCGCGACGCCGAGACAGTGCTCGAGCAGTCCGTGGCGGTAAGCCTGGTGGTAGTACTTCGCCGCCGGCGCAACGCGGTAGGAGGCCCACAGCTCCGAGTCCTCGCCGAACACGCGCTCGAGCAGGATCCGCAGGTGCGGCTCCTGGACCGTCGCGATCAGCTCGCGAACTTCACGCTCCATCTGCTCGACGCCTCGCGCCGGCCCGTCGATCAGGTCGTCGAGACAGAAGGTCTCCGGATCGGCCTGTTCGAGGCCGCGCAGGTTGATCTGCGGCCCGAAGCGCGGATGCACGGTGTAGCGGCCGCGGACCCGAACAGGCGCGCCTGCTTTGGCCAGCTCCGCGACCTCGGTCAGCTCGTCCCAGACCATGCACGCCAGCGCGCCGGTGCGATCGCCGAGTTGCAGGCGCAGGTAGTCGCCACCGTCGCGGCGTTGGCGACGCTCGGCCTGCCGCACGAGCAGGACCTGGTCGATCTCGATTCCGTCTGTCAGCTCGTTGACGAGCATGCGTTGAAACTAGATGGGACTGCGGACGGGACGCTGCGGCGGGCGCGGCGAGCGCGAGCGCTCAGGACTGACGCTCGGCGCCGAGCGTCGCGCTCGGTTCGAGCTCGTGCAGGCGCGTCGAAAGCTCCTCCAAGCGCGCCATGATCGCCCGCTCGCCGCTGCTGATCAGCGCCTCCTCGGCTTCTGCCGCCGGCGCCGCGCCGCTAGCGACGAAGCGCTGCGCGACGGCCGCCGTCAGCACCGAGAAGACGGCGATGCCGGTCAGCATCAACACGATCGCGATCGCCCGGCCGGCGTCTGTGTGCACGGTCGAGCCTTGTCCGTTCGTCGTGACGAAGCCGACCGCCGACCAGATGCCGTCCCAATCGGAGACGTGCCGGGCGGCTGTCGTTTCGACCTGCGCGAGAGCGACGCCGCCGCCGAGCACGAGGAAAACGGCGACCGCCGCGACGTACCTGACGCCCTCGAGCGTCAGCAGCTCCTTCGAGATGAACTGAAAGCCGCGCGCGACGCGCAGCAGGCGCAGCAGCCGAAACGCGCGCAGCGCCTGGATCGGACCGGGCGCGAACGGCGGCGTCAGGATCAGCATCGGCAGCGCCAGCGGATACTTGCGCATCCACGCGCGCCAGTCGCTCGCGAGCAGCACGATCGCCGCGAACTCGATCAGGAACGCCAGCCAGATCCCCCAGTTGACGACTACTGCGAGGGTGTGCCAGGACTCGCGCAACGGCTGCTCCTCGAGCACCAGGTCGGGAATCACGAGCAGCGCGGCGATCGTCAGCGGAATGCGCAGGCGCGCGTCGACGGCTGCGGCCGTTGAGCGGCGAAACCTCATCGATCCTCTGTTCGGCCCGAGAGATTGGGGGCTTTAGCGTCGCGCGCTGGCCTTCTGCTAGGACGATTGACGATGTCCGCTCCGTTCAAGCTCTCCGTGCTCGACCAGTCGCCGATCGCCGAGGGCTCGACCGGCTCTCGCGCGCTGCGCAACACGATCGACCTCGCACGGCTCTGTGACGAGCTCGGCTATCACCGCTACTGGGTCGCTGAGCATCACGGCGGACCGATGCTAGCCGGACCTAGTCCTGAGGCGCTGATCGGCCCGATCGCGGCCGCGACATCGCGCATCCGCGTCGGCTCGGGCGGCGTGATGCTGCCGCACTACAGCCCGTTCAAGGTCGCCGAGACGTTCAGCCTGCTCGCCGGCCTGTTCCCCGGACGGATCGACCTCGGCCTCGGCCGCGCCGCCGGCACAGACCCGATGACGACGTTCGCGCTGCAGCGCGATCGCCGCCAGGCTGCAGCCGACGATTTTCCGCAGCAGCTCGCCGAGCTGCTCGCTTATCTCGATGACCGGATGCCGGATGATCACCCGTTCGCGCGACTCGCAAAGACGCTGCCGGGACGGCCCGAGCGGCCCGAGCCGTGGCTGCTCGGCTCCTCGCAGCAGAGCGCGATCTGGGCGGCCGAGCTGGCGCTGCCGTATGCATTCGCCGACTTCATCAACTCCGCAGGCGCCGAGATCGCCTCGCTCTACCGCGAACGCTTCGCCGAACACGAGCACGAGGATGCGCGACCACAGACGGCCGTCGCCGTCTGGACGATCTGCGCCGAGACCGACGAGGAGGCCGAGCGCCTGGCCGCGAGCGGCCGCATGGCCTTCACGATGCTGCGTCGCGGCGAGCTGATCGCCGTGCCCTCGCCCGAGACGGCGCTCGAGTTCCTTGCGGCCGAACAGCGCCCAGCGGCCACCCCGGGCGCTTCCGGACAGCCGGCAGGTGGCCCGCCACGCGCGCAGCGGCGCACCGTCGTCGGCGCGCCCGACGCCGTCCGCGCCGAGCTCGAAGACGTCGCCGTCAAATATGGCGCCGACGAGGTGATCGCCGTCAACATCGTCTACGACCATGAAGCTCGGCGGCGGTCGTATCAGTTGTTGGCCGGCGCGTTCGAGCTCTGACGCTCGCAACAGTCGTCCCAGTCGAAGCTCGCTCGTCGGTATATCCGACAGATGGAACTAGGCTCAAGAACGGGACTCGGGCTGCCGAGAATGCTGACATGGCTTCGCGAGTGATGAGACTGCGCCGTGACGACGTCTGCTGTGCGTGCACCGCCGCGCTCGCAAGGGGCACAGAGGCGTACTGGGATGCCGACGTGCGCACGGTCACGTGCCTAGGCTGCCTACCTACGTCACTCGGGATGAACGCTTCCCTGCCGCCGCAGCCGACCGTGCCGCGGTCCGAACAGGAGGACGAGCCGACGATCCAGCCAGAGCTCGACCGAGGACATCCCGGCGCCAGCGCTGCACGCGAGCATCGCCGTCGCCGTGCCAACCGCGAAGCTCGCACTCGCCGCCGCCATCCGCTCCTCGGCGGCCTGCTGCTCGCGATCTCCAACTCGCCCCAACACGAGCGCGCTTGGCAAACCGGCAGACGCGGCGAGGAAAGAGTCGGACTCTCGCTCGAGCGCCGCACCGCCAACGGTCCGGCGATCGTCCTGCACGACCGCCGGATGCCGGGCGGCTATGGCAACGTCGACCACCTCGCGATCGCGCCAAGGGGTGTGTTCGTGATCGACGCCAAGGCGGTCAAGGGCAAGGTGCGGATCGCGCAGCCGTTGTTCGGCAAGCCGAAGCTGATGGTCGCCGGTCGCAATCGGACGAAGCTCGTCGACGGGCTGGATCGCCAGGTCGACGCAGTGAGGCGTGCGCTCGTCGAGGGCGGCTGTGGAGACGTGCCCGTCCACGGAGTGCTCTGCTTCACGAAGGCCGACCTGCCGCTGCTCGGCATCTGTCAGATTCGCGGCCACCGCCTGCACTACTGCCGAGCCACGGCGCGGAAACTGAACCGCTCGGGCCCGTATGAAAAGGACGCGATCGATCGGATCGCGCGCCAGCTCGCGGTCGCGTTCCCTGCCGCTTAGCTCGCCCCGCGCTCTGCCAGGAAGATGTCGACTAGCCGCTTCGGCGCACGCGCCAGCCAAGTCTCGGTCACGACTTCCTCCAGCTCATCGAGCGCGATCCGCTCGAGCCGCACGAGAATCGCCGCGTATCCCTCGAAGTGCGACGTCGTGAAGTAGACGCGCGAGTCGTCCTCGATCAGCGCCTGCTTGGCGCCGAGGTGCTCGACGCGCGCACCGAGGATCGGTCCGTCCGGCGCGTCATCGCCGAGCTCGGCGACTTCTTTCGGGCGCAGCGGGCGCTCCCAGACGAACAGCTTGTCCTTGACGCGCCACTGTCGTTTCTCGCGCGAGACGCGCTCGTCTGTCTCGGGGAGAGCGAGCGCGAGGCGTTGCACGTCGTCCCAGCCGGCCATCGTGTCAGGCGAACTTCGCTCGCGCGATCACGGCAAGCCCAGGCGCCCCTACGGCTCCAACCGATGCGGCCCGCGATACAAGAACGTCACCTCGCGCACGTTGTCCTGGCCGAGCATCTGCATCAGCAGGCGCGTCAGCCCGAAGCCATAGCCGCCGTGCGGCGGCGCGCCGAAGCGGAAGAAGTCGAGGTAGTAGCTGATTGCATCGGTGTCGACTTTTTTCTCGTGCGCCTGCGCGAGCAGCTGCTCGTAGCGGTGCTCGCGCTGCGCGCCGGTCGTCAGCTCGATGCCGCGCCAGAGCAGGTCGAAGCTCTTCGTCACGGTCGGTCGATCGTCGTAGCGCATGTGGTAGAAGGGCCGCACGGACGTCGGGTAGTCGGTGACGAACGTGAACTCGTTGCCGCGCTGCTGCTTGACGATCGCCGACAGCGCGCGCTCGCTCGGCGGGTCGAGATCCTGGCCCTCGCCCGGCGCGCCGTGACCGGCGTCGCGCAGCATCGCCTTTGCGTCCTCGAGCGTGATCCGCGGGAACGGCAGCTCGGGCACGACGAGCTCGGTGTCGAACGTCTCGGCGATCTGCTCGCCGTGCGCGTCCTTGACGAGCGCGAGCGTATGCGCGAGCCAGCGCTCCTCGAAGTTCATCACGTCCTCGTGCGAGTCGATCCAGGAGATCTCCGTGTCGACGCTCGTGAACTCGGTGTCGTGGCGCGAGGTGAACGACGGGTTCGCGCGGAAGACCGGTCCGACCTCGAAGACCTTGCCGAAGCCGGCGGCCATCGCCATCTGCTTGTAGAACTGCGGCGACTGCGCGAGCGTCGCCATGCGGTCGAAGTACTCGAGTTTGAACAGCTCGGCGCCGGACTCGGTCGCGGCGCCGGTCAGCTTCGGCGAGTGCAGCTCGATGAAGCCCTCTTTCGCCCAGAAGTCGCGCATCGCGCGCTCGGTCGTCGTCTGCACTTCGAAGATCAGCTTGCGGTCAGGCCGGCGCAGGTCGAGGTAGCGCCAGTCGATCCGCTTGTCGAGCGCCGAATCGGGCGCGATCGGCAGCTCCGGCTCGGCGAGCGAGTCGATCTCGAGCGCTTCGAGCTTCAGCTCGAGCCCTTTCAGCTTGACGCGCTCGTCCGCGGCGATCGTGCCTGTCAGCGTCACGGCCGACTCTTGCGTCAGCGCCGAGACGCGCTCGTTCAGCTCGCTCGGCGGATCGTCCTTGGCGAGCACGACCTGCGCCATGCCGGCTTCGTCGCGCAGGACGATGAACTGCACGCGCTTCTGGTCTCGCAGCGCGTTGACCCAGCCGCGAATCGTGACCTGCTCGCCGATCTTGTCCGGCAGCTCCGATGTCAACGTGCGTTCCACGCGCCGGACCCTATCCAAGCGAAGCTGTCGGCATCGCCCGGATAGCTCGGCGATTGCGCGCATCGTCCACCCGGACGGTGGCGCGAAGCCGCTACCGGATGACCAGCCCACCCCGGCTCCGCTCGCTGAGCGCGGGCGGAGCCATCGGCGGGAAGATCAGTCCTCAGAGCCGCTTCGACTCATGAAGGGCAGCGGAAGAACCATTTGCGAGGTTCGCTTGGCGGCGGCTTCTTGGCGCCGGTGTATGTCAGCGAGAGTTTCGCGTAGACGGTCGCTCGCTTGCATTTTTTCGAGCCCATCGCCTTGACGGTGACGGCGTAGCTGACGTCCTTGCCTTCGGCGCAGTTCGGTTCGCAGGTGTTCGTCACGAACGTGCCCTTGCCCGACGCCGTAGCGGCGCCGAAGTTCGACCAGGTCATGCCTTTGAGGACGGTGTTGCCGTCGCCACACGTCAGCGTCAGCAGCTTCGGGCTGCTCGCCGCCTTGTTGCAGTTGGTGATCTTCAGGGGCGAGGCCGCCGAGGCGGACATCGCAAAGGCCGCGACCGCGATCGCGGCTGCGAGCAGAGTGCTCGCCGAGAGGTAGTACTGCTTTGGAGTTGTCATGCCCGGATATTCCACGCGCCCGTTTTGCATCCTGCGTCGCTCGCCACCGGCACGCGCGCCCGTCCACTCAAACCCGTCCGGCTAAGCGCCCTCCGACACGTCCTGCGCCAGCTCGACCGTGACGGCGAGCTCCTCGGCAACGGACGTCGCTATCTGCTCGATCGAGCCGGCCAGGCGCAGGTCGTCGGCGGCGAGCTCGAGCGCGGCTAGCCGCTCGGCGGTGTCGTGCACGACGACGCGCAGCACCGGCGCGCGCATCGGCCGCCGCGCTTGCGACTTCGCCTTGCGCACCTCGTGCAGCACGTCGGCGGCTAGCGCGAGCGCCTGTTGCTCGCCGTGTGCCGGCTGCGCACCGCCGAGCGCGTCGCGCAGGTCTGCGGCGTCAGGCCAGCTCGCCAAATGGACCGAGCCGGGCTGCCACCACGACCAGACCTCTTCGGTCACGAACGGCAGGAACGGCGCGAGCAGCCGCTGGAAGACCGACAGCGAGCGCGACAGCGCGCGGCTGACCGAGGCAGCGCCCGCACGCGCGGCGTCGCTCGCGCCGGCGTCGTAGCGGCGGCCCTTGACGAGCTCGAGGTAGTAGTCGCAGTACCACCAGAAGAACACCTCGGTGCGCTCGAGCGCGCGCGCGTAGTCATAGGAGTCGAAGCTGCTCGTCGCCTCGGCGACGACGTCGGCGAGGCGCGCGATCATCGCGCGGTCGAGCGGACTGCTCAGCTCGGCGCCTTCCTCCGGCAGGTCTGCGAGCGCGAACTTCGACGCGTTCAACAGCTTCACGGCGAGGCGACGCCCGACCTTCATCTGCTGCGCGTCGAAGGCCGTGTCGGTGCCCGGCCGGCCGCTCGCGGCCCAGTAGCGAACGGCGTCGGCGCCGTACTCCTCGAGCAGGTGCATCGGCGTGACGACGTTGCCCTTCGACTTCGACATCTTCTTGCGGTCGGGGTCGAGCACCCAGCCGGAGATCGCAGCGTTGCGCCACGGCAGCTCGCCGTAGTCGAGCTGTGAGCGCAGGACCGTCGAGAACAGCCACGTGCGGATGATGTCGTGCGCCTGCGGGCGCACGTCCATCGGAAAGACGCTTGCGAACAGCTCGTCGTCCTCGCCCGCGTGACCGGCGATCTGCGGCGTCAGCGACGACGTCGCCCACGTGTCCATCACGTCGGGGTCGCCGATGAAACCGCCGGGCTCGCCGCGCTGCTCTGGCGCGAAACCGCCGGGCACGTCGGTCGACGGATCGACCGGCAGCTGCTGCTCGCTCGCGGCGATCGGCTCGTCGTAGAGCACCGCGCCGCTGCCGTCCAGGCGGTACCAGAGCGGGAACGGCACGCCGAAGAAGCGCTGGCGGCTGACGCACCAGTCGCCGGTCAGGCCGTTGACCCAGTCCTCGTAGCGCGCGCGCATGTAAGGCGGGTGCCAGGTGAGCTCGCGCCCGCGTGCGAGCAGCTCGTCGGTGTGCGACATCGTGCGCACGAACCACTGCCGGCTGGTGACGATCTCGACCGGCCGCTCGCCCTTCTCGAAGAACTTGACCGCGCGCGTTATCTGCGTCGGCTCGCCGACGAGCTCGCCGGCCTCGCCGAGCAGCTCGAGGATCCGCTTGCGCGCCTGATTGACGGTCCTGCCCGAGAGCTCCTCGTACTCGCGCTGCGCGCGCTCGACGTCGTCGGACTCCCAACCGGCGGCGCCCCACGGCACGTCGGTGAGGCGTCCGTCGGGGCCGAGCACCGAGCGCACCGGCAGCCCGAGCTCGCGCCACCAGACGACGTCGGTCAGGTCGCCGAAGGTGCAGACCATCACCAGGCCGGTGCCCTTCTCGGGGTCGACGAGCGGATGTGTCAGGACTGGCACGCGCGTGCCGAACAGCGGCGTCAGCACCTGCTTGCCGACGAGCCCGCGCTGGCGCTCGTCGTCGGGGTGCGCTAGCAGCGCGACACACGCCGGAATCAGCTCCGGCCGCGTCGTCTCGATCAGCGCGTCGGCGCCGTCGACGGTCTGGAAGCGAACGCGGTTCATCGCACCCGGCCGCTCGCGATCCTCGAGCTCGGCCTGTGCGACGGCCGTCTGGAAGTCGACGTCCCACAGCGTCGGCGCCTCCAGCTGGTAGGCCTCGTCGCTCGCGAGCAGGCGCAGGAACGAGCGTTGCGAGATCCGCTGCGCGCGCTCGCCGATCGTCGTGTATGTCATCGACCAGTCGACCGACAGCCCGAGCGTGCGCCAGAGATCCTCGAACGCGCGCTCGTCGGTCTCGGTCAGACGCAGGCAGAGCTCGACGAAGTTCGGCCGCGAGATCGAGACGGGCTCGCGTTCGGAGGGCTCGGCGGGGGCCTCGAAGTCTGGGTCGTACGGCACCGACGGGTCGCAGCGCACGCCGAAGTGGTTCTGCACGCGCCGCTCGGTCGGCAGCCCGTTGTCGTCCCAGCCCATCGGATAGAAGACGGCCTTGCCGCGCATCCGCTGGTAGCGCGCAACGGCGTCGGTGTGCGTGTAGGAGAAGACGTGGCCGACGTGCAGCGAGCCGCTGACGGTCGGCGGCGGCGTGTCGATCGAGAAGACGCGCTCACGCGTCGCCGAGCGGTCGAAGCTGTAGCAGCCGTCGCGTTCCCACGCCTCGCTCCACTTCTGCTCGAGGCCGTCGAGCGTCGGTCGCTCGGGAACCGCGGCGCGCTCGCTCGCCGGTACGTCTGTCACTCGATCGGTCACAGGACGGCTGATCGTATCCGCCCGCCGCGACCCGGTGGGGGTGCCACATTACGCGCGCAAGGGGGGTATGGGCGCGCGTGGGGCCGCGGCGGGCGGACGTTCCGCCTACTGACGCCGCTTACGCGGCTAGTGGCAGCTCGTGGACGATCTCGCCCGCGCCGCAACCGGCGTCAGGGCTGCAGATCGCCGCGTGCGTGCGTGCGGCACGCTCGCTGTTGTGCGACGGGCAGTAGACGCCGCGCACGTCTCCTTCGGCAAGGCCGTATGCAAGCCACACGCCGCCTTCCCAGATGAAGTGGAAGAAGCGGTCCTCGCAGGCGCCGCCGGCCTCGAGCTCGCGATTCCACGCGGCGCGCACGGAGTCGGTCGAGATCGTCTGCCGACAGGAGCAGCCGTCGATCCCGCTCCACACGCAGCTGGACTCGCTGTGCGTCCAGCGCTGCTGCTCGTCGCGGCGCAGCAGCCCGGAGACGATGCTTGCGAACTCGCCGTCGCCAAGTCCCTGCTCGCTTCCCTGCGCTACCGCCTGCACTGCATCCGCCTGCACTGCACTCATCCGTGAGCCTCCGCTTCGCGTTCTGCCCCAACCAGGCGACATCGTGTCGTCCTGCGCTGTTCCAATCGGGCAATTCATGTCGTCCTTTTCGGCCGACGTGCGTGTAGCTGTTCGGACGCGAGCGATTTCTGGACACCTCTCGTAGAGGCCCGAATGACCTGTTTTTGCAGGTAAACCCGAAATCCGAGGCGCACACGAGCGCGAGACGCGCCGCGCACGCTTGGTACCTCGCGCGCCTAGGACGGGCGCTGGGCAAGCGATGCAAGGACGCAGGGAGCGTGGCGTGCGAGCAGCACGCGAGCGACTGAGGACGCGGCAGCGCGCCGCCCAGCGCCCGTCCTAGTCGTTTGCCGTGACCGTCTCGAGCAGGTGCGCGAAGCGCTCGCGTGCCTGCTCATGGCGCGTCGGCAGGTGCTCGCTCGGGACTTCGTCGAGCGGCGGCGCGTAGCCGCCGAGGATGCGTCGTGCGGCGGTCTGGCGGTGGACCTCGTCGGGGCCGTCGTAGATGCGCGCAGCACGCGCGAAGCGGTACATCTGCTCGAGCGGCAAGTCGGTCGAATAGCCGAGCGAACCGTGCGTCTGCAGGGCGCGATCGACGACGTCGTGCAGAACCTTGGCGCCGTAGAACTTGATCAGCGCGATGTCGACGACGGCGGCGCGCGCGCCTTGCGTGTCCATCACCCAGGCGGCGTGCAGCGTCATCAGCCGCGCCGCCTGCATCTCGGCGGCGCTGTCGGCGATCCAGTTCTGCACGGTCTGCTTCTCGGCGAGGATCGAGCCGTGCGCCTGGCGATAGGTGGCGCGCTCGCACATCATGTCGAAGGCGCGTCGCGCGACGCCGAGCCAGCGCATGCAGTGGTGGATGCGGCCAGGACCGAGGCGCTGCTGGGCGAGCATGAAGCCGCCGCCTTCGGGGCCGAGCAGCGCGTCGGCCGGCAGACGCACGTTCTCATAGAGGACTTCGGCGTGGCCGCCGTAGGCGCCGAACTGCTCCCACGGGTGCTCCATCGTCGGCACGTCGCGGACGATCTCGACGCCCGGTGTGTCAGTCGGAACGATAAACATCGACGCGCGTTGGGAGCCGCGTGCCTCGGGATCGGTGACGGCCATGAGGATCAGGAAGTCGGCGATCGAGCCGTTCGAGGTGAACCACTTCTTGCCGTCGATCACCCACTCCCCGCCGTCGCGTACGGCTCGCGTGCGCAGCTGCGTCGGGTCCGATCCGGGCGTGTGCGGCTCGGTCATGCTGAACGCGCTGCGCAGGTCGCCGGCGAGCAGCGGGTGCAGCCAGCGCTCCTTCTGCTCGGGCGTGCCGGCGAGCGCGAGGATCTCCGAGTTGCCCGAGTCCGGCGCTTGGTTGCCGAACGCCATCGGCGCGAGCGGCGAGGTGCCGAGGATCTCGTGCATCAGCCCGAGGCGAACCTGGCCCATGCCCTGCCCGCCGAGCTCGACCGGCAGGTGCGCCGCCCACAGGCCGCGTGCCTTGACCTGCTCCTGCAGCGGACGGATCGCGTCTTGCAGCGCGTCGTAGCTGAGCTCGTCCCAGATCGTCTCGAGCGGCCAGATCTCGTTGCGCACGAGCTCGGCCATCCAGTCGAGCTGCTCTTGGAAGTCCGGCTCGGTGGAGAAGTCCCAGCTCATCGTGCGGCGTCCTTTCGTCGTGCAGTAGCGGCTGCGCCAGGCAGCGCCTCAAAGGCTAGGGCCAAACGGCAGTGCAATGCCAGCGTCCCGCAGCCCGAACGGCCCGAAAGGGGGGCAATCGGCTGCGCGGGCTTGCGCGCGACGGGTCCGATGCGCGAGAACGGCAAAGGACCGTCGGGCGTCGCGACCAGAGCCAGGTCACGACGCCCTCCGGTTGAAGACACTCACGCCAGGGAGGGAGCGGCGCCGAGCGTCACTCAAGGTGACCGGACGAGGGAGGTCACTCTCGAAAGCTCAACATCCCACAGCAAATAGGCCCTGTCAAGACCAAAGTAGGCTACTGTTTATAAATCAAATGATCGATTTACGATTGTCTCTCCGGCTAGTGGTTTCTGCTGATCTTGCCGGTGTCGAATCGTAGAACGATTGCCTAGCGAGCGAGCGGGGAAAGATGCCGGCCAAGGCCAAATCGCCACGAAAGAGCGCCGCTGCGCGCAAGCCGGCCAGTGCGCGCAAGCCGGCCGGCTCGCTTGCGCGCGAACAGGCGCGCCTGGCGCAGCGCGTGCGCTTGGCGCTGGCGATGATCGACTCGATCGGCGAGGACGGCTACCGCGCGACGCGCGTCGCGGACGTGATCGGGCGCGCCGGCGTCTCACGCAAGACGTTCTACGAGAACTTCGAGAACAAGCAGGAGCTGCTGCTGTGGACGTTCGACGTGATCGCAGCCGAGCTGACGCGACGGATCGAGGACGCCTACCGTGAGACGGACGGCTGGCCGGGTCGCGTCGAAGCGGCAATCCGCGCGCTGTTCAGCTCGGCGATCGAAAATCCGGGCGCGCTGCGACTGAGCCTGCTCGAGATCGCCGCGGCTGGGCCGCCGGGGATCGAACGCCGTGAGCGCTCGCTCGGTCGCTACGAGCGCTTCCTGCACGACGCGCTGTCGCTGGCGCCGGGCGAGGGGACCGTCTCAGACGCGATCTTGAAGGCGGTGATCGGTGGCTTCTATCGCGTCCTCTACAGGCGCGTGCAGGGCGACGATGCGGACACGCTGCTCGCATTAGTGCCGGATCTCTCGACGTGGGCCGCCTCGTATTACCCGGCGCCGCCGCCAATGCTGGGCGAGCCGAAACGGCTCTCGCGCGCGCAGCGCACGGCAATCGCGCTGGAGGGCGGTCGCGCTCCCGGCACGCTCGCGCCGCATCCTCTGCTCGGCGGCCGGCGCGGTCTGCCGCGCGGCGACCAGAACGTCTCGCGCAGCTTCGTCGTCGAGAGCCAGCGCGCGCGCATCCTCGACGCCGTCGCGAATCTCGTCGCCAGCGAGGGCTATGCAGGGCTGAAGGTCGAAGAGATCGCCGAGCACGCAGCCGTCTCGCTGGTCGCGTTCTACGAACACTACGCCGACAAGGAGGACGCGTTTCTCGTCGCCTACGAGATCGGGCTCGGCAAGGCGCTGTCGAGCGTCGAACGCGCGTATGCGACGCAGGACGACTGGCGCCTGGCGGTTCGCGCCGGCATCGGAGCGCTGTTTCGCTTCCTCGCGACCGAGCGCTCGTTTGCGCACATTGCGCTGCTCGACGGCTTGATCGCGACGCCGCGCACGGCCGAGCGCGCTCACTACGGCGTCAGCGCGATCGCGCGGCTGCTGGTGCCAAGCGAGGATCAGACGCACGGGCTGGTGCCGCCGGCGGTGACCGTCGAGGCGATCGCCGGCGGCCTGTTCGAGCTCGGGCTGCAGTATGCGCTTGCGGGCAAGCTCACGGAGTTGCCGGAGCTCGTGCCGACGGCGACGTACATCGCGCTGGCGCCGTTCATCGGCGCCGAGGAGGCTGCGCTGATCGCGACCGGCCGCCCGGCGCCGGCGCTCGCAGCCGTCTAGCTTCGCGCGCTCATCACGGCGAGCGGCACGGCCAGGCCGGCGGAGCGTTTGACGGTGACGATCTGGCGCCCCGGCTGCACGGCCTCGCGCGGCTCGCCGGCGTGCTCGCCAAGCGCGGCGACGGTGCGCTCGATATCGCTCGAGAGCAGCGCGAGCCCCCACAGGCGCGCCGGCCGCTCACCGTCGGTCTCTTCGTCGCGCCGGAGCGCCTCCTCGGGTTCCTGCACGAGCTCGAGGATCTCGGCGCCGAGGCGAAAGAACGCCTGGCGCGGCGCGCCGGTCGGCGTCGGCTGCTCGCGTATCCGGCGCAAGTCGAGGCCGGCATCCTGCAGCACGCGCACGCTGCGGTCGAGCGCAGGCGTCATCGCGACGACGTGGTCGATCGCGACGACGGCGTTGGGGTGCTCTGGCGCGGGCGCCGGCGGCGGGCTGTTCGAGCGCAGCGTCGGCAGCCCGTCGAGCTCGGTCGAGCCGATCTCTCGCAACGACCACTCGAGCATGCCCGGCGCTGTGCCAATGCGTGCGCTGTCGCCGGCAAGACGAAGGCAGACGCTGCCGAGCTGCAGGCGATCGCGATCGACGTCGAAGCCGAGCGAGCGCCAGCGCTCGGGCTCGTCGGCGAGCACGATCTGATCGATCGTCACGCGCGCATCCGTGCGAGCTGCCTGCTCTGCGCCGCGCATCGCAGCTCAGCGCTCGAAGACGAGCTTGCACCAGTCGTGCTCGAGCAGCGCATCGGCCGCGTCGCTCCAGGCGACGGTGCGCGTCGTCACGCGCTCGGGCTCGATCACGCCTCTGGCGGCCAGCTCGAGCACGTGCGGCATCGCCGGCCGCGCGTGCACACGACCGGTCTTGAACGTGGCGCACTTCGTGTACATCTCCAGCAACGGCAGCGCCGGTGGCTCGCCGAAGTAGATCGCGGTGCTCGTGCAGAGGCCGTCGGGAGCGGTCGAACGCAGCGCCAGCGCGAGACCGTCGGCGTCCGCGCTCGCGTCGACTGTGATCGGGAACGGCCCGAGCCGCGGCGGCGTCTCGGCGAGCGTGAGCGCGCCGAGCGACTCGGCGGTCGCGCGCCGAGCGCTGTCGGCGTCGACGTAGGTGACCGACTCGGCGCCAAGCGCGGCGGCGAGCGCGACGGCATAGAGGCCGATCGAGCCTGAGCTGGCGCCGCCGACGATCAGCACTGGCGCGCCGGGCTCGTCGGCGAGCGGCGGCGCAACGGCGCGCCAGGCGTCTGCGATGTTGTCGGACGCGCTTGCGACGGCAGCCGGCGCCAGGCCGTCGGGCAGCGGCACGAGCATGTGCTCGGCGTAGGGCACGCAGACGACGTCGGCGAGGAAGCCGCCCCAGCGCTCGACGGCCGGGCCGAAGCCGTAGCTCGACATGAAGTCGACGCTCGTGCAGTTGCCGGTGCGCCCGCGCTTGCATGCTGCGCACTGCCCGCAGGAGATCTGAAACGGCACGCTGACGAGCGCTCCGCGCTCGAACGAGCCGACGCGATCGCCGGCGTCGAGGACTTCGGCGACGCACTCGTGGCCGATCGGGAACGGCGCCGGAAACGGCGACTCGCCGGCGATGATCAGCGCGTCGAGGTCACACGTCGCGACGGCGACCGGCCGCACGAGCGCGGCTGCGTCGGAGTCGAGCTTCGGCTCGGCAGCTTCGCGCCAGTGCAGCTCGTTCGCTGCCGTGTAGACCAGCTGCTGCATCGGCTCACGGATCCGGTGGCCGCGCCAGCATGCCCGCCGGAAGCGGCGCGTCCGGCTCCAGGCCGGTCGTCGCGATCAACTGCGCAATCGACATGTACTGGCCGATCAGCAGCAGCAGCTCGACCAGTTGCCTCGGTCCGAGCAGCGCCGCGAGCTCGGCCGTCGTCTGCTCGCTGCCGGCGCCGTCGAGGATGACCTCACGCGAGAAGCGCAGGACGAGACGCTGCTCCACGCTGAAGCTCGTGTCGTCCTCACGGTCGTGCTCGACGGCGGCGACCTGCGCGTCGCTCGCGCCGAGCGAGCGCGCGAGGACGTCGTGCTGGACCCACTCATAGGGCGAGTCGAGCAGGTGGGCGACCTGCAGGATCGCCAGCTCGCGCAGCAGCGGGTCGAGCTCGAGCCGCCGCAACAGCGCCGCGCCGTAGCGCAGCCACGGCTCGAATGCGCCCTGTGCGTGCGCGGCCATCCGCAACAGGCTGAGCGGCGTGCTGTCGAGCAGCTCGCGAGTTTTCTCCGGGCCGTCGTCCGGGTCGTAGTAGGGCAGGCGCGGCACGCGAGACGGGATGCTATCTGCCGCTACGGTTCGCAGCATGTGGGCTCAGCGCCAGATTCGGCTCGACGCTCGACCGCGCGGCTTTCATCTGATCACGCGCGAGGTGCTCGCGGCGTTGCCGGAGATCGCCGAGCTGCGCGTCGGCCTGCTGCATCTGTTCATCCGCCACACGTCGGCCTCGCTGACGCTGAACGAGAACGCGAGTCCGGACGTGCGTCGCGACTTCGAGTCCTACTTCAACACGGTCGTGGCAGAGGACGCGCCGTACTGGACGCACACGCTCGAGGGCGCCGACGACATGCCGGCGCACGTCAAGGCGTCGCTGCTCGGCTCGTCGCTGTCGCTGCCGGTCGCAAGTGGGCGCCTGACGCTCGGCACGTGGCAGGGCGTCTACCTCGGCGAGCATCGCGACCACGGCGGCTCGCGCTCGCTCGTGGCGACGCTGTGGGGCGAGAGCGGCGGGTAGCGGCGGGCGGCGCCTGCCAGCCGCAAGCTTCGCGCGACTGCTCGAGCGCTACTCGCCGGCGTAGGCGCCCGGCTTCGGCCGCACGCGCCCGCCGGGGAAGGCCAAGCGCAGGATCGTCCGATGCACGCTGCCGAGCTGCTTGCTCAGCGGGCCGGTGTTGTAGGGCAGCTCGTAGCGCTGGCAGATCTGGCGCACGCGCGGAGCGATCTCGGCGTAGCGGCTCGAGGGCATGTCCGGAAACAGGTGGTGCTCGACCTGGAAGGAGAGGTTGCCGCTGAGGAAGTGAAACGGCGCGCTGCCCTCGATGTTGGCGGCGCCGAGCAGCTGGCGCACGTACCAGCCGCCGCGCGTCTCCTCGGCGACCTCGCGCTGGGAGAACGTGTAGGTCTGGTCGGGGAAGTGGCCGCAGAAGATGATCGAATAGGCCCAGACGTTGCGCACGATGTTGGCCGTGAAGTTGGCTTTGGCGGTCGCAGCGAATGTCTCGCGCGCGGCGTCTGCGCCGGCGCGGCGGTCGCGGCGAGCGGCGAGTGCGCCGCTGACGGCGCCGGAGAGCGCTGGGAAGGCGAGGTAGTCCTTGACGATCTGCCGGCGCGCCTTGAGGCCGATCGCCTTCAGCTCTTCAAGCGCTTGCGCCTTTGACTTCTCGCCTGAGTTGATCGCCTCGCGGTTGAGGTCGTGCAGCGCGACGCCCCACTCGAAGAAGCCCATCAGCAGCAGGTTGTAGAGCGGCTGCAGCAGGTAGACGGGGTGCCACTTCTGGTGCGGGTCGATGCGCATGATCTCGTAGCCGAGATCGCGATCCTTGCCGCGGATGTTCGTAAACGTGTGGTGCTCGTAGTTGTGCGAGTGCCGCCAGGCGTCGGCCGGCGAGGCCGTGTCCCAGTCCCAGTTGCGCGAGTTGATGTCGGGATCGTTCATCCAATCCCACTGCCCGTGCATCACGTTGTGGCCGATCTCCATGTTCTCGAGGATCTTCGCGAGCGACAGCGCGGCGGTGCCGGCGAGCCGGAGCGAGCGCTTGCGCGAGCCGAGCAGCAGCAGGCGCGAGCCGAGCACGAGCTGGCGGTGCAGCTTGATCGTGGCGCGGATGTAGCGCGCGTCGCGCTCGCCGAGCTCGGCGAAGACCTCGTCGTGGATCGCGTCGAACTCGCGGCCGAGCTCGTCGAGCTGCTGCGCCGTCAGGCGCGCGAGCGGATTCTCGGGCTCGTCGATCGCCGATGCGCTTCGCGGAGGCGGCTCGATCGTGGTTCGCTGCTCGATGGTCGCAGACACTGTGTTCCTCTATTTCTATTAATTAGATGGATGAGCAGCGGCGTGGCTTGCTCATAGGTCGATCTCGACCGCGCCCTCGGGCGCGTTCACGCAGGTCCGCAGCATCTCGCCGGGCTGGCCGTGCACGCGGCCGGTGCGAAGGTCGCGCACCTGTCCCGAGCGCAGCTTGCCGACGCAGCTGTGGCAGATGCCCATGCGGCAGCCGAACGGCATGCTCGCGCCGGCGGCCTCGCCGGCGAGCAGGATCGGCTGCTCGCCGTCGCTGACGGCGTCGAGACCGCTGCGGCAGAGGCGGATCGTGCCGCCACAGCCGCGCTGGCCGTCGCCGACGCGCGCGTCGGGCTGGAAGTGCTCGACGTGCAGGCGAGCCTCGTCACCGTCCTCGCGCCAGCGCTCGCCGAGCGCCTCGAGCAGCCCGGCGGGGCCGCAGAGGAAGCTCTCGCGCTCGCGCCAGTCCGGGCAGAGCGGCTGCAGCTCGTGCGCGCCGATTCGGCCGAACTCGCCGCTGAGGCGCACGTGCAGCCGGTAGCCGCCGTGCGCGCGTCGCAGTTCTTTGAGCTCGCGCGCGAAGATCACGCTGTCGGCGTCGTGCGCGGAGTGCACGTGCACGACGTCGCGCAGCTCGCCGCGCGCGGCGAGATCGCGCAGCATGCCGATGATCGGCGTGACGCCGCTGCCGGCGCTGATCAAGAGCAGGCGCTCGGGCGTCTGCTCGGGCAGCGTGAACGTTCCTTCGACGCCGCCGAGGCGAACGATCGTGCCCGGCTGCAGGCGCTCGTTGAGAAACGGCGAGACCTTGCCGCCGGCGACGAGCTTCGGCGTGATCGCGATGCAGCCGTCGGCGCGCTGCGGCGCGGACGTGAGCGAGTAGGCGCGCCAGTGGTGGATGCCGTCGACGGCGACGCCGAGGCGCACGTACTGCCCGGGCCGATGGCCGGGCCACTCCCAGCCGGGCTTGATCAGGACCGTCACGGCATCGTGTGTCTCGCGCTGCACGCGCACGATCCGCCCGCGCAGCTCGCGCGTCGACCACAGCGGGTTGACGAGCTCGAGGTAGTCATCGGGCAGCAGCGGCGAGGTGAACGAGCTGACCAGGCGCAGCGCTCGTCGGCGGGTCGGCGAGACCTGCGGCACGGCGCCGCGCTCAGCCATCGGTCGGGTTTGGGAAGAGGGGCGAGATCATGACGCGATCTGATGTTACCTCAAATGAGGTTACATGAAACGTAGTATCGTTATGTGAGGGATGGCACAGGCGACGAACGAGCGCACGGGCAAGCCGGCGAGCTCCGACCGCAAGCAGGCGCCGGCGCGCAAGCGAGCGTCCGCAACCGGCAACGCGCCGCCGGCAAGCGACGCGCCCGACTCGAACGGCGCGGACGGCGCGGACGGCGCGGACGGCGCGGCGGGAGCGAGCGACCTGACGATCGAGCAGCTCGCGGCGGAAGTCGGCATGTCGGTGCGCAACATCCGCAACCACCACACGCGCGGCCTGCTGACGCCGCCGGAGGTGCGAGCGCGCGTCGGCTACTACAACGCCGAGCACGTCGCGCGCCTGCGGTTGATCCTCGACTTGCAGGCTGACGGCTTCAACCTCGCAGCGATCGAGCGGCTGCTGAGCGGTTCGAACGGCCTTGCCGAGCGGCTGTCGGGGCTGCGCCGAGCGGTGACCACCCCGTTCGAGCCCGAGCGGCCCGAGCTGATCACGGCCGAGGAACTGGTGCAGCGCTTCGGCGAGCTCTCGGCGAAGGACGCTGAGCGCGTGCGCAAGCTGAAGCTGCTCGTGCCGCTCGGCGACGGTCGCTTCGAAGCGCCGAGCCCGGCGCTCGTGCGCGCGGCCGAGCAGGTCGTCGCACTCGGCATTCCGCTGCGTGCGGCGCTCGTGCTCGTCGAGCGGATGAGCCGCGATTGCGACTCGGTCGCGCACGACTTCACGAAGCTGTTCCTGCGCGAGCTGTGGCAGCCGTTCGACGAGGCCGGCCAGCCGGACGAGGGCTGGGACGAGCTGATCGAAGGCGTCGACTCGCTGCGCCCGCTCGCCTCGGAGGCGCTGCTGGCACTGTTCAAGCTGCGGATGACGACTGAGCTCGAGCGCGCGTTCGGCCGTGTGATCGAGCATCAGGCGAAGCAGTCCAAGCGCAAGTAGCGATCCGCCGCATTCGTATCCCCGTCTAAGGGAGCTGCTGCAGCCGATTGCTCGGGTAGATCCTGCCGATAGTGCTGGCAACGATGCAACGAGCGCAGGAAATACGACAGCTGGTGCGCGATTCGCAGTACGTGATCGACGAGCGACTCGTCGCCGCGGCGATGATCGCGCGCGCGCAGCTGCGAGGCACGGTCGCCGATGCTTCGTTTCGCAACGACCTGCGCGCGCCGAGCGCGCCGCGCGCAGTGCGCTCGTTCAGGCCGAGCAAGAAGGCGCGCTCGTTTCGCCGGTGCACGCAGCGTGACTCGCGCGATCGCCGGCGCGTGCCTGCGCATCTCGTGCATCTGGGGCTGATGTAGGCGATGCTCGAAGTCTCGGTTCCGATCGCTTACGAGCTGCTCGCACAATGCATCAAGCAGGGCCAAGCGCTGGTGCAGCGTGCGAGCCTCGTCGGCGACTTCAGCGACTACGAGAGCTGGAAGGCGGCGCGCAAGCAGTGGATCGACCCGACGACGCAAGCGCTGGCGCACATGTACGGCGGGCCACGCGAGGCGCACGACTTCGACGACACGGTCACGTGCCCGGAGCGCTCGCGCCGCTGGCAGGAGCAGTACGCGGCGGACGTCGACTGCGTCAAACGCGCGATCGAGTTCCTGACGCTGCTGCAGGGCGAGCTGGCGTTCGACGCTCAGAGCTCGGCAGCGACGGCGGACACGCACGAGCCGGCTGAGATATCCGACAAGTCGCGCGAGGCCGAGCCGGATGCGACACAACAGCCGGCGCGCGCGTCGGCTGAGTCGATGTCGTCGCCATCGCCATCGCCGTTGTCGGCGTCGCCTTCGCCTTCGCCTTCGCCGACGTCGTCGCAACCGCAGTCACCGTCGCAGTCGTCGTCGCAGTCGCAGTCGTCGTCGCAGTCGCAGTCGCAGTCGCAGTCGGACGCGCTGACCGATGAGTCGGACTCGTCATCGCTCGACCGCCGCGTTTTCAACGAGCCGGACGAGACTGCGGCCGGCGCACACGCCGACACCGAGCAGGACGCCGAAGCTGCGCGTGCCGAGCCGGCGGTACGCGCGGTCGGCGCCGAGCTCGCGGCGCGTGCTCCGAGCGTCGGAGCGGAGCTGGCGGCACAGCAGGACGTGGCCGTGCCGGCCGGGCACGTCGAAACGTCGGCGCCGGCGCCGATGCGCGCGCGCAAGGTCTATCTCTCGAGCGGGCGCGACGAGCGCTGGAGGCAGGCTGTGGCGCACCTGCTCGAACAGGCAGGCTCGCACGAGCTGACGATCCTCGACGAGCGCCCGGAGGAGCGCGCGACGCTGCTCGAGCGCAGCGACGAGCAGCTGGCGGGACCGCGCTACGCGGTCGTGCTGCTGACGGCGGACGACATCGGCGCGCCGCGCCTGGAGTCGGCGGAGGAGCCGTACTTCGCGCCGCGCGCACGCCAGCAGGTCGTCTTCGAGATGGGCTATCTCGTCGCGGCGCTGACGGCAGGGCGCGTGTGCGTGCTCTACGAGGAGGGCGTCGAGCTGCCGTGCGAGCTCGACGGGATCTCGCACGTGCGGCTCGACCTCGCCGGCACGTGGCAGCCGAAGCTGCTGATGAAGCTGCGGCGCGCGGGCTTCGACTACGACATGAACCGGCTCGTCTCGGTCTGAGCGAGTGCCGGCTGCGCGCTGCAGCCGTGCACGCGCGAGGCCCTCGCTGGACAGCCGGCGACGGTTGACAGATACTTCAGGCGATGCAGGTCGACTTCTGCGGCGTGCGAGGATCGCTTCCAGCGGTCGGCGTCGAGTTCGCGCGCTACGGCGGGCACACGTCTTGCGTGGCGCTGACGCGCGACGGCGAGAGCGCGCCGTCGCTGATCCTCGACGCGGGCACCGGTGTGCAGCTCGCGGCTGAGCTGCTCGGCGGGGCTGCGTTCGACGGCACGATCCTGCTCAGCCACTTGCACTGGGATCACGTGCAGGGCCTGCCGTTCTTCGGCGGCGGCGACCGCGCCGAGTCGCGCGTCGACATGCTGCTGCCGGAGCAGGAGAGCGGCGCGAGCGCGCTGGAGGTTCTCGCCGGGATGATGTCGCCGCCGTACTTCCCGATCGATCCGACGCAGCTGCGCGGCCAGTGGAGCTTTGCGACGATCGCGCCGGGCGTGTCTGCGCTCGACGGCTTCGAGGTGCTCGCGCGCGAGGTTCCGCATCGCGGCGGGCGCACGTTCGGCTATCGCGTCAGCGACGGCCGCTCGTCGATCGCCTACCTGCCCGATCACCATCCGACGGCGCTCGGGCCCGGCGAGGATGGCTTTGGCGCATACCACGAGGCTGCGCTCGAGCTCGCGAGCGGCGTCGACGTGCTCGTGCACGACGCACAGCTGCTGCCCGACGAGCTGGCCAGTGAAGGCCACTTCGGCCATGCCGTTGCCGACTACTCGGTCGCGCTCGCCGAACGCGCAGGCGCGCGCTCGGTCGTGCTGTTCCATCACCGGCTCGATCGAACCGACGACGCGCTGGACGCGCTCGCGCTGCGGCTCGGCGGCCGCTCGGTCGCAGTCAGCGTTGCGACCGAGCGCGTCGCGCTGCGGCTCTAGACGATGTCGCCGTAGGACGCAGCGCGGCAAAGTGCAGCGAACAGCGTCAGGACGGAAAGCCACACGACAGGTATCAGCGCGAACAGCATCGCTGGACAGAATTGCCCGCGCTAGTGCGAATGTCCAATAGGACTTCGCGGCCCTGACATAGGTCGTGGTTATGTCGTTGTTCCTAGGAACAGAATTTGCCGCCCTATCGACGATCTTCGCCAACTGCTACCGTCCGCGCTGATCGCGAGCCGGCGAGGGGCCGGCTCCAGGGGAAGAGAATGCCGTTCAGACCCGGACAGCTGCGCTATTTCGTGACCGTGGCGGAGACTGGCCAGATCACGCGTGCGGCGATGCAGCTGCACATCGCGCAGCCGGCGCTCTCGCAGGCGCTCGCGCAGCTCGAATCGCAGCTCGGTGTGAAGCTGCTCGATCGTCACGCTCGCGGCGTCACGCTGACGTCGGCCGGCGAGGCGTTCCTGACGAAGGCGCGCGCGGTGCTGCGCGCGGAAGCCGATGCGACGGCGACTGCGCGCTCGCTCGCTCGGATCACGGACGGGTCGATCGAGCTCGGCTTCCTCGGCACGCCGCCGATGGTCGCTGCGCCGGAGCTGTTCGAGGAGTACAAGCGCGCCTGCCCGCAGGTGGATGTGTCGTTTCGCGAGCTGCAGTTCCCGACGAGCTCGACGCTCGGCTGGCTGGCGAATGTCGACGTCGCGCTGTGTGTCTCGCCGCCGGCGCACGAGGAGATCGCAACGCAGACGCTCTGGCGCGAGCCGCGCGCCGTGCTCGTCGCTGCCGAACACCGCTTCGCCGGCGCCGAGACGCTGGCTGTCGAGGACGTGCTCGACGAGCCGTTCTACGGGCATCACGAGTCGGCCGACCCCGTCTGGGCGGGCTTCTGGACGCTCGATGACCATCGTGGCGGACCGCCGGTGCAACTGACCGGCGACCGGCCGGCGAACTCGCTCGAGCTGATCGCGACGATCTCATCCGGACGCGCGCTGCGAACGTTCTCGATCTCGACGGCGAGCACGATCGCCGGCTTTCTCAGCGGCTTCGTCGTCGTGCCGCTGCGCGATGCCAAGCCGGCCGAGTGCGCGCTGATCTGGCGCGAGGCCGGCGCCGGACCACTCGTGCAGACGCTCGTCGAGACCGCAAGGACGCTCGCGGCGAGCTCGCTGCCTTCGCCGTCGGGCTAGTTGCTGCCGGCAGCCTTCGGAGCGGTCGGGTCGCCGCCCGCTTCGCCCGGCTGCTCGCGCGCGAGGTAGTCCTCGATCTTCGAGGCGTCCTCGCGCGAGCGCTCGGCGACGCGCAAGAGGCCGCTCATCGTCGCGACCTCCTCGACCTGCTCCTTGATGAACCACTGCATGAACTGCTCGGAGGCGTAGTCGCCGGCCTCGCGCGCGGCCGCCGAGAGCGCGTTGATCTGCTCGGAGACGCGCTGCTCCTGCTCCAACGCGACGGCGATCGGCTCGACGATGTCGGCGAACAGCGTGCGCGGCGCTTCGACGCCGGGCGTCGTCACGTCGGCGTCGGTGTCGAGCAGGTACTGCACCATCATCATCGCGTGGCCGCGCTCCTCGAGCGCCTGGCGGTGGAAGAAGCGCGCGAGCTGCGGCAGCGCCTCGGAGTCGTAGAAGACGGCGCAGGCGACGTACTGCTGGTGTGCGGCGAACTCGTTTGCGATCTGCGTGTCGAGCTTTTCGACGAAGGCTTTTGCCGGCGGCATGCGCGCAAGCCTAGCGGGGCGCGTACGCTTGCGCGGTGAGCGCGCCGACGTTGGACGAGGAGCTGCTTCTCTGGCTCGGCGACGAGCCGGCGGCGGTGCGCGCGGCGGACTCCGAGCGCGTACGCGAGATCGCTGCCGAGTTCGCGCGCGGCTTCGACGCGCTCGCGCGGATCGGACCGGCGGTGAGCGTCTTCGGCTCGGCGCGCACGCCGCGCGATCACGCCGACTACGCGCTCGTGCGCGAGGTCGCAGCGTGCCTCGGGCGCGGCGGCTACGCGATCATCACCGGCGGCGGCCCGGGGCTGATGGAGGCGGCGAACCGCGGCGCGCGCGACGCCGGCGCGACGTCGGTCGGCTGCAACATCGTGCTGCCGCGCGAGCAGGCGCTGAACGCCTACCTCGACATCGGCCTGCGCTTCGGCCACTTCTTCGCGCGCAAGGTGATGTTCGTGCGCTATGCGAGCGCGTTCGTGATCGCGCCGGGCGGCTACGGGACGCTCGACGAGCTGTTCGAGGCGCTGACGCTGATCCAGACGCGCACGATCCGCCACTTCCCGGTGATCCTGCTCGGCGGCGAGGAGTGGGATGGGCTCGTCGACTGGCTGCGCGCGCGAGCGCTCGCCGACGGGCGCATCTCCGAGGAGGATCTCGCGCTGCTGCACCGCGCCGAGGATCCAGAGCAGGTCTGCGCAATCGTCGATCGCGCGAGCGAGCGACAGCGCGATCAGGCGCGCAGCATGCGGCAAACCGGCTGACGGCGCGTCAGCGGGGCTCGCGCGGCTAAGCGCTTGTGCGCGGGTGCACGACGACGGCGGGTGCTTCTGAGTCGGCGAGCTCTTGCGGTTGCATCGGCACGTCGGCCGCGGCGTAGGCGTCGAGCGCATCGAGCGTCTCGGCCTTCAGCAGCGCCTGCGCGAGGCTCTCGAGCTGGTCGCGGTGTTCAGTCAGCAGGCGCGTGACGTGCTCGTGCTCGTCCTCGACGATCTTGCGCACCTCCTCGTCGACGATCCGCTGCGTCTCCTGCGAGGTTTCGCTCGCGCCCGGCAGCAGCGGCCCCTGACCGTCAGATGGCAGCACGGTGAGCGGGCCGATCGCGTCGCTCATCCCCCAGCGCCCGACCATCTGGCGCGCGATCTGGGTCAGCTGCTGCAGGTCGGACTCGGCGCCGGTCGTGATCGAGTCGTAGACGACCTCCTCGGCGACGCGCCCGCCAAGCGCGACGCGGATCTTCGCGTAGAGGTCTTCGCGCGAGTAGGACACGCGATCGCTGTCGGGCGTCGAGAGCGTCACGCCGAGCGCCATGCCGCGCGGGATGATCGAGACCTTGCGCACCGGGTCGGCGCCGGGCGTGAGCATGCCGACGAGCGCGTGACCGGACTCGTGATAGGCCGTGCGCTCGCGGTCGGCCGGCGAGAGCAGGATGCCGCGCGGCGAGCCGAGCATGATCTTCTCGAGCGAGTCGGTGAAGTCGCTCGTCTGCACCTTCTCGTGACCGCGCCGAGCGGCGAGCAGCGCGGCCTCGTTGGCGAGGTTGGCGAGATCGGCGCCGACCATGCCGGGCGTGCTCGCGGCCAGCGCGCCGAGGTCGACGTCGTCGTCGAGCGGGATCGAGCGTGTGTGCACTTCGAGGATTTCCTTGCGACCTTTGCGGTCGGGAGGCTGCACGGCGACACGGCGATCGAAGCGTCCGGGCCGCAACAGCGCCGAGTCGAGCACGTCCGGGCGATTCGTCGCGGCCAACACGACGACGGCCTGCGAGCTTTCGAAGCCGTCCATTTCGGTCAGGATCTGGTCGAGCGTCTGCTCGCGCTCGTCGTTTGAGCCGCTGACCGAGATCGAGCCTTGGCGCGAGCGTCCGATCGCGTCGAGCTCGTCGATGAAGATGATCGAAGGCTCGGCCTCCTTGGCCTTCGCGAACAGATCGCGCACGCGCGAAGCGCCGACTCCGACGATCGCCTCGATGAACTCGGACGCGGAGATCGAGAAGAAGGCGGCGTGCGCCTCGCCGGCGACAGCGCGCGCGAGCAGCGTCTTGCCGGTGCCGGGCGCGCCGGACAGCAGCACGCCATGCGGCATCCGCCCGCCGAGGCGCCCGTAGCGCTCGGGATCGCGCAGGAAGTCGACGATCTCCGAGAGCTCGGCCTTCGCCTCGTCGATCCCGGCGACGTCGTCGAAGGTGACGCGAATCGTCTCGGGGTCGACCTTGCGCGCCTGCGAGCGGCCGAAGTTGTCGAGCGCGCCCATGCCGCCGCCGGCTTTCGCGGCGCGGCGCGCGATCAGGACGAACAGCCCGACGATCAGCAGCGTCGGGCCGAAGCCGAGCAGCAGCTCGGCGAGCAGCGATCTGCTTTCGCTCGTCGACTTGGCGTTGACGGTGACGTTCTTTTCTTTGAGCAGCGTCGTCAGCTGACTGCCGTTCCAGAAGGTCGGAACCTGCGTCGCGAACAGCTTCGTCGACGGCGCGTTCTTTTCGTGCGCCGGGTATTTGACCTTCGCCTTCAGCTTGCCTTCGACCGTGTCGCCTTTGGTCGAGATCATCTGGACCTTGCCGTTCTGCACCTGCGTCAGGAAGAACGGTTTGAACGGCACCGTGATCCGCGGTTCGCTGGTCGTCGGGTGGATCAGCAGCAGTGAGATCCAGTTGATCGCGACGAGGATCAGCACGAACCAGAGAAAGCCCATCCGCCGGTGCGGCGGCGGTTTGCTCGGGTGCTGCTCGGGCATGCCGCGCCCGTCGGGCGCCGGAGCCACCTGCCAGCCGCGCTTGTCGCGCGGCATCGGCGGGTGCGCATCGCGGCGGTTGGCGCCCGGCGAGGCCGAGGCGCTCGGCTGCTCGGGCGGCTGCTCGTCGGGCATCTGTGCATCCTACGCGCGTAGCGTCCCGGCCACGGCGGGCTCGCGCGATCTACAGCGGCCAGAAGCGCTGCAGCTGCGCGATCGCCGCTCGCGTCTCGGGCAACTCGGCAGTCACGCTGCGCGGCGCGTGCTCGTCGCCGAGCGCGCGCATCGTCTCGCGCACGGACTGCGCGAGCGAGACCGGTTCGTAGCCGCCCTCGAGCACGAGGCCGAGCGGCGCCTTACAGGCGAGCGCGAGGTCGCGCAGATGGCGCGCGAGCTCGCCGAACGAGCTCGTCTCGAGCATGCACCCGGCGAGCGGGTCGGCGCGATGTGCGTCAAAGCCGGCTGAGACGAGAATCAGGTCGGGCGCGAACGCGCGCGCTGCCGGCACGACGACGTGCTCGATCAGCGACAGCCACAGCTCCTCGCCCGAGCCCGGCGGCACGGGCAGGTTGATCGTGTAGCCCTCGCCGGCGCCAGAGCCGACGTCGTGCAGCGGCCCCGTGCCGGGATACAGCGGCGACTGGTGAATGCTCGCGAACAGCACGTCGGCTCGCGTGCGGAACGCCTCGGCGGTGCCGTTGCCGTGGTGCACGTCCCAGTCGAGCACGAGCACGCGCTCGGCGCCGAGCTCGGCGATCGCGAGCGCAGCAGCGACGGCGACGTTGTCGAACAGGCAGAAG
The DNA here is from genome assembly GCA_036271095.1 of Solirubrobacteraceae bacterium. Lineage (GTDB taxonomy): Bacteria > Actinomycetota > Thermoleophilia > Solirubrobacterales > Solirubrobacteraceae > Palsa-744. The sequence goes on from DATBBG010000079.1 coordinate 47,854, forward strand.
CCCATAGCGCGATCCGGTTCGGCGTGGTGGCCGGACGGACGCAGCATCGAGAAGCCAAGCTGCGTCTCGCCGGCGAGCAGCACGCGCGCGAGCTCGCAGGCGCCGCCGGCAGCGTGCAGCGCGGCGCGATAGGAGGGCTCGCCGACGACCGTGTCGGCGTCGATCGCGCCGCCGCCGGCAAGCGCGAGGCGCTCGATTTCGCCGACGAGCCGCGGGCTGTGCACACGCTCGAGCGTCGCCGCGTCGGCAGCCGGCGCTTGGCGGCGCTCCCAGCCGAGCCGGCCCTCAATCGCGAGCATCCGCTCGAGCGCGAGCATCCGCGCCGGCGTGTCGGGGTGGCCGGGCATCAACACGCGCGGATCGTGCTCGAGCGAGGACGGGTGGGTGAAGTAGATGCCGGTGCGCCGTGTGTCGACTGCCATGCGCGTGAGTGTGGCAGCGCAGGTCAGCCGGCTGGCGCGCGGCGGCGCGGACCGTCTGAGATCAAAACACCACCGTCGTCTCACCCGCCCGCAGCACGCGGTCTTCGCAGTGCCAGCGCACAGCCCGCGCGAGCACCGTGCGCTCGATGTCCGCGCCCAGGCGCATCAGCGAGGCGACATCGTCGCGATGGGTAACCCTGACGGTGTCCTGCTCGATGATCGGCCCCTCATCGAGCTGCTCGCTGACGTAGTGCGCCGTTGCGCCGATCAGCTTGACGCCGCGCTCCTTGGCCTGCGCATAGGGCTTTGCGCCGGCGAAGGCCGGTAGGAAGGAGTGGTGGATGTTGATCACCGGCACCGCCATCGCCTCCAGCAGCTCGCCGCTGAGGATCTGCATGTAGCGCGCGAGCACGACCAGATCGACCTCGCCGTGAAGCAGCTGAAGCAGCCGCTGCTCGGCCTCGCGCTTTTGCCCCTGCGCCACCGGCACGTACTCATAGGGCAGACCGAAGGACTCGACGTCCTCGCGCAGATCTTCGTGGTTTGAGGCGACAAACGGCACGTCGATCTGTAGCTCACCGCGCCGGCGTCGCCAGAGCAGATCAAGCAGGCAGTGATCCTCGCGCGAGACGAGGATCGCGACGCGCTTTGGCACGCTTGCGTCTGACATCTGCCACTGCATGCCAAGCGGCTCGGCGACCTCGCGTGAGAAGCGCGCTTCAAGCTCTGAGCGCTCGAGCGCCGTCAGCTTCAGATCGAACTCCATGCGCATGTAGAAGGTGCCGTCGCGCGCATCGGTCGTGTGCTGATCGGAGTGAACGATGTTCGCGCCTGCGTCTGTCAGCAGCTGTGAGGTCGCAGCGACGATCCCCGAGCGGTCTGGGCAGGAGATCAAGAGGCGGGTGATGGCCGGCACGCGCCGAGCATATGCGGCCATGAGGCCACGCGACTGCTCACACGCCTTCGGCCTGTGCACGGCTCGCTGCGAGTCGTAACCTCCGTCTCCATGTCCGACGAGGCCTCTGCGCAGCAATCGGCGCGCGGCGCGACTCGCGCGCACGTCGCGATCCTCGGCGCCGGCCTGATGGGCGCGCAGATCGGCTGCGAGTACGCGCTCGGAGGCTGCCACGTCGATTGGGTCGTGCGCGATCGCGCGCGCTCCGAGCAGCGCGTCGAGGCGGCGCTTGCGCTCGCGC